>CAWDYT010000023.1:0-47413 GCA_963806695.1 uncultured Chloroflexia bacterium | reverse complement strand
CCCGCTCGGTGGAACCCACGATGTCGCTGAACAGGACCGTCGCGAGCACGCGATCGGACTCCGGCATCACATCGTCCAGGCCCTCGATGAAGTCTTCGATCGCGGCGAGCGCGCGGTGCCAATCCCTCGAGATGAGCACGTGGTCATTCCCCGGCAGCTCGACCGCCTGCGCCCCAGGGATGCGATCGGCGAAGTACGGGGCGGCGATCGCCGATCCCGTCTCGCCAGAGCACGGCCGTGGGCACGTGGATGCTCGGCAGGATCGCGTCGATGTTCGTGTTCGCGACGAGCTCCCACTGGGCTCGGGCGTCCGCCGCCGAGCCACTGACCCGCGCGTCTTCGCGGATCCAACGTACGAACGCCTCGTCGCCATCTCGACTTGGCGCGACCGCCGCGACGATTTCGCGGGCCATGGCATCAGTGCCCCACCCCTGCTCGATCGTGTCGGCGTACTCGAGGATCGCCGCCGCGTCGGTGCGGCCGACCAACGTCCACGTCGGCGACCACAGCACGAGCCCGGCGGTCCGTTCGGGGTACGTGGCGGCGAACACGCTGCACAGTGCGGCTCCGTGCGCGAGCCCCACGAGCGCCACGCGCTCTGAGCCGACCGCGTCCAGCACGGCCCGCATGTCATCCAGCCGATGCTCGAGCGTCGGCGGCGCGTCGTGATCGATGCGATCCGAGAGCCCGGTCCCGCGCCGGTCGAGCCTCACGACTCGCCCGAGCGAGCCCAGCCGTCGGTAGATGCCGCCCAGGGTCGGCTCCTCCCACTCGTGATCGAGATTCGAGTACCACGCCCGGAGCACCAACAGATCCAGGGGCCCGTCGCCATGGACCTGGTAGGCGACGTGGGTCCCATCAGTCGTGCGGGCGTAGCGCGTCTCCGGTGTCATGAGGCCAGTCTGCCGTGCAGGCGGCGCATCGGTCTAGAATCAGCGTCCCGCCCACCCCCACGGAGTACCGATGATCGACTTCTCGCTGACCGATGCGCAGCGCGAGGTGCAGCGCACGGCGCGTGCCTTCGCGGAGCGCGAGATCCTGCCGCGCATTCGCGAGCTCGACGAGTCCGCCACCTACGACCGCTCGCTCTACGAGAAGATGGGCGCCGAGGGCCTGCTCGGCCTGCCGATCCCCGAGCAGTACGGCGGCGCCGGGATGGACTACATCGCCTTCGCGCTGCTGTGCGAGGAGATGGAGCGCGCCGACACCGCCTTCCGGGTCATCCTGTCGGTCCACACCGGGCTGAACTCGCTCACGCTCCTGCAGTGGGGGACCGAGGAGCAGAAGCAGCAGTACCTGGTGCCGCAGGCGCGGGGCGAGAAGCTCGCCACCTTCGGCCTCACCGAGCCCGGCGTCGGTTCCGACGCCGCCAACCTGGCGACCACGGCGCGCCGAGACGGGGACCGATACATCCTCAACGGCAGCAAGATCTGGATCTCGCTGGGCGATACCGCCGACCACGTCCTGGTCTTCGCCAACGTCGACCGGTCGAAGGGCCACCGGGGCATCACCGCCTTCATCGTCGAGCGCTCCTTCCCCGGCTTCAGCTCCGAGTCGCTGCACGGCAAGCTGGGGGTGCGCGCCGGGAACACCGGCATCGTGACCTTCAGCGACTGCGAGGTGCCCGCCGCCAACCGGGTCGGCGAGGAGGGGGAGGGGTTCACGATCGCCATGAGCGCCATCGACCAGGGCCGCTACACCGTCGCCGCCGGATCGGTGGGTCTGGCGCAGGCGTGCCTCGACGCATCGGTCAAGTACGCGCACGAGCGCAAGGCGTTCGGCTCCGAGATCGGCCAGCACCAGCTCGTCAAGCAGATGCTGGCGAAGATGGAGCAGGGGATCCAGGCCGGGCGGCTGCTGGTCTGGAAGGCAGGCTGGAAGAAGAACCGGGGCGAGCGCAACACGCGCGAAACCTCGATGGCGAAGTGGTTCGCCACCGACCACGCCGTCGCTTCGGCGATGGACGCGATCCAGATCCATGGAGCCTACGGCTACTCGAACGAGTACCCGGTCGAGCGCTACCTGCGCAACAGCAAGGGCTCGGTGATCTACGAGGGGACCTCGCAGATCCACACCCTGATGCAGGCGGACTACCTGCTCGGCTACCGCGCCGACAAGCCGCTCCGCATGCCGCAGCCCCCGTTCGAAGGCGAGATGTAGGTCCCGGCCACCTCGGGCGCGATGCTCTTGACAGCCGTGGGCTGGCCGGTATCATGTGACACATGGTACGTGGCGACACACGGAACCAGGCGACGGAGCTCCGGCGGGGCGTCCTCGAGCTCTGTGTGCTCGCCGTCCTGCAACGGGGCGAGTCCTATGCGTTCGACATCGTCCGAGACCTGTCCGATGCCGGGGAGCTGCTGACGAGCGAGGGCACCATCTATCCCTTGCTTGCCAGGATGCGCGAGCAGGGGATGGTCACGACGACCTGGCGCGAGTCCGCCTCCGGTCCGCCGCGGCGGTACTACCGGCTGACCGATGGCGGCCGACGCGCCCTCGTCGGCATGACGGGCGACTGGGCGACGGTTCCGTGACGGTGTCGATGCACTGCTGGAGAGCAGCGGGGAGGTGAGGCGTGGAGACTGACGCGCTCGTTCGTGACTACCTGGCACGGCTCGAGGCGGCCGCCATGCGGTTGCCGGCAGCACGACGCGCGGAGCTCGTCGATGAAGTCCGCGGGCACATCGGTGCTGCCCTCGCGGCCGAGCCGACTCCGGGCGAGGCAGCCGTTCGGAACGTGCTCGACCGTCTCGGCAGCCCGGAGGACATCGTCGGCGCGGAGATTCCTCCAGCCGATGCGTCGTTCGCCGCGGCCACGACAGGCCCTGCCCCGGCGGTGACGGTCGAGCGCCCGGGGATCGGGCCCTTGGAGATCATCGCCATCCTGCTGGTGACCCTGGGGGCCTACTTCGTGCCCATCGTCGGCCCGGCCATCGGGATCGCGCTCGTCTGGATGTCGCGCGCGTGGTCGACACGCTGGAAGCTCGCCATCACGCTGGCGGTCCTCATCGTGGTCCTCCTTCCCATCGTGGGGCTGATGAGCGTGGGCGGGGGAAGTGGTGTCATGGGGGGCTCGCCGGTCCCCGTGCCGTAGGCAGCTGCGGCGCCGAAGGTGGGCGAAGGACGAGCACGTGGCGGGTCGTCGCCCGGACCGCGGCCGGAGACCAGGCGATCGGGATGCCTTCCCCGCGGCGCCAGAGCGCGAACAGGTCGGCGTAGTGCGGCGACAGCGGGTTGCCCGACTGCCCTCCGGCCACGACGTAGCGGCTGCGGTCGGGGTCGGCGAGGTCGATGACGATCCGGTGGTTCGGGATGGCCCCCGAGTCGCCGAGCGGCGCGAGGGGCCGGACGCCACCCTGCGACACCGTGTGGGTGTCTCCCCCGATCGCGACCGGCCCGACGTTCAGCATCGCGTCGAGTGGACGGCGGATCCCGAGCGGATGACGCAGGCGGAGGGGCCGCACCCGGCCCCAGGCCCATCGTCGGGTATCCGGCCCGAACCGTTCCCGGAGCACCCGGGTGGCCGATCCCAGCGCCGACACGATCTCCGCCTTGCCCAGCCTCCCGTCACGCAACCGCGCGGACGACGCGGCTGACGGTGACCGCTCCGAGCGTCGTGCGCGGCAGCGCCGGCCCGACGCCACCGCCCAGCGCCGCACGCCAGGCCGTGGGCGCGACCCGGCGGGCCAGCTCGCGGCAAGCTCGCTCACGCAGGAGCTCGTAGATCGAGGCCGCTGCCGATCCCGGGTCGACCACCCCCTCCCAGTCCGCCAACAGCTCCGCGGCGACGTGGGCATCCGCGTCGGCGGCCGCCGCCTGCCCGGTGGCGAGGACGGCGTCTCGAAGCAGCCGCCACGGCATGGAGGTGCGGTCGGCCTGGAGTGCCATCGTGGCTTCCACGTCCCACCTGGATCGCTCACCGATGGCCTCGACCAGCCGGGCGGCGCGATAGCCGTCGAGCCAGTCGGCGCCCAGGAAGGGGCCGTCGGTCCGGTCGGCCCAGGCAGCATGGTTGGCCGATACGACGAAACCGGGCTCGGGATCGAGGACCCACGGCAGGTCGTCGAACGGTAGGTGCTGCGCCTCCCAGCCGACCTCGGGATCCCAGGCGGGGAGCGGCAGCGTCCCGTGCCCGGCCCTGCGTCGGGGCAGCGTTCCCACCACCTGCCAGCCGATGTGGCCATCGGCGTCGGCATAGACGACGTTGAGCCCCGGTCCCGGCCACGCGGCGAACGCGCGCCGGAAGCTCGCGAAGTCGCCCGCGCGATGGACGTCGAGGAAGCCGCGGACCGGCACGGGCTCGAGCCAGGTCGCGCGCAGCGACAGGGCGGCGTCGAGGTCGAGCAGTGGCGTGACGATCGGCCCGCGCGCCGTGACCACCACCTCCTCGACGACGTCGGCGGCGCCGCGCACGGCGATGCGCTCGGTGATCCGCTCGATCGGCTCGTTGCCACGCGGTCCGCGCGCGGTGCCGGCGACGAGGTCGAGCCGCTCCCAGAAGAGGTCGGACGAATCGGTGCAGGCGGCGGTGATGCCCCAGGCGGCATGGCCGTTGTGCCCGGTCGGGAATGCGGGGCCGCCGACGAACGAGGCGCCGGCGACCGACCAGTCCGGCGTGCGGAGATGGGCCAGGTACCACGGCGCTGGGATCGTCCGGCGCCAGGTGCGGGTCGTTGGCGAGCATCGGGGCGCCGGTGGCGGTCCGCTCCGGCGCGAGGGCCCACGCGTTCGATGCGCCGGGGCCGCCCACCACGTCCCGCAGGCGGGCGAGATCCTCCGCCAGTCGCTCGAGCGACGCGCCGGCCATGCCGCCGACCGGGACGTGCGTCGGCAGCCACGCGGGGTAGGCGGGGGCCGCGGCCGCCAGCGCGTCCGGCCCATCGGCGAGGAGGATCTGCAGCCTCCCGAGCTCCGTGTCCCAGTTGCCCGACAGGGCCAGCGACTGGAGGCCGAGGAAGGCGAGGACGTCCTCGGGGGTCCATCGCGTCGGCCGCCCGCGGAGCAGGACCAGCTCGTGCGGGCGCGGTCCGGCGACGAGTGCCGCATTCACCCCGGCGACGTACGCATCCAGCGCATCGCGGATGTCCGGGTCGAGCACTGCCAGCTGGGCGCGGGCCATGCGCGCGAAGCCGAGCGTCCGCGACAGCCGGTCGAGGGGCAGCGCGGCAGAGCCGAGCAGCTCCGACAGGGTGCCCCGTCCGGCACGAGCCACGAGCTCGAGCTGGAAGGCGCGGTCCTGCCCGTGGCAGAAGCCGAGGCCGAACCACGCGTCGGCGTCATTCGAGGCGGTGACGTACGGGATGCCCCAGCGGTCGCGCTGGATCGTGACCGCTGCCTGGACCCCTTCGACCCGGAGCTCGCCCCTCGTCGGCGGCAGGCGGCGGCCGAGTGCGAGCAGCAGCCAGCGAGGGCCAGGGCGGCGGGGCATCCGCGGCATGATGCCACCGTATACTCGGCCGGTGAGCCGAACCATCGAGCTGATCGCCGGCCTCGTGCTGCTGCTGATCGGGCTCATCGTGCTGGCCGCAGAGCCGCTCGGCGACTTCGTGCGCGGCCTCGGCATCAGCGAGGACGTCCTCGCCTGGTGGCCGATCCTGCTCATCGGCCTCTCGCTCTTCTTCCTCGTTCCGGCGCTGGTCGGGCGGCAGCACCGCCGGCTGCGGGCCGGCATGGTCATCCCCGGCGCGATCCTGGCCGGGGTGGGCGGCGCGCTGCTGTACACCAGCCTGACCGACCGATGGAGCGCGTGGAGCTACCTGTGGAGCGTGCTGCCGTTCAGCTTCGGGCTGGGGATGTACGCCGCGGGATGGATCGCCGACGCGCCGGCCTTCAAGTGGATCGGCTCGGGCATCGCCGCCGGCGGCGTGGTCGCGTACATCGTGTTCGCCACCGCGTTCGGGGGCGAGGCGTTCCGGGTCATCGCCGCCATCGGCATCCTGGCGCTCGGCCTGGCGCTCACCGTCGGCGGCCTCGCCGATCGGCTCAGCCGGAAGTCACCGACGGCCTGACCCGCGTCCGTCGCGCCGGCGGTGCCCGTCGAACCAGGCGAGGATCCGCTCCATCCGGTCGATCCGCCGGTCCGGGCGACCGTAGTTCTTCAGCTCGTGGTGCTCGTCGGGGTAGAGCACGTACTCCACCTCGCGCTCGAGCACCTTCAGCGCGGTGAACAGCTGCTCGTTGTCGGACGGCGGGCAGATGCGGTCCTCCTCGGCCTGGAGGATGAGGAGCGGCGTCGTGATGCGCGACGCCTGCCGGAGCGGCGACGAGTGCCACAGCCGCTGCATTCCCTCCTCCGTCAGCGGGTCGCCCAGGCCGTGCCGGCGGTTGTAGTGCAGCCCGAAGTAAGAGTTCGCCCAGGCGCTCACCTGGTTGGCGACCCCGTTCTCCGCCACGGCCGCCGCGAAGCGGTCGGTGGCCCCGATCAGCCATTGGGTGAGGTACCCGCCGTAGGAGAGCCCCATCACGTACAGCCGCGCCGGGTCTGCCAGCCCGCGCTTCACGATGGCGTCCACTGCGGCCAGCGCATCGTCGGCATCGGGACCGCCCCAGCCGCCGGCCAGCGGCCGGACCCAGTCCGCGCCGAACGTCGCCGAGCCGCGGACATTGGGCAGCAGGACACGGTAGCCGGCGTTGCACAGCATGAGCGCGTCCATGGTGCCGATCCCGGCCCACGAGCCGGTCGGCCCGCCGTGGAAGACCGTCGCCAGGGGCAGGCGCCGGCGGCCGGCGCCGCGGCGGCGACGCCAGCCACGCATGGATCGGGCCGGCAGGGCCGCGCAGCTCGAGCTCCTCGATCTCCGGGCGGCCGAACGACCGCTGCCAGCGCGATCCCTCGCGCGTGACCTGGCGAAGGGAGCCGCCCTCGATGGCGTACACCTCGGCGCTGCGGTCCTCGAGCCCGGCGCTCATCGCCAGCCGCCCGCTGCTCGCGTCGTGCTCCAGCCCGGCGCCGTCGACCGCGTGCGGCCGGATCGATGAGCGGCTCGGCCGACGCCGTCGAGGCCGACGCGGTAGGGGAGGTTGCGACCGCGATCGCCGACGAGGACGAGGAGTGACGTCTCGTCCAGCCAGATCGGACCGATGACGTCCTCGGCCATGACGAGATCGGACCACGCC
Organism: uncultured Chloroflexia bacterium; assembly: GCA_963806695.1. Lineage (GTDB taxonomy): Bacteria > Chloroflexota > Limnocylindria > QHBO01 > QHBO01 > JACDBZ01. The sequence continues at coordinate 40,297 of CAWDYT010000023.1, read as the reverse complement.
CAGTCGCCGACCGGCCGGTCGAGCCCGGCGGTCAGCTCACGAGGCGTTCCGCGCGGCAGGTCCATGACCCACAGGCCGGGGAGCACCTCGTTCGGCGGATCCTCGACGTCGGTGCCGACGAACGCGAGCCGCCGGCCGTCGGGTGAGAACGCCGGCAGCTCGGCATCGCCGGCCAGGCTGACGAGCTCGCGTGACGCGGCCGCCGCGCGCGGGCACGCTCCAGATCTGGCTGCGCGGTCGGAGGTTGACGTCCTCGCCACGGTCCGCCGCGAAGGCCAGCCGCGAGCCGTCCGGCGCCCAGGTCGGGCTCACCACGTCGTAGTCGCCGCGCGTCAGCTGCCGGGGGCGCGCGCCGGCTCGGGCCTCGGCGACCCACAGGTGCGCGCGTCGCCCGAGGTGTCCGGTCTCGTCGTCGCGGAAGTCGGTGCGGGTGATCCGGCGCGCCGTCGGCGTCCGCCCCTTGCGCTCGGCACCGACCACGAAGCGCGGATCCCCTGCCTGGGCCACGAGCGCCAGCCGTTGGCCGTCCGGGCTCCAATGCAGGGCGGAGACGCCGTACTCGAGGCTGGTGAGCTGCCACGGCTCGCCGCCGTCGAGCGGCAGGATCCAGACCTGGCCGACCGCGTCGTCGACCCCGACCGTAGTCCGCAGGAAGGCGAGGCGACGACCGTCCGGCGCGATCTGCGGCGAGCCGTCCCGCACCCGGCCCCGTGTCAGCTGGCGCGGGGACCCACCCCGGAACGGACGGGCGAAGAGGTGCGACTCGTAGTCCTCGCCGGCCACGCGACGGAGCGCGTAGACGATGGTGTCCCCGCCGGGGGAGAGGCGAAACGACTCGAGGGCGACCTGGCGGCGAACCAGGGCGCGGGGTGTGGCGGCGATCATCGGCGGAGTATGCCGCGTGCGTGGTGACGGATTCCGCCGCACGGCGCGGAATCGTTGACCGGATTCCGTGGGATGTGCCATCCTCCGGCATCGATGCGGCCGTCCCGCCCCGGGCAGTACCGCGCCATGGCGACTCGGCGGAGGTACCAGCGGTGCGACGACTCACCCCGATCCTGTTCATCCTCGCCCTTGCGTTGGCGGCGTGCGGCGCCGACCAGCCGGCGGCTTCGGCCGACGGGTCGGGAGAGAGCGCGGCGCCCGGCGAATCCGCGGGCGGCGGAACGGCGACGGGGGGCACCGTCCGCATCGGCGTCGGCGGCTATCCCGACAGCCTCAATCCCGGCAACGGCGTGCTGTCCGAGGCGTACACGATGTACGAGCTCATGTACGACACGCCGATCGCGCGTCACCTCCGCCGGCGAGTACGTGCCGGAGCTGGCCGAGTCGTGGGACGTGTCCGACGACGGCCTGACCTGGACGATGACGATCGTCGACGGCGCCACCTTCCACGATGGCGAGCCGCTCACGGCCGAGGACGTGGCGTTCACGATCCAGCTGTACCGCGACACCGAGGACTTCCCGTTCCTGCCCTCGTACGCGGCGCCATTCGTCGAGATCGAGGCGACCGACGAGCGGACGGTGGTCCTCACCACCGAGGAGCCGCTCAGTCGACGTTCGAATCGTACATGGCCTTCATCTACGTCCTGCCCCAGCACATCTGGGAGGCGGAGGCCGACCCGGTCGCCTTCGAGAACGCCGAGATGATCGGCTCCGGGCCGTTCAGCGCTGGTCGAGGCCAGCCAGGGCGAGTTCGTCGAGCTCGCCGCCAACGAGGACCACTGGAATACGCCGCCGAACGTCGACGGCGTCATCTTCCAGACCATCTCGAACGCCGACGCGCGCGTCACCGCGCTGACGACCGGCGATGTCGACGCCATCACCGAGTTCCCGGCCACCGCCGTGTCAGCGCGCTCCAGAACGCCGAGAACGTGACCGTCCACGTCGCGGACATCGGCGGCCGGCGGCACCCTGCGCGACGTGTTCTTCAACATCACGAGCGAGGAGAACTGCCCGCAGGACGATCCAGAGACCGCCGACGCGGACGAGACCGGCGTGTGTGACGGGCATCCGGCGCTCAAGGATCTCGCCGTCCGGCAGGCGCTGGCCACCGCGGTGAACAAGCAGGAGATCATCGACGTGGCCACGCTCGGGACGGCCTCGCCCGGGCTGTCGCTGGTGCCGCCGGGCCTCGGAGACTTCTTTGCCAGCGACGTCGAGGACTACGCGTTCGATGCCGCCGCGGCCAACGCGATCCTCGACGACGCCGGGCTACGAGGACACCGACGGCGACGGCATCCGCGAGTGCCTCGCCGACCAGGACTGCCCGACCGGCGACCTGACCTTCCGTTTCAACTACGCCGATGACATCGACACGGCGCCACGCGAGGCGGAGCTGCTGCAGGGCATGTGGCAGGAGATCGGCGTCGCGATCCAGATCCAGGGCCTCGACCCCGACACGCTGACCAGCGTGTGCTGCCCGGCGTTCGAGTACGACATCATGCTGTGGGGCTGGGGCTCGGATCCCGATCCGGCGTTCCTGCTGGGCGTCGCGCTGTGCGGGAGATCCCCACCGGGTTCAGCGAGACCGGCTACTGCAACGAGGAGTACGACGAGCTCTACGACGCGCAGGCCAGTGGAGCAGGACCTGGCGGCCCGGGTCGAGCTCATCCACCAGATGCAGCAGATCCTGATGGATGACGTGCCGTACATCATCCCGTACTACTCGCAGACGATCGGAGGCCTGGCGGACCGACACCTTCACCGGCTGGCTCGAGGACAACCCGACCTTCGGGCTCGAGGACCCTTCGTCGCTCGTCGAACCTGCGACCGGCGGAGTAAGCCGATGCGGCCCGGGCGTCACGCGGACGCCCGGGCCTCGCTGGCCGTGACCACCCGACGTCGATCCGAGGCACGCCGATGAGCGGCCGTGGCAGCTACCTGCTCCGCAAGATCGGGTGGGCGATGATCACGGTCTTCGTCGTCATCACCTTCAACTTCGTCCTGTTCCGGGTGCTGCCGGGCGACCCGGCGAAGTCCGGGCCTGCGCGACCCGCGCCTCAGCCCGGCGGCGGTCGCAGGCGCTGCGGGAGCGCTTCGGCGTCGACAAGCCGCTCTTCCTGGATCTCGACGGCGAGGATCCGTTCGACACGCCAGTACGTCGCCTACCTCCGTGCCCTCTCGGCGCGGTGACCTCGGCACGAGCTACGCGTTCCGCGACCAGCAGGTCAGCAATCTGCTCGGCCAGGCGCTGGTCAACACGCTGTGGCTGGTGATCCCGTCGCAGTTCTTCTCCATCGTCATCGGCACCGGGCTGGGGCTGTTCGCGGCGTGGAAGCGGGGGCGGCCGCTCGACGTCGCGTCGTTGACGTTCAGCCTGTTCATGTGGTCGCTGCCCACGTTCTTCCTGGGCATCATCCTGCTCGTCGCCGGAGCGAACTGGTTCGGCCTGCCCACCTCCGGACGGATCACCATCAGTGGTGACTTCGCCTCGTTCTGGGACCTGGCGCTGGACGTCGGGAGCCACCTGCTGCTGCCGACGCTGACCCTGACCCTGGTGCTGCTCGGCGAGTACATGCTGATCATGCGCAGCAGCGTGCTGGACGTGTTCGGCGAGGACTACATCCTGACCGCCCGCGCGAAGGGCCTGTCCACGTACCGGATCATCCGCAGCCACGCGCTGCGCAACGCCATGCTGCCGATGGTGACGCTCATCGCCCTCAACCTCGGGTTCACGGTCGCGGGCGCCATCCAGGTCGAGGCGGTGTACTCCTGGCCAGGGCTCGGGGCGCTGACCGTGAACGCGGTGGCCGACCGCGACTATGCCGTGCTGCAGGGCGCCTTCCTGCTGATCGCCGTGGCGGTGGTGGTCGCCAACCTGATCGCCGAGCTCGTGTACGGCGTCCTCGACCCGCGCGTGAGCGAGGCATGAGCCGATGACCGCCGTCATCGAGGCCACCGCCCCCACCCCGACCGAGCCGCGTCGCCTGACGTGGCGAACGCTGCGGCGCCATCGGATGGGCGTCGTCGGCGCCGTGATGCTGCTGTTTGCCGTGCTGGTCGCGGTGTTCGCGCCGTTCCTCGCGCCATACGATCCGTACGAGAACGTCCCGGTCACCATCTTCGACGTCTATCAGCCCCCGTCTCCGGCCCACCCGCTCGGCACCGACGACGGCGGCAAGGACGTGCTCTCGTCGCTGATCTACGGCGCGCGGGTGTCCCTGCTGGTGGGCTTCTCGGCGGCCGCCATCGCGCTCGTCATCGGCGGCCTGATCGGGATCGTGGCCGGCTATCGGGGCGGCTGGCCGGGTTCGCTGCTGATGCGGATCACCGACTTCTTCCTGGTCATTCCCGACCTGGCGCTGCAGATCGTGCTGGTGGCGATCATCGGTCCCTCGCTGGGCACGATCATCCTCGTCATCGGCGCGCTGGGCTGGACGACGACCGCCCGCCTCGTGCGATCGCAGACGCTCACCGTGCGGGAGCGGAAGTACGTGATGCGGGCCAGGGCGATCGGCGCCGGCGACACGCACGTCCTGCGGCGGCACATCCTTCCGGCCGTCCTGCCGCTGATGCTCGCCAACATGGTGCTCGTCATCAGCCTGGCGATCCTGTCCGAGTCGACGCTGGCGTTCCTCGGCCTCGGCGACCCGACGGTGATCAGCTGGGGGCAGATGCTGAACTTCGCCTTCGATCGCGGCGCGGTATCGGCCGGCGCGTGGTGGGCGCTGCTGCCGCCGGGCTTCGCGATCGTGTGGGTCGTGCTCGGCACCACGCTGCTGGGGACCGCGCTCGAGGACGCGCTCAACCCGCGACTGAAGCGGCATCACCTCGAGGCGCCGGGGACCGATGTGGCACCCGACCGGATCGCGCAGCCGCTGCCGACGCCCGCCGTCGGCGGCACGGCTCCACTGCTGAGCGTGCGCGACCTGTCCGTCGAGTTCGACTCGCCGAGCGGGCCGCTGCGGGCGGTCGACGGCGTGAGCTTCGACCTTCGCCGCGGTGAGACGCTCGGCCTGGTCGGCGAGTCGGGCTGCGGCAAGACGACCACGGTGCTCGGCATCATGCGTCTGCTGCCGCCGGGCGGCCGCATCGTCGGCGGGTCGGTGTGGTTCGACGGCGAGGACCTCATGAGCCTCGACGGAGGCGCCCTGCGCGCCTTCCGCTGGACGCGACTGTCGCTCGTGTTCCAGGGAGCGATGAACGCGCTCAACCCGGTGCGGACGATCGGCGACCAGATTGCCGAGGCGATCCGCCTCCACTCGCCGGCGACGACGAAGTCCGAGGCCCAGCACCGGGCCGGCGACCTGCTGGAGCGGGTCGGGATCGGCCGTCGCCGGGCGGGGGAGTATCCGCACACCTATTCGGGCGGCATGCGGCAGCGGGCCATGATCGCGCTGGCCCTCGCCTGCGATCCCGACGTGATCGTGGCCGACGAGCCGACGACCGCGCTGGACGTGATGATCCAGGCCCAGATCCTCGAGCTGCTGGGCGGGATTGCGCGCGACTTCGGGACCGCCGTGATCCTGGTCACCCACGACCTCGGGGTCGTGGCGCAGGTGTGCGACCGGGTGGTGGTGATGTACGGCGGCGTCGTCGCCGAGGAGAACACGGCCGCTGCGCTCTTCGCCCGGCCGCAGCATCCCTACACCCAGCAGCTGCTCGGGTCCTTCCCGGATCTCGCCCACCCCGACCGGCCGCTGCGCGGCATCCCCGGCACGCCGCCGCGCCTCGACGACATGCCGCCCGGGTGCCGGTTCGCGCCGCGCTGCCCCCTCGCCTTCGACCGCTGCCACGTGGAGAAGCCCCCCGAGTATCCGGCGGCCGGCGGCCGCGCCTCGTGCTTCCTGCACGATCCTGCCGAGGCGGGACGCGCATGAGCGAGGCGCTGCAGCCGCTGCTCCGGGTGGAGGGCCTCGTCAAGGAATTCCCCACCCGCCGGTCCTTCCTCGACGTCCTGCGGCGCCGGCCGGCGCCGCCGGTTCGCGCCGTCGACGGCATCGACTTCGAGCTGCGTGCCGGCGAGGTGCTGGCGCTGGTCGGGGAGTCGGGCTGCGGCAAGACGACGACCGGCAACCTGCTGATGGGCCTGCTGCCTCCGACCGCCGGTCAGGTCGTGCTGAACGGGCGAGGAGGTGGGCCGGCTGTCGCGCGCCGGGCTGCGACGCATTCGTCGGCAGGCCCAGATGGTCTTCCAGGACCCGTACGAGTCGCTGAACCCGCGGATGCGGGTGGGGGAGATCGTCGCCGAGCCGCTGCGCGTCCACAAGGTCGGGGGGTCCGGCCCCGAGCTTGCGGCGCGCGTCGAAGCGGCGCTCACGTCGGCCGGCCTCACGCCGGTGAGCGCCTACCTGCGGCGCTACCCGTTCGAGCTCTCCGGCGGGCAGCGGCAGCGCGTCGTCATCGCCGCGGCACTGGCCCTCGAGCCCGCCCTGCTCATCGCCGACGAGCCGGTCAGCATGCTCGACGTCAGCATCCGCGCCGAGATCCTGAACCTGCTCGACGCGCTGGCCCGCGATCGCGGGATCGCGGTCGTGATGATCACCCACGACCTGTCGACCGTGGCCGCCTACGCCGATCGGATCGCGGTGATGTACCTCGGCCGCATCGTCGAGCACGGCCCGACCCGCGAGGTGCTGACGAATCCGCAGCACCCGTACGCGCAGGCGCTGCTGTCGGTGGTGCCGATCCCCGACCCGGCGGCGCGGCGGCGCCCCGTGATCCTGGGCGGCGAGACGCCGGATCCATCCCGCATGCCGAGTGGCTGTCGCTTCCACCCGCGATGTCCGCTGGCCTTCGACCGCTGTCCGACGGTCGACCCGCCGCTCTATCCGGTCGGTCCCGACCACGTGGCCGCGTGCCTGCTCCTCGAGTCCGGCCCGCGTCCAGGCTGACGCTCCGAGCGGCGAGCTAGCCGCTGCCGCCCGGCATCAGCCATCCGACCATCAGCACGGCTACCGCCACCGCCATGACCAGCGCGACGAGATAGCGGACCGGCCGCGACGTGCGACGGGCCAGGAGCCCCGCCAGCGGGGACGCGGCCGCGGCGCCGCCCAGGCCGGCCACGGCCGCGGCGAACGCGTGAGCCAGCGTGGGCGAGGCGGCGCCGACCTGCCGCTCGCCGGCCATCACCACGCCGACCACGATGACGACCAGCGCTCCGAACAGGCCGGCGCCGAGCGTCGCGGTCCACGCCCTCGCCGCGCCCTGCTGGGTCGCGCCGGTGGCGGCCGCTCCGGCCGCCCAGCGCCGCGGCCACGAGGTAGGTCATCGGGGTCGGCGCCAGGGCGTCGGCCGGAGGCGCGAGCCAGAACCAGCGCGAAGGCCAGGATCGGTGCGGCCAGCATCCCGAGCGCGGCCACCCAGGTCAGCGGCCGGGTCCAGTCCTCGGGGTCCTCGGGCGGCACGACCGCACCGAGACGGACGCTGACCGGGACGAGGTCGTCGGCCTCGTCGGTCATGCCACGAGCGAGGCCGGGGTGGGGTTCGCCGCCAGCCGCAGCCCGAGCACCCGCGCGCCGAGCTCGCGCACCATCCAGCCGGCCTCCGCCGCGGTGCGGTCGTCATCGGTCGACAGGGCGAGCCCGGCCAGCTCCTCGAGCGCCGCCATTGCGCCCGGCGTGTCGAGGTCGTCGTCCATCGCCGCCAGGAACTGCGCCCGGCACGCGGCCACGGCGGGCAGCAGCGTCGACGCCTCGGCCAGGGAGGACTCGGCCGGCGCGAGGTCCTCGGCGCGCAGGGAGGCCCGCCGCAGACGGGCGGCCGCATCGGCCGAGCGCTCGAGGCCGGCCTCGGTGTAGTCCACCTCGGCGCGGTAGTGGTGCGACACGAGGTAGTGCCGAATCGCGTCGCCCGGATAGGTGCGCAGCAGGTCGCGCACGAGCACGAGGTTGCCGAGCGACTTGCTCATCTTCTCGCCCTGGTAACGGAGCATGCCGGCGTGCGTCCAGTGGGCGACCCACGGCGAGCGTCCGGTGGCGCCCTCGGTCTGGGCCAGCTCCGATTCGTGGTGCGGGAAGATCAGGTCGCCGCCGCCGCCGTGGACCTCGAAGCGCTCGCCGAGGTAGGCCGTCGCCATGGCCGAGCACTCGATGTGCCAGCCCGGCCGGCCACGCCCCCAGGGTGCGGTCCACGACGGCTCGTCGGGCAGCGACCGCTGCCACAGGACGAAGTCGAGCGGGTCCCTCTTGCCGGGCATGTCGGGCACGTTGCCGCGCTCATTGGCGATCGGCAGCATCGCCTCGCGGGACAGCTTCGAGAGCTCGCCGTAGCGCGGCCAGGCATCGACGCTGAAGTAGACGTTGCCCTCGGCCGCGTAGGCCAGCCCGTTGTCGACCAGGCGTCCGATCATGTCGACCATCTGGGGCACGTGGTCGGTCGCGCGCGGGTAGTGGTCCGGCGGCAGCCAGTTCAGCGCCGCCATCTCGGTCAGGAACGTCGTGACATGCCGGTTGCCCAGGGCGAGGTAGTCGTCGCCCGTCTCGCGGGCCTTGCGCAGCATGTCGTCGTCGACATCGGTCAGGTTCTGGACGTAGACCACGTCATGGCCGAGGTACTCCAGGTATCGATGCAGCACGTCGAAGCTGACGTAGGTGAACGCGTGGCCGAGGTGGCCGGTGTCGTACGGCGTCACGCCGCAGACGTACAGCCCAACGAACGGCCGCTCCCCGACGGGCGCGAACGGGTGGAGCCCGCCGCGGCGGGCATCGTGAAGGCGGAGGGTCACGCTCTGGATTCTAGAGCGGGGACCGAATCGCGTCGGCGGGCTGGACTCCCGGCCGTAGAATGCGCACCGACGACAGGGGGTTCGCTGCCGACCACGTCACCTACGGAGCCGCGCATGGAAGTCCTCCGCTGGTTGCTCTTCTTCGCGATCGCAATGTTCCTCATCGTGGCCGCGATCTTCTTCGTCCTGGGGCGACCACTGCCGCTGCCGGACTTCTGAGGGGACACCGCTACCAGAGCGTCGGCTTGGTGCTCATCAGGAAGCCGATGACGCCGATCGTGCCGGCCATGCCGTAGGCCACCAGCCGCTGCTGCCGTGCGCGTCGCCGCCAGGTCTCGTCGTCGTCCGATTCGCGCAGGCCGACCAGCCGCCGCAGGTTCGGGCGGCTGATCACGGCCGCCACGACCAGGTTGATGGCATACAGCGCGAGAGCGACCAGCAGCCATGGCTGGGTCAGCAGCTCGGGGCCCAGGATCCACAGCATCGCCGCCCCGGTGATCGCCAGCCCGGCGCCGATGACCAGCGTCCCGGTCCCCTGCATGGCCAGCAGCCCGCGCGTGAATGGGCCTGGCGGCCCGCTGGATCGGCGCAGGACGAACGGCAGCAGCACGCTCGGCAGCAGCAGGCTCACCGCCAGCACGATGTGGGTGATCAGGAGGATCGGAAACCAGTTCATCCGGACCGGATGCTAGCGCAGGAGGGCCGGGGGAGCGTCGGCGGGCCTCAGCGGCCCTTGGTGAACTCCGCGCGAACGCCCAGCCGCCGCAGCACGGTCGGGATGTTGACGGACCACCCGACGCCGAATGGCCGATCGGTGAACAGCTTCGGCGATCGCGGGTTCCAGTAGGCCTGGCGGAGCCGCTCGATGGTCGGTAGCCGAAAGTCGTACGGCACCGCGCCGAGCAGCTTGCCATTCCAGGTGCGTTCAGCGGGCGGCTTTCGCAGTTCGACGTAGACCGCACCGAGCACCGCACCGAGGACCGCCGTGCGCGCGAGCCACAGGAGCGCACCGATCTCCGAGCGCGCCGTGTCGGCCCGCTTGGAGATGTCGCCCCGAACGTTGTCGATCATGGATCCTCCTTGCGCGCCTCCCTCGCAAGCGCCGTGCCGCGTGGCATGATGCCGGCGCCGATGCGCCTCGATGCCTACGTTAGCCTGCTGCGCCGAAATCCGGCATTCGCCCGCCTGTACGGCGCGCAGCTGACGAGCTTCGCCGGCGACTGGTTCGCCACCGTGGCGTTGCTGGGGCTGGCGTTGGAGTTCACCGGCTCAGCCGCGGTCGCCTCGCTCGTGCTCGTGCTGCAGACCGGCGGATTCGCGGCCGCCTCGCCGCTGGCCGGGATGCTGGCCGATCGGCTCGATCGGCGGCGACTGATGGTGACGGCCGACCTGGCCCGCATTCCGGTGGCGCTGGCCTTCCTGCTGGCGCGCGACCCCGAGACGCTGTGGATCGCCTTCGTGGCCGTCCTGCTGCTGGCCGTCGGAGCGGCGGTCTTCGAGCCGACCTCCTCGGCGTCGATGCCGAACCTGGTCTCGAAGGAGGACCTGCCGACCGCCAACGTGCTGATCGGCTCTGCCTGGGGAACGATGCTGGCGGTCGGCGCGGCGCTCGGCGGACTGGTGGCCGCCACGCTCGGGCGCGACGCCGCATTCGTCATCAACGCGCTCAGCTTCGCCGTCTCCGCCTGGCTCATCGTCGGCATCCGGCTCCCGCTCCAGCTCGAGCGGCGGCACGACGACCCGCATGTCGCACGCGGCCTTCGCAGCGGCATCGCCGCTGCCATCGCGCTGGCCCGCGGATCGCGGACGCTGGGGGCGTTCGTGCTGTCGAAGACGTCGTTCGGCGTGGGGACCGGGGTGGTGGCGTTGCTGGCGGTCTTCGGCACGGAGGTGTTCGGGGCCGGCGACGCCGGGATCGGCATCCTGTTCGCCGCCCGCGGCCTCGGGGCGCTGGTCGGCCCGTTCGTGGCGCGCGCACTGAGCGGCACCGACGATTTCGGGCTGATCCGTGGCATCGCAGGCTCGTTCCTCGTGGCGGCCGCCTGCTACGCCCTCTTCCCGCTCGCCCCGCAGATCTGGATCGCCGCGGTGCTGGTCTTCGCCGCCCATTGCGGCGGCGGCGCACAGTGGATGCTGTCCACGCTCGGGATCCAGCGCTCGACGCCGGACGCCATCCGCGGTCGCGTCTTCAGCCTCGACTACGGCCTCGTGACCCTGACGATCGCCGTTTCGACCCTCCTGGCCGGTCTCCTGGCAGACCTTGCTCCGCCGCGGGTGGCGGTCTGGGTCATGGTGGCCCTCATCGTCGTCGCCGGGTGGCGCTTGGATCGCCTTCGCCTGGCCGATCCTGTCTCGTGCCCGGGCTACACTCCCAGACCGATGAGCGCCGGCCTGCCCTTCCTCGACGCCGATGCGATCCGCGCGGCCGTACCGATCGCCGACCTCCTCGATGTCGTCGAGGCCGCCTACCGCGACGTGGCGGCCGGCCGGGATCGATCGCCGATCCGCTCCCATGTCCCGCTCGACGACGGCGCGCTGCTCCTCATGCCCGGCGTGCGGGCCGGGGGAGCGGGAGCGACCGTCAAGCTCGTGACCGTGATGCCCGCGAACGCGGCGGCCGGCCTTCCGACCGTCCAGGCGCTGGTGACGTGGATCGATGCGGCGACCGGGACGCCGCGCGCCCTGCTCGACGGCGCCACGGTGACCGCCATGCGCACCGGCGCCGCGTCCGGCGTGGCGACGCGCCTCCTGGCCCGTGAGGACGCGACGATCCTGGCGGTGCTGGGTGCGGGCGCCCAGGCGGAGTGGCAGGTGCGGTCCGTGCTCGCCGCACGCCCCATCGAGCGCATCGTGGTCTACGCCCGCACGCCTGAGACGCGGCACCGCTTCGCGACCCGGATGACCGACGCGTGTGGGGTCGAGGCCATCGCCGTCGACAGCGCCGATGGACGCGGTTCGCGGAGCCGACGTGGTGTGCTGCGCCACGACCTCGTCCGAGCCCGTCTTCGACGTCGAGTGGCTGCGGCCCGGCGCGCATGTCAACGGCATCGGTGCGTTCACGCTCGACATGATCGAGCTGCCGCCCGAGCTGTTCGGGATCGCGTCGCCCGTGGCGGTCGACTCCCGCGCAGCGGCCATGGCCGAGGCTGGCGACCTCGTCGCCGCGATCCGGCGCGGCCTGGTATCCGAGGAGGCGCTGGTGGAGATCGGCAGCGTCGACCGGACCTGGGTCGCGCGCCGGGATCCGGAAGCCATCACCGTCTTCAAGTCGGTCGGGCTGGCCATCCAGGACGTGGCCGCGGCCGAGCTGATCGTGCGGCGGCTCCTGCCAGCCGAGGCGTAGCCGCTCGAGCACCGCGGCGATCAGCTGCGCCACCGCGGCACGCACCATCATCCAGTGCTGGGTCGGTCGAGGGGCCGGCCTGACGTCGGACGGGCCGTGGCCGAATGGCGCCTCGAGGGCAAGCAGACGGTCGAGGTCGACCGGGCGAGGAGTGGCCGCATCGGGTGTCGATGCCGCCGTCGCCTCGATCTGCCCGATCGCCGGGTCGGTGACCGTCACGACGATGGGCTCCGGATCGGGCGGAGGCGGAGGTGGCGGCGCGGAGAGCCCGACCTGTCCGCCGCCCGGCTGCGCTGATGGTGGCGGTGGGGGTGGCGGCGTCGGACTCGGCGTGGGGGTCGGCGTCGGCGCGGGCGTCGGCGCTGGGGCCGCGGAGGCCCCTGCCGTTGCGCTGGGCGCGGGTGCCGGAGTCGGCGACGGCGGTGGCGTGGGGGATGGCTTCGGCGTCGGAGAGGGCTTCGGCGTGGGTGCTGGAGGTGCCGGCGGTGGTGCGGCGGAGACCGTGACGCCGGCGTAGTACGTCGCCATGATCTGGGCCGCGCTCTTGCCGGCCAGGCCGCACGCCTGGGTGCCCCACTGGAACATCTGCCAGCCGTTCGCGCGCGCCCCGCACGGCTCGTTGGCCACGCCGGCGTTGTAGTAGGTCGGGAAGACGCGGCCGCCCTTTGACGCGACGGTGCTCCAGGTGGCGTCGACCGCGGCCGCCATGCTCGGGTACGTCGGGCGGCTGGGGTCGTAGTGCTGGTCGCGCGTGGAGTCGAAGACGTCGAAGCATTGCCCGGCCTCGTTCGTGTAGCCGCGCCAGTGCAGGACCTGGTACCACGCGTAGTGCTTCACCGCCAGGGCTCCCGAGCGCAGCGACTCGGTCGTCCAGCTGCTGATCCACTCGCGCGACAGGACGTTCTTCACGTACGCCCGGAAGTCGAGCGTCTCGACGGCGCCGGTGGTCGCGCGGAACACGCGGATGGTCGAGGGCGGCACCGTCTCGGAGCGATACGTCCCGCATGCAGTGGCGGCGGCCACGCCCGGCGGGGCGGTAATTGGCGTCAGGACGGCGGCCACCAGGAGCGCCGCGAGCACGCTCGCAGCGCCGGTTCGTCGGTGCATTGGATGCCGACCCTACCGACGGCCTTACCTCACCACACCCCACCGAACGTACCGGTGGGGTCCCGTACCCCCTCAGTCCGCCCAGCGGTGGACGCGTTCGCGGACGGTGTCGAAGCCGAGCTCCTCGCACAGTGCGACGAACCGACCGCGTGGCACGCCGTGCCACGCCAGGTCGTCGAGCGACCCGGTGACGTCATCGACGCGGGCATCGCGGTTGAGGGTGGCCAGCCGGCGGTAGAGCAGCGCGTCGGCCCGATGGTCCTCGAGGGTGGCCGACAGCCGGCTGGCGTTGCGGATGTCGACCTGCCAATCGAGCACCGAGGGAGGGATACCCTCGAGGTGTCCGAAGCGGGCGAGGACGGCGGCGGCGCTCTTGGCTCCCCACCCGGGCAGGCCAGGGAAGCCGTCGCTGCTGTCGCCCACCAGCGCCAGGTAGTCCGGGATGCTGGCCGGCGCGACCCCGAACTTGTCGCGAATGCCCGACTCGTCATACGTGATCCGCCGCATGCGGTCGCGCAGCACGATCCGCTCACCGTCGACGAGCTGGCCGAGATCCTTGTCGACCGAGCAGATGATCACCTGCTCGATGCGCGGGTCCCCTCCGAACCGATCGATGACCGCGGCGATTCCATCGTCCGCCTCGTCCTCGACCATCGGCCAGACCGGCATGCCGAGCGCCTCCAACGCGCGCTCCGCGTCGCGGAACTGGGCCAGCAGCTCGCGATCCACGCCCGCGCTCGACTTGTAGCCCGGGTACAGATCGTTGCGCCACGACTCGATGACGTAATCGGTCGCGGCGCCGATGTGGGTCACGTCCGGCTCGCGGAGGAGCGAGAGCATGGAATCGATCAATCCCTGGACCGCGTTCACCGGCCGGCCGTCCGGCGCGCGTCGAGCCGGGCGCGAGTAGAAGGCGCGGAACAACTCGAAGGTGGCGTCCACGAGATGGAGCTTCATCGGTCGTCCGAGGATAACGGCGGGGGGTTGACAGCGTCTCGATCGTTGGTATAGTTCCCATTAGTTATATAACTGGATGGAAATGGAAAGGCAGCAGCAGGACCCTCTCAGCGTCACGTTCTCGGCACTGGCCGACCCGACCCGGCGCGCGATCCTGGCCCGCCTCGCCCATGGAGAGGCGTCGGTCACAGAGCTCGCAGCCCCGTTCGAGCTCAGCCAGCCGGCGATCTCAAAGCACCTTCGGGTGCTCGAGCGAGCCGGACTGATCGAGCAGGGACGGCGCGCGCAATGGCGGCCACGGCGGCTGCGCGCCGACCCGCTCAGGGACGTCGCGACGTGGATCGGCGAGTACCGGCCGCACTGGGAGGAGAGCTTCGAGCGGCTCGACACGTTCCTCCAGGAGATCCAGGATCAGGCAGAACACGAGAAAGGACACCGACGATGACCGCGACCAGGATTGATCGGGGCAGCACCGATTCCACGACGATCTACTCCGAGGGCGGAGACCTCACTTACGAGCGGATCTTCGCCGCACCCCGCGAGGCCGTCTGGCGGGCGAACACCGAGGCGGAGCTCATCCCGCGCTGGTGGGGACCCCATCGGGTCCAGACGCGCGTCGAGGAGATGGACGTCCGCCCCGGCGGCAAGTGGCGATTCGTGAGCGTCGACGGCGACGGGAACGAGCACGCCTTCTACGGCGAATATCTCGAGGTCGTCGCGCCGGAGCGCATCAAGTGGACGTTCATGTTCGACGTCGAGGGCGTCGGCCGCAGGGCGGCCCGAGACGCTCACGCTCGAGGATCTCGGCGACGGACGCACGCTGATGCGGGCCGTCGGCCACATGGGCACCGAGGAGGTACTCGAGGCAGCCCTCGTGACCGGCATGACCGAGGGTGCCATCGAGACCTGGGACCGCCTGGAGTCCCTCCTGGCGGAGCAGGCGCAGTAGGCAGTCGACCACGCGCCGGGTACCCTGCTCCGGGGTGCCCGGCGACCACTCGGCCGATCAGCGCCTGGAGGAGGGACCCGATGGCGGCAGCGACGATCGACGACTTCCTCGCCGCCGTGCCCGAGGAGAAACGACTGGCGCTCGAGGTCCTGCGCCAGCAGATTCGACGCGCAGCTCCCGATGCCGCCGAGTCGATCAACTACGGGGTGCCGGCCTTCAAGCTAAATGGTCGGCCACTCGTGAGCTTCGGTGCCGGAAAGGACCACTGCTCCTTCTACGTGCAGAGCCCGGCGGTCGTCGAGGCATTCGCCGGGGAGCTGGGCGACTTCCGCCTGACGAAGGGCTCGGTCACGTTTCAGCCGGACGGCCCGATCCCGGCCGATCTCGTCGCGCGATTGGTCCAGGCCCGCGTCGACGAGGTCCGGAACCGGTAAGCCGGCTCGGATCCTCAGCACGGCCCGCGCGATAAGCGGCTGGTAAGCGGCCGCCAGGAAGATCACGGCTGCGGGGGACGCGGCGTGGGAAAGCGTGCCCTGCGCACCGACCCATGGTTCCCGGCCGGGGTCGGCGACCACGTCGCGCCCTCGTCCTCGCCTGTCGCAGGGCGCGCGTTGCGGCGCTTCCTCACCTCAGATGGCGAGCGGCTCCTTGTACTCGCCGTACACGCCGCGCAGGACGCCGCACATCTCGCCGATGGTGGCGTATGCGCCGACGGCCTCCATCAGGGCCGGCATGAGGTTCACGTCGCCCTGGCGTGCCTCGTCCTCGAGACGGCGCATCGCGGAAGCGTGGGCGCCCGCATCGCGCCTGGCGCGAACGCCGGCAAGGCGGTCCAGATGTCGCCGCTCCTGCTGCTGGCTGATCTCGAGCAGCGGGATCCGAAGCTCTTCGGAGGTATCGACGTACTTCGTGACGCCGACGATCTCGCGCTCGTGCGCCTCGAGCTCGCGTTGCTGCTCGTATGCCGCGTCGGCGATCTCGGCCTGCGGATAGCCGGCTTCGAGGGCGCGCACCATGCCACCCATCTCGTCGACGCGCGCGATGTAGCGCCACGCGGCCTGCTCGATGCGGTTGGTGAGCGTCTCGACGAAGTACTGAGCCGCCCAGCGGATCGACCGTGTTGGCGACGCCCGCTCTCGTCGGCCATGATCTGCTGCGTGCGCAGCGCGAGCGCGCGGCCTTCTCGCTAGGGAACGGCCGAGCGCCTCGTCCAACGAATTGGTGTGCAGCGACTGCGTGCCGCCGAGCACCGCGGCCAGCGCCTGGATCGCGACGCGGATCATGTTGTTCTCCGGCTGCTGGGCGGTCAGCGACACGCCGGCCGTCTGCGTGTGGAAGCGCATCCAGGTCGAGCGCTCGTTCTGCGCGCCGAAGCGCTCGCGCATCGACGCTTGCCCAGATGCGGCGCGCGGCGCGGAACTTGGCGATCTCCTCGAAGAAGTCGTTGTGGCAGTTGAAGAAGAACGACAGGCGCGGTGCGAAGTCGTCGATGTCGCAGCCCGCGCGCGAGCGCCGCCTCGACGTAGGCGATGCCGTCGGCAAGCGTGAACGCCAGCTCCTGGATCGCGGTCGCGCCCGCCTCGCGGATGTGGTAGCCGCTGATGGAGATCGTGTTCCAGCGCGGCATCTCGCGCGTGCCGAACTCGATGGTGTCGGTCACCAGCTTCATCGACGGCGCGGGCGGGAAGATGTACTCCTTCTGGGCGATGAACTCCTTGAGGATGTCGTTCTGGAGCGTGCCCGCCAGCTGGGCGCGCGGCACGCCCCTCTTCTCGGCGGCGGCGATGTACATCGCCCAGATCATCGCGGCCGGGCAGTTGATCGTCATCGAGGTCGTGATCTCGTCGAGCGGGATGCCCGTCGAACAGGATCTCCATGTCGGCCAGCGACGACACGGCCACGCCGCACGTGCCGAACTCGCCCTCGGCCATCGGGTCGTCGTGGTCGTAGCCGTAGAGCGTCGGCATGTCGAAGGCGACCGACAGGCCGGTATCGCCCTGCCCGAACAGTGTCTTGAAGCGCGCGTTCGTCTCCTCGGCCGTGCCGAATCCGGCGAACATGCGCATCGTCCACAGCCTGCCCGCGATGGCCGGTGGGATGGATGCCGCGCGTGAAGGGCGGCTCGCCGGGGAGCCCGACGTCGTCGATCTGGTCCCAGCCGTCGGCCGGTGCCTCGGGCGGGCTGAACCGGTAGCGCGGCCGTCCGGCGTCGGGATCGTTGGCGGCATCGAGCAGGTCGGCCGGCGTGGCCACACGCTGGATCTCGACCCCGGATTGCGTGATGAAACGTCCGCGACGCTCCGGAGCGCGCTCGAGGGAGGGCTCCAGGCGCTCACGGCTCCAGCGGTCCTCGTGCTGGCGCCAGCCTCGGTCGTCGGTCATGCGGCGCAGTGTGGGGGCAAGACCGATGCCGTCGCAACCCGACGGCCCGAACCGCGGGATGCGGGACCGCCGAGGCAGGTCAGCCTCGGCTGGCGTCCCGCTCCAGCGTCCGCGCGCGGCGGGCCTCGAAGCGCGACGGCGGCGGCATCCAGCTCGGCCAGCGCGCGGCGCAGGTCCTCGCGCCGCGCCTCGGCCGCCGGGGACAGGCCACCGGCCTCGAACACGCCCCAGTGGCGCAGCAGCGGCCAGATCACCTCGTCGTGGTGGATGCGCAGGTCGTAGATGCCGGCGCGCGCCATCTGGGCCGCCTTGCGCGTGAAGCCCTCCATGCCGGCACCCGGCATCTGGAAGGCCTCGATCTCGTCGGCGATGGCGCACACCGCGGCCGAGGGGTCGATGGCCATGGCCTCGAACAGCATGTCGCGGTAGAAGACCATGTGCAGGTTCTCGTCGGCCGCGATGCGGGCCATGATGCGGTCGGCCACCGGGTCGGCGCTGTAGCGCCCGGTGTTGCGGTGGCTGATGCGGGTGGCCAGCTCCTGGAAGGCGACGTAGGCCAGGCCGCGCAGCACGTTGCCGCCGTCGTCGTGGTCGTAGGCGATCTGCAGCTGCCGCATGCGCGAGCGCTCCAGCGCCGACCGGGTCGATGTTGCGGGTCACCACCAGGTAGTCGCGCAGCACGATGGCGTGGCGGCCCTCCTCGGCCGTCCAGCGGTTGACCCAGTTGATCCAGGGCCCGTCGCCGCGGCCGAACATGCGGTGGATCTCGCGGTGGTAGGAGGGCAGGTTGTCCTCGGTCAGCAGGTTGACCTCGAACGCCACCTGGGCCACCCCGCTGATGCGCGGCTGGTCCGGGGTCCACGGCTCCTTGTCGAAGTCGCGGCCCAGCGCATACGGGATGTAGTCGTGCGGGAACCACTCCTTGGCCATGTCGAGGTGCCGGTTCAGGAAGCGCTCGGCGGCCGGCTCCAGCTCGGTCAGCAGGTCACGCGCCGGCGTGAACAGCGGGGACAGGGTCTCGGTCATCTGAGCTCCGGGTGAGGGAACGGCCGCGCACCGCTCTCGCGATGGGCGGGTTCAGGTCTGGACGGAGCACCATGGTCGCACGAATCGCGCGATGACGCGCGCAGCAGGCCGTCCGCCGTCGACGCGTAGCGAGGGTGGAACCCCGCGTCGATCACGGGTAGAGCCCGCGCAGCGTGGTTGCCTCGGCGACGCGCGACACGGCCACCATCATCGCCGCGGCCCGCAGATCGTCGACGCCATCGGCCGCTGCCATGGCCTGCACCTCGGCCATCCCGGCGTCGAGGATCCGGTCGAGCTGGGCGACGATCTCGGTCTCGGACCAGAAGAAGGCCTGCATGTCCTGCACCCACTCGAAGTACCCGAGGACCGTCCCTCCGGCGGTGCACAGGATGTCCGGGATGACCGTCACGCCGCGGTCGGCCAGGATCGTGTCCGCCGCCGCGGTGGTCGCCCCGTTCGCCACCTCGGCCACGATGCGTGCCCGGACGCGGTCGGCGTTGCGGTCGGTGATCTCGCCCTGCAGCCCGGCCAGCACCAGCACGTCGCAGTCGAGGCCGAACAGCTCCGGTCTTCGTCGTGCCCTCCGCCTGCGGCAGCTCTCGGATCGCGTCGTGCTCGCGCATCCAGGCGACGGCGGCTGCGACGTCGATCCCGGCTGCCCGCGTCACGGCGTCGCGATCGTCGGCGATTCCGACCACCGTGGCGCCTGCGGCGGCGAGCTCCTCGGCCATCGTCATGCCGACCCGGCCGAAGCCCTGGATCGCCACCCGCGCTCGATCGAGCGGCAGCTTCGCGGCACCGGCGGCCGCGATCACGCAGCGCAGCGCTCCGCGTGCGGTCGCGCTCCTGCGGCCGCGCGTCCCCCCGACGGCCATCGGCTTGCCGATCACCGAGCCCGGGATGGTGTGGCCGCGGTGCATCGAGAAGGTGTCCATCATCCAGGCCATGGTCTGCGACCCGGTGTTCACGTCGGGCGCCGGGATGTCCTTCTCCGGGCCGAGCAGGATGCCGATCTCGGTGGCGAACCGGCGCGTCAATCCCTGGCGCTCGTTCTCGCTCAGCCGGCGCGGGTTGACGCGCACGCCGCCGGCGGCCCCGCCGAACGGGATGCGCACCAGCGCCGCCTTCCAGGTGTTCAGCATCGCGAGGGCCCGGACCTCGTCGAGGTCCAGGTTCGGCACGTAGCGGATGCCACCGTTGGCCGGACCGCGGTTGACGTTGTGATGGACGCGGTAGCCGGTGTAGACCTCGACGCGACCGTCGTCGTGGGTGACCGGAAAGTTGACGGCCAGCTCGCGCTTCGGCATGCGCAGGACGCGATGCATGCCCGGATCGAGGTGGAGGCGATCGGCCGCCTCGTCGAGCTCGCCCAGGGCATTCGCCCAGATGCCGTCCGGGGTGGCCTCGCCGGGCCGCGACTCCGCCATGGCCCTAGGCTACCGCGCCGCGTTCGCCGGGGACAACGCTTCCGGTGTCGGACCCATGGACGCACGGTGGCAAGATGGAGGCGCTCATTCCCACCGATGCGCCGGCGGCCCGCCCGACGACCCGACCGGCGTGAACCGAAGAGGAGGACCGCCGATGGCGCCGCGCGTCATGACCGTCTCCGGACCGATCCCGCCCGAGAAGCTCGGGTTCACCCTGCCGCACGAGCACACCGGCATCTACCTCTGGCACACCGACAAGCGCTGGGACTACTGGGAGCTCACGCCCGACGAGGATCTCGTGGTGGACGAGCTGCGCGACTTCCGCCGGCGCGGCGGAGCGTCGATCGTGGATCTCACCCTGGACGGCGTCGGCCGCGATCCGAATCGGCTCCGCAGGATGGCCAGCTCCAGCGGCCTCAACGTGGTGATGGGCGCCGGCTGGTACCGCGGGGCGTATTACCCGGCCGAGCTGCTGGTCGACCGTCGCACCGTCGGCGAGCTCGCCGACCAGATCGTCACCGAGTTCGAGCACGGGGTGGGTGAGACCGGGATTCGCCCCGGCATCATCGGCGAGATCGGAACCGACAAGCCGTGGGTCAGCGCCGCCGAGGAACGGGTGCATCGCGCGGCGGCGCGCGCCTCGCTGGCGACCGGGATGGCGATCACGACCCATGGCGTCCAGTCCGACGTCGGGATCGCGCAGCTGCGGATCTTCACCGAGGAGGGCGTCGATCCATCACGCGTGGTCATCGGCCACGCCGACTCGTACCTGAACCTGGACTTCTACCTCGCCATCCTCGCCGCGGGTGCCAACCTGCAGTTCGATTTCGTCGGGCATCGCTTCGGCGTGGAGGAGGCGCTCGAGCCCCGGCTGGTCGAGACGATCGTCGAGCTGCTGGAACGCGGCTTCGCCCCGCAGCTGCTGCTGTCGCAGGACGTCTGTCACAACCGGCAGCTGAAGGCGTACGGCGGCTTCGGCTACGTGTACCTGCACCAGCACTTCCTGCCGACGCTGCGGACCGCCGCCGTGGGCGAGGGCGAGATCCGGACGATGACGATCGACAACCCGGCACGCATCCTGACCATCCCGTAGGCGCCGGCGCCCGTGACCGATCCCCGCGACCCGATCGCCGACCTCAAGCGCATCGCCTTCCTGCTGGAGGCGATGCGAGAGCCCGGCTACCGGATCCGAGCGTTCCGCAGCGCCGCGACCGCCCTGGCCGGGCTGAGCCCGGAAGAGGTCGCGCAGCGGGCCGCGAGCGGACGGTTGCGGGAGCTGGCCGGGATCGGCGAGGTGACGGAACGGACGATCCTGGAGTCGCTGCGTGGCGAGGTGCCGGTCTACCTCCGCCGGCTGGAGACCACCGAGGGACGCCCGCAGGCCGAGGGGCGGCCGAGCTGCGGGCCGCGCTCAAGGGCGACCTCCACGCCCATACCGAGGCGTCGGATGGGCACTTCCCGATCGGCGAGATGGCCGAGGCGGCCATGGAGCTCGGGCACGAGTACCTGGTCATCAGCGACCACTCGCCGCGCCTGACGATCGCCAACGGCCTCTCGACCGAACGGCTGCATGGCCCAGCTCGAGGAGATCGAGCGCCTCAACGCCGAGCTGGCGCCGTTCCGGCTGCTCACCGGCATCGAGGTGGACATCAACGAGGACGGCTCGCTCGACCAGTCGCCGGAGGTGCTCGCGCGGCTCGACGTGGTGGTCGGCAGCATCCACTCCGAGCTGCGCATGCCGGCCGAACGCGATGACGCGGCGCATGGTGACCGCCATCGCCAACCCGCACCTCGACGTCCTCGGCCACTGCACCGGGCGGATGAAGACTCCTCGCAGGAATCGGCCCGAGTCGACCTTCGACCCCGACATCGTGTTCGCCGCCGCGGCGCGGTTCGACAAGGCGATCGAGATCAACTGCCTGCCGCCCCGCCTCGATCCGCCCAAGCGGCTGCTGCGGCTCGCCGTCGAGTCGGGCTGCCGGGTGTCGATTGACTCCGACGCGCATTACGTCGGTCAGCTGGCCTGGGTCGACGTCGGCTGCGAGCGCGCCTTCCTGTGCGGCGTCACGCCAGCCGATGATCGTCAACGCGCTGCCGGCCGACGCGCTGCTGGCGTGGACCGCGTCGCACGAGGCGCTAGCCGGTTGGCGCGCGGCGTGCATCGGCTCAGGGCGGGCGTATCCTGAGCGCCCCACCCAGATTGCACATGAGGAGATTTCCATGCCCGTTGCCAAGGTGACCGAGCTGTCCTGCACCTCGACCGATAGCTTCGAAGATGCGATCAAGCAGGGCATCGATCGCGCGACCAAGACGCTGCGCGGCGTGCGCAGCGCGTGGGTCAAGGAGCAGCGCGTGAACGTCGGCCGTGACGGGGGAGTCGAGTTCCAGGCGAACATCCTGGTGACCTTCGTCCTCGAGGACTGACGGCGCTACTCGGCGGCCTCCGCCAACCCGATGCGCCCCTCGCGGCGCGTGAAGCGCGCGCGATAGGTGGGATTGCTGACCCGCTGGCTGACCATCGCCGCGTCGAGCGGCTTGCCGCTGCGCGGCGGCGCGTAGCGACCGCGCTCGGCGACGGCGGTCGCGAGATCGCCGGCGGTCATCGGGCCGCGCTCGACCAGGACGGCGATCATCTCGTCGTGGAGCGACACGCGCTCCGTCTTTGGCTTGGCCGCGACCCGCTTGCGCGTCAGGCGCTTCGGCGCCGGCTCCTCGGGCGTCGACCGTGACCTCGGGCGTCGTCTCACGCGCGGCCTCGACCTTCGGCGACTCGGGCGCCTCGACCGGCGTCGCCACCTCGGCGGCGGGCGCGTTCGGACGCGACCCCCAGCGGCTCGTCGCCGGCGCGCAGCGTCGCCTCGAGGGCGGCCACCCGAGCGACCAGGGCGTCGAGGCGGTCGCCGAGGCTGCTCGCGGCTTCCGGGGTGGGCAGAGCCGGACCGGGCCGGCATCGATGCGCTCCTCGACCCAGTGCCGCACGAGGTCACCGGGTCGCTCGTTGGCCTCGGCGGCGAGCTGCTTCAGGGTGCCCACTCGGCGGGGGTCGAGCCGGATGGACATCGCGCCCTCATCCGGTGGACGGTCGTAGCGCGGTCGCGCCTGGTACGGCCGACCACCGCCGCCGGCTGCCACCCCGCCGCGGCGGCGAGGCGCCGGTCGCGCTGCTGCCAGTCCTGGCCACCGCCCTCGCGGCGCGGGGGCCGATCATGGCGATCCGTCGATCGGTCGGTCGGGTCGGCGATCGGGGCCGCCGCGTCGGTTGAAACTCATCGGTTAAAACGATACGCCCGCTGGTTGAATAACACCAGCGTTCGGCTAAAACGAGCCGGAAGCCGCCACCGCCGCCGCTGCTGCCGCCGCCGGAAAACGCCGCCGCCCCCACCGCTGCTCGACGACGAGCTCGACGGCGGCGACGAGCCGACGCTCCCCAGCGCGTCGAACATTCCGCCGATGTCCGGCATGGCCGATCCGGAGAAGACGCTTCCCGGAGCCGTAGACTGACGCCGCCGGGCATGTCCGCGGCCGATGCCCCCGACCACGCCGAGCCGGGGGTGCCGCCGAGCCAGACCGGGGTAGTACGCCCCGGCCGGCGAACCGGTCGCGGCCCGCTGCTCCTCGAGACCACGCGCCAGGAGCGCGGCGACCTCGTCGTGCAGCCCGAGGGCCACTCCCCACACGACGGCCTTGTCCGGGGTGTCGGCCAGCATCGCGATCTCGGGCTGCTCGACGACCTCGCTCATCGAGCGCGCCTGGTCCATCGTCTTCTGGAGGGTCCGGCGGTAGGCGGTCAGCATGGCGTCGACGTAGGCGCCGTTGTTGGTGCGCTGGCTCATGGCGCGCCCGAACAGGAACGTTCCGATCCCGCCCGAGGATCAGTGGCGCCGCCGAGCATGACCGCCCCGCTCATCGGCACGGAGATGCCGAGCCAGATCGCGCCCCCGCCGAGGAGCGCCAGGCCGATCCCGATCCCGGACATGCGAGCGATCGACGGTCCCGGCATGCGTGCGAGCCAGCCGAGCCGGACGGCCTCGGACTCGAAGGCCCTCCGCATCGGACCGAGGACCGAGTTCACCCGCCACAGCCGCTCGCGCGACAGCAGGTTCGACCCGCCGGCCGAGTGCCTTCAGCTTCGTCCATGCCTCGCGCTGCGGGGCCTTGAGATCCCCGTCGTCGCCGACCTCGGCGTGCACCTCGATCGCTGGGTCCGTGAGCGGGTCGGGATCGTGGTCGCTGCGCGCCGATGCGACGTGGTCGAGGTTGTGGAAGCTGAGCCGTCCGGTGCTGGCGAGCTCGGCGAGCAACGTGTTCACCGTGTGATCGGTCCCGGTGCCGCTGCGAACCACGGTCGCAAGCGGCGGCGTCATGTCCGCCGGCGGCCCGGCCATGAGGATGGACGGCGAGTCGGTCAGCTCGGGATCGTCGCCCTCGCGCCGCCACGTGTTCCAGGCCAGTCCCAGCGCTCCGACCAGGACGATCGGGGCCACGACCAGGCCGAGCCCGGCGTTCGCGACGCGGAGCATCGTCCAGCCGGTCCCGCGCCGCCGGGGGTGACGCGCGTGGCGACCTCGTCGACCGTGTCGACTACGGCGCCCTCGAGGTCGCCCGAGATGGCGGCCGGAACGAAGATCCGATTCGATGATCCCCTTCAGCGCGTCCTCGTTGGCGTAGGCGCCCAGGAAGCCCGAACCGCCGAACATGCTGACCCGGCCGTTGATCCGGTTCTCCTCCAGCCCGACCATCAGCACCATGCCGTCGTCGAACCCGGAGCGACCGATGCCCCATTCGTCGATCAGCGCCTTGGCGTTGGCGAGGTTCTCGTCCTCGCTGATGCCGGGATCGACCTGGGTGTAGACCACCAGCTCGGCGCCGGTATCCGCCTCGACGCGGTCGATCGTCGCCTCGAGCTGCGCCTCGGCGTCGCTCGCTCAGCATGTCGGCGGTGTCGTACACCGCCTGGTCGTCGACGGGGTCCGGGAAGGGAGGACCGGCCGCCAGCGCGACGGTGGCGGTGAGCGGCAGGAGCGCGAGCGCGCTCGGGAGCGCGCGAGCCCATCGGTGCATGTGACGAACAGGATACGTCGCCCGGCCGTCGACCTTCGCTGCGGTCAGGAGCAGACCACCGTGACCGAGGCCGGCTCCTGCTCGAGGCCCGGGATCTGGTGGATCACCTCCGCGGTCGCACCGCCCGCGATCTGCGCCGTGACCGTGTTCGCCGTGCGAAGCCGCTGGCCGGCCTCGTCGAGCGCGCGCAGCTGGCACTTCGCCCGCCCCGGCCGAGTGCCCTCGTTGGTGACGGCGAACGTGATCGCATACCCCGGATCGGCGACCGCGACGGCGCGCACCTCGGCCTCATACGGGCCGACCCCCCGGAGCGACAGGCTCGCGGCGATCGCCAGGCCCACCACCGCCACGAGGATCGCCGCCACCACCGTGCCGTGGTACTGCGACGCGGACGGCGTCTCCATGCCCGCGCGGTTGCAGACCTCGCAGATCGACTCGTCGGGGCCGATCTCGCGGCCGCACTTGATGCACGTGCGCGCGTTGGCGGCGGAGGCGGGGGTCGTCACGGTCCGGTCATCATGCATGAGAAGAGGCGGGCCGGCCCGACACTCATCGGACTGGGGCCCGCCTCCATCGGCGCCCGGGTGATCGGTCAGGGCTAGAAGCCGTTGTCCTCCAGCCACTGGGCGGCGGCGTCCTCGTACGAGTCCCCGTTGATCACCACCGCGTTGCCGAGGTTGGTGAGCTCCTCGGTCGTCAGCAGGACCGAGACGGCATTCAGCGTCTCGCTCGATCTGGTCACCCGCCTCGTCCATCAGCTCCTGGCGCACCACCGGCACGAGGTTCTGCGCCGGGGCCATGCCCTCGTCGTCCTCGAGCAGCACCAGGTTGAAGGCCGCGATCTCCGGCTGCGTGGTGCAGACCTGCGCCACGTCGATGCTGCCGGCGTTCAGGGCCTCGGCGATCGACGGATCGCAGGCGGCGAGCGTCTCGAGCGTCGAGCGAGGCGAAGTCGATCCCGTAGACCTCCTCCAGGCCGATGCCGCAGTTCGGGTTCTCGGCGCACTCCTGCGCCACGCCCCACTCAGCGTATCGGCGACCTCGGCGAGGTCGGTGAGCGTCTCGAGACCCAGCTCGTCGGCGGTCTCCTGGCGAACGGCGAAGCCGTCCGCGTCGGTTCCGGGCGTCGCGTCGAGCGCCACCAGCCCGTCCTCGGCCAGCGCCTCATTCAGTGCAGCCAGCGACTCCTCGACGTCCGAGGTCGGCTCGCCGCCGTACGAGACGGCCAGGAGGCCGCCGATGTACTCGGGCATGAGGTCGATCTGGCCGTCGACGAGCGCCGGCTGCGTCACGTCCCGGGGACCGGCCTCGAGGTTCCGCTCGACGGTGAAGCCTGCGCTCTCGAGCGCCTGCGCGTAGATCTCGGCCACCACGGCCGACTCCCAGAACGGCGCCGAGCCGATGGTGAGGCTCGGGAGATCGGCCGCCTGGCTCTCGCCGCCTCCGGCGCTGGCGGCCGGGCTGCTGTCCTCACCCGGCGAGCAGGCGCTGACCACCAGCGCGAGCATGGCCGCCCCGAGGACCAGCGTGCGGTTGGTCCGCATGGGTTTCCTCCTGTTGCAGACACCCCGTGCCGCCGATGGGCGACGCATGGGGGAGCCGAAAGTCTAGCAGCGAAGTCGCCAGGACCTGTCAGGTACGCCTAGGCCGGGCCACCGGTCGCACCACCCGGCACCTGTGCCGGCTCGCTGGGAACGATCGGTCGTCCGCGCAGGCCCGGCGAGGTCGCCGCTCGCTGAATCGCGGCGAACGCCAGTTCCGTGCCGATCGACAGCGCGGCCACCAGCAGCGCCCCGCCGAAGATCCGAACCTGGTCGCCCACGCTGAACCCGACGATGATGAACTGCCCGAGCGTGCCACCGCCCAGCACCGCGGCGAGCGTGGCCGTGGCGACCGTCTGCACGGCGGCGGTCCGGATGCCGGCCAGGATCACCGGAAGCGCGATCGGGACCTCGACCCTGCCGCAGCACCTCCCACTCGCTCATCCCCATCCCTCGGGCGGCCTCGACGAGCTCCGCGTCGACCTCGCGCAGTCCGACGTAGGTGTTCACCACGATCGGCGGCACGGCGAGCGCGACCAACGCCACGATCGCCGGAAGCGGACCGATGCCGAGGCCGACCGGCAGCAGGAGCAGGAAGGCCAGGCCCATCAGCCCCAGCGACGGGACCGCGCGCCCGACGTTGGCGATGGCGACCACCACGCCGCGCACCGCGGCCGGTATGGCCGATGCCGAGTCCGAGGGGCAGGCCGATGCCGATCGCGAGCGCCAGCGACACCGCGGAGATCCACAGGTGCTCGCCAAGCCGTGCCGGGATCCCGTCTCGGCCGGTCCAGGTGGCGGGGTCGCCGAACCATGCGACGACTTCTCCCAGGAACTCGATCATGCCGTCCGCCGTTGCGCCCACGGCGTGAGCGCCCGCTGGAGGGCGAGCAGGCCGACGTCGACCACCACGGCCAGGGTGATGGCGAGCACGATGCCGGTGATCATCGCCGTCAGCCCGAACGACCCGCGCTCGATCCCGATGGTGACGATGAGGTAGCCGAGCCCGCCAAGCCCGATCAGCGCGGTGACGGTCACGAGTCCGACGATGGTGACGGTCGCGATCCGCAGGCCGGCGATGATGACCGGCATGGCGAGCGGCAGCTCCACGCGCAGCAGGCGCTGGCCGCCGGTGTAGCCCATTCCGGTGGCGGCCTCGAGCGCATCCGGCGGCACGCCGCGCAGGCCCTCGACGATGTTCCGCGTCAGGATGAGCAGCGTGTAGCTGACCAGGGCGATTTCGGCGGTCAGGACGGTGCCGAGGCCGGTGATCGGCGTCAGCAGGGCGAACAGCGCCAGCGAGGGGATCGCGTACAGCGTGCCGGTGCCCCAGACGATCGGTCCATACCAGCGTGGCCTGTTCCGGATCAGCAGCGCGAGCGCGAACGAGATCACGAAGCCGATGACGACCGCCACCAGCGTCAGGAAGACGTGCTCCAGCAGCAGCGCGCCGATGTGGTCGAGGTTGTCGACGATCCAGTCGACGTCCACGGGCCCGATGCTTCATGAAGCCTCCGCGGTCCTCGCCGACCGGGTCACCGTCACCGTCGGCACCACGGACGGGCTCACGCAGCCGGTCGCCGATCGCGTCGACGCTGACCAGCCCGAGGACGCGGTCGCGCTCGTCGACGACCACGCCGAGCTGGACGCTCGACCCGAGCAGCGCCGACAGGGCGTCGCGCAGCGTCGTCTCCGGCTGCACCGTCGGGGCGCCGGGCGTGGCCGCCTCGGCGTCGATCGGTCCGCTGCCGGCCAGGTCGTGCTCGTCGAGCCAGCCCAGCGGGTCGGTCGCTCGGCATCCACCAGCAGCGCGTAGCTCCGCGGGTCCGACCTCGGCGAGCCGCCGGCGGCACCTCGCCGCGGTCCTCGACCCGACCGGACGATGACGGCTGCGAGCAGCTCGAGGTCGCGGACGCGCGCCAGGGAGAGGCGCTTCAGGCCGCGGTCGGCGCCGACGAAGCGCTCGACGAACTCCGATGCCGGGTTGGCGAGGATCGCGGCCGGCGTGTCGTACTGGGCGAGGATGCCCCCACGCTGAAGGATCGCGATCCGGTCGCCCATCTTGATCGCCTCGTCGACGTCGTGGGTGACGAAGACGATCGTCTTGCGGACCCGCTCCTGGAGGCGGAGGAACTCGTTCTGCAGGCGTTCGCGGCGGATCGGGTCGACGGCGCCGAACGGCTCGTCCATGAGCATCACCGGCGGGATCGGCCGCCAGCGCCCGGGCCACGCCGACCCGCTGACGCTCGCCACCGGAGAGCTCGTCCGGATAGCGATCGCGGTACGTCGCCGGCTCGAGCCCGACGAGCTCGAGCAGCTCGTCGACGCGCCCGCGGATCCGATCCCTCCGCCAGCGCAGGAGGCCGGGGCACGACCGCCACGTTCTCGCCGATCGTCAGGTGCGGGAACAGGCCCACCTGCTGGATGACGTAGCCGATGCCGCGGCGCAGCTCGACGGCCGGGAGCCGCCATCACGTCCTGCCCGTCGATCGTGATCCGGCCGCCGGTCGGCTCGATCAGGCGGTTCACCATCTTCATCGAGGTCGTCTTGCCGCAGCCCGAGGGCCCGACCAGGACGCAGATCTCGCCGGCGGGGATCGTGAGCGTCAGATCGGTGACGGCCGGCGCACTCGCGCGCCGGGGTACGCTTCGTGACGTGCTCGAAGGCGACGACGGCGCCGGTGGCGTCCTGCATCGGCCAATCATACGGACCGGGGCGCTGCAGGGATCGACCAGCGCGCCAGATCCGCGGCCCGGCGTCGTAGACGAGCTCGAACGCCTCGGACGCTGGCGAAGTCCACCGGCTGCGCCGCACGGCTGCGGACGGCCTGCCGTCGACGAGGTGCGTCGCGCCATAGCGACGCATGAGCTCGGCCGACAGCGCCGCGTCGCCGCCGCAGTAGATCGTCGTCGACGTGCTGAACCGCTCGTCCGGCTGGAAGCCGAGGTTCGCGACGTACGGCCCGAAGGTGGTGAGCCGCCTGCGGCCGGCCGCATCGGTCAGCGAGTTGAGCCAGCCGTCGGTGACGAACACCGCGTCGGCGGGCGTGTTGGTCGCGATCCAGCGGCCGCGGCGACGTCGGCCGGCGGACGAGCACCTGGGTTCGAGGTGGCGGTCCAGCCGGCCACCAGCAGCGGCGAGGGCATGCTCGACTACCAGCACGACCGCGACCGCCGGCCGTCGACCAGCGGCGCATCAGCCAGGCCGCCGGCGATCGCGACGCCGATCCACATCGCCTGGAAGTACTTGTTCATGTCGAAGTCGATGACGCTGAACTG
This sequence comes from uncultured Chloroflexia bacterium, assembly GCA_963806695.1. Taxonomy (GTDB): domain Bacteria; phylum Chloroflexota; class Limnocylindria; order QHBO01; family QHBO01; genus JACDBZ01. The sequence goes on along the minus strand of CAWDYT010000023.1, from coordinate 10,557 downwards.
CACGACGTTCGGGATCGACGAAGAGGCCGACGATCCAGGCGGCCAGGAAGCCGCGGCGCGGCAGCCCGGGCACGACCAGCGCGACGAGGGCCAGCACGAACGGCATGCCCAGGTTCGTGAGGTAGAAGAAGGCGACCGCCGAGGAGGCCGTCCTCCCGCGGCGCCGACGGCCAGCCGGTGACGAGCTGGAGCGCGCCGAGCCGCTCGCCTGCAGCGCACGGCGCGACCGCGAACGGCACGGCCAGCACGAGCGGAGCCAGCAGCAGAGCGGCGTTGCGCGGCGCATCGATGTCGACGCAGGCGGCGCCGGCGGCCACCCAGGCGAGCGCGAGCAGCGAGAAGGCCGGGAAGTAGAAGAAGTGGAACGGGGCGAGCAGCGCGCCGAGCAGGCCGGCCGCAGCATCAGCGCCGGGCCGGTCGCGCCAGCCGGCGAGCGCGCTGGCGTTCGGTCGGGCAGCCCCGCGACGAGCAGCAGGATCGCGCCGATCAGGATCGGCAGCCCGGCGATCGTGGCGCGGTGGACGAGCAGCCCTGTGCCCATCACGCTCGGGATGCGGAAGTACGGCCACGTCAGCCACTGGTTGTCGTACCTGTTGCGCGACGATCAGCTCCAGTGGATCGCCCGCGCCGTTGACGATGTCACCGACCCAGCGCATCCAGCCGAGTCCGCCTCCGAAGATCACGAGCGAGGGCGGCGAGGAACGCGACGCGGCGCGCGCGCTGGCTGCGCACCAGCCGGTGCGCGAGGCCGTAGACGATCAGCGCCAGCGCGCCTGCCAAAATCGCCGACGAAACGACCAAGGCAGGGACCGCGAAGATCTGGGCGGCCTCGGCGGCGATTGCGGCGTGGAAGTCGCTGAACCAGTGATACGTCAGCGGCGCGCCCGCGAAATACGGCACCTCCGGCGGAAAGTTGCCCGCGTTGAGACTCTGCGGCGATCGACAGGTGAACGCCGAGGTCGCTCCAGTTGGAGCCGCCCGGCCGCGACGCCGGCATCGCGTTTCTCTCCACAGCCCACGGCCGAGCGTGATCCCCACCACCGCCGCAACGGCCCGCGACGACGAGCGCCCAGCCCGTGACTGCGACGAACGCCCCGGCGGTGGGCGGTCGCCGCGCCACGCGGCGATAGATCGGGAGCGCCAGGACGGCCGCGGCGGCGAACACGACGTCCGCCCATAGCCGCCGACCAGGTGGCTGAGCCAGTACACGAGATGGGTGGGACGGCCACCGAGCCGACGATGGCCAGGCCGATGCGCCCGCGGCGTCGATCCGCGGGCGGAGCGCCGCCACCATCGCCCACCCCGGGGACCAGCAGGAACAGCGGCCACACGACCGCGACCGCCACGAGCGGGACCCACCACGCCGCGGCGAGGGCGACGGGAATGGCAATGAGCGCGACCGCGACCCGCCGGCTCGGAGTGGTCACGGCAGCGGATGATACCGGCGGACCTTGACTTCCCGCCCATGCCACGGACCGCACCCCGCCCTCCCGCTGGGCGGATGCTGTTCGTACGGCCTCGCCGTACTCGTGAGCTCGACGCGACCGACGGCTTCGACAGCGCGATCATCGAGGGCGTCCGCAATCCCGGGGTCAGCAACCTCCTCGCCTTCCTCGGCCCGCTGACGGAAGCCGGGTCGACCGGCGCCGTGGCCATCGTGGCGGTGCTGACCTTCGCCGTCGGCGCGGCCATCGGCCCGTGGCGCCACGGCCTCATCGGCGCGGTCACCATCGGCGCGGCAGCGCTCGGCGTGGAGCTGGTGAAGGCCTTCGTGGCCCGCGCCGACCGGACGTCCTGGAGCCGATCATCGTCGAGCACGGGTTCAGCTTCCCGTCCGGGCACGCGACCCTGTCGATGGTGGCGTACGGAGTGCTGGCGGTCCTCATCAGTCGGTCGCGGCTGCCGGGCGGGGCGGCCGGGCGCGATCGTCGCGCTCGCGTTGCTGGTCGTGCCCATCGGCGTCTCGCGCATCTGGCTGGGCGTGCACTACCCGACCGATGTCATTGCCGGCTGGACGGCCGGCTGGGTGATCGAGCAGGCTTACGCGGCGTTCACCCGCGGGGTGTCGAGGGAGCCAGCTGCGGCAGCGGCTGACGCGGATCCAGCAGCGCAACGATCCGATCGACCTGCTGCTGGCTGAGCACCGGGCTCTGCGGTCATGCGACCGGTCAGGCGCTCCGGCTCACGCTCGAGGGTGAGCCCGATCGGGTCGCCTGGATCGATCTGGACGGCCATGTCCGCCGGTGGACGCCAGGACCGCCACGACGTCCGCCGGCAGCGCCGCTCGCTCGAGGTACAGGCTGAGCCGCCGGGCCGAAAGGCGAGCGGCGGTGATCGGCGCCGGACCCACGGCACCCACGACTCCGTCCCGCGATTCCACCGATACCAATGCCCGTTGCGGCGCGCGAATCGGCCACGTCGCCCGCGACCGTCATCGCCCACGTCCGCCAGGCCCGACGAGGACCGCGTCGACCGCCTCGATGCCGCCGGGCCACACCTGCCGGAACCAATGCCAATCGTCGTCCAGGCGCGCGCGAAGGCATCGGCCATCGGTCGCGCGAGGCGAAGGACAGGAAGCCCATTCGAGACGTTCTCGAGCTCGGATGACGGATCATGTGGGCCTCTGTCGCGTGGATCGCTGGGTCGTCCGGGCATCGGATGGGCGAAGTCGAGTGTAGCGCGCAGGCACCACCCCGGACAGGGGCTCGAGAGACGAGCCCGTATCATGCGGCGCATGACGGCAACCGATGACTCGCTCGAGGAGGCTGTGCGCACCCTGCTGGAAGAGATCGGCGAGGACCCAGCCCGCGAGGGGCTGCGCGCACTCCGGAGCGCGTGCGGCGGATGTACGACGGCTGCGACAGCGGGCTACCACGTCGACCCTGACGGCTGATCAACGGCGCGTGTTTCAACGTCGACTACGACGAGATGGTGGTGGTGCGAGACATCGAGTTCTTCAGCCTGTGCGAGCACCACCTGCTGCCGTTCATCGGCAAGGCGCACGTCGGATACCTGCCAAAGGATCGGGTCATCGGCCTGTCGAAGATCCCACGCATCGTCGACATGTACGCGCAGCGGCTCCAGGTGCAGGAGCGGCTCACGGTCCAGGTCGCCGACTTCCTCATGGAGCGGCTCGAGCCGAAGGGTGTCGCGTGCGTCGTGGAGGCCACGCATCTGTGCACGATGATGCGTGGCGTGAAGAAGCAGCAGGGCGACGATGGTCACCTCGTCCATGGCCGGAACGTTCCGTCGCGACGCCAGGACCCGTGCCGAGTTCATGGGCCTCATCGGCAAAGGCGGTTCGTGATCGAGCGCGCCATTCCTCCCCGCCGCCGAACCACCAACGGTTCATCCTGGCGACCGTAGGCGCGACCGGACCGAGAAGTGTCACCAGCGGTTCATCCTGGCGACCGTATGGCGGTAAAAGACCGATTCGAGGCAGTTCCGCCACATCGATGTCGTCTAAGGTCGTCAGGACGCGCCGCTGACAACAAAGGACCGCGATGCCGTACGCCGACCCACTGACCGATGCCGAGAGACCGGCACCGCCCTGGCGGACCTGCCGGACTGGTCGCGTGACGGCGTCTTCATTCGGCGGACGGTGAGGGTCTCCGGCTTCGGCGCGGCAGCCGATCTCGTCCGCGCCGTCGCCGATGCGGCCGACGCCGTGGACCACCATCCCGACGTCCACATCACCCGATACCGGAACGTGACCTTCGAGGCTCCACCACCCACGCCGCTAAGGCGATCACCCGGCGCGACATCGACCTCGCCGGGCAGATCGACCGCCTCATAATCGGCCGCCATGACCGACACGCCGATCCGGATCCTCATCGCAAAGCCCGGCCTGGACGGCCATGACCGCGGTGCCAAGGTGCTCGCCCGCGGCCTCCGCGACGAGGGCTTCGAGGTGATCTACACCGGCCTGCGGCAGACCCCCGAGATGATCGCCGACGCGGCCGAGCAGGAGGACGTCGACGTCGTCGGCCTCTCGATCCTGTCCGGCGCCCACATGGCGCTGCTGCCGAGGACCGAGTAGCCTCCGCGAACGCGGCATGTAGGACGTGCTCGTCGCGGCCGGCGGGATCATCCCCGACGCCGACGTCGCCGAAGCTGAAGGACGCCGGAGTCGCCGAGATCTTCGGCCCGGCACGCCATCGGCGAGATCGCGCGCTTCTTCCGCGAGCACGTCAGCCGAACATGAGGCGCGGCGTCTATCGAGTATATACGCTGGCGACCGATCGTCGATGGCACGCACGGCGGAGCGCCGGCCGCTCGCCCGTCTGCTGACCCGGGTCGAGAACGGCGACCCGTCGGTCCGTCCGCTGCTGCCGTAGCTGTTCGCGGCCGGCCGCGGAGCGCACCTGGTCGGCATCACCGGTCCGCCCGGAGCGGCAAGTCGACGCTGGTGAACGCCTGATCGGCGAGTGGCGGCGGCGCGGCGGCGCGTCGGCGTGCTGGCGGTGGATCCCTCCTCGCCGTACACCCGCGGCGCGATCCTCGGTGACCGAATCCGCATGATGGAGCACGCCGCCGACCGCGACGTGTTCATGCGCTCGATGGCCTCGCGCGGTGAGCTCGGGGGCCTGGCGGCCACCACCTGGATCGCGGCCGCGGCCATGGACGCCGCCGGCTTCGACCCGATTCTGGTCGAGACCGTCGGCGCCGGCCAGTCCGAGGTCGAGGTGGCGCGCCTGGCCGAGACGACGGTCGTGGTCGAGGTGCCCGAGATGGGCGACGAGGTGCAGGCCATCAAGGCCGGCCTGCTCGAGGTGGCCGACATCGTGGTCGTCAACAAGGGCGACCGCCCCGGCGCCGACCGGGCCGCCCGCCAGCTGCGCGCGATGCTGTCGACCGCCGGGGGTCGGATCGAGCGTCAGCCGCCGCAGGTGATGCTCACCACGGCCACCACCGGTGACGGCGTGGCCGAGCTGGCCGACGCGGTCGACCGGCACCGCGAGGCCGCCCGCGAGCCGATTGCCGCCCGCGACCGCGCCGAGCACCAAGTCCGCCGCGCGCTGGCCGACGCGGCTGCCGAGCGCGCGCGGGTAGGACCGGATTGGGAGGAGACGATCCGCGCGGTCGCCGATCGCGACCTCGACCCGGTCACAGCCGCAGAGCGCCTCCTCCAGTCCCAGTCACCCGACTCGTCTGGCGAGTGAATGGCGGGCTCGGCGGGCGTCCGGTCTCCAACCACTCACTGGACGAATAGCTTCACGGCGGAGGTGGCGACGGGACCGCCACACGACGCTCGATGCACCGGGCGCATAATCTGGCGATATCGACGGCGCCCAGCTCGCCAACCATGCACCGCGCGAATGACGTGGGGAGGCGAGCGAATGCGCCGAATCGTCAGCGGCGCTGGTAGGCTGTCGCTTCCATGAGCATCGACCGCGTCTTCGTCATCGGCGCCGGCCTGATGGGCCACGGCATCGCGCAGGTCAGCGCGGCGGCCGGCAAGCAGGTGACGCTCTCCGACCGGACCGCCGAGCTCGCCGAGAAGGGGAAGGCTCGTATCGGCGCGAACCTGAAGCGGCAGGTCGACAAGGGCAAGCTGAGGCCGTCGGCTGCCGATGGCGGCTTCCTCGCGCGCGTGACCACCGCCCAAGGCACCGCCGATGCTGCCGGTCACGGGATCGTCATCGAGGCGGTCTTCGAGGACGAGGGCATCAAGCGCGAGACTGGTCGGCCCTGACGGAATCCGCCGACGCCGGCGCAATCTTCGCCAGCAATACCAGCAGCATCAGCATCACCAGCCTCGCCACGGCGACCGACCGCGCGCCGAAGTTCATCGGCCTCCACTTCTTCTCGCCGGTCCCGGTCATGGGCCTGATCGAGATCATTCGCGGCCTCGAGACCGACGACGCGACCTACCAGGCCGCCAGGGCGTTCGCCGAAGACCTCGGCAAGACGGTGATCGAGTCGAAGGACATGCCCGGCTTCCTCGTGAACCGCATGCTGGGCCCGTTCATCAACGAGGCCGTCTTCGCGCTCATGGAGTCGACCGGCACCGCCGCCGACATCGACACTGGAGCGAAGCTGGGCCTGAACCACCCCATGGGCCCGCTGGAGCTCAGCGACTTCATCGGCAACGACGTGATGCTGAACGTCATGGACGTCCTGTACCGCGGCTTCGGCGATCCGAAGTTCCGCGCGGCCCCGCTGCTCCGACAGATGGTCACCGCCGGGCACCTCGGCCGGAAGACCGGGCGCGGCTTCTACACGTACGACGAATCGGGCGCGAAGATCGGCTGATGGCGTGTGACGGCGCGACCCGCGATCCGTTCGCCCTCAGCGAGGAGGAGCGGACCGTACGCGACACCGTCCGCGACTGGGCGGCGAAGGAGGTGGCCCCCGGTGCCGCCCAGCGCGACGAGGAGGAGCGCTACGACCGCGGCCTCTTCGAGCGCGCGGGCGAGCTCGGCCTGACCGGCCTCCCGTATCCCGAGGCGTACGGCGGCGCCGGCGTGGGCACCTTCGCCTGGGCGCTGGCGGCGGAGGAGATCGCCGCCGCCGACATGGGCCTCGCCGTCAGCTCTCTCGGTCCACGTCCTGAGCCAGCCTGCATCTTCGCGAACGGGACCGATGCGCAGAAGGACCGGTTCCTGCCGCCGATGACCGCCGGCCGCGAGCTCGGCGCGTTCGCGCTGACAGAGCCACAGGCCGGGTCGGACGCGGCCGCCATCGCGCTGACAGCGACGCGCGACGGTGACGACTACCTCCTGTCCGGCACGAAGATCTGGATCACGAACGGCGGGGAGGCGGCGCGCTACGTCGTGTTCGGCACCGTCGACCGGTCGGCCGGCAAGGCGGGCATCACCGCCTTCGTCGTCGAGGCCGACACGCCCGGCTTCCGACTCGGCAGCAAGGAGCGGAAGATGGGCATCCGCGGCACGACCGGCTACGAGCTCGTATTCGACGAAGCGCGCGTGCCGGCGGAGACCGGCTCGGGGACGAGGGCGACGGACTGCGCGTGGCGCTCTCCGCGCTCGGCGCGGGCCGGATCGTCGCGGCCTGCTGCACCGGGCTCGCGCGCAGCGCGATGGAGCTCGCGGCGCGCTACGCCCTCGAGCGGCGGCAGTTCGGCCGTGCAATCGCCGACCAGGAGATGATCCAGGCGATGCTGGCCGAGATGGCGGTCAGCGTCGACGCCGCGCGGCTGCTCACCTGGCGGGCCGCCCGGCTGCGGGACGCCGGCCAGCCGATCAACTCGCCGTCGAGCATGGCGAAGTGGTACGCCTCTGACGTGGCGATGCGGGTCACCACCGATGCGGTCCAGGTCTACGGCGGCGCCGGCTACTCGAGGGACAACCCGGTCGAGCGCCTCATGCGAGACGCCAAGGGGGCCCAGATCTACGAGGGCACGAACCAGATTCACCGGCTCATCGTCGCGCAGCATCTGCTCGACGGACTGCGCCGCGACGGATGAGCGAATCGAGGAGAGCAGACCGATGACGACCACCGCCCATGCCAGCCCGACCAGGCCCATGGTCGCGCAGGGGGAGCCGCTCCACGTCCCGCCGGAGCGGGAGGCGAACAACCTCATCGACCTCGTCCACCGCGCCGTCGAGAAGTATCCCGACCGGGAGGCGCTGCGCTGGAAGGCCCCGAAGTCGAAGCGAGCGGAGGGCGAGGCTGACGACGGCGGCTGGGTCAGCCGCACGTACCGCGAGACGTGGGACTGGATCGCCGAGCTGTCGCTCGGCCTGCGGGATCTCGGCCTCGGCCCGGGGCAGACGGCATGCATCGTCGGGCGGACCCGCCCGGAGTGGGTCGTCGGCGACCTGGCAGCGCTGGCCACCGGCGCGACGACCGCGCCGATCTACCCGCAGTCGGAGCCGAACCAGGCGGCCTTCATCCTCAACAACGTCGGCGCCACGCATCGCGACCGTCATCCACACCTCGGGCACGACGGCCAACCCGAAGGGAGCGATGCTCAGCCACGCGAACATCCTGTTCAACTACCAGGCGGTCAACCAGGTCATCGACCTTTCGGAGGAGGACACCTTCCTCGTGGCTCCCGCTGTCGCACATCTTCGAGCGCGTGGTGGGGGAGTTCCTGCCGCTCGGCCTCGGCGCGACCGTGGCCTACGCCGAGCCGCTCATCGAGCGGTTGGCCCAGAACATGGCCGACGTGCAGCCGACGGTGACGGCCGCCGTGCCGCGCTTCACGCAGGCGCGTCTATGGCTGGTTTCGTCGACGGTGGAAGCCGGATCCCCGAACCGGCAGCGCATCTTCCATTGGGCCGTGGGCTGGCGGCAGAAGTACGACAACCATCGGGCAGGGGGAGGCCAACTCGCCGTTGCTCACCCTCCAGCTGATGCTCGCCGACGAACTGCGCGTTCAAGAAGATCCGGGCCCGCACCGGCGGTAAGATCCGCTACCTCGTCTCCGGCTCGGCGCCCCTCTCACGCGACGTCGGCGAGTTCTTCTACGGGATGGACTTATCATCCTCGAGGGCTACGCCCTGACGGAAGCAGACCAGCCCGTTCGTCTCGGTGAACCGACCGCACGACTTCCTGTTCGGCATGGTTGACACCCGCGCCGTCCACCGAGGTCCGCATCCACGAGGCGACCGGCGAGATCATCGTCCGCGGTCCCCCAGATCATGCAGGGCTATCTGAACAACCCCGAGGAGACCGACCAGGCGATTCGACGCGGAAGGGCTACTTCGACCGGGCGCATCGGCCAGCTCTCTATGCACTGTCTCGGCCGCATCACGATCACCGACCGACTGAAGAACATCATCGTGCTGGGCAACGGCAGAAATGTCTTGCCGGATCTATGGAGGCTGTGACTATCGGCCTCGAAGTACGTCGCGCAGGCCGTGATCCTCGGCGACAACCAGCCATACACCGGCGTGCTCATCGCCCCAGACTTCGAGGAGCTGGAAGTGGGCAGCCGCGAATGGGATCGCCGAGGTCCGCGCCCGAGCAGCTGATCGAGATCAAGGAGGTCGAGAAGCTGCTCGACGCCGAGGCGGAAGCGCGAACTCGAGCCCTTCGCAATCTACGAACGGCCGCGTCGCACGGCGCTGCTTGCCGCGCGCCCCTCACCCAGGAGGCTGGAGCTGACCCCGACCCTGAAGACGAAGATGCGGGTGGTCCAGCTACCTGGAAGGACCAGATCGACTACCTGTTTGACGAGAAGCGCGGCCAGACCTAGCGCAATCGTCGGAGGGGGCCGGCCAGTGCGGCCGGCCCCTGCAACTTCGGTCGCGTCAGCGGCTCGTTTGTCCATCCCCTCGTCTACCAATCGCATCTGATCCGGGTCATAATCACCGATCGTCGCTGCCGCGAGGACCAATGCGGCTCGCTGCCACAGGTACACCTTCGCGTCGTCCTGTGGATCCACGTCGTCCGAAGAAGTAGGCTCCACGTCGCCAAGTTGGCGTCGCCCGCGACCTGAGCCGGCCTCGCTCTGGAGCTCCTCGGCGTACAACGCGCGCGCCCGCTCCTGCATCTGCCGGCGTCTGTACAACGCGGCCCATGACAGGATCACCTGCTGATCGGCGTCGCTGAACTCGGTGAGCGGCCCGCCGCGAAGCCGGGCTGGTCCATGTACGGCGATGCGTCCGGGCCGGTCACGAAGATGATCGGCCGCAGGAGGACGTCGTTGCCCTCGGTGTAAATGCCGTCGAGGTTCATTCCCGGCGGAGCCTGGTCGGCATTCATCACGATCTCGGGAAGCTCGGGAGGCGGTCACAAACTGCGGCTCCGGCGGCGCGCCGATCCGGTTTCCAGCCCAGAGTTGATAGGCGGCGAAGCCGAGCGCGGCGATGATGGCCACCCCCACGAGCGTCGTCGCGGGCTTCATGTTCATGGAGAAGCTCCTTCAGCAGCACCCACCGGGCGCCGCGTTGTCGTGTCGTGTGCACATCGGTCATCGCCGTCGCGATCACGCGATCGGCGACGACGGTCTCGCGTTGTCGTCCATCGATCGGTCAGACGCCATCGAGATCCCGCTCACGGGTCATGACGGTCGACTCCCGCTCAGCGCCGGCCGCGCGTCCGCCTCGAGGGTGACGCACTACGCGCGCGAGCGAAGCCGCGATTGCACGGTTCCGATCTGGTACGCCGAGCGTGTCGGCGATCTGCGGCAGGGTCAGGTCGATGTAGTGCTGGAGAACGAGCACCGCGCGCTGCTCCGGTGGCAGACGACGGAACCCGCGCTCCAGCTGGTCGCGGTCGGCGACGGAGAGCTGCGGGTTCCTCGGGTGCCGCGCCATCGTCGAGCAGGTGGAGGACGGGCTCCAGCGTCGTTCGACGCGCGCCTGCGCGTAGCACGCGTTGACCGAGGACGCGGTACGACCAGGCCTTGAAGCGGGCCGGGTCGCGGAGTCCGGAAGCTCACGCCAGATGGCGACGACCGCCTGCTGGGTGGCGTCCTCCGCGAGGTCGACGTCGCGCAGGATCCGATGCGAGGAGCGGCGACAGCCGATTGCCGATGCCGTACGCGATCTCAGCAAAGGCGCTCTCGTCGCCTTGCGGCTGGCGATACGTCTCCTGCTCATCGAAGTCCACCTCGTGGGCGGCACGCTCGGGTGGCGCCGCTCA
>CAWDYT010000022.1:0-65843 GCA_963806695.1 uncultured Chloroflexia bacterium | reverse complement strand
GGGCGGCGCTTCCGGGTGGGAGATCGTCGCCCTCTCGCGCGCGGACGCGCGGCTCTCCGATCGCCCGATCCTGATGTGCTCGGCGGACATCGCCAGCCTTCGCGAGAAGGCCAGGAGCTCGAGCGCATCGGCGGCGTCCACGTCCTCGCGAAGCCCTTCGGCGTCGACGAGATCACCGACCTCGTCGCACGCCTCACGAGTCGGTGGATCGTCCGTCACCGGCTAGACTGAGGCCCGCATGGCCGACGAACCGCTCATCACGACGGTCCAGCTCCAGCGCCCCCAGCTCGACGTCGATCGCGAGCTGCTGCGCGACGAGGACCTCCTCAACGAGGAGCACCTGCGTCGCATGGACCAGGTCCTCCTGCGTCGCAACCTCGACCACGCCCGGATGTTCAGCCGCAAGCTGAGCCTGGAGCTGCAGCAGTACGTCCACCTCTACACGCCCGAGGCGAACGAGCTCCGCCGGCGGATCGAGAAGTACATGGTCATGGAGCGGATGATCGAGCGGGAGATGGCGCGCCGCCACACGTACTGATCTCCGCCGCGAGACCCACGAGGAGCCCCGGTCCGCCGAGCCGGACCGGGGCTCGTGATCATGCCGCGCTTGGCGAGCGATGGGCTCAGGCGACCGCCGCGTGCGCGTCGAGTCGTGGCGTCGTTGCCCCTCGATGCCCGTCGGCCTCGCGCTGCTCGGCCATGCCGGCCAGGACGGCACGGCTCCAGCCGGCGAGGCGCGGCATCTCGAGCAGCGAGAAGGTCAGCCCGCGCGACGCCAGCTCCGACGTGGTCCCAGCCGTTGAACTCGCGACGGGCGGCGACGCCGCACATCTCGTCGTAGAGCTCCGGCCAGGTCGCGCCTCGGCGACGGTGGCAGTAGCGGATGAAGGCAGACGACGTCGGGGGACGGTGGTTGCTCGCCTGCCGGTCCGGGCCGCTCGGCGGCGTCGGACACGGTCGACCGCTGGGTCATTCGATGGCACCCTCCCGGGATGGTCGCGATTGAGATGGATGAGTGACGGTGGTCCTGCCTGCCGGTGCACCAGCGATTGCAAGGCCGGGGCGGGATCGTATGCCTATGCACCGCCCGTCGAAAGGGGTCTGTCCACCAACTTTTCCACATCTTCGGTGGGATCCGGACCGCATCGGTGGAGAACGCCGGGGCGTGCCAGATATTCGGTGATCGGCGGCCACAACGGTTGCGGTCAGGCCCTCACGGACGCGAACCGATCGAGCCGGAAGAGGCCGATGTCGTGGCGGGTCGCGCCGTCGACGACGAGGTCCGCGACGATCTCACCGATGACGCTGCAGAACTTGTAGCCATGGCCGCTGCACGGCGACACGACGAGGACCTGGGGCGCATCGGGCAGGGGGTCGACAATGAAGTGCTCGTCCGGCGTGTTCGTGAAGATGCAGGTCGTCAGCATCTCGGTCGGACCGGCGCCGTCCGGAAGGTAGCGCTCGCACGAACTCGCGCAGCGCGGCCTCGTCGTCGGGCCGGGTCGAGCGATCCGGGTCGGATGGGTCGATCGGCTCGCCGAAGTGGTGGTACCAGCCGATCTTGAGCCCGTGGCCCTCGTGGGTCGGGAAGCCGTAGTAGTGCTTGCCGCCCTCGACATCGATCAGGAAGACCGGGAAGCGGTCCGGCGGCGAAGTCCGCGGGACGCGTCGGCGTGAACCAGCCGAGCACCTGCCGTTCCGGCATGGCCAGCGTCGGCCAGTGCGGGCACGAGGCTGCCGCACCCAGGCGCCGGCCGCAATCACCAGGCGGTCCGCCTCGTAGGTCGCCGCGCGCCGTTCGGACGCGGACGCCGTCGGCGCCGAGCGGTTGCCAGTCCAGGACCGGCTCCTCGAAGCGCAGGTCCGCTCCGTCGCGGCCGCGGCCGTCGAGGTGGGCCGCGCATCGTCGGCTCCGCGAGGAGGAAGCCGCCGTCGGGCTGGAGCACCGCGCGCGTCGACCGGCTCGAGGTTCCGGAACGGGTAGCGGCGCTCGAGATCGGCCGCGTCGAGCACCTCGTGCGGGAGATCGTGGAGCTCCGCCGCCTGAAGCGAGCCGAGGAAGGTCGGCACCGTCGCCCGGCCCGCCCTCGAGGGCGCCGGTCGTGATCAGGAGCTCCTGTCCGCTGCGCGACTCGAGGTCGTGCCACAGCTCGTAGGCGCGGCGCAGGAGCGGCACGTAGGACGGATGCTCGTGGTAGGCCAGCCGGATGATGCGAGTCAGGCCATGCGACGAGCCCCGCGCGTGGAGCGGCTGGAACTGCTCCAGGCCCAGCACGCGACGACCTCGCCGCGCGAGGTGATGGACCGATGCGGACCCCATCCCGCCCAGGCCGATGACGATCGCGTCGTAGCGCTCGCTCATGCCGCGAGTGTACGGAACCGATGCGCCATCGAGCTGACGGTCAGTCGCTGATGGGCAGGGTCATCTCGATCCGGCAGCTGTCGTGCGTCAGGGGCAGCACGACCTGCCCGTCCGACTGGCCCAGGTCCGCCTGGCGGCGCTCCTCACCGTCGTCGACGATCCACGACGACGGGAAGGACCTCCGACGCGCCTTCGGGGGAGATCGCATGCGCCCAGACCTTGAGCTGCCGGGATCGCCCCACGAGCAGGTGGAGCTGGATCGCCTCCAGCGTACGCCAGATCCGGGAGCTCGGTGACCCCACCGTCGAGCGGCCGCTCGCTGCCGTCGGGTCGGTCAGGCGAACCTGTCCGACGGCCGGCTCACCTCCGGCAATGGCCGCCAGCAGCGGCCGTCCGTCGCGGCGCCGATCGTCCCGGAGCTCGACGACGGCGCGGCGGGCGAAGGCATCGCGACGGAGCATCAACAGTGTGACCGCCGCGACCAGGAGCGCCATCAGCACGCCGCCGACGCGCATGAACGGCTCCTCCCAGATCACGAGGCCGTGGACGAGGAGGCTGCCCAGGAACAGGAGGTAGATCCCGCCGACCACGATCGGATGTCCGAGGGCTCGATAGCTCACGCCAGGCACGACCTCGCCCTTCCGCCGGCTCGCCACCAGGAGCAGGACCGGGAAGATGCCGCTCATCAGCGAGTGGACCATCACGCCGAGAAAGCCGAGGATGCCGGCGAACGAGCCCGTGCCGGTCAGCACCATCCACTCGGCGACCAGCACGACGACGATCACCGGGCTCAGCGCGAGCGCGAACCGCCCGCGTGCGCCGCCCCACACCGCTCGTTGGGCGATGCGTTCGCGCGCGAGGTTGAACAGCGCGAGCGAGAACTGGATGAGCCCGAGGCCCATGCTGAGCACGACGAAGATCGCGCCGAGCACCTGGACCTGGGGGCCGATCTCGGCGGCCAGCGGAACGAGGGCGGTGCTCGACTCGGCAGCCAGCACCTCGGGCGCGATGGCTCCGCACACCGCGAGCACCCAGACGACGTTGAGGACCATCGCGAAGCCGATCCCGGTGACGTGACCGCGGACCACGGATCGCCCGCTCGGATCGCGCTGGAGCAGCATCTTTCCGAAGATCGCGACCGAGGATGTGCGCCGCGTAGAGGTCGAGGACGACGCCGATCAGCGCGCCGAGCAGGATCGGCGTGAACGAGCCGCCCTCCGTCCAGGGGAGGTTGACGTAGGTGAGATTCCCGATGTCGAGGTGCGTGAGGGCGAGGGCGGAGAGCACGACCAGCAGCACGACATTGACGGCGGTGATCACGATCGTCGAGGCGACCGTCGCGTTCAGCGAGCCGCGCGTCAGGAAGTAGAGCCCGATCCCGAAGAGGACGATCATCCAGGCCGCGGCGGGCAGCATCGTCGCATCGGCAAGGGTGGTCGAGATCCCGATGTAGAGGATCAGCAGCAGACCGAACGAGAAGGCCACCAGGACGGCCGACAGGATGGCCGAGCTCGCGCCGCCGAGGTAGTCGGCGACGACGGTCCCGATGAACGCGTTGCCGTAGCGGATGCTGCCGCTCCGCGTGACAACCTCGACCATCGCGGCGATCGTCACCATGTTGATAAGCCCGAGCGCGACGATCAGCGCGACCCCGGGCAGCGCCCCCACCCCCGACACCGCGATCGGCAGGGCGAGGTTGACAGCGCCGATGATCAGCGTGACGAAGAACGCCAGCCAGAAGGCCGGGAGCGCGTCCAACCGCCCGACGAGACCCGAGGCGGCCCAGCGCAGCCGGTCGGCGGCACGCACCTGCGGCGCGTAGATGGCCTCCAGCGCCGTTCCGAACACCCGCTCGTGCGCCTGTTGGACGGGTTCCGAGTCCAGGCCCAGGGCCTCCCGCAGGCGCGGAACCTCGCGGTACGGAACGAAGTACTTCGTCCCGAGCAGGTGCGCCACCCCGGCCCGGGCATTGGCGTCCGACGGGACCAGGTCGGCCCAGTCGGGGGCGTGGCGTTCGAGCTCCTGGATCGTCGGGCGCACCGGCAGGTCGCGGCCCTGCGCCAGCGCCTCGAGGAAGGCATGCTCGCGCTCCCGAGCGGCGCGCTCGCTGAGCACGATGGGAACGGCCTGCTGCGCACCGGCAAGCAGGTACGCGGTCCGGTTCTCGATGGCGAAGAGGAGCGTGGTGGCATGACGGCCCGACATCCCGCCGAGCAGCTCGTCGCGCGAGAACAGCGCGGGCTCCTCCGATGCCATGCGATGCGCCTCCTTCGGAGCTCCAATCGCCGCCGGCGTCCTCGCGCACTGTACTTGGTGCTCGTTGACCGGCACGACGTACGATGCGCTCCGTGAGCTTCTTCACCGCCGCGGACGCCTACGACCGCTTCATGGGCCGCTACTCGCGGCTGCTGTCGCCGCAGCTCGCCGACTTCGCCGGCATCGACGCCGGTCAGCGCGTGCTCGACGTGGGATGTGGGCCCGGCGCCCTGACCGCGGAACTCGTGGCACGTGTCGGGGCGGCGTCGGTCTCCGCGGTCGACCCCTCCGAGCCCTTCGTCATCGCCGCTGGAGAGCGCTTCCCGGACGTCGACGTCCGCGTGGCGGCGGCAGAGGCCCTTCCCTTCGCCGACGGGGCGTTCGATGTCACGCTCGCGCAGCTCGTTGTGCACTTCATGGCCGACCCCGTCGCCGGGCTCACCGAGATGCGGCGCGTCACGCGGCCCGGCGGCGTGGTGGCCGCCTGCGTGTGGGATCACGCCGGTGGTCGCGGACCGCTCGGCGTCTTCTGGGACGCGGCCCGGGGCCTCGATTCGAGCCTCACCGACGAGTCCGCACTGCCCGGTGTCCGCGAGGGCCATCTCTCCGAGCTGTTCGCCGCCGCGGGCTTGCGAGACGTCACGGACGGTGCCCTCGACGTGAGCATCGAGCACCCGACGTTCGAGGACTGGTGGGAGCCCTACACCGAAGGCGTCGGGCCCGCCGGAGCCTACGTCGCGTCCCTCGACGAGACCCGACGCGTCGAGCTGCGCGAGCGCTGCCGCTCCCTCCTGCCCGAACCTCCATTCGAACTCACCGTTCGCGCCTGGACCGCTCGCGGCGTGGCGTGAGCCGCATTGATGGACCCCCAATGTCGACCCGGCTGACACACCGCTCCGCCACCGAGCTTGCGCGGCTCATCCGCGATCGAGTGGTCAGCGCGGTGGAGGTGATGGACGCGCACCTCGCGGCCATCGAGCAGCTCAACCCACAGCTGAACGCGATCGTGGCGGTGGCGGAGGATGCTCGCGAGCAGGCGGCGACGCACGATCGCGCGTTGGCTCTGGGCCACCACATCGGCCCGCTCCATGGCGTCCCCTTCACCGCGAAGGACATCATCGAGACCGCCGGGCTCCCGACGACGGTCGGCATGGTGGAGCTGGCCGACAACCGCCCGGAGCACGATGCGACCATCGTTGCGCGGATGCGGTCGTCGGGGGCCATTCTGCTCGGCAAGACGAACTGTCCCCGCGGCGGATCCGGAGGCGTCACCGACAACGAGCTCCACGGGCGGACGCTCAACCCGTACGACGCGCGGCGGTCGCCGGGCGGCAGCAGTGGAGGGGAGGCAGCCGCGATCGCGGCGGGCATGTCGGCCTGCGGTCTCGGCAGCGACTCGGGCGGCAGCCTGCGCATGCCGGCCCACTTCTGCGGGATCGCGACGTTGAAGCCAACCGCCGGCCGCATCCCGCTCACCGGCGTCCTCGACGAGGACGGTCCGATTGGGCCGATGAGCGACCCGCGAACCCAACCGGGACCGATGGCGCGCCGTATCGAGGATCTCGGCACGATGCTGGCGATCATCGCTGGACCGGACGGGATCGATGGCGGCTCCGTCCCCGTCGCGCTCGGCGATCCGGCCCGCGTCGAGATGCGCGGGTTGCGAGTGATGGTGCACCGATCCGACGGCGTGGCATCTCCCAACCCCGGCACCGAGCGCGCCCTGCGCGACGCGGCAGAGGCGCTCGGAGAGGCGGGGGCCGTCGTGGCGGAGGATGCTCCCCCGCCGGGCGGGCACGAGCTGACCGAGCGGTTCTGGGACTCCTTTGGCGACGAGGTGACCGCGTCCGAGCTGCGCGACATCCTCGCCGAGTGGGATACCTACCGCACAGCGATGCTTGCGGTCCTGGTGCGATATGACGTCATCCTCGCCCCCGTTGCGCCGGGGCCGGCACCGCTTCACGGCGGCGACGTGGTCTGGCGCTATACCACGCCACACAGCCTGACGGGCTGGCCGTGCGTGGTCGTCCGCGCGGGCATGTCGGCCGAGATGCCGGTCGGCGTACAGCTCGTCGCCGGCCCGTGGCAGGATCACGTGGCCATTGCGGCGGCCGCGACCGTGGAGTCGACGCTGGGCGGCTGGCGGCCGCCGGCCGAAGCAGTCTAGTCCCGGCCGTGAGGACGTTTGCGGCTCGCCGGATGGTTCAGGTCGTCGGCCAACGCTGCAGCACGATCGCTGCGTCTGCAGGGTCCATTCGGTAGCCTCGGGCGTCAGCGTCCCAGAGGATGAGGTCGCGGCGCGCGACACGGCGCATGACCTTGTTCGGGCCTGCGACGATCCCCGCGAACGCCGTGCCGGTCCGTTTCCCGTACCGTGCGGTCAGATTCGCGTCCAGCACGAGGGCCTCATCGCGTGTGGACCGATCGGCGACCTCGCGCAGGAGCCGACGACTGTCAGCCCCGCGAATCGCATTGAGCACCTCGCCAAGCTGTCTGCGCCTGAGCTCCAGCTGGTCCGCTTCACCGGCCATATCCGTACCAGGGCGATGCGGCGGACCCATCACCCATCGCCTGGCAAGTGCCAGCAGCTCCTCCTCGGTGTCGGCCTCGAATTCGACCCTCGGCACCTGAATTCCCTCGTATAGACTCGTAACAGATACGTCACGAATATATCACGAGACGTTTCGTGCTAGACTGCGTCTAACGGCTGCAAGGCTGCGGACCGACTGATCCTCTGGCCCATCGAGAGACGGCGTGCCACTGGCGATTCCGCTTCGTATCGACTGGCCGCATCGGGGGCAGAGGAGAACCACATGCGTTACACGAGACTCTCTACGTACGAGATCACCAACGGCACCTTCGACGAGCTGACCGGCATCGTCGAGAAGGACATGCTACCGACCTTCGCCAAGGAGCCGGGCTTCGTGAACTACGGACTGATCGACGTCGGCAGCCACAAGGTCGTCGCGCTGAGCATCTGGGAGACGCGCGAACAGGCCCAGCACTCGGCCGCCATGGCTGCGGAATGGGTCAAGCAGACCATCGCCGACCGCGTCCGACTGACCAGCACCCAGATCGGTGACCTGGCCCTCTTCCGAGGCGCTCCGGTCGCCGCCTAGATCTCGCAGGTCGCGCACCGTCGCCGGTCGCCTAACCCGCCGGCGATGCGCTCGCAGCGACACCAGCCGCCCCGGCTCGCAGCCGGGGCGGCTCTTGCGTGCCATGCGCCGCTGATGCCGTGGACAACGAAGGACCCCGATTCCCGAGCGAATCGAGGGTCCTGAATGAGTGCTGGTACCGCATACCGGATTCGCGGCAAACGTCCGGTGGGCTCCGGGTGAGTACGGTTGTTACGGTGGGCTCCGACCACCTCCGGTGGGCTCCGGCCGGCTTGAGGGTACGAATGACAAGATCCATAAGGGTTCAAGTGGCGGGTCAGAACACCGGTGCTCCCGTGGTGGATCGTCCGGCTACGGCTGGATGTTCTGGTTGAGCCGAAAGACGTTCTCCGGGTCGTAGCGCCGCTTGAGTGCGACGAGTCGCGCGTAACGGTCGGCGCCGTACGTCGCCTCCACCGAGCGAGCATCGGACACATCGGAGAGGAAGCTGACGAAGGCGCGGCCTTCGCCATACGGCTCTAGCGCGGCCGCGAGGCTGCGTGCCCAGTCTTGATTCGCGACGTCATCGGCGCGGTCTTGCCACTTCGCCACGATGTTGTACGTGAATGTCGCCGACCGGTTCGAGAACGCCGTATCCATCTCGCCGACGCGGTGGACAGCGCCGGCCATGTGGTGGAGATCGAACTCGCTCGCGGCCGAGGGTCGGGCGCGCATGTGATCCATGACGGTCGCCAGCGCTCCATCCGGGAAGGCCGGCAGGAATCCGCCCTTCATGTAGTAGCGGCCGCCGGCCGGGAATTCCGCGTCGAACAGGCCCTGCATCTCGGGGTAGGGCATCGTGTCGAACAGGTCGACGGCCGGAGCGAGCTCCTTGATCGGCTTGAGCTCGGCCTCCGCCCGGCCCGCGGCGCCGGCATGGCAACCGACGACGGCCGCGCACAGCTCACCACGCATCTTCGCCGGGACGAAGTCCTCATCGGGGGCCGGACCTAGGACGAGCATCGTCGTGCAGTCATCCGAGAGCGACGTCACCAGCTCCCGGTACCCAGCAGCGACATCCTCGCTCCGGCTCGGCTCGTAGAAAGCAATCCCGCCCGCCACGTCGCCCACCGGCGAGACCCGGAAGTCGAGCCGCGTCAGCACCCCGAAGTTGCCACCGCCGCCGCGCAGCCCCCACAGCAGCTCTGCGTGCGCCGGGTCGGCTGTTTCGATGATCTCCCCATCAGCCGTGACCACCTGGGCCCCGATCAGGTTGTCGCACGCCAGGCCCTGACGGTTCATGAGCCAGCCGATCCCGCCACCGAGCGTGAGCCCCGCGACCCCCGTGCTTGAGACGACGCCACCGGTGCTGGCCAGCCCGTGCCGGGCCGTGACCGCGTCGTAATCGGACCAGCGACAGCCGCCGGCCGCCCTGGCGACGCGGCCATCGGCATCGACGTCGATCGTCCGCATCGGTGACAGGTCGATGACGACACCGTCGTCACACGTCGAGAAGCCGGGGAGGCTGTGGCCGCCGCCCCGCAGCGCGATCCGCAAACCCTGCGCTCTGGTGACGCTGACGGCGTGGGCGACCGCTTCCGCCGAGGCGCAGCGGGCGACGGCCGCGGGCCGCCGATCGATGGTGCCATTCCAGATCGCCCGCGCCGCGTGGTAGTCCGGGTCACTCGGCATCACGACCGTTACTCCCGGGTCCCGTTCCAGCTCCACCCGCAACTCGTCGTTCGCCATCGCTCCGCCTCGTGTATCCAGACCCGTACGATATGAGCCCGTGCTCGGCGGGGCTATGTCGTGCGTCACAGGTATCCGACGTGACGAACCACACCAAAGTCGACGTCCTCGCTGCCCTGGGACGAACCTATCTGTTCGAGGTCGTGCCGCCGGCCGGCCTTGAGGCGCTGCTCCCGTTCGCGATCCCGCGCCGCTTTGCGCGTGGCCAGCATGTCTACTCGGTGGGCGACGCCGCGAGCCACCTTCCCGTCGTCGCTGAAGGAACATTGAAGCACCGCCTGCCGACCGAGGACGGAGGCGAGCTCGTGCTCGAAATCGCCGGCGTCGGCGGGATCTGCGGCGAGCCTGGCCTCTTCGCACGGGAGGCCAACCGGATCGCCGACCTGATCGCGCTCGAACCCACCGTCGTCATCAACATCGAGAAGCACGGGCTCGTCGAGTTCCTGGTCCGCCACCCACCGGCGATGCTCCGCATGCTCGAAGGGCTTGCCGAGCAGGTGCGTAGCACCGCCGAGGATCTCGGCGCGCTCGCGTTTCGGGACATCCGAGGTCGCCTCGCGCTGAAGCTCGTGGAGCTCGTCGTGACCGACGGGCGGCCCTCGGATGGGGGCATTCGCATCGTGACCCCACTGTCGCAGACCACGCTTGCCGGGATGATCGGGGCGAGCCGGGAGAACGTGAACCGCGCGCTTCGTAGTCTGTCGGTCGCGGGCTACGTCCGGGTGGCCGGCAGGACGATCGTCGTGACCGACGTGGGTGCCCTCCGCGCGCTTTCGGGAGGCGGCCACCGGGCGACCTACCGTCGCAATTTCCGGGGCGGCAGCTGACGGGGTGCGACTCCGGCAATAGGTTCAGACGGTGGTCGGCGGGCAACAGACACGCCAGATCTGAGCTCAGGTCGGGCCGACGACATGGGTGCTGGTACCGCATACCGGATTCGAACCGGTGATCTCCGCCTTGAGAGGGCGGTGTCCTAGGCCTCTAGACGAATGCGGCACGTCGCAAGGTCGAGACCGAGTCTACCAAGACCCTTTCGAGGCGGTGCAAACGGTGCGAAGGAGCTGCTAGCGGCGGGCGCCGACCGGGACGAGGGCCGCCGATGCCGCTGCCATGGCGTGACGTCGCTCCTCGAGCCAGCCGAGCACGCTCTGCGCGACGTCGGGCCAGGTGTGCTCGCCCATCACCAGGCCGAAGTGGCTGGCCGACGGGAAGTACTCGTAGTCGGCCGCGAGCAGATCGGCGGTGCGCCGCGCCTCGGCGGGATGGATGACGTCGTCCAGTCCGGCACCGATCACGAGGCTCGGCACCTCGGCCAGGGCGGACGTGTCGACCGGGATGCCCTCCATCCGCTCGCGCCGGGCGCGGCCGGACTCGCGGGCTCCATCCAGCAGCTCGCTCATCCGCTCCAGGTCGTGGTCGTCGAGGTCAGGCATCCGCTCGCGCAGCTCGTCGCGCGTGCCGGTCCAGCCCCACCACGCGGCGTCGTAGATGGCGGGCACGGCACGCAGCTCGTGCTCGTCCGGGCGGCGAGGCAGGGCCGCGGCCGGCGGTGACGGCGCCAGCAGGACGAGGCCGAGGACGGGGTGGCGCTCGGCGTGCATGAGGGCGGCCAGGGCACCGATCCCCCACCCGATCAGCACCGCGGGCCGTCCGAGATGTCGAAGCGCGACCCCGACGTCGTCGGCGTAGTCGCGCATCGTCGTCTCGTCGAGCTCGGCCACGTCGCTGGTGAAGTGGCCACGCAGGTTCATGGCGTGTGCCTCCCAACCGCGTTCGGCCAGGTAGGCCGAGAAGTCGGTCCACAGCCACGACCCGGTCAGCGCGCCATGGACCAGGAGCAGCGGCGGCTTGCGGGAGCGTCGTTCCGGCTGGTGGGTCTCGACGTGGATCCCCTCCGGCTCGATGAATGCCTCGTCGCGCTTGATCGCCTGCACCATCGGGCTTCGTCAGTCCTCCAGGGGGTTGAAGACCATGCCGGTCAGCAGCTTCGGATAGAAGTAGGTCGACTTCTGCGGCATCACGTCACCGGCGCTGGCCACCTCGGCGAGCTGGTCGAGCGGGGTCGGTCGGACGAGGATGGCGGCGGCGGCCTCGCCTCGCGCCACCCGATCGCGGGCGTCGGCCTCGTCCCTAGTGTAGGCCAGGCGCGTGCCCGCGGCGACATCCGCCTCGGTGATGCCGAGCCGATCGCCGAGGACGGCCACGTGGAGCGACGCGAGGTCGAGGCGCCGCACCGCACTGCTCATCCGCTCCCGGCGCAGCCGGTCGGCCAGGCCGTCGGGATCGCCGATCAGCAGAAAGCCCTCGCCCGCGGGCAGCACGAGCCCGAAGGCGGGTGTCTCGTCGTGGCGCCGCTCCTCCAGGGCGTCGCTCAGCTCGCCGGGCGGGAGCGGAATCGCCTCGAACAGTGCGTCGTCGCCGGCGGTGAGGCCGCGCAGCGCATCGGCGTCCGCGTCGAGCAGGAGCCGATGGGTGGGCCGGATCTCGAGCTCGGTGAGCTCCGCGTTGACGACCATCATCATGATCCAGTCCGCCGGCAACGCTCCGGGCTGCGCATCGGCCCAGCGCCGGTCGGCCCGCACCTCGGCCTGGTACGCGAGAGCGGTCTCGTACCGATGGTGGCCGTCGGCCACGAACAGGGTCTGCCGGCCGAGGTAGCCGAGCAGCCGATCGTCCGGCTCGATCGCGACGAGCTGGTGCAGGATGCCGTCGCCGTCGCGCGCTCGCCACTCGTCGCTCCACGCCCGCGCCATCACGTGCCGGTACCGCTGCGAGCGGTCGAAGTAGACCGACAGGATCGGGCTCAGCTGGGTTCTCGTTGCGCGCAGCAGCGCGAGGCGATCGGCCTTCGGTCCGGGCATGGTGTGCTCGTGCGGCCGCACGCCGTCGCCCCACGGCTCGAGCAGCACGCGGACGACCAGGCCTTCGACCGTCAGCTCGTCCGGATCCGATGCCGTGCCGTGCCGGTAGTAGTACGCGGCCGGCTCGGCGCGCCGCTCGAGGGTGCCGTCGGCGAGCCATGCCGCCAGCGTGTCCGCCGCCGCGGCATGCGGGTCCGGCTCGGCGCTGTACTCGAGGCGAATCGCGTTGCGCTCATGCCGGCCCAGCAGCGCGCGCCGCTGAGCGTCGCTGATGACGTCGTACGGCGGGCAGGCGAGGTCGGTGAGGTCCACCAGTACCGGCGGTGGGGCGTCGGCGTCGGCCGGGAGCCGAATCCGGTCGGGCACGACGGCAGCGCCGAATCGGTCGAGGGCGTAGTGGATGCCCGGGAAGGCGGACACGCGGGGCATGGCGTCAGTCTAGGAGCGCGGGCCGCCAGCTCGCCGCTATTCCGGCAGATGGGCGCGCGAGCTATGGCAATGCCGCGCCGCGCGCGATATTTCGGGTGCTGGGACGCCCGAGGGCCGGGTTGGGCGTTGCTCGTGCGTGCCGTGCCCGATCCATCGGCAGAACCACGGATGACACTGCCCCTCGGCACGGCGTCACCGCTGGACTGCGCCAGAACCGCCGACGCCTGCGCCCGAACGTCGGGACGCCGGTCGCGCGCCGCCCGCTCCAGCAGCCCGACCGCATCAGCGTTCAACGGGCCTGCATTCCCGAGAGCGGCGACCGCGTTGCGCAGCAGCCGATGCCGGCCGGCCCGGCGCAGTGCCGAGGCCCCGACGGCACGGTCGAAGGCGCGGCCTCCGAGCGGCAGCAGCCACTCGATGAGCGGCAGCAACGGGACCCGCAGCGGCCCGTCGTCGGCGGCGTCCGCGTTCACCGGACAGACCTCCTGGCAGACGTCGCAGCCGAAGATCCAGTCGTCGATGGCCGACGCCTCCCACGGCTCGAGGACGCCCGGATGCTCGATGGTCAGGTAGCTGATGCATCGGCCGGCATCGATGGTGCGGGCCGAGAGGAGGGCGCCGGTCGGGCAGCCGGCCAGGCATCGCGTGCAGCTGCCGCAGGAGGAGCGAACCGGCGGATCGGCCTCGAGCTCCGCCGACGTGAGGATCGCGCCGAGGAAGACCCAGGAGCCGGCGCGATGGTGCGTGAGCAGGTTGGTGTTCTTGCCGATCCAGCCCAGACCGGCGCCGAGCCGCCAGCGCGCGCTCGGCCAGCGGCCGGTCGTCCACGTAGGCCACGTTGCCCGCCGGTAGCCCGGCGGTCCGCAGGTCGGCCGCCAGGCCTTCGAGGCGCTGTCGCAGCGCGACGTGGTAGTCGGTGCCGAGCGCGTAGCGCGCGATGCGACCGGCAGGTTCCGACGGCGCCGCAGCCAGCACGGACGCCAGGGCTCGGGCCAGTGCGGCGGGATCCGGGTCCCATGCCGCGCGGTCTGCGCCACCGTATGGTGCCGCTACCACGACCACCGAGCGGGCGGTCGGATCGTGGGCGGTGGGGTCGGTCGCGACCGAAGGGCGGTCACCGCCCATCCAGTCCATTCGCCCCATCCGGCCGGCTGCCACGCTGGCCTCCATCCGGCGGCGATCGTCCGGCAGCGGTGCGGCGTCGGCCACGCCGACCAGCTCCAGGCCGTGCCGGGCGGCGAGCTCCGCGACGCTGGCGCGCATCAGCCGTCCCGGCGGCGAACCACGAAGGCCGGCGGCTCGCCGGTCGGCGCGATCTCGGGAGCGAGCGGCATCGACACGCGTGGCATGCGGAAGCCGAAGACCGATCCGGCACCATCCTCGACGTTCGGTGCCGCCCAGATGCGGCCACCGTGCGCGTCGATGATCGCGCGGCTGATGTAGAGCCCCAGGCCGAGGCCGCCGAAGCGACGACGACCCGCATCGCCATCGGCCTGGTAGAAGCGCTCGAAGACGTGGTCGCGGTGCTCTGCCGGGATCCCGACACCGACGTCCGATACGCGGACCTCCACCTCGCCGCCGCGGCGCTCGGCGACGACGCGAACGGGACCACCGTCAGGCGAGTACTTCACGGCATTCTCGATGAGGTTCGTCAGGACCTGGTCGAGGCGATCGCGGTCGGCATGCACATCCAACCGCTCGGGCGCCACGACCTCGATCCGTCGGTCGGTGTGCTCCCGTCCGATGCGGACGGCGGCGCCGCGAACCTCGTCGGCGAGGTCGAAGTCGGTCGGCTCGATGCTCACGCCGCCGCGCCGGTCGATGCGGCTCACGTCGAGCAGATCATCCACCAGCCGGCGCATCCGACCGACCTGCGAGCGGATGACGCGCAGGTGCGCCATCTCCTTGCTCTCTCCGGCGAGCTCGCCGCGAAGCCGTCCCTCGAGGAGCTGGGAGTAGCCCTGGATGCTGGTGAGCGGCGTCCGCAGCTCGTGGCTCACGATCGAGAGGAAGTCGTCCTTGATCCGCTGCGCCGCCTGCTCGCGCGCCATGCGGTCCTGGAGGTCCGACCACAGCTGCGCGTTCTGAAGGGCTGGACCGGCGCGGTCGGCCACGCTGTCGGCCAGCCGCCGCATCCGGTCGTCGAGGGGCGTCCCCGGACGTGCGACGGTGGCGAGGACGCCGAGGAGCCGGCCTCCGGCGAGGATCGGGACGGCCAGCAGCCAGCCCAGGCCCAGTGCGCGCAGCCCATCGAGATCCCCGGTGTCGATCGCCTCCGCGCTGCCGGACCGATCGGTGGCGGTTGCCGCCACCGATCCGAGGATCCCCTCCCCGATCCGCGGATGGCGCGAGGCGACGAACGTGCGCCACGCTTCGACGAGCTCTGCGTCCGGCCCCGCGATCGCCTCCGGCGCGAGCCGCCGTTCGGCGTCATCGACCGACAGAACCATCGTCGCGTCGCCGAGCAGCGGTGCAGCTCCGGTGGCGATCGTCCGCAGGGTCGTGTCGCGATCCAGCGAGGCGCCGAAGTCACGTCCGAGCTGGCTGATGAGCTCGGTCTCGCGCCGACGTGCCTGCTCGCGGTCCTCCTCCGCCAGGCGTGCGCTGAGCCGGGCGTTCTCGGTGGCCCGCCCGAGCACGATCCGGCTGAACAGGCCGGCTGCCACCCCGAAGCCGATGAGGTAGGCGATCCGTGCGGGCAGCAGCTCCCGGACCGCATCGCCCGCCCCGCCTCCGGCAAGTACCACGGCCACGTACAGGGCGCTCATCACCAGCGATGCCCAGATCGACGCCGCCAGGCCGAAGCGCAGCGCCACCCCGAGGATGACGAGGCCGTAGAACAGGTAGGCGTCGAGCGCATCCGATGCGACGTACACGGCGACCGTGACCGCCGCCATCTCGGCGACGGTGCTGACGATGCCGACCTCGCGGGCCGGGAAGCGACGCAGCAGGAACGGCGTTGCCAGGCTCAGGGCGGCAAGGGCGCCGAGAACGGCGAGCAGGACGCCGATTCCCTCGACGTCCGGCGCGACGACGACGAGGAGGAGCGCCGCCAGCACGACCATCCCGAGCCGCGCCCAGGCCAGCTGACGCTCCTGGACGCGCATCTGGTGCTCGAGGAGACGCTCGAGCTCGTGGGGACCGTCGTGCGACTCTTCCATGCGCAGCGCGTGCACTCTAGCATCGGCGCGGCGGTCGACTGGGCTGCCTGCAACCGGCCGCGTCGATAGAGCGTCTATCGGGAAGCCAGAGCCCGACCCGGAGCCGGGCGTCATCCCGTGCACATCCGAGGGCGATGATCAGGAACCGGCGCTCCATCCTCCCCGCCATGGGCGCCGTCGCGCTCATCGGCCTGATGCTCCTGCCGGTCGCTCCGGCGCGCGCCGCGAGCGCCGTCGACCTCGAGGCGCGGGCGATGCTCGGCGGCAGTTTTGAGATCGGCGGCTGGCTGGCGGTGGCGGTGACCCTGGTCAACGACGGCACCCCGACCGAAGGATGGCTGGCCGCGGATACGGATGCCGGGTCCGTGCGGCGGTTCGTCGAGATGCCGGCCGGCTCCCGCAAGGCGGTCACGCTCTACGTGCAGCCCGGCGGCTTCCAGCGAACGGTCGAGGTCCGCTACGAGGAGCCCAATGGGACGAACCGCGTCACGGTGCCGGTCAGCATCTTCGAGCAGGTCGGCAACCACGTGGCGATCGTGGGCGACGGCTCGGGAGCGCTGCGACCGCAGCTCAGCGGCGCCGGCGTGGCCGACGCGCCGGATCCGATCGTGATCGGCGCGGGCGACGTTCCGGACCGCCCGGAGCCGATGTCCGGCCTCAGCACCATCGTCTGGGCGGCCGACAGCGGCGCGCTGTCCGAGGCCCAGCGCCGCGGACTGGAGCGCTGGGTCGCCGATGGCGGGCAGCTGATCGTCATCGGCGGCGCCGACTGGCAGGCGCGCACTGCGGCGTTCACCGACCTCCTCCCGGTCGAAGGGCTCAGCTCGATCGACGGGGTGAGCCAGGCCGCGCTGGCCAGCTGGGCCGGGGCCGAAGCCCCGCCCGTCGAGGAGGCCACCGTGGCGGTCGGCACGGCGCGCGACGGCGCACGGATGCTCGCCACGGCGGGCGATGGGACCGCGCTGATCACGCTGCGACCGTTTGGGGCCGGACGGGTGGTGCTCATCGGCAGCGACCTCGGCATCGACGCCTATCGCGGCTGGGAGGGTGCGCCGGAGCTGTGGGCACGGCTGCTGCCGACGAACGCGCTCCTCGAGGGGGCATTCGGCGTTCCGATGCCCGACCGGGACCTGACCGGCGGATCCATGGCGCGTGCGCTGAACACGCTGCCAACGCTCGAGGTGCCGGCCGGCGAGCTCCTGCTGGCGGTGATCGTCGCGTACATCCTGCTCATCGGCCCGGTCAGCTATCTCGTGCTCGGGCGACTGGACCGCCGCGAGCTCGCCTGGGTCACGGCTCCGTTGCTCGTCATCGTCTTCAGCGCGTGCTCCTACGGCATCGGCCTGTCGCTGCGGGGCAGCGACCTCATCGTCAACCAGATCGCCATCGTGCGGTCGAGCGCGTCCGGGGCGACCGCCACGGTGGAGACGTATGCCGGCGTGTTCTCGCCGTCGCGCACGAGCGTGGACGTGGAGGTGGAGACGGACGCGCTCCTCGGCCGCATGAGCACGGCAAGCCTCGACGGGGAGGTCGGCCAACCTCGCACAGGGATCGTCTCCGAACAGGGCGATCCCGCCCGACTGCGCGACCTCGGCATCGCCGCCGCAGGGTTCGAGTACCTGCGCGCCGACGGTGTCCTCGATCATCAGCCCGCGCTGTCGGTGAGCTGGTCGTACGAGGACGGCAACGTCGTCGGGACGGCCACCAACGTCGGCGAGGTCGCGCTGGTGGACGTCGCCTTTATCAGCATCGGCGGCGGCGAGATGATCGGGGACCTCGCACCGGGCGAGTCCGGACGCTTCGAAGTTGAGCGAACGACGATCAACCAGGCGTCGGCCTCCGACCAGGTCTACGGCTTCGGGGGTATGGACATGTCGGATCCTGAGCGGCGGCGGATCGTGGCACGCCGCAGCGTCATCGACTCACTTGTCGGCTATGGCGGCTGGATGCCGGTCGGAGCCGAACTCGGCGGAGTGAGTGGCACGGGGCCGTTCGTCATCGGCTGGCAGGCCGGCGAAGGACCGATGCCGATCCTCATCGAGGGCCGCGAGCCGCAGCGCTATGCCGAGGTCGCCGAGGTCGTGAGCATCCAGCCCGGCCTCGGACGCGGCGAGGTGCTGATCGGACCAGGGCAGCTGGGCGTCACGGTGACCGGCGATGGGGACGTTGCGAGCATCGGCCCCGCCACCGTTGCGATCGCCGAGGGGCTCGGCGACGTTTGGGATCTCCCTGCCCCTCGAGGCCAGCGACATGGCCGTGCAGGAGGTCGAGATCATCGTCGGGCCGGACCCGACGACCGTGCTGACCGATCAGGGCGGATTCGGCGGCTTCTGGCCGGCGGGCTACCTCGTCGAGCTCAGGGACGCCGACACCGGGGAGTGGATCGAGCTCGGAGATCTTGCGGAGTCGAATCGGTTCGAGATCGCCGATGCCGACGCCGCGGTGAGCGAGACGGGCCGGATCGAGGTCCGCGTGACGGCCGATGGGGACAACGCGCAGCTCGGCCAGACCAGCGTCTTCGTCAGCGCCGAGATCGCCGGGGTGCTGGACGAATGACCCCAGTCGTCGAGTTGCGCGGTCTGGTGAAGCGGTATGACGGCGAGCTGGCCGTGGCCGGGATCGACCTCGTCGTCGGTCCGGGTGAGATCTACGGCCTGGTCGGCCCCAACGGGGCCGGCAAGACCACCACCATGCGCATCCTCGCCACCCTACTCTCGCCGACCGCGGGCGAGGCATATGTGACCGGCATCCCGGTGACCGCGAACCCGCTCGAGGTCCGCCGCCGCATCGGCTACATGCCCGACTTCTATGGGGTCTACGACGACCTGCGGGTCTGGGAGTACCTCGATTTCTTCGGGCGCTGCTACGGCGTGCCGGGTGCGCAGCGCGCCCGGATGATCGGTGAGCTACTCGAGATCGTCGGGCTGAGCGACAAGCGGGACGCGTACGTCGAGAGCCTGTCGCGCGGCATGCGCCAGCGTCTGTGCCTCGCCCACACCCTCGTCCACGACCCCGCGCTGCTGATCCTCGACGAGCCGGCCTCGGGCCTCGACCCACGGGCGCGGGTCGAGATGCGCGAGATCCTTCGGGAGCTGCGGGCCATGGGCAAGACGATCCTCGTCAGCAGCCACATCCTGCCCGAGCTGGGCGAGATGTGCACCGGCGTCGCCATCATCGACCGCGGCCGTGTGCTCCGGGCCGGGACCATCGCCGAGATCGAGCGATCGCTGCGAGCGAGGGCGGTCCTGCGGATCGACCTGCTCGGCGCACCGGCGGAGGTCGACGCGGCCGTGGCGTGGCTCGGGAACGACCCGCGCGTCACCGACGTCCTGCGGATCGAGGGCACGGGAGGCGGCGTCCCACGGCTGGACGTCTCGTTCGACGGGGCGGGAGAGGCGCAGGCGGGCCTCTTGCGCGCGATGGTCGAAGCCGGCCACCGGGTCGTCGGCTTCAGCCAGGCGACGACCGACCTCGAGGAGATCTTCCTGAAGGTGACCGGACAGCAGGCCGGCGAGGACGCGGCATGACGGCGGCGGCGGCGAGCGTGGGCGGCCGGCGACGTTCTGCGGCGCGCGAGTTCGTCGCCGCGGTCGGCACCATCATGGTCAAGGAGCTCCGCTCGCGGATGCGGGGCCGCCGCGCGTTCGTGGTGCTCACCGCCTACCTCGGACTCCTGGCACTGGTCGCCTACGGCGCATACCTGGCGGTGGCGCCCCAGGCACGCGAGGCCGCGGCCGCCGGCCTCGGGGAGGGATTCCAGCAGGCGAACGCGTCCGCGCTCATCGGCCAGACGATCTTCTCGGTGCTCTCCATCTTCCAGATCGTGCTCGTGTGCGTCATCGCGCCGGCGTTCACGGCCGGGCAGATCAGCCTGGAACGCGAGAAGCAGACGCTCGACCTGCTGATCAGCACTCCACTCCGTCCCGGCGCGATCGTGGTCGGTAAGCTGGCCACCGCCCTCGCCTTCGTGGTGCTCATGATCGTGGCCGCCGTGCCGATCAGCGCCATCGTGCTGATGTACGGCGGGGCCGAGGTGTCGGACATCGGCCGCCAACAGCTCGTCCTCCTGTCGACCGCCATCGGATTCGGCGCGATCGGGATCTTCGCGTCGGCGCTGATGAAGCGCACCCAGGCGGCGACCGTGCTGGCCTACTCGGTGGTCATCGCCTGCATCCTCGGTAGCGCGATGCTGTTCGGCTTCTGGCAGACGATCGCCCAGCGCGACGATCCCTTCGGCCTGCGCGCGAACGGCGGGGTACCGGAGGCGGTGCGCTACCTCAACCCGATGGTCGCGATGCTTGACGTGGTCGCCGCGGTGGAACCGCCCGGTGGCACGCGCATCTCGCGGCCGCTGTACCAGATCTTCGGCACGGATCTCGGCGTCGCCATCCCGCCGCAGGACGGGTTCGGCGTAGACGACGGCGTGGTCGACCCGGTCCTGCGCGACACGCACGCCTCGGGCTACTGGTGGGCCAGGATCTCGGTTGCCTTCGTGCTCCTGGCCGTGGTCCTGACCCTCGTTTCGATGCGACTGGTGGTACCGACGGGAATGCGGTGGGCGTTCCGGCGGCGCAATGCCGCGCGGGATGCCAGCGACCAGTCGATCGTCGAGGAGCCGCTGCCGTGAGCGAGCGTGTCGTCGCGGATGCGGTTCGTGCCAAGCTGGGAGCCGATGCGCTGGCGCGGCTGCAGGGCCTTCGCCGGCGACTATGGTGGCGTCGCGCGGTGCGCAGCGGCATCGTGGCGCTCGCCGCGGCGACCGTCGGCGTGGCGCTGATCCAGCTCGTCGCTCGCGCGATCCCCTTCGAAGTGGCGCCGTGGGTGCAGGCCGGCGTGCTCGCCGTGGCGATGGTGGGATGGGCTGCCGTCGCGCTCCGACAGCGTCCATCGCTCGTCGATGCCGCACGTCGCGCCGACGAGGAGCTCGAGCTCCGGCAGCGCCTCGGAACCGCGCTCGAGCTGGCGCGCCATGCGTCGGCCGATCCCCTCGAGGCTCGCCAGCTGGCCGACGCCAGGGCACGACTCCACGCGGTCGACCTGCGCCGTGCCTTCCGCCCGCGGCTCGCTCGCCGGCCGCTGGCCATCGCCGGCGGCGGCCTGGCGATGACCCTGCTGCTCGTTGCCTGGCCGAACCCGCAGGACGCGGTCATCGACCAGCAGCGAGCGGCACGCGAGGCCTCGGAGCGGGTGGCCGAGCGAGTCGAGGAGATCGCGGACGAGATCGGCGAGGAAAACGTCGACAACCCCGATCCGCGCCGCGAGGAGCTCGAGCGACAGCTCCGCGAGCTCGCCCGCCAGCTGCGGGAGCAGGGCGCCGACCGGGAAGCGACGCTCGCTCGGATCGGATCGGTCCAGGAGGCCCTCTCGCGGATGACCGATCCGCGCGCCGCGGAGCAGGACGCCGGCCTCAGCCAGCTCGCCCGATCCACGTCGCGCGCCGCGACCGGCGACGAGGAGGCCAACCCGGAAGGTGATCCGGAGCAGGCGGCCCGAGACCTGGAGGAGCTGGCGGAGCGTGCCGCGACCCAGTCCGCGGAAGAAGCCGCGGCGCGCGCGGACGCCCTCCGACAGGCGGCGCAGGCTGGAGCGAGCGCGCAGCCGCAGGCGGCCCGGGCGCTCGCCGAGGCGGCGGATGCGCTGGACGCAGCCGCCCGGTCGGGGTCCGAGGAGGATCGGCGTGCGGCGGAAGAAGCCCTCGCGCGGGCGGCGGAGGCCATGCGTGGGGCGGAGCGAGACCGCCAGCTGCAGCGAGACGTGGCCCGTGCGCAGTCGGCGCTCCAGGAGGGAGCGCGGCAGGTCGCGCGCGCTGGGCAACCGACCGGGGCGGCAGGCCAGCCGGGAGCGTCCGGCCAACCCGGCGCATCGGGACAACCGGGGGGCCAGCCTGGTGCATCGGGCCAGCCCGGGCAGCCCGGTGCGTCGGGCCAGCCGGGCGCGTCGGGACAGCCTGGCGGCCAGCCCGGTTCGTCCGGCCAACCGGGCGGCCAGCCTGGCGCGTCGGGCCTACCCGGGGGTCAGCCTGGAGGTCAGCCAGGAGGCCAACCGGGTGGCCAGCCCGGGAGCCAGCCAGGGGGTCAGCCCGGCTCGCAGCCCGGCCAGGGCGGCCAGCTCGGGTCCGGCGGCGGCACGAACGTGCGGCGCATTCCGGGCGGAGGTCTGCGGACCGGCGGCTTCGACGGGCCGACGCGGGGCAACCAGGGCTTCGAAGTCGACGACGACCAGGGCGTCCTGTCGGATCCCGACCGCATCGGCCGACCCGGCGATCCGGATTTCGTGGCCGGCAGCGGCGGAAACGGTGGAACCGATCAACAGGGAAGCGGCTCAGGGACTGGCTTCGACAACGACTCCGTCGTGCCGTATCGATCCGTGTTCGACCTGTTCCATGACTACGCACAGGCCTCCCTCGACCGGCAGCAGGTGCCGATCACGTTGAAGGACTTCGTCCGCGATTACTTCTCCCGTCTCGAACCCACGGAGTGAGCGTCCACCCATGACCGAGCCGACCCCGACCACCGCCCCATCCACCGACAACCTCGACCCGGAACGTTTCGCCGAGCTCGCGACCGGCATCGAGCGCGAGGTCGGCGCCTTCATCGTCGGCCAGCACCACCTGGTGCGACAGACGCTGATCAGCCTGCTCGCGGGCTCACACGCGCTCCTCGAGGGCGTGCCGGGACTTGGAAAGACGATGTTGGTCCGCACCCTCGCCGAGGCGCTCGACCTCGGGTTCAGCCGCATCCAGTTCACGCCGGATCTCATGCCGGCCGACATCGTGGGCACGAACATCATCGTCGAGGAGGGCGGCGAGCGGCGGTTCCGCTTCCAGCAGGGGCCGATCTTCTCGAACCTGGTGCTGGCCGACGAGATCAACCGAGCCACGCCGAAGACCCAGTCGGCCCTGCTCGAGGCCATGCAGGAGCACCGGGTCACCGTCGCCAAGCAGCAGTACACGCTGTCCGAGCCGTTCTTCGTGCTCGCGACCCAGAACCCGCTCGAGATGGAGGGGACCTATCCCCTGCCCGAGGCGCAGCTCGACCGCTTCTTCTTCAAGATCGACGTCCCGTTCCCGTCCGAGGAGGACCTGGTGCGGATCATGGAGCGCACCACCGGCGTGGAGCAGCCCACCGTCGGGAAGGCCGCGACCGGCGCCGAGGTGGTGGCGATGCAGCGCCTGGCGCGCGACGTCCCGATCGCCTCGCACGTGATGGCCTATGCGATCCGCATCCTGCGCGGGACGCACCCCGACACCGAGAAGGTGCCGGACATCGTTCGCTCGTACGTCCGTTACGGCGCCTCTCCGCGCGGCGCCCAGGCGATCGTGCTCGGGGCGAAGATCCACGCACTCCTCGACGGCCGGTTCAACGTGGCCTACGCCGATGTGCAGGCCGTGGCCGCCCCGGCGCTGCGCCATCGGGTCATCCTGAATTTCGAGGGTGAGGCCGAGGGGATCCGGACCGACTCCGTGGTGCGCGCGATCATCGCCGAGACCCCGACCGAGCCGGCCGAATAGCGTTGGCGCTGGGTCGGACGTCCGTCCATACGACCGGCCAGACACACCGATGACGGCCGCCGCTCGCACGCACTTCTTCGACGAGGCCTTCCTGCGCCGCCTCGAGCAGCTCGAGCTCGCGTCAAGGCGCCTCACCGCCGGGCGCATGAAGGGAGAGCGGCGCAGCGTGCGCCGCGGCCAGAGCGTGGAGTTCGCCGACTACCGCACGTATGCATCGGGCGACGATCTGCGCCAGCTGGACTGGAACGCCTACGCACGGCTGGAGCGCCTGTTCGTGAAGCTGTTCGTCGAGGAGGAGGACGTCACCGTCCATCTGCTCGTCGACGCCAGCCGCAGCATGGACTACGGCGAGCCCAACAAGCTGGAGGCGGCGCGTCGGGCGGCTGCCGCGCTCGGCTACCTGGGCCTGGCGAGCATGGATCGCGTGAGCGCAGCCTTCCTGGGCGACGGCACCGCCACGCCGATGCGGCCTCTGCGCGGCAAGCAGCGGGCGCACGAGCTGTTCGCGTTCCTGTCGCAGCCGCGTGACGACCGGCTGACAGGCCTGGCGGCAGCGGCGCGCGCGTATGCCGGCGCGGATGCGCGGGACCGGCCCGCTGGTCCTGATCAGCGACCTCATGGATCCGGGCTACCTGGATGCGCTGCGTGACCTCGCCGGCACCCGGTCCCAGCTGTCCGTGCTGCACGTCCTCGCCCCCGATGAGCTCGAGCCGGAGGTGGCTCCCGATGCGCGACTGGTCGACCGCGAGACCGGGCACTCCGTCGACGTGAGCGGCGACGACGACCTCGTCGACCGATATCGCGCCCGACTCGCCGACTGGCAGGCCGAGATCGCCGCCTTCGTCAGCCGCCGCGGCGGCGCCTACGTCCCGGTCTCTTCCGACCTCGACCTCGCCGACCTCCTGTTCGACGTCCTCCGACGTCGCCGCGTGGTCGAGTGATGGCACCGAGTCTGAACGCGCCCGCTCGGCCAGCCAGGGCGAGGAGTTCGATGGCGGCGAGCGGTGGCATCACCTTCACGGCGCCATATCACCTACGCGGCCGCCGGCGAGCGCCACGCCCGTCATGGACAGGGGCGCCGGCGCGCGTCGCCGGAGCGTTGCGACAGCCGCGACGCCGACGTGCGCCGGCGACCATCCCGTGCCATCGGAGGCTCGCCGGCCGGCGCATCGTCGACGGGCGGCGCTGGCAGTGATCACGCCGCTTGCCCTCATCGGCCTCATCGGCCTGCCGATCATCGTCGCCTTCTACATGCTGCGGCTCCGTCGCCGGGACGTGCCGGTCGGCTCCACGTTCCTGTGGCAGCAGCTCGTGCGGGACATCGAGGCCAACGCCCCGTGGCAACGGCTGCGATTCAGCTGGCTGCTGCTCCTCCAGCTCCTGATCGCGGCGATCGTGGTGGCAGCCGCGGTGCGCCCGTTCACGGCCAGCGTCTCGGACCTGGCGGCCAACGTCGTGCTCATCGTCGACACCAGCGCCTCGATGGCGAGCCACACGACCGACGAGGATCGGATGGCCGAGGCGCGGGCCCGGGCGCGCGACGTCGTCGGTCGCATGCCGGACGGTGGTCGCATCACCGTCGTGGCCGCCGCGGACTCCGCGTCGGTGCTCGTCAGCGAGACCGACGATCGGGACGCGGCGCTGGAGGCGATCGAGACGATCGATGCCACCCAGCTGACCGGCGACCTGACCGATGCGTTCGCGCTGGCATCGGCGCTGGCCGCGCGAGACGCCGACTCGACGGTGGTGGTCGTGACCGACGCGTCGGGCGATGAGCTGCCCGACGTCGGTGTCGAGGCGCCGGTCCTGGTGGAGCGCGTCGGCACGACCGATGCGAACCAGGCCATCGCGGCCCTGTCGGCCGTTCGGCGCGCGGGGGGCGCCCAGCTCGATCTCTTCGTCGCCGTCGCCAATCCGTCGACCGCCGACGCCACCCGTCGGCTCGAGGTGCGCGCGGACGGCGAGCTGGTTGAGGCGCGCGACCTGGCGATCCCGGCCGGGCAGCGGTCGGAGGTGCTGATCGGATCCGTTCCGTCGAGCGCCGCCACGGTCGAGGCACGCCTGGACGGCAGCGACGCGCTGCCGACCGACGACCGGGCCTACGCCATCGTGCCCTCGGCGGGCACCACGCCGGCGCTGGTCGTCGGACCCGGCGACCCGTATCTCGAGAACGCGCTGGCCCTGCTGCCGCGGGTGGAGCTCTACGCCGTCGGCGAGGAGGGCTACGAGGACGCACTGGCGGACGGCGCCGATGACGGCGCGCCATTCGGCCTCGTCGTCTTCGACGGCGTCCTTCCCGACCAGCCACCGGCCGTGCCGGCCCTGTATGTCGATCCCGGCGACGACGGGCCGTTCGGGACCGTGGACGGCCGGATCGAGGCGCCGACGATCGCCGCCGCGGATGCGGACGAACCGTTGCTTCGCTTCGTCGACCTGTCCACCGTCCATGTCGGCCGCGCACGCGATATCGAGCTTGCGGAAGGCATGCGGGCGCTGGTCTCGACCGGCGCCGGCGATCCGCTGGTAGCCGTGGGCGAGGACGCCGGCCGGCGACTGGCGCTCATCGGCTTCGACCTCGCGGAGTCCGATCTGCCGCTCCAGGTCGCCTTCCCGCTGCTGATGAGCAACCTCGTCGACTACCTGGTGCCCGAAGCGGAGGGCCTGCTGCCGTCGTCGATGCGACTTGGCCAGGCGGCCACCGTCCGCGTGCCCGACGACGTTGTGCGCGTGCGGATCGTCACCACCGGTGACCCCGAGCTGGTCGGCGGCGGCGAAACGAGCGTCGAGCTGCCCGTCGTCGGCGGCGCGGTGAACGTTCCCGGCGCCTCGCACGTCGGCACCCGTGCGCTGGCCGAGGTCAGCGACGACCCCGAACGCGACGGCTCCGTCCTGGGACAGACCGCCGTGAACCTGTTCAGCGCAGACGAGTCCGACGTCGCGCCCGGGGACGGCCAACGGATCGCGGAGATGGGTCGCCTGCCCTCCGACGACGATCGGCCCGGGCAACCGGCACGAACCGAGTGGTGGTGGCCGTTGGTGGTCGCCGCGCTGGCTCTGCTGGCCGTCGAGTGGCTGATCTTCCATCGGCCCACCCGTCAGCGGCTGGTGCGGGCGATGGGGCGACGGCCGCAGCCGCTCGGTGGGCGCGCCCGATGACGTTGCCGATCGCCTTCAGCGATCCCGCCTGGCTGTTGCTGCTGCTCCCGGCGGTCGCCGTGGTCGTCATCGGCTGGCTTGGAGCATCCCGCACGCTTCCGCTCGGACGCCGCATTGCCTCGCTAGCGATCCGCGTTCTCCTCGTCGCCTGCCTGGTGCTGGCCCTGGCGGGCGCTCGGCTGTCGCTGCCGGCGGACCGCCTGAGCGTGGTCTTCCTGCTCGACGGATCCGCGTCGATGCTCGACGCCACTCGCGAGGAGCTCGTCGGCTGGGCGCGGGACGCGGTGGGCGAGAAGCCGGAGGCCGATACCGCCGGCGTCGTCGTCTTCGGCGCGAACGCGCTGGTGGATCGCCTTCCCTCGGAGCTCAGTGAGCTGGCCGAGCCCGCGTCGCAGCCCGTCGTCGGGGCGACGGACGTCGCCGCTGCGGTCCGTCTCGCCGCCGCCATCCTCCCGGCCGGGACGCAGCAGCGGCTCGTCCTCCTGTCGGACGGCAACGACACCTCCGGCCAGGCGGAGCAGGCGATCGCCGCGGCAGCCGCCCGAGGCATTCGGCTCGACGTCGTGATGCCGGCGGACGAGTCGGCCGCCGAGGTCCTGATCGATGGGGTGGATGCGCCACCCGGCGCGCGGGTGGGCGAGACCATCGACCTCTCGGTCCGGCTTCGCTCCACGATCACGACGCCCGCCACCCTGCGCCTCCTGGCCGACGGCGCCACCGTCGCCACCGAGGAGCTCGAGCTCGAGCCGGGCATCACCACCATCCCGTTCAGCCTCACCGCCGACGAGCCTGGCTTCCACGTCTTCCGGGCCGTGATCGAGCCTGCCGACGACCGCTTCCCCGAGAACAACGCCGCCGATGCCTACGTGCTCGTCACCGGTGAGCCGCAGGTCCTGGTCGCGACCGACGACGCCGAACGAGCAGCCGACCTCGTCGAATCCCTGGGTGACGGCAGCCTCGAGGTGACGGTTGTGCCTTCGACCGGTGTGCCCTCGGCGCTTACCACGCTGGCCGGCTACGACGCCATCGTGCTCGACAACGTCGAGGCCGATGCGCTGGGCGAGGCGACGATGAGTTCGCTGCAGGTCTTCGTGCGCGACCTTGGCAAGGGGCTGGTCATGCTCGGCGGTCGGGACAGCTTCGGCGCCGGCGGCTACCTCGACACCCCGATCGAGGAGGCGCTCCCGGTCTACATGACCGTCCGCGACCGTGAGCGATCTCCGGACGTGGCGATGGTGGCGGTGGTCGACCAGTCGGGCAGCATGGCCGACTGCCACTGCACCGGCGACTCGCGAGACAGCGCGAACCCGTCGGGCGCCCGCGGATTCGAGAAGGTGGACATCGCCAAGGAGGCGATCCTGCGCGCCGCCGAGGCATTGGCGCCGACCGATCAGCTCGGCGTCGTCAGCTTCAACGAGAACGCGCATTGGCAGGTACGGACGGCACCGATCGACTTCGGGGCGCTGGGCGAAGGCCTGGGCTTCGGCGCCGACGGCAACACGAACATCTACGCCGGCCTGAAGGCGGCGTACGACGACCTCGTCCGCAACCCGGCCTCGCTGCGCCACATCATCCTCATCACGGATGGCTGGTCGACCGCCGGCGCGTACGACGAGCTGCTGACCGACATGCGGGATGCGGGCATCACGCTGTCCACCATCGGGACCGGCGGCGGATCGGCCCAGGTCCTGCGGCGCCTGGCCGAACAGTCGGGGGGCCGCTACTACGACGCGGCCGATGCGACCACCATCCCCGACATCTTCCTGCGCGAGACCATCCGCACCGCCGGCGAGCAGATCGTGGAGGAGGAGTTCCAGCCGATCCCGTCGACGACCTCGGAGATCCTCGACGGCCTCGACGCCGGACGGTTGCCCCAGCTCCTCGGCTACAACGCCACCACGGCCAAGGGCAGCGCCACGGTCGCACTCCTCACCGCTCGCGACGACCCGCTGCTGGCGCAATGGCAGTATGGCCTCGGGCGCGCGGTCGCCTGGACCAGCGACGCGCGCCAGCAGTGGGCAACGCCGTGGATCGGGACGCCCGAGTTCGGGACGCTCACCGCGCAGCTGGTGAGCTGGACGCTCCCGCCGCAGGACGCCGAGGGCATCGAGGTCCGGTTCACGCCCGGCGACGCCGGCGAGCTCGACGTCGAGGTCACCTCCCACGACGACGAGGCCGGACCACGGAACTTCTACCGCACCGTGCTGCGGCTGGTGTCGCCGGACCTGGACCCGACCCAGACGGTGCTCGAGCAGGTCGGGCCCGGCCGGTACGCGGGCACCGTGCGCGCCGACGAGCCGGGCGCGTACCTGGTGCGGGTGGCCCAGACATTCGAGGACGTTTCCGGCACCGATGCGGCGAGCCGCACCCTCGGCCTCGTCTCTCCCGCCGCCGAGGAATATCGGCGGCTGGGGATCGACGCCGATGCGCTGCGCGCCTATGCCACCGCCGGGGGCGGCCGCACCATCGCCCTGGATCCCGAGGAAGGCCCAGGCGTCGTCGGTGTGGGCGCACGACATCGAGGCGAGCGCCTTCCCCACCCCGGTCTGGCCGTGGCTTCTGCTCGTCGCGATGCTCCTCGTGCCGATCGACGTCGGCGTCCGGCGCGTCGCGCTGTCGGGCGCCGACCTGCTGCGGGCACGGGCGTGGGTGGGGCGCAGGGTGGGCCTCGGCGCGTTCCGCGCCGGACGCGGTGCCCGGCCTCGCCGAGCTGCGAGCCGCGCGCGAGCGGAGCGCCCGCCGATCGGCCAGGCAGGTCGAGCCCGAGACGGCAGCTCCCGCCCAGGCGGCCAAGCCGGCCGGACCGACCGGCGGTCGACCACCGCTACCGCGACCGCGACCGATGCAGGCCACGGCCGACGAGCCGGCGGCCGAGGCGGGCTCCGCCGGAGCCCTCGCCGGACCCGGTCGAATCGGGCGTCGAGACGCTGGCCGAGCGGCTCGCCCGCCGCCGGCGGGGCAGTTGAGCGGTCAGTCCGCCTCGAGCTCCTCGAGCACCGAGTCGTCGTCGACTCGGCGGGGCAGCGGCGTGGGGCGAGGCACGCGCAGGTAAAGGACGAGCGCCACCGCGGCCACGCCTGCCACGACGATCGGGATCCACGGCAGGCCGCGATAGTCGAACCAGCCCACTCCGGTCACCGCGCGCTCGACCACGTTGCCGAAGGGGTCGGTCGCGGTCACCGCGACATCGGTGGGCCAGGGCGGCAGGGGACGGCGGACCGCGAAGCCGCCCTCGGGATCGAGCGCGACCGGCTGCCCGTCGATCGTCACGGTGGCATACGTCGCGGATCGCCCGGTGACCTGGACGTCGCCGGAGCCGAGCGGGGTGGTCAGGGTCACCTCGAGGGGCGGTGGCCCGTCCAGCACGCGGACTTCCCAGGTCGCGAGGTAGCTGTGGCCGGCGGGCGTGGTGACGCCGAGGACCGCGCGATAGCGCGGGCTGGGCGTCGTGACGCCGGACGGAGGGATCGGAACGTCCAGCGTGCCGGCCTCGGGCACCACGAGGGTCGTCTCGACGACGGACGGATCCTCCGACGCAACGTAGACGCGCGAGCCCGGCGGTGCGGCAACCGTGGCGGTGAACCCGCCCGGGCCGACGGCGATCGAGCGACGTGGGCCCAGGGGAATCGCCTCGTCCGCCGACGGCTCGAGGGCGCCGTCCTCGCCCTCGGGATCGAGCGCAAGGTCCAGCGGGGAGACGCTGACGGCGGAACGCTCCGCGAGCGTCGGTGCCTCGAGCCGACCGCCGCGTGGATCGGCGGGTGGGGCGCTCGTCCCATGCATGAGCGCGATGTCTGATCGATCGCTGCCGACGAGGCCGATCGGCTGCGCTCCGGCCAACGTCGCGAAGCGCACACCGGTGAACGGCTCCGGGCTCGACTGCGGCCAGCTCGACAGCAGGCGGCCGCCGTAGACGACCGCGGCCTCCCCCTCGGGGCCGCCACCGGGCAGGGGGCCGACGTAGGGCGCGACGGGGCCGGATCCAAACGCCGCCGCCGCAGGGCTGCGCGCGATGGCACCGAACCGGGGCGGGATGAGGCCCGGCAGGCCGAGGGCATGCACCCGGTCGCCCCCGACCGTCTGCCGGACGAGGACGGTGTCCACGCCGGCCAGGGTCACCGTGCCGAGGAAGGTCGCATCGAGGCCCATCGGCACCTCGCCCTCCGGCGGCTCGATGGCCCGGCCGGCCGGCCAGCGATGGACGCTGAGCGCCCGCCCGCGAGGATCGCGATGCCTCGGCCGTCATCGACGGGCACGGCCATCGCCCCGGTGGCAACGAGCCCCGCGTCCTCCGCGACGAGGGCGTCGCGGTCGTCGGCGAGCGACAGGCGGTACAGCGTCGGTCTGCCGGCGGTGGCGATCAACCCGAGTTCCTCACCCGGACGGCCGTCGCTGTCGCCCAGCAGGAATGGCGTGTCACCCGACCCGATCTCGAGCCGCGACTCGGTGACCGCGAATCCCCCGTCCGACCAGCGGTAGATGCGCACGTCGGTCGGGAAGCTGGTGTCCCCGAGCGGCAGGACGGAGGTCGTCGTCGACGAGCTCGTCGGTGCGGTCGCCGTCGAGATCGATGACGTGGATCGCGTCCACCGATGCGCGCGTCGGCGTGACCTGGACGAGGCGAAGCGCGCCGGCATCGAGCACCAGGTCGTCGAGCAGCAGGCAGCACGGCCGGCCATCGTCCTCGTCGCGGTACTGCGGCTGGCGCACGAGCGTCAGACGATCCCGACCCTCCACCGACCGGACGAGGAGCCGGAGGGGCGTCCCGAGCGAGGCCACGCCCGGTATCGACGCGCCCGGCACGACCTCCAGCGGCTGCCCGATCCGTCGCCATTCGCCGTCGCTCTCGCCCCACGCGGTGACCGCGATGGCCGAACCGTCCCCGTGCGTGAGGACCACGATCTCGCGGTTCCCATCGGCGTCGAGATCGGCTGCCACGGACTGGTAGATCGCCGCCTCGACGATCACCTCGGCACCCGGCTCGTCGGGGATCGCGATCAGCGAAGGGCCGATCGTGACGACGAGGGCGAGGGCGGCGGCAGCCAGCATGGGGACTGAGCATACCGCCGCTTCTGGCATGATCGGCTCATGGCCCATCCGCCGATCCTGTGGTCACCGCCGCCGGATGCCCGTCGCCGGACGCGCATCGGCGCATACCTGACCTGGCTGGAGCGGGAGCGCGGCCTGGCGTTCGACGACTACGACGCGCTGCTGCGGTGGTCGACCGACGACCTGGACGGCTTCTGGCGATCCGTGTGGGACCACTTCGGGGTCCACTCGTCGATCGAACCCGGGGCGGCGCTGGCGGACGACCGGATGCCGGGCGCGCGCTGGTTCCCCGACGCGCGCATGAACTGGGCCGAGCACTGCCTGCGTCTCGATGGCCGACGCGACGACGACGAGGTCATCGTCGCCAGATCCCAGACTCGGGACCGCGTCACGCTGACCGCCGGCCAGCTGCGCGACGAGGTGGCACGCGTGTCCGCGGGTCTCCGCCGCCTCGGCATCGGGCCCGGCGATCGGGTGGCCGCCTACCTGCCGAACGTGCCCGAGGCTGCCATCGGCCTGCTGGCCACCGCCTCGCTCGGGGCGATCTGGTCGAGCTGCGCGCCGGAGTTCGGCACGCGCTCGGTGGTCGACCGATGGAGCCAGATCGAGCCGTCCGTGCTGCTCACGATCGACGGCTACCGCTACGGGCCGCGCGCCGTCGACCGCACGTCCGAGGTTGCCGCCATCCGCGCGGCGCTTCCGAGCCTGCGCCACACCGTGGTGCTGCCCTACCTGGCCGAGCGGCCGGTGATCCCCGACGCCAGCACCTGGGACGAGCTGCGCGCCGATCCGGCCGAGCTTCGCTTCGAGCAGGTGCCCTTCGACCACCCGCTGTTCGTGCTCTACAGCTCGGGAACGACCGGACTGCCGAAGCCGATCGTCCACGGCCACGGCGGCATCCTGCTCGAGCACCTCAAGATCCACGCTCTGCACCACGACCTCGGCGCCGCCGATCGGTTCTTCTGGTACAGCACGACCGGCTGGATGATGTGGAACTACCTGGTGTCGGGGCTGGCCGTGGACGCCACCATCGTGCTCTACGACGGTGCGCCCGCCCACCCGGACCTGGCCGCGCTGTGGCGGCTCGCGGCGGAGGAGGGCGTCACCTATTTCGGCACCTCGGCTCCGTTCCTCATGGCCTGCCGCAAGGAGGGACTACGGCCGAGTCGAGCTGACCGACCTGTCGCGTATTCGGGGCATCGGCTCCACCGGCGCACCGCTGCCGGCCGAGGGCTTCCGCTACGTGTATGACGCGATCTCTGCGAGCGCCCACCTCCAGAGCGTGTCGGGCGGGACCGACGTGTGCACGGCCTTCGTCGGCGCATCGCCGCTGGTGCCGGTGTGGGAGGGCGAGATCAGCTGCCGGCACCTCGGCTGCGCGGTCGAGGCGTTCTCGCCGGACGGTCGACCGCTGGTCGGCGAGCAGGGAGAGCTGGTGATCACCCGGCCCATGCCATCGATGCCTGTCGCGTTCTGGAACGATCCCGACGGCGATCGCTACCGCGCCGCATACTTCGAGGACTTCCCGGGCGTCTGGCGCCACGGCGACTGGATCACGTTCACCGAGCGCGGCTCGTGCGTCATCAGCGGTCGCTCGGACGCGACCCTCAACCGTGGAGGCGTGCGGATCGGCACGGCCGAGTTCTACGCCGTGGTGGAGGCGATCCCCGCGGTGGCCGATGCGCTGGTCGTCCACCTCGACGACAACGACGATCGGCTGCTCCTGTTCGTGGCCCTGCGGGAGGGCGCCGAGCTTGACGACGACCTCCGCTCGACGATCGGGCGCCAGCTGCGCACCGCGTTGTCGCCACGCCACGCGCCGGACGAGATTCTCGCCGTGCCGGCCATCCCGCGCACCCTGTCGGGCAAGAAGCTCGAGGTGCCGGTGAAGCGGATCCTCACCGGAACGCCCGCAGAGGTGGCGGCCTCGCGCGGGTCCCTGGCTGATCCGACATCCCTCGATGCGTTCATCGGCATGGCCGCGCCATCGGCCGAGGCGCGACGCTAGCCAATCCACGCTGCATCCGAGAGGAGCAACCGATGGCGCTCGACGACCTCCAGACCTGGGAGCTCTGGTATCCCGGTGCCGCGGCCACCGGGCTGCCGATCGCGCGCGCACGGATCGACCCGGTCGACGTGGCATGGGCCCACGCCGTTCCCCGCAGGCTGGCCGTCACCGTTCGACATGGCGACGATCGCGTGGTCGCACGCGGCGAGCCGCTCGAGCGGTCCGGGCCGTACTTGCCGATGACACGGCTGGTGCTCGACGGCGAGGCGGTGCGGCGCGAGGACCGCTGGCCGACGGACGCCGACCTCGGCGCCATCGTGATCCTGCCCGGCGGCGAGGCCGGCGTCCTGACCGCGTGGTGGAACGCGGAGGACGGCTCGGCCTGGCGCTGGTCGATCGAGCTCAGCAATCGCCGGGATTGAGACCGGTCGCTTGCGTCAGT
The DNA here is from genome assembly GCA_963806695.1 of uncultured Chloroflexia bacterium. Classification (GTDB taxonomy): domain Bacteria; phylum Chloroflexota; class Limnocylindria; order QHBO01; family QHBO01; genus JACDBZ01. The sequence goes on along the minus strand of CAWDYT010000022.1, from coordinate 31,762 downwards.
CGGTGTAGTACACCCCGTCGAGCGCACCCCAGGCGGCGGCGCTGAAGATCGCGCAGGCCGTCTTGGCACGGGCGAACTCGCCGTCCGACAGGGCCTCGATGCGCTCGGCCAGCATCGCCGGCTCGTCCGTCTCGACCGCGTGCTCGACCCAGTAGCGCTGTCCGGTCGGACCGACCGCGCCCGCGTAGTGCTCCCGCAGCCCGTCGAGCTTGGAGGTCGCGGTCTTCGGCTGCTGGACCTCGAACGAGTACAGCGCGCCCAGCGCCTCCGGGACCGATGCGAACGCCTGCTCGCCGACGGCAAGCAACGTCTTCGACTGCGGACGGCGCATCTCGCGCCTGGCCCCCAGCGAAACGCGGAACGCCTGCCACAGCTCGTCGTGCTCCCGCTCCTCGGCGGCGTACTCCGGGTAGCCGATGCGGTCCCAGCCGGCGTCGACGACGCCGATGAACGGCGCCCACTCGTCGGCGTACTCGGCGAGGCGCTCCACCGGAAGCGTGCCGGCGCGCCACTCGGCGTAGAACGGATGCTCGTTGAGATCGAACTGGCGAACGATTGCGTCCAGCTCGGCGATTCTGCTGCTCATCGGACCAATCCACCTCGACTGCGTGCTGCTGTGGCCGCCCGCTCGGTCATCGGTCGGGCGCTCCGTGCTCGCAAGCGTAGCCGATTCCCCTCAGGCGAGGTCGCCGTCGATCTCCTCGAGGCGGCCGTCCCCGTCGAGGGCGACCGCCTCCGCGCGTCGGACGACCGGCGTACGAAGGAAGAGGAGCACGCCGGCGCCAATGGTCAGCGCGGCGATGATCGGGATCCACGGCAGCGCTCGGACGTCGACGAACCCGACCACCTCAAGCTGGCGCACCTGCTCGTTGCCGAGCGGATCACGCGCCACGACGGCGACGTCGTGTGGCCAGATCGAGGCCTCGACCACGGTCCCGAAGTTGCCCGCCTCGGTGACGTACACGGAATGGCCATCGACCGTCACGGTCGTCCCGACCCCCACACTGCCAACCACTGATGCTCGACCGTCGAACAGGTCGAACGAAGTGGCCGCGGTCACCCCGGGCGGCTCACTCAGCACGGTCAGATCCCAGCCGAACGTGCGCGCGAAACCGCCCGGGCTGACGACGATCATGCTCACGTCGTGGTCCCGGTCGGCAACGCGAGTGCTGCCGGGGTCGAGTGTGATCGACAAAGGTCCATTGCCGATCTCGTCCGCCTGAGTCTGCGGCCCCACCGAGGTCACCACCAGCGTGCCTGGTTCACCCGACACCGTGGCCCGGAACCCGTCCTCCCCGGCGAACAGCATCGGCCCGTCGCGCAGATCCAGCGCGGTGGCACCCGCGAGCTCGACGGGCGGATCCGCGTCCGCTCCGGACTCGAGCACCGCCTCGAGGGGAGCGACCGTCACCCGGGCGTCATCCGGGAATCCTTCTTCCCCGAAGCCCGGATCTCCCATCCACGCCCAGGTCCCGCCGCCCCGGAACCAGCCCGACCCGAATGCCAGCCAACCCGAGTGCGGTCCTGCCAGGCCGACCACCTCTCCGCCGGCCAGGGACGCGGCCTCGCGCGCCACGTGGTCTCCGCCGGGCTGGATCTCCAGCAGCCGCCCCAGGCCGAGGAACGCGGCACGGCCGTCCGGCAGCCCGCCCGGGATCGGTCCCATCTGTGGATAGAAGTTCGGCAGGACAGCGGCGCTGGTGGACGCGTTCTGACTCGCCCTCCACAGGTCGTTCATCTCTTGCGGGGCGGCGATGTCCAGTTCGAGATCGAGGGCGAGGTTGAAGACACGGATCCCGAGGGCCGAGGCGGCCGCATCATCGGTGCCCGTCACCTCGACGATCCTGGCGTCCTCGCCCGTGCCGAGCAGGTACAGCGTGGGCCAGGCATCCCTCTCCTGCTCGGTCACGTCCCCGAGCGTGCCGTCGCGCGGCCACCTGGCCGTGCCGATGCCCCGGTCCGACGAGATCACCAGCAGCCCATCGGCCGCACCCACGATCCAGCTGTTGCCGGGCGGCTGGAGGATGTCGATCGCCGGCGCCTGCTCGGCCACGAGCGCACCGTCCCGTGACGTCACTCGGACGAGCCGGCGCAGTCCTTCGTGCACGAACAGCAGGTCGTCCCCCGGTGCCCCATCGCTCTCGCCGGCCGAAGAGAACCACACTTGCTGGTCGTTCGGAATCGGCACCGGCTCCGCGACGAAGCCGTCACCGGAGGGGGAACGCAGCAGGGTGTACTGCGGCCGCGACGCCTCGGTGAGCGACGATCCGTAGGACGTCACGAGCACCTCGTCGCGACCATCACCCTCCATGTCGAGCACGGCCATGCTCTCGACCGATCCCAGTTCCTCATGCACCAGCTCGAGATCGAGGTTCGCCTGGCCCTGCATTCGGACGTCCGCGAAGCTGAGGCAGCAGGCGCCAGGGTTGGTGTCGGTGTACGGCGTTCCGACCGCCACCACCACCCGGACTCGGTCACCATTCTTGAGCAAAAGGAGCGCGGCGGTGTCCTCCCCCAGTCGGGCAGTGCGCGCCTCGGCATCGTCTTCCACCCAGCGGACGACAGGCTCCTCGCCGAGCGAAACCCACCTGCCGCCGCGCACGCCCCAGACGGCCACGCGCAGAGTGCTTCCCGGTTCGTTCAGACCGACGATGGCGACGATCTCCTTCGCACCGTCGCCGTCAAGGTCGGCGGCAAGGGCCGAGTGTGCGTCCTCGGTCAGAACGCTCGCCGCGGACTCGGCCGCGACCGGCGACGGCAGCGCGGTCAGCAGGAGCGCGGCGACGATCGCCGCTTCCCCGGCCCGCCGGACGAGGCCGACGCCCGTCATCGCGACCTACATGGCCCGCAGGCCGAGCAGGTTGCGGGCGATCACCATGCGTTGGATCTCGCTCGTCCCCTCACCGATCTCGGTCAGCTTCGCGTCACGCAGATAGCGCTCGACGCGGTATTCGGTGATGTAGCCGTATCCGCCGTGGACCTGGATGGCGTCGTTCGTGACGTCGCGCGCCACCTCGGACGCATACAGCTTGGCCATGGCCGCCTCGGTCGAGTAGGGCTGGCCGCAGTCCTTCAGCCAGGCGGCGCGATACGTCATCAGTCGGGCGGCATCGATGGTGGTGGCCATGTCGGCGATCTTGAAGGCCACGCCCTGGAAGGTGCCGATCGGCCGACCGAACTGCTTCCGTTCCTTCGCGTAGGCCGAGGCAGCCTCGTACGCGGCCTGGGCCAGGCCCAGCGCCATCGACGCGATGCCGATCCGACCTCCATCGAGGGTCTTGAGGAACAGGCGGTCGCCCTCGCCCTCCGGGCCGAGCATGTTCTCGGCCGGGACCCGGCAGTCCTCGAAGATCAGCTCGCCGGTGTTGCTCGCATGGAGTCCCATCTTCTCCTCCATGCGGCCGATGCTGAAGCCGGGGGCATCGGCCTCGACGATGAAAGCGCTGATCTTGCCCGACTCCTCCTCGCGATCGGTGACCGCCGTGACGATGTACGTGCCGGCCACGCCCGCGTTGGTGATGAATCGCTTCCCGCCGTTCAGGACCCAGTCGTCTCCATCCCGGCGCGCACGCGTGCGGGTGCCACGGGAGTCGCTGCCCGCGCCGGGCTCGGTCAGGCCATACGCACCGATGACCTTGCCGGACGCCATCGGGCGCAGGAACTTCTCCTTCTGCTCCTCGGTGCCGGCCATCCAGATCGGGTTGCAGCCCAGGCTGGTGTGGGCGCTCACGATGATGCCGACGCTTCCGCTGACCCGCGACAGCTCCTCGACAGTGATCGCGTAGGCCAGCGCGTCGAGGCCGGTGCCGCCGATCTCCTCCGGGTACGGCACGCCCAGCAGGCCGAGGTCCGCCGCCTCTCGGATGATGTCGTGTGGGAACTCGCCCTTCCGTTCGAGCTCGTCGGCGACCGGGGCGATCCGTCGATCGGCGAACTCACGCACCGTGCGGCGGATCTCCTCGTGTTGGGGCGAAAGGGCAAAGTCCATTGCGGCGGCGTGCTCCTGCGGCAAGGGGTGGCGCTCGGGCGACGAGTGTACCGCGCCGAAAATGGACGACCCGACCGCATCGCGGTCGGGTCGGATCAATGGGCCGGAACGGCGCCTACGGCGATCGGCGCCAGCGTTCGAGGTCGCGCTGGCTGCGACGCTCCTCCGCGCGCTGGAGGGCGGTTCGTCGCCTCCGCGTGGCCATCGGCCTGGGGCGGTGTCGCTTCTGGTGGTTCAGCTTCGCCATGGTCCTCGGTCCTCCCCCGCCTGCTCGGTGATGCGCCTATGACGCGCAGGACTAGGCGTTGGTTGCAGTCAGCGGAGTGACCGGCCCGCACATGAATCCTTGACAGTCGTGGATGGCCCATCCGTATACTCCGAGCCTTACTGCAACGCGACAAGGTTTGCGAGGGTCTGAGCGTGCCCGAGGCTGACGTCCGCCTGGACCGCGTGACGAAGCGGTTCGGTGATTTCACCGCCGTCGACGACCTGTCGCCTGTCGGTCGAGCGCGGCGAGTTCTTCTCCCTGTTCGGGTCCCTCGGGCTGCGGCAAGACCACGACGCTCCGCATGATCGGCGGCTTCGAGGACGTCGACCGCGGGCACGATCTACCTGGGCGAGGCCGACGTGACCGAGCTTCCCCCGTTCCGCGCGCGACGTCAACACCGTCTTCCAGAACTACGCGCTCTTCCCGCACCTGACGGTCTTCGAGAACGTCGCCTTCGGGCTGCGGCGCCGAAAGTCGCGGGCGAGGAGATCCGCCAGGCAAGTGCTCGGAGATGCTCGACCTGGTCGAGCTGCCCGGCTACGAAGGAGCGCAAGCCGGCGCAGCTGTCGGGCGGGCAGCAGCAGCGCGTCGCGCTGGCGCGCGCGCTGATCAACCACCCGCGCGTCCTCCTGCTCGATGAGCCGCTCGGCGCCCTCGACCTGAAGCTGCGCAAGCAGATGCAGATCGAGCTCAAGCGCATCCAGACCGAGGTCGGCATCACCTTCATCTTCGTGACGCACGACCAGGAGGAGGCGATGACGATGTCCGACCGCATCGCCGTCATGCGCCACGGCCGGATCGAGCAGCTCGGCACGCCGGAGGAGCTCTACGAGCGGCCGACGACGTCGTTCGTCGCCGGCTTCCTGGGCGTCAGCAACCTGCTCGACGGCGAGGTGGCCGGCCGCGCCGACGACCTGCGTCGAGATTCGCCTGAAGGACGGCAGCCTCGTCCGGGCGCCGGCGGCGACGGTGAACGGCGCGTCGACCGTTCGGATCGGCATCCGCCCCGAGAAGCTGCGCGTACTGCCGCGCGCGGCGGGCGATCGATCGTCGGGCGGAACGACGAATTCGCTCGACGGCACCGTGCTCGATGCGAGCTACATCGGCGTCAGCACCCAGTACCTGGTGGAAACGACCGACGGTCACCGCATGACCGTGTACGCGCAGAACCTGGAGACCAGCGGCGCCAGCGAGGTGATTGCGGACGGAGAAGCCGTCCGGCTCGACTGGAAGCCGCAGCACACCTTCGTCATCGACCGAGCCGAAGGTGAGGATGCGATTCCCGAGGTGGACGAGGAGGAGCAGACCCCATGACGAGGCATCGATCGTTCTCCGTGGTTGCGGCCGGCGCCCTGAGCCTGAGCCTGGTCCTGGCCGCATGCGGCATCGAGCCGGCAGAGTCGGGCGGTGGTGAGGGCGGTGGCGCGAGCGCCGATCCGGGTACCGGCAGCGCCGCCCCCAGCGCCGCGGCGGTCGGAGGGGGCGAGCCGGAAGCGAACCTCGAGTTCGCGAACTGGCCGCTGTACATCGACCAGGACGACGAGGGTAACTCGCCGACCATCCAGCAATTCGAGGAGTCGACCGGCGTCGACGTCAACTACACCGAGGCGATCGAGGACAACGTCTCGTTCTTCGGAACGATCCAGCCCGCGCTGGCGGCCGGAGACGACACCGGCTACGACATGATCGTCATCACCGACTGGATGGTCGGGAACATGGTGCGACTGGGCTACCTCGAGCCGCTCGACGTCGAGCGCGACGTCCCGGACTTCCTGGAGAACGCCGACGCGGTCTACCTCGAGCGTTCGTACGATCCGGGCAACGTGTACAGCGTGCCGTACCAGTCCGGCATCACCGGCATCGCCTACAACCCGGCGCTGGTCGACGAGGAGATCACCTCGATGGCGCAGCTGTTCGATCCGGAGTTCATCGAGAAGTACTGCGGCCAGATCGGCATGTTCGTCGACGCGCGTGACGGGCTCAGCTTCGCGCTGCTGTACAACGGCGTCGATGCCGGCAGAGGCGACCATCGAGGACGTCGAGGCCGCGCAGCAGATCCTGCTGGACCAGGCGCCCTGCGTCCGCGACTACTACGGCAACGAGTACGCCCAGGGCCTCGCCGATGGCAGCCTGGCGATCACCATGGCGTGGTCCGGCGACGTCTTCCAGCTCCAGTTCGACAACCCGGACCTCGACGTTCGTCGTGCCCGATGAGGGCGGCATCCTGTGGACCGACAACATGGCCATCCCGAAGGGCGCAGCGCATCCGAACGCGGCGCTCGCGATGATGGACTACCTGTACGACCCGGAGATCGCGGCGCAGGTCGCCGAGTACGTGAACTACATCACTCCGGTGCCGGCGCCAAGGAGATCATCCTCCAGCACGCCGAGCGAGGCCGAGAGCGACCGGAGGACGCGGAGTACCTGCGCACGGTGGCGGACTCCCCGCTCGTGTTCCCGACCCAGGACATGCTCGACCGGCTGTACAGCTACAAGGTCCTCGACGAGGAGGAAGAGCGACAGTGGAACGAGCTCTTCGAACGAGGTGATCGCAGGGCTAGCCGCCGATCGCCGGCCGGACGCCGAGCGATGCCCGACTGGCTGCGCCACCGCCGAGGCCTCGTCCCGTACCTGTTCCTGGTGCCGGGCGGGCTGTGGCTGATCGTCTTCTTCGTGATCCCGCTGATCACGGTGGCGTCGGTCGCGCTCCAGGAGGGCTCGCTCGGCACCGGCTATCGGCTGACGTGGAACTTCGGCATCTTCCCGGAGGCGATCGCCGGTTGGCAGACCCAGCTGCTGCGCTCGCTCCTGTACGGCTTCATCGTGACCGTGCTCACGATGCTCATCGGCTACCCGATGGCCTACACCATCGCCTTCCGGGGCGGGCGCTTCAAGAACGTCCTGCTGCTGCTCGTGATCATGCCGTTCTTCACGAGCTTCATCATCCGCACCATCAGCTGGAAGTTCATCCTCGCCGACCAGGGCTTCGTGCTCGGCACGCTGAAGGACCTGGGCATCGTCGACCAGGGCTTCCGGCTGCATCGCCACGCCGATCGCGGTGATCAGCGGCATCACCTACAACTTCCTGCCCTTCGTGGTGCTGCCGCTGTACGTGGCGCTCGAGCGCATCGACTACCGGCTCATCGAGGCGGCGACCGACCTGTACGCCAGCCGCCTCCAGGCGTTCCTGCGCGTGACGATCCCGCTGTCGATCTCCGGCGTGTTCGCCGCGAGCCTGCTCTGCTTCATCCCGGCCGTGGGTGACTACCTCAACGCGGAGCTGCTGGGCAGCCGGAACGAGACGATGATCGGCAACGTCATCCAGCGCCTGTACCTGGTCAACAACGACTACCCGCAGGCATCGGCGCTGAGCCTGATCCTGATGATCGGCATCCTGGTCAGCGTCTTCATCTACCGCCGCATCCTGCGCGGCCAGGAGCTGACCGTCTGATGGCCGCTGACCGCTGGATCGCGTCCCGGACACCGCCGGCGAGCCGCTGTCCAAGCGCGATCGGGCGGGCCATCCTGCCGGTCTACACCGGCCTCGTGGTCGCCTACCTGTTCCTGCCCATCGTGGTGATGGCGGTGTTCGGCTTCAACGACATCCAGGGCCGGTTCAACTTCACCTGGCAGGGCTTCACGCTCGAGCACTGGCAGACCCTGTTCAGCCGCTACCCGGCGCTGAACGAGTCGCTCGTCAACACGCTGACGGTGGCGATGGTGTCGACGATCGTGGCGACCACCTTCGGCACGCTGATCGCGCTGGCGCTGACCCGCTACGAGTTCCGCGGCCGCGGGCCGTTGAACCTGCTGATCTTCCTGCCGATCGCCACGCCGGAGATCGTGCTGGGCGCGTCGCTGCTGGCGCTGTTCGTCTCGTCCGGCGTCGACCGCGACCTGACCACGGTCACGATCGCGCCACATCATGTTCAACATCAGCTTCGTGGTCGTCACCGTGCGCGCCCGGCATCGCGGGCTTCGACCGCGCGCTCGAGGAGGCCGCCATGGACCTCGGCGCCGACGAGTGGACGACGTTCCGGAAGGTCACCTTCCCGCTCATCTTCCCCGGCATCCTCGCCGCCGCGCTGCTCGCCTTCGCGCTGTCGATCGACGACTTCGTGATCACCCAGTTCACCGCGGGCCAGACGATCACCTTCCCGCTGTGGGTGTACGGCGCGTCGCGCATCGGCGTGCCGCCGCAGGTCAACGTGATGGGCACGCTCATCTTCCTCATCGCGCTCGTCGTGCATCGGCGTCTGGGTCCTGCTGCCAGCGCCGGCGAGCGCGGCGCTGCCGACGCGACCGACGGATGCGGCTGATGTATCGCATCGGCGAGGCGGCCCGGCGCGGTCGGCGTCTCGCGCCTCCGCCCTGCGCCTCTGGGAGCGCCAGGGCCTGGTTCGACCCGCGCGAGCCGGCGCCGGCTATCGGCTCTACACCGATGCCGACGTCGAGCACCTGCGCCAGCATTCGCCGCCTGCGCCAGGTCGACCGGCTCAACGCCGCCGGGCATCCGGCGCGTCCTGCGCGAGCCGTGCCGCCCGCGCGCCGCATGCCGACCGGCCGCCTCGACGGGCGGCCCGCTGCGCCGCGTCCGCGACGGAGCGCGGGCCTGAGCCTGCGCGAGGCGAGCGAGCGCAGCGGCCTGTCGATCAGCTTCATCTCCGCGCTCGAGCGCGGCGTGAGCGGCGCGAGCGTGGCGACCCTGCAGCGGCTGACCGCCGCCTACGGCACCACGATGCTCGAGCTCTTCGGCGCGCCCGACGACGGGACGACGCGACCGGCTCGTGCCGGCAGACGGAGCGGCGCGTCCTCCGGCTCGGCGAGCGCCGACGTCCGGATCGAGCAGCTCGCGCGCGGCGCGCGCCAGCTCGAGCCCCAGCTGTTCGTCCTCGCGCCGGGGGCGACGAGCGATGGCGCCTACGCGCACGAGGGCGAGGAGTTCATCTACCTGCTGTCCGGCGCCGTGACCGTATGGGTCGGCGACGACGAGACCTACGTCCTCGATCGCGAGGGCGACGCGCTCACCTTCCCCTCAACGCTGCCGCATCGCTGGCGCAACGACGCCGGCGGGGAGAGCCGACTGCTATGGATCAACACGCCACCGACCTTCTGACCGACTGGGCCGCCCTGCGGAGCGGGGTGCCACCGGTCTGGGCGCGCTACACCGACCTGATCGTCGAGCGGGCCAGCGGCTCGTGGATCGAGACGGTCGACGGGGTGCGCTACCTGGACTACACGTGCGGCATCGGGGTGACGAACACCGGCCATGCCCATCCACGCGTGGTGGCGGCGATCGCCGAGCAGGCCGCACGCGGCATCCACCTCCAGCAGAACATCGTGTACCACCAGCCGGGGCTGGAGCTGCATCGGCGGCTGCCGGAGCGCTTCCCGAACCGACTGCCCGGAACCGACTACGGCCTGTTCCTGTCGAACTCGGGTGCCGAGGCGGTGGAGGCGGCGGTGAAGCTGGCGAAGTACGTCACTCGGCGAGCCAACGTCATTTCGTTCCGCGGCGGCTTCCACGGTCGGACCCACGCCGCCATGGCACTGACGACCTCGAGCGCCAAGTACCGGTCGCACTTCGAGCCCCTGATGGGTGGCGTGCACTTCGCGCCGTACCCGTATCCGCTGCGCATGGGCGGGACCGATGCGGCCCTCGCGTCCACGCTGACCGCCATCGAGGATCTGTTCACCGGAGTCGTCGCGCCCGACGACGTCGCGGCGTTCGTGGTCGAGCCGGTGCTGGGCGAGGGCGGGTACGTGGTGCCGCCGGATGGCTTCCTGCCCGCCCTTCGCGCAGCTGGCCGACCGCCACGGAATCCTGCTGGCCGTCGACGAGGTGCAGTCCGGATACGCGCGCACCGGCCGCTTCTTCGCGACCGAGTGGACCGATGCGACCCCGGACATCGTGATCATGGCCAAGGGCATCGCGTCCGGTCTGCCGCTGTCGGGCATCCTTGCGCCACGGGCCCTGCTCGATCAGCTGGCCCCCGGCGCCCACGGCGGGACGTATGGGGGCAACGCGGTGGCGTGCGCGGCGGCCCTGGCCACGCTCGACGTCATCGACGACGAGCGCCTCACCGAGCGTGCGGAGTCGCTGGGGGCGCGGCTGCTCGACGGCCTGCGCGAGCGCATCGAGGGCCATGCCTGCGTCGCGGAGGTCCGTGGGCGCGGCATGATGGTGGCGATCGAGCTCGCCGAGCCCGGTTCGCTCGCCCCGCGCCCGGATCTCGCCAAGGGTCTGCTCGCCGAGGCGATGGCAAGGAACGTGCTGCTCCTCACGTGCGGCACGTACGGGCAGTCCGTCCGGATCATCCCTCCGCTGGTGACCACGGAGGACGAAGTGGAGCTGGCGCTCGACGCGATCGGCCAGGGGCTGGACGCGATCGGTGCCTGAGGAGCAGCGGAGGAACCGAATGGCACAACGCGTCTGGGTCGTCGATGACGAGCCCCTGATCCAAACCGCGATGCTGGCGGTGCTCAGCGAGATGAGCTACGACGCTCGCGGCTTCGGCAACGCGGAGGAGCTCTACACCGCGCTCGTCGAAGAGGGCCAGATCCCCGACCTGCTCGTGCTCGACCAGCGGCTGCCCGACGAGTTCGGCTCCACGATCCTGCACTCGCTGCGCGAACGGCCGCAGTACCGCGACATTCCGGTCCTGTTCGTGACCGCCATCGACGACGAGGAGGCAGAACGCCTCGCCGACCTGGCGCCGGTCGTGCGCAAGCCGTTCGACTTCGTCGACTTCGTCGACGCGGTCCGCGCCCAGCTCGAGACCGCGGAGGCCGATCAGCCGCTCGGCAGCTGAGCGCTCGACGGCGGGTCCTCGGCGGCGGGCAGCCGGTATGCTCTCGGCCACCGCGACGGAGGCGCACCCAGGCACCCCATGATCCGGACCACGCCGTTCCACGATCGGACCAGCGCGCTCAACGAGACGGGCCTGTGGCAGCACTGGTCCGGGCACGTGGTCGTGACGCGCTACCAGGCGTCGGACAAGTTCGAGTACTTCGCGGTCCGCAACAGCGCCGGCATCTTCGACACCTCGCCGCTGTACAAGTACCGCATCGCCGGGCGGGATGCCGAGCGGTTCCTCTCCGGCATACTGGCGCGCGACATCCGCCGCTGCCCGCCCTGGAATGCCCAGTACACGACCTGGCTCGACGACCGAGGGTTCGTCCTCGAGGACGGGGTCATCCAGCACCGTGGAGCCGACGAGTTCCTGCTGACGGCGGCGGAGCCGAACTTCGCCTGGTTCGCGGATCGCGTCGGCCGGCTGGCCGTGACGGTCGAGGAGGTCAGCCTGGACATCGGAACGTTGGCGGTGCAGGGTCCACGCTCGCGCGACCTGCTGGCGCGCCTGGTTCCCGCCGTGAGTCAGCTGCCCTTCTTCGGCATCACCACCGGCACCATCGGCGGCCGGGCCGTGACGGTGAGCCGCACGGGCTACACCGGCGACCTCGGATACGAGATCTGGGTCGAGGCTCCGGACGCGTTGACCGTCTGGGACGCCGTCACCGATGCGGCCGATGGCCACGGCATGCTGCCGTACGGCATGGGGGCGCTGTACATGCTGCGCATCGAGGCCGGACTGCTGCTCCTGGGTGCCGACTTCGATTCCAGCCGGTTCGCCTTCAACGACGCCCATCGGTCCACGCCGCTGGAGCTCGGCTGGGCGTGGATGTTCAAGGGGTTGGAGGAGGACGACCGCCCGTTCATCGGACGGAGGGCGCTGGAACGCGAGCGCGCGGAGAAGAGCTCACGCTGGCGGATGGTCGGGCTGGTCGTCGACTGGGAGGACTACGACCGGGCCTACAGCGCAGCCGGCCTGATTCCGCCCAAGGACCACCGGCCGGTTCACGAGGACTGGATGGTGTACGACGCCGATCGCTCGCGCGTCGGCTACGCGACCAGCATCATGTACTCGCCGGTGCTCCAGCAGCACATCGCGCTGGCGCGCGTGCGACCCGACCTGGCCAAACCCAGCACTCGCGTCTTCCTGGAGTTCACGGTGGACCACCATTACGAGCAGGTGGCGGCGCACGTCGCGCGGCTTCCCCTCTACAACCCGGAGCGCAAGACCGCCTGATGGACCGATGAGCCCGAACCGATGAGCCCGAACCGATGAGCATGGACCGATACGATGCGATCGTCGTCGGCGGCGGCCACAACGGGTTGGTCAACGGCGCCTACCTGGCCAGGGCCGGGCTGAAGACGCTGATCCTGGAACGCCGGCACCTGGTCGGCGGTGCCGCCATCACCGAGGAGCTGCGTCCGGGGTTCCAGTTCACGACCTTCAGCTACGCCCTCTCGCTGCTGCGGCCTCAGATCATCCAGGAGCTGGAGCTGACCAGGCATGGCTTCCTGCCGCTGCTCATGGCGACCCGTTTCGCGCCCGGCGACGATGGCGAGTACCTGCTCTTCAATCGCGACCACGATGAGACGCTGCGCGAGATCGCCCGCGTATCTCCGCATGACGCCGATGCCTACGAGCAGTACAGCCACGACCTCGACCGCGTCTGCCAGGCGATCAAGCCGCTGCTCGACACTGTGCCGCCGGACCTCTTCAGTGACGATCCGGAGGAGCTGGTCGCCCTGGCCGCCCTGGGCTCGCGGCTACGCGGCCTCGACAAGCGCACCCTCCACAACGCGGTCCGACTCCTCACCGGCAGCGCCGCCGACTTCCTCGACGACTACTTCGAGTCGACCCTCCTGAAGGGCTACCTGGCCTCGTCGTCGATCATCGGCTCGAAGGTCGGCCCACGCTCGCAGGGGTCGGGGCTTGTGCTGCTCTTCCATTCCCTCGGTGAGCACGACGGCGAGTTCGGCTCGTGGGCCTTCCACAAGGGGGGCAACGGCGGGTTCACCCAGGTGCTGGCCAGGGCGGCGGAGGCGTTCGGCGCCGAGATCCGCACCGAGGCGCCCGTCGAGCGCGTCCTGACCCGCGACGGCGAGGCGACCGGGGTGGCCCTGGCCGACGGCACCGAGATCGCGGCAGGCGTGGTGGTCAGCGCGCTCGACCCGCGGCGCACGTTCCTGGAGATGGTCGACCCGCGCGAGCTGCCCGACGACTTGGTCGAGGACATCCGCCGCGTGAAGTTCCAGGGCGTCAGCTCGAAGGTGAATTTCGCGCTGGACGCGCTGCCCTCGCACCCGGAGCTCGGTGCGCGGCCGGACCTGTACCGCGGCTTCATGAACATCGGTCCGTCGATCGACTACCTCGAGCACGCCTTCGACGACGCCAAGTACGGCTGGTACAGCGAGCATCCGTACATCGACTGCGCCATCCAGTCGACCATCGACCCGGACATGGCACCGCCCGGCAAGCACGTCCTCTCGTGCTTCGTGCAGTACACCCCGTACCAGCTGCGCGAGAGCGACTGGGATGCCGAGCGCGAGCACATGGCGGATCGGGTGCAGGCCACGTTGGAGCGCTACTTTCCCGGGTTCGGGGACCTCGTCCTGCAGCGCGAGGTCCAGACGCCGCTCGATATCGAGCGCACGGTCGGCCTGTCAGAGGGAAACATCTTCGCCGGCGAGTTCCTGGCACCGCAGATGTTCTTCTTCCGGCCGGCTCCGGGCTGGTCCCAGTACCGAACCCCGATCGCCGGCTACTACCAGTGCGGCTCCGGGACCCACCCCGGCGGTTGCGTGATGGGAGCGCCGGGCCGCCTGGCGGCCGGCCAGATCCTCAGCGACAAGAGCCGCGCCGCCGGCGATTAGGCGCACTCCGAGCGCCGGAAAATCGGTCAGTACGGCGCACTAGACGCCGGATTACGACCTGGTTGACTGATAATTCGGGCAGGTCGGCACGCCACGTCCTGGTCCGGCGCGACTTTGCTCGATACATCGGCACACGAGGATGGCGACATCGCGCCGGCGACTGAACGAGCGCGAGCCCCTCACCGCACCAGGCGGTGGTATGCGGACGCGTACCACAGGAGCGGCTCGGCGTCCTCGCGGAAGCCGGCCGCGACGATCTCGCCCAGGAACATGGTGTGGTCGCCCGCCTCGTGGCGTTCGGTCAGGCGGCAGTCGAAGTACGCGAGGGCTCCTTCCAGCACGGGAGAGCCGGTCTCCGCCTCATGCCAGGCGGCATCGCAGAAGCCAGTGAGCTTGGAGGCTGTCGTCGGACGGGCGAAGCACTCCGCCAGCGAGAGCTGGTCCTCGGAAAGGATGCTGATGGCGAAGGCGTGCGAGCCGACGATGGCCTGATGGGTCTCCGCGCGCCGGCCGATACTGGCCATCATCAGCGGTGGGTCGATGCTGATCGAGGCGATCGCGTTCGCCGTCATCCCGGCCAGCAGCGGGCCGTGGCGCGCGGCCACCACGCTGACCCCGGTGGCGAACCGTGCCATGAGGTCCCGGAGCCGTCGCCGCTCGTCCTCGTCCATCTGCTCCACCTACAGGGTGCCGGATCCGGCCAGGCGGAACGCGGCGAGGAATCGCCGGTAGAAGGACTCGCCGTCGGGCGCGTCGAAGGCGACCGAGCGAGGGCCGATCCGTTCGATCTCGGGCAGCACGGCGGCGAACGCCGCGTGGACCGGCAGCCGGAAGTCAATCTCGGCTCGCAGGGGCAGGTGCGGCCGGTAGGGTTCCATCTCCGCCAACCGGCCAAGGGCGGCCCGCATCCCGTTTCGGATCGCGTCGGCGGCCGCCTGCGGTGAGAGGCCGTCCGCGGTGCTGAAGCCGAGCGCCCGCTTCACGATGACCCGCTCCGCCCAGGGAAGGATCGAAGCGATCTCCTCGGCCAGCGCGTCGTCGCCGGTGACGAGCGCCACCGGGATCCCGTGGTGCCCCAGGCGAATCGCGTTGATGGCGGCCTCGTTGTGGGGCGCATCGTTCACCCGGACGCCGGCCACCACCGCGGACGAGTAGGTATGACCGATCACCCCGGTCGGATGCCCGGCGCCGGCGTGGTAGCCCACGAACGCGGCGGCGTCGTAGCCACCGGCCGCACCGTCCCCGATCCCCTCGGTCATGCTGAACGGCTTGTCGCCGATGAGCAGCCGCGCCCGCGGGTCGATGTCCTCGGCGCGCAGGTTGCGCATCTGCCAGTGGCTGTCGTTGACCACCACCTCGTCGGCGCCGCCGTCGAAGGCGGCATCGATGGCCGCGTTCGCCTCGGCCGCCATGAGCGCCCGGCTGCGGTCGTAGTCGACACGATCGACGCCCGGTCCGAAGCTGACCTGGTGCGGATGGGCGACCCCGGCGAGGCCCTCCATGTCCACCGACAGGTAGATCCGCATCGGTCAGCGATACCGCTCGAGCTTCTCGAGAATCCCCGAGGTGGTCGCCCAATCCGCCGCGGTCGGCGTGCCGCCGCGATGCAGGTGGAAGAGTGGCACCGAGTTCCAGCACGGCCCGTCGATCCTGGGCAGGTGGATGGCGAGGTCGCCGCGGTCGAGCGCCGCCACGAGCGTCGCCCCCTGGTCGCCACCGCGCGCCAGGGCACGCTCGAGCGAGTCGGCGAAGTCGTCCAGCCCTCCGAACTCGAGGCCCAGCCGCATGGTCGCCAGCCCGGTCCCGGGTGGGCGCAACCGGTCGGTCACCCGAGCACCTCCAGCAGCCAGTTGAAGGCCACCGCCGAGCCGATGACGGCGAAGGCAAGCACCAGCAGCAGGAGCGCGCCGCCGACCAGGGTGGCCCACGCCGGCGCCGACCCGGGCTCGAGCGGCCGCTGCTCGGGAGGAAGCTGCTGGATGGAGTTGCCGCCTAGCCACACGGCCAGCGCGTCACCGTCGACCCGCACCTCGACCTCCTCGTCCAGCGGCATCACGACCAGCCGCTCGCCGGCAGCGAGCTTGTCGGTCGTCAGCAATGCCCGACGCCGCCCGTGTGGCGTCGTCTCGTGGACGAGCACGGCATGGTCCCCTGCCGCCGACAGCGGCATCGCCTCGAGCCGCCCCGCGCGGCCGATCGGGAGCGTGGCGGGCGTTGCGTCGAGGCGTGCATCGGCGTCCGGCTCCATGCGGCCGATGGTATCAGCCGTCCGGCGTTGCACGGCGGCGTATCGTTTGGCCCATGCCCGGGCCGGACCCGCTCGCCGACCAGCCGTTCAGCTACCTGGCACGCGCGGACGGGACGATCGTCATTCGCTACCACGCCGCGCCCGTCACGCTGCTGCGCGGCCGGGCCGCCGCGCGCTTCACGACTCGCGTGGCCGACGCGGACCCCGCCGCGGCGCAGCAGCTCATGGCGCGGGCGACGGGCAACTTCAAGCGCGGCAACGAGCGGCGGGCGTAGCCCTACGCCACCCGCTTCGTCTTCTTGTTGACGTAGTCGACCAGCACGTACTCGCCGAGGTGCTCCGGCTCGACGTAGAAGGCGCGGCCGCGGTTGATCCGCGACATGAGGTCGACGAACTCCGACAGGTAGCGCGACCGCTCGAGCATGAACGTGTTGATCACGATGCCCTCGCGGGTGCATCGGCCGACCTCGCGCAGGGTCGACTGCACGGTGCGCAGCGTCGGGGGGTAGGCGAACTCCACCTGGCCGTTGTCGATGTGGGCCGTCGGCTCGCCGTCGGTGATCACCACGATCTCCTTGTTGCCGCCGGTGGATCGGCCCAGCAGCTGGCGCGCGATGATCAGGGCGTGCTGGAGGTTGGTGCCGTACTCGAACTCGTACGGCGACAGCGTGGGAATCGACTCGGGCTTCAGCTGGCGGGCGTAGTACGCGAAGCCGACGACGTACAGCTTGTCCCGCGGGTACTTGGTGTGGATCAGGGTGTGGAGCGCCATGGCCACGCGTTTGGCGGCCGATGAGCACCCGCGCAGCAGCATGGAACGGCTCATGTCGAGCAGCAGGACCGTGGACGAGGTCGTGGTCTCCTCGGTGCGGCTGACCTCGAAGTCGCCCGGGCCGATGGTGACCGGAGTACCCGGCCCGGAGCGAGCCATGGCGTTGAACAGGGTCCGGTTGATGTCGACCGCGAACGCGTCGCCGAACTCGTAGCGCTTGGTCTCGTCGGTCGGTTCGCCGCCTCGACCGGCGCGGGGCAGGGCATGGCCGCCAAAGCCCTCCCGGCGAAGCCGCGAGAAGATGTCGGTCAGGGCCCGCATGCCGAGCTTGCGCGCCGCGCGCGGAGTGAGCTCGAGCCTCCCCGACTCGCGGTCGAGGTACCCCGCCTCCTCGAGCGCGCGGGTGAGCTCCTGGAGCTGGCCGAGGTCGTCGACGGCGTCGTCGCCGGCGAGGTCGCGCAGCAGGTCGGCATCGACCTGCTCGAGGGCATCGGGGTCGCGTGCGGCGCCCAGGGCCTCCTCCATCGCGTCGTACTGCTGCTGGCGATCGATGGCCGCCAGGGCATCGGTCAGGCCCATCGGCTCATCCCCCTCGAACGGGTACGGCTCGCCGAATGGCAGGTCGGGACGGGCTGACTGGAGGTTGCCGGCCAGGCGGGCCATGTCGATCCGCAGGCGGTCGTCCCGCAGCAGGTCGTCCATCAGCTCCCGCAGCTCCTCCCGCATCTGCGGGCTCATGCTGCTGAGCAGCGAAGCCATCTGCGACGCCTGCCGGTGGAGGTGCTCGATCAGCTCGTCGGTGTTCGAGATGCCCGGCGGGAAGTACGAGCTGTGCTTGGCCATGAACGCGCCGAACTCCTCGGTCGTGTCCGCGCCGGTGGCGTGCTTCTCGAGCAGGGCGTTGAGGTCGCGGACCATGTCGCGCACGCCGGCCAGGTCCTCGGGTGTCACGCGCTGCACGCCATCCTTGAGGCCCTGGAAGTACGTCTGCAGCATCTGCTGACGCAGCTCGTCAGTGAGGGCCTCGAAGGCGTCGCGGGCGGCGTCGTCCATGAACTCGTAGTCGCGCAGACCATTCATCCGCCCCGCCATGTTGTCGGGCAGCGCATCGAGCCGGTTCTCGCGCTGTCGTGCGGTTCGGCGCATCACCTGCTCGGCCATGCGCGCCTGGTCCTGCTCGGGGCCCGGCGGCGCGTCGAGCGCGCGCTGCTCCGCCTCGTGCACGCGACGCTCGATCCCCGATCGCTCTTGGTCCAGGATCTCGCCCAGCCGGCGGTTGAGGTCGTCGAGCACGCCGTCGAGGTTCGAACGCTCCAGCGCCTCCTGGCGCTGTGCGCGCAGGCGCTCCATGATCCGCCGCAGGCCGGGGACGTCACCGCCGCGCGTGCCCCGCAGGCCGCGTTGCATGAGCCGATGCAGCGCCCGACGCACGTCGCCCTCGGTCAGGATGTCGTCCGAGAGCGCATCGAGCACGTCGTCGGCATCGAACGGGGGCAGCTGCTGGCTGCCGTCCCATCGCGAGTAGCGGAGCGTGCTCATCGTGACCTCAGCCTAGGCCGATGACAGAGCTCCGTCCATCGGTCTGGCGTCGATCGTCGCCAGGTCGCTGACCAGCAGCTCGCGATCCTCCTCCTCCGCGATCAGCGAGCCGAGCTCCCGCGCCCGGACCAGTGCGGCCGCCGCCTCCTTCTCGTCACCGGCAACGGACGCGGCGCGGGCGATCGCCTCCCACGCAAACGCGATGTCCCAGTCTGCGATGCCGTGCTCCTCGCAGATGGCAAGGCATCGGCGGGCATGCCACATCGCCGGCTCCGCGCGCTCCAGGACTGTGTACACGCGCGAGCACTGCCACTCGCCGCGCGCGAGGTTCGCCGGCTCGCCCACCTCGCCCCAGTGGTAGCGCGAGGCATGCGCGCAGTGCAGCATCTCGTCGTCCTGCGCCGCCGTGCGGTCCACGCGCTCCATCAGCGTCCAGGTGTGGTTGAACAGGTCGGCCGCCAGCCGGCGGCGAGCGTCGCGGTCGAGCGGGGCAGGTGGCGAGGGAATCATGATCGGCTCCTCGTGGTCGATGGCTCGGTTGAGCCAATGAATCTGGCGCTGGGTGCGGGCCAGCAGCGCCCCCAGGCGGGTTCGGTGCGCGGCCAGCATCGCGCGGCGCGCGGCGGGGTCGGCGGCCAACGCGGCCCGGACCTGCGGCAACGCCAGGCCGAGCTCACGCAGGCTGCCGATGAGGCGCGCCTCCTCGGCCTGGGCCGGGGAGTAGGAGCGGTATCCCGTGTGTGGGTCGACGCTGGCCGGCACCAGCAGCCCGTGCTCGTGGTAGTGGCGCAGCGCCCCGACGCTCAGCCCGGACAGGCGGGCAAAGCGACCGATCGAGAGCAGCTGGCCGTTCATGCCGCGCAGCATGAAGTCTCCGGTAGGTGGAGAGTCAAGCCCCTTCGAGCAGTTCGCCGATCGGGATCGGCTCGGGTGGCGGCTCGGAAGGCTCCGTGAGGCGCAGGCCGTACCACGCCACGTCGTGCCAGGCGCCGTGCTTCCAGCCAACGCGCTCGTAGACGGCGATGCGCCGCATCCCGATCGCCTCGTGAAGCGCCACGCTGGCCTCGTTCGGCTGCGTGATCCCCGCGTAGGCGTTGACGAATCCCTGGCGTCGAAGCAGGCCGATCAGCTCCTCGTACAGCTGACGGCCGATGCCTCGGCCGGTGAACCGGTCGCTCACGTAGACCGAGATGTTCACCGACCAGCGATACCCCGGACGCGCGTGGTGCGGCCCGGCGTATGCGTAACCGACCACGTCCCCGTCGATGTCGGCCACCAGCCACGGTGTCCGCTCCAGCGTGTCCCGCATCCGCCGGTGCATCTCCGCTGCATCGGGCGCGATCGCCTCGAACGAAGCGAGCCCGTGCTCCACCGCGGGCCGGTAGATCGCGGCCACCGCGGCGGCATCGGTCTCAGGATCGGCAAGGCGAACGAGCATCACCTCACCCTAGCGCGGGCTGTCGACCGGTGGCGGCGTCGCTAGCCGGCGACCTGCTGGAGCACGCGCCCGTCGGCCGCGACGCGGACCACCGTCGGCACGAGGGCCACGCCGTACTTGCGGGCGAGGTCCGGCCGCTCTCGGACGTTGACGCTGACGTAGCGCTCCGATCCGGCCTCGAGGTCGCGCAGGACGGTATTGCAATCGGTGCACAGCGGATGGCCGAACGCCACCACCACATCCCCGGCACCCCCAGCTGCAACGCCGAGCTCGGCGAGCTCGACGCGATCGACCTCCCGCCGCCGGATGCCGCGGAGCCGGGCGCCGATGCGGTACAGCTCGCAGCCCACGCACAGGCCGGTCGCGGCCGCCAGCAGGGCCAGCCCGGCCACGAGCAGGCCGAGCGCCGCGCCGATGGCGGTCCAGCCGACCGCCCATGCGAGGGTCGCCGACGTCAGGACCACGAAGCCGATCTGGTTGGCGAACCTCGGCGGGCGCGAGTCCTCGATCGGACCCTCGCCGAATCGCGGCTGGACGAGCTCGAAGTAGGCGACGCACGCCAGACAGTAGCGTCGTCCCCACCGCAGGCCGATCCCGAGCTGGGCGGCCATGAGGCCGAGCAGGGGCCACAAGCCGGTGAGCACGGCAACGAGCGACACGATGCCAACGGTGGCCTGGTTGAACCGGGGGGCGCGGGCGTCGATGACGTCCAGATCGCGGTAGGGGTGCGCGGTGCGCGGGGTGGGCATTGGATGCTCCGAGGACAAGGAAATGCCGGAAGTCACGGGCCGAGTGGCGGGAAGAGGGCCCTCAGTGAGGGCGGCAGACCGACGAGCGTCGCCGATGCGCGGGAGCGGAGCTCCTCCCGCCTAGCGACAGCGACAGATGCAGGCGAACGCGCCTCGGATGTCGCGGTGGTGAGAACCAGCGTCGGTCACGGTCCGCGCAGCATAGCGGCCGACCGGCCGCCCGTCGAGAGGTCCGGCGCGCGAGATCTTCACGCGGCTGCCAGCGACAGCGCTGCTCGCCTGACCGGGTCTCAGTGGAGGCGGGAACCGCCTCCACTCTCGCCCTCGTCGTCGTCCGTGGAACCCTCGCGCAGGAAGCGTTCGATGTCGGCGATGAGCTCGTCCCCCGCCGGGAGGCGCGATTCGTCGGCCAGTGCCTCGAGGCGCTCGACGTACGACTTCGTTTGCTCATCCGAAGAGGTCGCCGCGTCGAGCAGGTTGCGGCGCTCCAGGGCCCGGGTCGCAAGCTGGCCGACAGGCAGCTCGACGCCGAGGTAGCGGCCGAGTGCGGTGAGCAGCGCGATGGAGGCGGTCGGGTAGGTGGCGTTCACGTAGTGCGGCACCTGGGCGAAGAAGCCGACCGCCGGGATGCCTGCCTCGGCCGCGGCCAGCTCGAGCACCGAGAGCGCCGCCGACGGGACGCGCAGCAGCCCATCGGGGCCCTGGCGGATGCCGGCCGGCAGGAGGCCGGATGCGGATGCCGTCGCCAGGATCGGGACCGGGCGGGTATGGGGAACCGCGGCCGGGATCGCGCCGAGGCTCGCCCAGCTGGCGACGCCGAACCGACGGCAGAGGGCGATGACGTCATCGGCAAGCTCGCGCCAGCGATAGTCGGGCTCGGGACCGGTCAGGACGAGCAGCTCGCGCTCGTCGACCTTCGTGGCGCTGACCACCAGCTGCGGCCACTCCAGCGTGATCGGCCGACCGTCGAGGATGTCGAGCGTCGGGCGGCGTGAGCGATAGTCGTAGATCGAATCGGTGTCGAACATGGCGACGACGCGTCCGGACTCCGCCAGCTGGCTGGCGGCGGTCGTGCCGGACGAGCCGGCATCCACCCAGCCCTCCAGGGCGGCGACCATGACGGGCGCCTCGAAGCCGGGCTCGTCCTCGATCCGATACAGGGACATCTGGCTCAGTCTACGCGGGCATCCTCGAGGGCGGATCGGCGGCACCCGGGCGCACTCCGGTGCGCTCGCCGGAGTAACGTTTCGCAATGCCGAAGGCAAAGCGCGGCGCAGCCGATGCCCCCGCCGATCCGGACAAGCTCGTCCGCAAGTCGGCCGGCATCTACCGCACGGCCGACGAGCGGTTCGAGGTGCGCGGAGGCAGCACCGGTTGGTTCCTGGTCGACACCGAGCAGGCCAACGAGTTCGGCCAGGAGCTGATGCTCGGGCCGTTCGCCACGCTCGACGGCGTGCGCGAGGCGATCCCGTCGGCCCGCACGGCCAAGGTCACCCCCATCCGCCGGGCACCGTCGGCCCGGAGCTCCGGAACGAGGAAGCAGAAGAAGACCGAGCCGCCTCCCCCGCCCCCCAGCTGGATCGACCGGCTCCCGAAGGCCGATGCGACGGCGGTGCGACGCCTGATCGCCGCGCTCGAGTCGGACGGCATCGAGGATGCCGAGGACCTCGTCCGGCGGGACCGCGAGGGGATCGGCCCCGCGGTCGCCACACGTCTTATCGAGCGCCGGCTCAGCGCGATCGTGGATGAGCTGCCAGAGGCTGCGCAGGCGGGCGCTCGCCAACTGCTGGGTCGCGTCGCGGCGGCGCTCAGCGCCGAGGGTCAGGCGCGCGGGCCGCTGCCGGGATGGAGCCTGGTCGAGCTTGGCCCGGAGCCGGAGCCGCCGAACCGACCGATCTCGATCCGAGACCTTCCCGACTGAACCTCACAGGCGACCGATCACCGCCTGCCCGGTGAGCACAACACCGCCGACCAGCACGATCGCCGACGCCGCCCAGGGCACCAGCGGCGCCACCCGTCCGGCAGCGGGCAGCCGATGCACCAGCCCCGACGCGAGGTCGCGTCCGCCAACCACGACCAGGCCGAGGCCGGCCAGCACGCCGGCCATGCCGAGCCCGAACGCGACCGCCAGGCCCAGGCCGTAGCCCGGCGCACCGGCGGCCACCGCGCCGAGCAGCAGCAGCAGCGCGGCCGGTGACGGCACCAGCCCCCCGGCCAGGCCGATCGCCACCACGCCCAGGCGTCCCGGTGCCGGGACGTCGTGCGGATGGTCGTGACCGAGCCGTGGCCGTGGCCGTGCTGGCGAGTGGTCGTGGGCGTGCGCTGCCGAGTGCCTCCGATGTGCCGCCACGCGCCTGACACAGCCGGCGAGCATCGACGCGCCGATGACCACCACCGCAACGCCGGCGATGGCCGACAGCACCGGGTAGATCCGGTCAGCCGGGAGCGCGGCTCCGGCCAGCAGCACCAGGCCGGCCAGCGCCAGCACGCCGACGGTGTGCGACAGGGTGACGGCCAGCCCCAGCACGACCGCGTCGCGCCGCCGGCCGCGGCTGCCGACCAGGTAGGCGGCCATCAGCGTCTTGCCATGCCCTGGGCTGATGGCGTGCCCCGCCCCGGCAACCGCAGCCAGCAGCAGGCCGACGATGACCGCGATGGGCGTGGCGGGCACGACGATGGCTGAGGCGTCGCCGCCGTCCGACGCCGCAGGAGGCGTCACCGCGGCGCGTGCTCCGCCGGCGCGCAGCTCGACGGTCGCGGAGCGCTCATCGAGGGGCCGCTGCAGCAGGTCGTCGGGATAGGCGGTCAGCCGCTGAGAGACGTCGAGCGCCGCATCGGCGTCCGTGACCGTCACGCCGTCTCCGCGCACCACGATCTCGTGCCATCCGAGCCGATCGGGGTCGCCCTCGTCGATGACGGTCAGGGTGGCTGGCGCGGCCTGCGGCATCTCGATCGGACCCACGAGCAGGCACTCGGTCCGCAGGGTGGGCAGACCCTCGGCGCCCGGCACCAACTCGAGCGAGGCACGCTCGACCTCCAGGGGCACCGGCTGACCGTCGAGGACGATCGCGACGGCACTCGATCGCGCCTCGCAGGCGCCCATCCGGGCGGCGGCCAGCTCGGCGGGCTCCGCCGCGCCGCTCCCGTCGGCATCCAGCTCGGCGATGGCGGCCACGGTCGGGATCTCGGCCGTATCGACGACCAGGTCGACGACCACCTCGGTCGGGCTGACCGTCACCGCGGCGTAGTGATTGATCGAGAAGTTGCCCAGCGGGTGAGCCGATGCCGCGGCCGGCGCCAGGGCGATGAATACGGCCGCCAGCAGCAGCGCTCGGACCCAGCGGCGCAATCGGATCACGGTCGGTCCTCCCCTCGGAGCTCGGCGAGCGTGGTTTCTGCCCGGTCCGCCCCGGCCAGGTCGAAGCGCGGATTGCGCTCGAGGGCGACCCCCAGCAGGTCGATCGCGTCGGCCGTGCGGCCGTCAGCCGCGGCGATCATCCCGGCGTGGAAGTCGAGCAGCGCGTCCTCGGTCCCGACCGCTTGCGCCTGCCGCATCTCGGCCTCGGCCTCCTCCACCTCGCCGGCGGCCAACAGGGCCCAGGCGAGGGTGTCGTGCGCGTAGACGTCGCCGCGGACGGCGAGGTCGGCCCGGGCCAGCGCGACCGCCCGTTCCGGATCCTCGCCTCGATCCGCCAGGAAGCGAGCCAGCTGGCGGTCCGCGGACCCGAGCTCGCCCAGCGCCAGCAGGGTGTCGCGCGAGATCGCCGCGGCGGCGGCATCTCCGGCGCGCGTCTGCACCTCGGCCAAGATGGCGAGCGCATCGGGCTGCGGCTGGATGGCCACCGCTCGCTCCAGCGAGGTTCGGGCGGCGGCCAGGTCGCCCATGGCAGCCACCGTTCTCCCGAGGCCGGCGTGCGCCGCAGCGGACCCGTCCCACAGCGACAGCGCCTCGCGCCATTGCGCCTCGGAGGTGGCCAGGTCACCGGCCTGGAAGGCGAGCGCGGCCTCGAGCCCGTGGTACCAGGCCAGCGCGGTCGGCTGGTCGGTGTCGAGTGCGGCGGCGGCCGTCGCGGCAGCGGCGAGCCGCCGGGCCTCGTCCAACCGGCCCGTCACCGCGGCCAGCCGTGCCAGCCGAGCGTCGACCGCGGCCGCCGATGCGAGCTCCGCAAGGCGGGCGTACGAATCGGCAGCGAGGTCGTACGACCCCAGCTCGAGCCTCGCATCGCCGAGAACGGCGAGCGCCTCGGGCGCGTCCGGCGCCTCCGCCAGCACCGCGAGCGCATCGGCCTCGGCGCCGCGGAAGTCGTGCGCGGCCTGGGCCGCCTGGGCGCGGAGGAGCCGCGCGGCCACCAGGCTGCCGTCGATGGCGAGCGCCCGGTCGGCCGCGTCGGCGGCCCGCGTGCCATCGGCCAGGTCGCCGCTCAACCGCGCGCGGGCCAGGTACAGCTCGCCGAGGTGAACGGCGGCGATGAAGTCGGCCGGCTCCGCGTCGAGATTGGCGGTCCAGACCTCGATCGCGGCATCGATCTGGTCGAGTGGACGCGCGTCGGCGACGGCATCGGCCGGCAATCGCACGTTCGGCGCTGCGCCAGGGCTGATGGGGTCCGCAGCGGCGGGCGTGCGGGTCGAAAGCGCGAAGCTCGCCGCCGCTACCGCCAGGGCCGTAAAGACGATGGCCAACGGGCGAGGCCGCATGCTGAGGAGGTGTCGCCCCCCGCCGGTCGCCGTCGACAGCGCGTTCATCGGTGATCCTTTCGGTGGTGGGCGCCGGGATGGCCGCGGAGGGCCACCCCGACGCATCGGGCGTCGACGGCCGCTCAGTGCGGCGCGCCGAGGTACGGGAAGGCGGCCATGTAGTCGCCATGCGGGCCGACGCCGTCGGACGGGACGGCTCCGTTGGTGACCAGGCCGAGCTCGACGTCGATCACGTCGTCGTCGAGGTCTCGCCCGTTCAGGAACCCGGCGTTGCGCCGACCGTGTAGGTCAGCGTGTCGGGCAGCAGGATGTCTGCGATGGCGGCCGCCTGCGCGGGGGTGTATGGCGTGCCCAGCCCGGACAGCGCGATCAGCGTATCGATCGTGTTCTGCCGGAACTTCCCGCTCATCGCCGTCCGCTGCTGCGACGGCGGCGTCAGGTTGAACGCGTTCTTATCGGCACCGGTGGCGTTGAAGACGGTGTTGATCGCCGGCCGGCCCATCTGGTCGACCACAGCACCGCCGGCCACGGTCGTGGCCCACACGCCGATGCCCGTGCCGTTGCCGCCCAGCTGGGCATTCGGCACCTCCAGCACGATGGCCAGGGTGTTGAGACCGATGAAGAAGTCGGTCGGGTTCATCCCGAGCCGGTCACTGCCCTGGCCACGGACGCTGCCGAGGAAGCCGAGCAGGTCGAAGAAGAACGGGTCGGAGCGCACACCGGCGAAGGCGAGCACGCCGTCGCGACTCTGCGAGCGGCCCTTGGCGTCATCGGTGAAGCCCGATGCGACCGCGCGGCCACCCAGCTTCACGACGTAGCTCTGCACCCCACGGGCGTCGGGGTTGCCGAAGGTGACGGTGTAGCGCGCGTCTTCGACGGCGTCACCGCTGCGATCGACGTTGATCCGATACTCGGCGCCGGCCTGGAAGGTCCGTGGGCCGAGGACGTTCACCGCCGGGTTGACCGTCACCGCCAGCACCGTCGTGCTGCCGAGGCTGCCGTCGAAGGCGTAGACGTCGTTGATGTCGAGCGGACCGCGCAGCTTGCTCACGCTGAGCTGGTCGTTCACGTTCGAGACGCTGCCGAGGCTGGGCGCATCGAGATGGTCGGCGCCGGCGGCGAGAAGCGGGGCGATCCCGAGCGTCAGGATCAGCGCCGCGATGAGGATGGCGATCCCGGAACGGATGCCGGGATGAGCCGAGACACGGCTGACCATGGTGGTCATTTCCTCCAGTGCGCCCTGTCGCTGCCGCGGCGTGCCGGGACGCATCGGCCGGTCCGCGTGCTCCCCCATGGATGTCCCCGGACGGGCCGTCGGGTCTGCCCGGATATCAGGCGTACGGGCGACCCGGACCGATGCATCACCGCGCCGTGGACCCACGCGGCCATGCCCGACAATGGCCGCGACGATGGCGACGGCAGCCCCGGTCCGGCGCGCGACCCGCGACGACATCCCGGTGCTCGCCGCCGTCCTGGCTCGCGCCTTCGCCGCCGACCCGTTCTTCCGCTTCCTCGCCGGCGACGCCCCGGAGCGGAGCGCAGCGCATGCGCGACGGCTGGACGGGCATCCTGCGCTTCGCGTCGGCCGGGCTCACCCAGACGTGGACGACCGACGACCTGGCCGGCGCGGCGATCTGGATCCCGCCCGGCCGAGGCCCGTCGTCAGCGGTCGACCAGCTCAGGCTGGTCCCGGTCTACGGGCGGCTGATCGGCTGGCTTCGGTTGCGTCAGACCGGCAGCGCGATCGACGCGCTCGACGAGCGGCGGCGCGTGCACGCGCCCGGAAGCCACTACTACCTCTCCGCCCTGGGCGTCGACCCCGATCGGCAGGGCGAGGGGATCGGCTCAGCGCTGCTGGCGTCCCGTCCTGGCGGAGGCCGATGCCCGGGGTCTCCCGTGCTACCTGGAGACCGCCACCGGGCGCAACGTCCTGCTCTACGAGCGCCACGGCTTCGAGGTCGTCGAGGAGCTCGTGCTGCCGGGGACCGACGTCCACGGCTGGCTCATGCTCCGTGCGGCCAGCGCGGCTCCTCCGGCGGCAGCACCGGGAACGCGTTCCAGTCCGAGCGGATCGGGCTGAACACGTCGATCACCACGCCCCGTCCGGGCCGGCGGTGGCGCTGTGCGGCACGCCGCCCAGGATGCGCCACGTCCCGCCCGGCCCGAGCAGCCGCTCCTCGTCGCCGACGCGGAAGCGCATCTCACCGCTGATCACCATGCCGTTCTGCTCCGACGGATGCGTGTGCTCGGGCACCGTCGCGTTCGGGTCGAGCTCGACGATCGCCAGCGTGACCTGGTCGCCCTCGACGCGGCGCGCGCGAATGCCCTCCCAGACCTGGATCGGCTCGAGCTCGGACAGGGGGCGCAGGTCGGGCATCGGTTCCTCCTCGTGGGGTGACTGGACGGGCTCCGCAGGTCCGGATCACACCCCATCAGGGGATTGTCCGGCGCGGGCCTCCGAGCCGTCTGGGCGGTCGCGACGCACGAACATCAGCACGAGCCCGGCCCCGGCGGCCAGGCCGGCACCGCCGAACACCAGCAGGCTGAACCAGCGGATCGCGATCGGGTTGAACAGGTCGGGCGCGAACACCTCGAAAGCCAGGACCGAGCCGATGCCGCCGACCACGGACAGCGCAACCCCGACCAGGAATGCCCATGGCTCGCGGTCGCGCATGCCATCGGCCACCTCGCCGGCCAGGAAGCCCACGCCGATGAGCCCGCCGGCGAAGCCGGCGCTCAGCAGCAGGTACGTCACGTCGGTCACGCCGCCGATCCCGATCAGGATCGGGAGGGCAAGGAGGCCCAGCCCGCCGCGCAACCAGGTCTTGGCGTAGCCGCGGAAGATGACGACCGGCAGGGCGACCACGATGTCCGGGATCGCCTCGGGCTTGGCCTGGCGGGTGGCAACCGTTCTCGCGATGCGTCTCGACCTCGGAGGTCTCGATGTCGCGCGACGTCTTGCACTTCCAGCAGGCGATGGCGTCCGGGTGGTTCGACTTCCAGCAGACCTGGCAGATCCACCGATCCCCGGCCGTCATGGGTGCGTCCTCGCGTTCGGATGGGCGAGCCGATTATCCGCGTCGCGGCAAGCCCCGTTGTCCTCTCTTGCGCCTCGGTCAATGAACGTTTACCGTAAGCCGATCTTGACCGATGCATTCGAGGCGCTGGGCGACCCTCACCGCCGGACGATCCTCCAGCTCCTGGGCGAGCGACCGCGCGCCGTCGGCGAGCTGGCGGACGAGCTGCCGGTGAGCCGTCCCGCGGTCTCGTTCCACCTCCGGCTGCTGAAGGACGCCGGGTTGGTCGAGGAGCGCCGCCAGGGCACTCGCCGCATCTACTCGCTGCGCGAGGAGGGTCTCGAGGCGGTGGAGACGTACCTCCGCACCGTATGGGGCGACGCCGCCACCCGCTTCCGGCTGATGGCGGAGAACACGAATGGGCGCCGATGACGACCGCAGGACCGGATCGAGCCGCTGCGCCTGACGTTCGAGGTCGACTGCGAGCCGGACCACGCATTCATGGTCTGGACGGAGCGCATCGGTCTGTGGTGGCCGGCCGACCACACCGCCACCGGCGAGCCGAACCTGCGGGTCGTCCTCGAGGGCCGCGTCGGCGGGCGCATCTTCGAGCGCACGCAGGCAGGCGATGAGCACGACTGGGGCGAAGTGACGCTGTGGGAGCCACCGCATCGGCTTCGTCTATCTCTGGCACCTGCGGCGCGACCGTGAGGATGCCACCGAGGTCGAGATCCGCTTCGTCCCGCACGCGGCCGTCACGCGGGTCGAGATCGAGCACCGCGGCTGGGAGCGGCTGGGCTGGAGGAGGGCCGCATCTGGCGCGATCGGAACATGGGCGGGTGGAGCACGCTGCTCCCCCACTACATCGCGGCGGCCGGTGGAGACCGGCGGCACCGCACGGAGAGGTGAGATGAAGCTCTACGAAGCCACCGATGGAGGAACCGACCGATGACTGCCCAGGTTCTGGCACGAAGGACGATCCGTGGGTGCTCAAGACCGCGCCCGGCACGAGCGACTACACGATGTACCGCGACGACGCCGCCGACCCGCCTCAATTGGTGTGCCAGGTCGGCTCGACCAAGCTCGCGTACCACGCGTCCGCGATCGACGACCTCCACGCCTGGCTCAAGCAGCAGGGCGACTGGGTGCCGCTTGGCGCGACCGATGAGCAGAAGGAGGCGCCGGCGGACACGGTCGAGGCCTGGGGCCGCGACGCGTCGAACCCGAAGGGCGGCTGGTACGGCCTGCGGAAGGGCTACCGCGGCCGGTTCGGCATGTACCTGCCGCCGCTGCTCGAGGCGCTCGGCCTCGTCGAGCTCGAGCACAACCCCCGCAACAACCGGATGCGGGCGATCTAGTCGGCCGGTTGGCCGAGGGCTGGAAGAGGCTCTTCACCCACCTTCGTCGAGCCTGTCAGCCGTTATAGCACTAGTGCTATAACCCGTGACAGTTGGCAATTGGCCCCGAACGACCCCGGACGACGCACAACTTCACGCGGCGGCGGCGACGTACCGGTGCTTGATGCGGTCTCCGTCGCCGGCGAACGGGCCGCTGCCGCGGGCGAAGCACTCGACGATCGGCACCATGAGCGCCGGGTACTCGGTCATCGCCTCGCGATAGTCGGCGTTCTGCGACGGCGAGCTGCCGCTCGATCCCGGCGCGCAGGGCATCGGTCAGGTCGGGCGACGGCTCCTCGCGGGCGAGCTGGATCGTCACGAGCGGGCGGGTCTCGCCGGGCCGGTCCTCGCGGATGCGAGAGGCGGAACGAGAGGACGTGCGCGGCCAGGTCGGGCTCGGCGTAGATGGCGGCCTCGATGTCAGCCGGATAGATGTTGGCGCCCATGACCGAGACCGTCGAGTCCTTGCGGCCGAAGACGTACAGGTACGGCATCCGCACGAGGCGGCCCGCTGCCGGCGACGAGGTCCTCGAGGCCGGATCCCGAACTGCCGCGAGTCGGCCACGCAGGTCGTCGTCGCGGATGACGCCGCCCTCGTCGTGGACGTTGTAGCGAACCTTCGGCGCCAGGGTGGCGTGGCGCGTGACCGTGAAGAGCAGCTCGCCGCTGGTCGTTCGTCTCGACGTGGTGGAGCAGCGGGTTGTACTGGAAGACCATCGGGCTGCGGCCGGACTCGCCGAACAGCGCCTCGGGCGATCTCCGGTCGTTCGGCCGCCAGGCGGCGCAGGCCGATGCAGACCGGCGTCTCCGCCGCCAAGCCGATCTCGATATCGGTCGCGCCGTAGCCGCTGAAGACGGAGCGGAACCGGCGCAGGAGGTAGTCGCGCAGGCCCTCGGAGTTGCCCTCGCCGCCGAGCAGCGCGTGCATCTCGTAGGCGCTCCAGTCGAAGCCGATCGCCTCGGCCTCGTCGAGGAGGAGCTTCAGGAACGGCGGATAGCCGACGATGAGGTAGCGATAGCCGGTGCCGAGCTCGCGCATCGTGCCGAGGATCTTGTCGATGTCGGTCCGGTGGCCTTGACCAGGCCGTTCGCCTCGAGCGCGATCGCCGTCGTCAGGCCGGTCGCCCAGGCGCCCATGCTGAACGCGTTGAGGACGACGAGCGGCTCGTCGCCGAACGTGTAGCGCGCGAAGAAGCCGATCATCCGCCGCACGTGCGCGCGCTCCTCGTCGGACCGCACCCAGTTGTACGGCGTGCCGGTGCTGCCGGACGACTCGTCGATCGTGGTGCCGCGCAGCGGGATCCGCCCGTCGACGCATCGGTCGGCGATGGGCCATGGACGTCGACGTAGCTCGCCTTGTCGGTCTCCGGCAGCGCCGTCGAACGCCGGAAGCGGTCGGGTCGACGCCTCGTGCTTCGAGATGCTCGCGGTAGGCCGGGACGCGGCGCGCGGCGTCGCGCGCGGTGACGAGGGCACGCTCGCGGCGACAGGCGATCGGTGACCGCCGACGGGCATCGTCTCGAGCGTCCAGCGCAGCGCTCCGTAGTTCAGGCTGATCAACCGCAGCGTGGCGGCGATCAGTGGCAGCGTCGCTCGAATCGCGGCGCCGGAGATACGGCGGCCGATCGGCGTCGCGGCGGCCGCTGGGGCTTGGACGGAGATCTGCGTATTCATGCCGCCATCCTGGATCTCGACCTCTGCGGCCAGAATGCGGTCCCATCCGCTGGAAGCGTCCGGATCGGCGCGTGGCGCCCGATAATCGGAGCGCCACCACGGCCTTCGCCGATCCGAAGGAGGGATCATGACCGCCGAGCGCCCACCCACCGCCACGCCCGTCCAGCCCGTCGTCTCGCTGGACGACCCGCGCGCCGTCCAGATCCTGAGCACCGAGCACTGGAGTTTGCTCACGGCGCGGTCGGCCTCCACC
>CAWDYT010000021.1:0-23794 GCA_963806695.1 uncultured Chloroflexia bacterium | reverse complement strand
ATCGCCGGGCTCGCCGCGTTGGCCGTGGTCGTCATGGCCATCGGCGTCGCCATGAGCGCCGGAGGCGGATCCGTCGCAGCGCGCCTCGAGCGCTACGCCTCGGGACGTGCCGACACGCCTGAGGGAGACGGCCAGGCCGAGTCCGCCGTGGTGGCGGGGATCTCCCGCGTCATCGAGCGCCAGGACCTCGCGACGAGGCTCAGCGTCGATCTCGCGCGAGCCGACCTGAAGATGAAGCCTGCCGAGTTCATCCTCGCGTGGGCATTGACCCCGGTCCTGTTCGTCATGGCGGCGTTCATCATCGGCTTCATCTTCCCCGGCATTCCAGAACCCCGTCGCGCTGGTGGTCTTCTTCATCCTCGGCCTCTTCGCGCCGCGGTGGTACCTGCGCTCCCGCCAGCGGAAGCGGCTCAGGGCCTTCGGCGAACAGCTGCCGGACACGATCACTCTGCTCGCCAACTCCCTGCGTGCCGGATCCTCGTTCCTCCAGGGCATGGAGCTCGTCACCCGCGAGGCGCGGCCGCCGATCAGCGAGGAGTTCGAGCGGGTCGTGCGCGAGATGCAGCTCGGCGTCGCCCTGCACCCGGCGTTGAACAACCTGGTGCGCCGCGTCGCATCCGAGGACCTCGAGCTGATGGTCACCGCCATCCAGATCCAGAGCCAGGTCGGTGGCAACCTCGCGACCGTCCTCGACGCCATCGCATTCACGATCCGCGAGCGGGTCCGGATCATCGGCGAGATCAACACCCTCACCGCCATGCAGCGCTACAGCGGCTACGTCATCACCCTGCTGCCGGTCGGCCTGGCGGCGCTTCTCTTCCTGATCAGCCCAAGCTACATGGAGAACATGCTGGAGAACCCACCCGAGGCGCTGGGCCTGCCGCTCGGCGTCGTGTTCTTCATCATCGGCCTGATCAGTATGGGCATCGGCTACATCTTCATCCGCCGCATCGTCGACATCAAGGTGTAACGCATGAGCCCAGAGATCCTCATCGCCGTCCTCGCGGCGGCCGCCGTCCTCCTGATCACGTATGGCCTGGCAGCGCGCCCCTCGGAGGACGCAGTCCAGGCGCGGTTGAGCCAGCTCGTCGTCCAGCCGAAGTCGCTGGAGGAGATGGAGCTCCAGCAGCCGTTCTTCGACCGCGTGCTGCGCCCGACCGTTCAGCGACTGTCGCGTGCCGGTCGCCGGCAAGAAGGCGGCGCGATCGCCCAGATCGATGCAAAGCTCGAGAAGGCCGGGTATCCCGGCGGCCTTCGTGGCGCGGACTGGATCGGCGTCAAGATCCTCAGCCTCA
The DNA here is from genome assembly GCA_963806695.1 of uncultured Chloroflexia bacterium. Taxonomy (GTDB): domain Bacteria; phylum Chloroflexota; class Limnocylindria; order QHBO01; family QHBO01; genus JACDBZ01. The sequence goes on along the minus strand of CAWDYT010000021.1, from coordinate 22,499 downwards.
TCGCCTTCGCGATCATCGGCTTACTGCTCGGTCTGCTCATCACCGGCTCCTTCGTGGCTGTCCTGTTCGCCCTCGGTGGCGGCGCGCTGGGGTACATGGCACCCGAGTTCTGGCTCGGGCGGAAGATCCGCGCACGCAGCTTCGCAATGGTGCTCCAGCTCCCCGATTGCCTTGACCTGCTCACCATTTCCGTCGAGGCCGGTCTCGGCTTCGACGCGGCCCTCGCCAAGGTCGTCGAGAAGATGGAAGGCCCGCTCGTCGACGAGTTCCGGCAGGCACTGGCCGAGGTCCGGATGGGGCGGCCGCGACGCGAAGCGCTTCGCGATGTTGCGCAGCGTGCCGACGCGCAGCCGGTCAGCAACTTCATCGGGGCGATCGTCCAGGCCGAGCAGCTCGGCGTGCCGATCGCCAAGGTCCTCCAGATCCAGTCGAACCAGCTCCGGATCGAGCGCCGTCAGCGGGCCGAGGAGGCAGCCGCCAAGGCCCCGGTCAAGATGCTCTTCCCGATGGTGGGCTGCATCTTTCCGACGATCTTCATCGTGATCCTTGGTCCGGCCGTCATCACGGTCATGGGCTCCGGCCTCTAGCGAGATGCTGCCGCCGGTCCGACCGGCCGTCCTGCTGGTCGACGACGACGTCACGCTCCTCTCCGTCCTCAGCCGGCGCGTCTCCCGCGCCGGCTACGACGTGCGTACGGCCTCGTCGGGGCCGGATGCCCTGCGCGAGCTCGACGGCTGGTGGCCGGCACTGCTCGTCGTCGACCTGATGATGCCCGGCATGGACGGCTTCGAGCTCAGCCGCCGGGTCAAGCAGCTGGCCGATCTGCCGATCATCGTGCTCTCGGCGGTCGAGGACTCGGAGGCGAAGGTCAGCGCCCTCGAGCTGTACGCCGAGGACTACGTCACCAAGCCGTTCGACCCCGACGAGCTGGTCGCACGCATCCAGCGCGTGCTCCGACGCGCATCGGTCGGCAGTCCGCAGATCACACTTGGACCAGGGTGACGTCGAGGTCGACCTGGCCACGCGCCGCCTGACCACCCCTGCGGGTAGCCATCAGCTGACCCCGACCGAGGCGCGGCTGCTCCAGGTCCTCGCTGCGTCGGTCGACCGCGTGGTGCCCACCGACGAGCTCCTCGACCGGGTGTGGACCGATGCGGACGGCGCCGATCCCTCGTACCTGTGGGTGACGGTCCGCCGACTTCGCCGCAAGCTCGAGGCCGATCCCGACCGCCCGCGCTACCTGGTCACCGAGCGCGGGATCGGCTACCGGCTGAGCTCCGGTCCGCCCGCGACGCCACGGTCCTGAGCGCAGTGCCGCGGACCGGCCTCTGGCTCCGCATCTTCGTTGCGCTCCTTCTCGCGGTCCTGCCACCCATCCTGCTGCTCGTCGGCGCGCTGCTCCTGACGGAATCGGTCTTTGCCGACGTCGATCCGAACGTCGTGGCGGTCATCGTCGTCGTAGGGGCGGTCGCGTGGGCAGCCATCCTGGGCGTGGTATTCGCGCGCGCGATCGCGGACGACATCCGGTCCTTCGTCTCGCTGGCTCAGCGCGGCGAGGAGGTCGCCGATCCCGAGATGGGCGCCGCCTATCGCCAACTGGCGACCACCCTCGACGAGCGGAATCGCCAGGTCGCGACGCTCGCGCGCGAGGCGAGCGCCGTCCCCATCGACGAGCAGCCCCAGCAGGTGGTCGCGTCGCTCGTGTCGGCGGTGCGATCCGTCATGCACGACGCAACCTGGCGCTGCGCCGTCCTCGCCAACGACGATCGAGGAGCTGCTCCCGCCCGGGGTCTATCTCGGGACGGACGAGGCGGGTGGCGCCCCCATCGGCGATCTCGAGCAGTGGGCGTCGGTCACGATCGGCTCGACCACCGCAACCCGCCTCGAGGGGCCGTGGGGCGCGTTCGCCGTCGTTCAGCTCTCGGTGAGCGATCGATTGCGGGCGATCCTCTACGCACCGTGGGAGGGCCGCGCAGAGCCGACGCCCGCGGAGCTCGCACTCCTCACGCTCGTCGGACAGCACTTCGGGACGGCGCTCGAGCACTCGCTCCTGTACGCCCGCGTCCGCAGCCAGGCCGATGAGCTCAACCGGCTGGCGGCCATCCAGGCGGACTTCCTGCGCGGAGTGACGCACGACCTGCAGACGCCGCTGACGAGCATCGGCGCCCTGGCCACTGAGCTCCGAGCGGACGACGCTGTCCCCCAATCTGCGCGGGCAGATCTCGATACCATCACGCACCAGGCCGAGCGCCTGCGCAGGATGGTGAGCCAGCTGCTGGTCGCCTCCCGCCTCGAGGCCGGCGTCCTCACCCCCCAGATCGAGGTGTTTGCCGTCCCTCCGCTGGTCGAGCGGACGTGGGCCGCGCTGCGGGCGGGCCGGCCGTTCGAGCTCGCGGTCGAGGGAACGCCGTACCTCGCCGTCGGGGACCCAGACCGGTTCGAGCAGGTCCTGTGGGCCGTCCTCGACAACGCGGTGAAGTACAGCCCGCCCGACTCACCGATCGGCGCGCGTCTGGCGCCGGCCGAGCCGGGCCTCGCGCTCACCGTGACGGACCACGGGACCGGCATGGACGAGGAGACGGCGGCGCAGGGCCTTCGATCAGTTCTATCGCGCGCCGCAGGCCCGCAAGCTGGCGCCCGACGGCAGCGGCGTCGGGCTGTACGCCGCGCGGGGACTGATGGAGGCGATGGGCGGCTCGATCGAGGTCGACGGCGCACTCGGCGCAGGGACCTCGGTCACGATCAGGCTTCCCGCCGAGCCGAGCGGAGCGGGCGACTAGGACCAAGGTACTCCCGCGTCGGGACCATCGGGAGTCGGGTCTCAAGGTGCGCTGCAAGGTCACGCCCATACGGTGGCGAGACAGGAATCCGCACCACCGAGCCGCCCGTGATGAAGCTCTTTCGCCGCTCGCTCGACCGCCCGCCCCGACGTGGCCAGGGCATGGTCGAGTTCGCGCTGATCCTGCCGCTGCTCGCGCTGCTGCTCATCATGGCCGTCGACTTCGGCCGGGTCTTCTTCGGGTGGATCGCCCTTCAGAACGCCACGCGCATCGCCGCCGACACCGCGTCGCAGCGAGCGGACGCATGGCCGTCGGCAGACGGAGCGACCGAGATCGGGTGGCGAGACGACTACGAGACGTTCATCACCAAGGATCTCCAGTCCGCCAACTGCGAGTACCCGACGCCCCATCCGGACCCGACCTTCACCAACATGAACGCCGGCGATGCCGACGACCAGGGGGACCACGACTTCGGTGACCTCGCGACCGTGCGCCTCGAGTGTCAGTTCGAGCTGATCACGCCGCTCGCGCAGAACATCATCGGCGGCCCGGTGCAGCTCGCAGCCGAGGCGACGTTCGCCATCAATGGCATGGTGGTCGTCGGGGTTCCCGATCCGCCCGCCGCCTCCGCCGGAGCCGTGCCCGCTGCCCGTCGCGTCCTTTGTGACGTCGCCGCTTCCGACAGCCGGCGGCCGGGTGAACGGCAGCGTCAGTCCGCTGCTCGTCACCTTCACAACCCCCGCCGAGGACCCGGCACTGCCCGGTCACCGACTACCTGTGGGAGCGGCACAACCTTCCCAGCGGTCCGTGGACGGAGATCGGCGACGGGGCGCCGAACCTGGTCAACGAGCCATTCACGGACGCGCCTGGCGGCGGCGGATCGAACTACGAGGTCAGGTTGACCGTGACCACCGACGGGGGAACCGATAGCGAGACGATCCAGATCCGGGTGACCGTGCCATGAGTAGTCCCACCCGTGAGCGTCGCGGCCAGTCCATGGTCGAGTTCGCGCTCATCCTGCCCGATCTTCGTCCTCGTGCTGGTCGGCATCTTCGACCTCGGCCGAGGCGATCTACGCCTTCAACACGATCAGCCAGGCGGCGCGCGAGGGAGCTCGCCTCGCGATCGTCGACCAGACGATCGCCCACATCCGGGACGAGGCCGCGAAGACGGCGGTCCAGCTCGGAATCGATCCGACGGCCATCACGGTGGAGTTCCGGGACCGCGAGCATGCTCGATACGCCGAACTCGTGCGACGGCGCCGTCGCCGGTGACGACAACAACGCCCCGTCCATCGTCCGCTGCATGGCCATCGTGACCGTGCCGTACGAGTTCGCGGCGGCCACCCCGGTCCTGGGCGCCATCCTCGGCCCGATCCAGATGGAAGGCCGCTCGCAATTCAAGGTCGACTTCAACTGTGAAGGGCCCGAGTGCCCGCTCGGAGAATCATGATGTCCACACTTCTCGCTCGTGCCTGGCGCGCCATCCATCGCCGGCCCGATCCGTCCGGCCAGGTCCTCGTCATCGTCGCAGCCGCGCTGATCGGGCTCATCGCGATGGTCGGGCTCGTCATCGACGGCGGGTACGCCTGGGGGCGCCAGCGCGTGACCCAGAACGGCGCCGACGCGATCGCGAAGGCGGGCGCGGTCGTCATTCTCCAGTGGCTGGACGAGCAGCCGAAGACCATCGGTGACGTGGGCTGCGCGGTCGAGACCGCGAGGCCGAGAACGGCGTCGAGATCGACGAGGTCCAGTTCACGGACCACGAGGGAGAGCTGATCGGCGTGCCCGTCCCGGACTGCGGGACGGCCGGAGCCATCCCGCCAGCAGGCGCAGGGCATCCGTGCGGTGGCTGAGCAGACGTTCGACACGTTCCTGATGTCGGTGGTCGGCATCGACCAGCTCACCGCCAGGGCCAACGCCACCGCCATCGTGGGCCCGATCACCGGGTCCGGAGTCGGGCCTGCCGGTCACGTTCCCGCAGACCATGGAGCTGTGCGACGAGTCGGGCGACATCCACACGATTCGCGACTGGAACGAGGCGAACTACGACGGCACGGGCCTGGACGACAACGACTTGGACGCCGTACGAGATCCTGCCGAACGGGGCGACGCTCGACGCGTCGAACCTGGCGATCATCCCCCTGTGCACGACCGGGCCGGGGTCGGTCGGCTGGCTGGACTTCGGGTGCGGCAACCTCGCCGACCAGATCACTCGACCCGTGCGACATCTTCGTGAACATCCCGGGGTGGGTGGAGACCCACACCGGTAACATCAACTGCTGCGAGGGCGAGCTGTCCACGTACAACGGCGACGAGCCGGGCGTGTACGAGGAAGACGGCGTCGACGACGACGACAACGTCGACGTGCCGGTGAAGCTGCCGATCCACACCACGACCTGCGAGGACCCACCCGTCCCGGAGGCAGCCGACTCGGACGGCGACGGCGACGCCGACACGCTGACCCCGTGCCCCGAGGGTGAATGGTCGGGTCGAGGGCAACAACCTCGCCTACGGCGTCCCATTCTGGGTGGCCTTCGTGCTCGACGAGGCGCACGTCCAGGGCAACGACAACGAGTGCGAGGACCTGCCCGGCAGTCCGCAGCTGGACAATCCGAGCGGCCTGACCGGCTGCCTCAAGGGCTGGTTCGTCGAACGCATCGGCCCGCCGGACTCGGTGTCGATCGGCGACGTGAACCCCGGCGACGAAGTCGACCTCGGGATCACGCTCATCAACTAGGCTCGACCTCCAACCGACGCGGACACCCCGGCACCGAGCCGGGGTGTCCTTGCGCGTGCCCGCCCGTAAGGTGCGTGGCAAGGTCGTGGCTCTACGGTGCGCAGTACGAATGTACTTCGATGGTCCTGCCCGCCATCGGCACCCCGAGCACGAGATCCAATGTTCCTTCACCGTTTCGCCACGGGTCTTCGGGCAGCGCTGCGGCCACAAACGCGTGGCCAGGCCCTGGTCGAGACAGCGCTCCTGCTGCCGATCATCCTGATCCTTCTCCTCGGCGCGATCGACTTCGGGCGCCTGTTCTTCGGCTGGACGAACATCCACCAGGCCGTTCGCATCGGCGCGAACTTCGCCGCCACTCACGCGGGCATGACCCCGGACGAGCGCACCCGATATGAGGATCTGGTGCTCGCTGACGTCGCGGCGATCAACTGCGATCTGGACGCGAACGGCGACGGCGTCGTTGACGGAGCCGACGTCGAGAACCCCATCTACACGACCTCCGACGGAGCGCCGGTCGCTGATCCCATTGTCGGCGACTTCGCCACCGTGACGATGGAGTGTGACTTCTCACCGATCACGCCGTTGGGTGCCATCTTCTTCGGCGACCCGATTGCGATGTCGGCGTCCTCGACGTTCCCGATCCGATTAGGTTGCGTCAACTGTCCGACGCCTCTGCCCGTCACCCCGCCACCGGCACCGCTGCAGTGTCGCGTCGTGCCCGATGTCGAGGGGATGTCTGTCGCGGGAGCGCGGCTGGCATGGGCGGCCGCCGGATTCGACCCGGCCAACTTCAGTCCCGTCACGGGCCGCGACGTCGAGACGGTCGATAGCTTCACTGTGACCGAGGACGACCCGCTGTCGACGTGCGACTTCCCGACCCTCGCGATCTTCTCGTCGGACATCATCGTCCAGACCCTGCCGATCAATCCCGACCCACCGACGCCGCCGTGCATCACCGTCCCGAACCTGATCGGCACCCTCGTGGGCGACGCGGAGGACAGCTGGACCGACGCCGGGTTCGATCCTGACACGCTGACCGCGGACGGGGTCGATCCATCGAGCGTTGCCCCCAATCGGGTCATCACCAGCCAGGTAACGACTCCGACATCGACCATTGGCGTCGGGTGCCTTGATCCGACCGCGACGGTCAACGTCGTGACGGGCGCACCGCTTCCTGTGCCGCCACCGCTGCCCTGCCGCGTGCCAAACCTGATCAATCTCCGACGCGCTGAAGGGCTGGCCGAGTGGATCGACGAAGGGTTCAGCAGCGCGAACTACGCGCCGACCACCGGCAACTTCAAGATCGGCACCCAATCCCTGGTGGGCGGGACCTACGTCCCGTGCAGCGCCTCCATCGTGGTCAGCGCCGGCGGCGGCCCCGGTGGCGGCGGCCCTGGTGGCGGGGGCGGGTGACGCAATGCTGAGTCGCTTCATGCGACGTGACCGCACTCGCGGACAGAGCCTCGTCGAGTTCGCTCTGGTCCTGCCGATCCTTCTGATCCTCCTGCTCGGCATCCTCGACTTCGGGCGCGCGATCTTCGCCTACAACTCCGTGTCGAACGGAGCCCGAAGCGGAGCTCGGGTCGCCATCGTCAACCAGGACATCGACGACATCACCGCGGCCGTCGAGGCGGAGGCATACGGGCTGGACGGCGTGGTGGTCGCGTTCGATGACAACGTCGAGGGCCTGCCCGATTGTCCTCAGGCGAATGTCGAGTGCTGCCCAGCCATCGGGTGCGTGATCGAGGTCTCGGTCTCCACCCAGTACTTCCCAGCCACACCCATCTTCAGCCAGCTCGTCGGCAGCATCACGGTCAGTTCCGAGAGCCAGATGCCGATCGAGCGAGTCTCACCATGAGGTACCCATCCATGCGGCTCCGCAGAACATCTCCCGATCCGAAGGGCCAGACGCTGGTGATCGTCGGCGTCGGCATGGTCGTCCTGGTGGGGATGGTCGGCCTGGTGATCGACGTTGGGCTGCAATGGGGAGACAACCGCGGCTCGCAGAACGCGGCGGACGCCTCCGCTGAGGCCGGTGCGATCGTGCTGATGGAGTACATGCTCGGCGCCACGCACGACGACGCCGACGTCCTCGAGGCGGTGGACGAAGCCGCGGCCGCAGGCGGGATCGACGTCGAGCTGGCGGAGTACACCGACTGGCAGGGCGCGCCATTGGCGGATCCGACGATCGAGGTCGGCAGCGGCGGCCCCATTCCCCTCGGGGCACAGGGCGTCCGTGTCCTCGGCACCCGCACCCATGAGACCGTGTTCGCTCGAGTGTTGGGCGTGAACGAGCTGAGCGTCCACACCGATGCAACGGCCGTCTCAGGGCCGGCCCAGCCGTGCGCGCCGAACACGGGTCCGTGTGCGCTGCTGCCCGTGACGGTCCCGACCACCATCGTCACGTGCGACGGCCAGAACAAGTCGATCGCGACCGAGGATCCCTGGCTGGGTCCTCCCGACGGACCGGAGTACATCATTCCCCTGTGCGGGAACAACCCCGGAAGCGTCGGCTGGATCGACTGGACGCCGCCGACTGGCGGGGCGAATGAGCTCGCCGACCAGATCTGCGAGCCGGACCCGATCGATCTGTTCTTCCCCGACTGGTACTACGTCACGTCGGCCGGCAACGTCAACTCCGGGCCCGTCCAGGACTGCTTCGAGCAGTGGATCGGCAGCGACATCCTCATCCCGCTCTTCGAGGACACGTGTCGGACTGATCCAGGTGACGTGGACGAGTGCAACGATCCGGCGCCGATCGGCGGCGTCAACCAGTGGTACTACTTCCCGCAGGGTGCCGCCATCCACCTCACCGGCGTCTACATCCAGGGAAACAACTCCGACGTCTGCGACACGGGGAACGGCGCGACGAGCTGCCTGACCGGCACGTTCGTCGACACGAGCATCGAGGGGGACCCGGGGGAGTGGATCCCTGGCGACGACTCGCTGAGCCAGTTCTTCGCCGTGCAGCTGATCGACTAGGCCACTGGGCCTGACTCAGCGGGAGGCCGAGGGCTCCAGGGTCGCGGGTGCCATCTCGCGGCGGCGATTCGAGCGCACCCAGCCGGTGACGCAGATCGCCGCGGTGAGGATGGCCAGGAGTGGCCCAAGCGCTGCCGGGCCGCCGGTGAAGGCGGCGAGCATCGCGCCGAGATACCACGCGAAGTACGTCCAGAGCGCCATGGCGACGATTCGACGGAACATGGCCGGATCGTGAGGTCCGCACGACTCGCGCGCCATGCCCCGTTGGTACTGCTGCGGGCGCGGCAATCGACGGCCATGGAAGCGCGGGCGGCATCGTACGATCGCGAGCATGGCAACCAAGCCTCACGTGGCCGTCGCAAACGTCGATCGCAGCACGCTCCTGGGCGACCGGGTCCGGGTAGCCCGCACGCTCACCGACCGGACGGTCGGCCTCCTCGGGACACGATCGCTGGCGCCCGGCGAGGGCCTCTGGATCGAGCGATCGCCGTCGATCCACATGTTCTTCATGCGGTATGCGATCGACGTCGTCTTCGTCGCCGCGGACGGCCGCGTGACGAAGATCGTCGAGAACCTCAAGCCGTGGCGCGTCGTGTGGTGGGCACGCGGAGCCCGCGACTGCCTCGAGCTTCCCGTCGGCGCGGTAGAGGCCAGCGGCACGCGCGTCGGCGATCGGCTCGAGCTGAGCCCGAGCCAGGCCTAGACCTCTCGCGCGACCGCAAGAGCCGAACACCTCGGTCGAACCGGCTTCCCGCAGGACGGTGGCGCACGCCTCGAGCGTCGCGGTCGTGGTGATGATGTCGTCGACGAGGATCGCCGTCGGCGGTGCCCGCCCGCACGCGCGGAATGCACCCCGCAGGTTCTGGAGCCGGGCGACGCGGTTCAGGCGGTGCTGCTTCGTGGTCGGCTTGACGCGCTCCAGGGCACGGACGACGCGGAGGCCGCGGCGACGAGCGAGTGACGCCGCGATGAGCTCGGCCTGGTTGTAGCCACGGGCGGCACGCCGGTCGGCGTGCAGCGGAATCGGTACGAGATCGGCTGGGCCGGTGACGGCCAGCAGGAGACCGAGCGTCGGATCGACGGCCTCGGCAAGGATCGGTGCCAGCCGCGCCGCGCCGGAGTACTTCAGCGCCGACAGCGCGCGGCGCGTCGAGCCCTCGAAGGCGAAGCCAGCCAATGCCGCCACGAATGCTTCGCCGATGACGATCCCGGCATCGGCCACGACGAATCGGTCCAGCGGATCCGACGGTGCCCGCATCCCATGGCGACAGCCGTCGCACAGCAGGGAACCCGATCGCCCGCAGCCGGCGCAGGCCGGCGGCAGCAGCACGTCGAGGATCCGCACGCCCACATGCTGCGGTCGGCGGCTTACGCGGCGGTTATCCGGCCGGTTATCGGTGCACTGATGGGCGGAACGGTGCGGATGATAGTACTTTCCGCGCGTAGGCCAGGTGGGCTACAGTCCGCCCAACGCAATCATCTTCCATTCGTCAGGGCTCCTCGGAGCAACGTTCGCGGACCGTCAGCTGCCCGACGGTTCGCTTTCGTGCAGATCGGTCGGCGGATGTCGCCCGAGGTCCCAATCAACCCTGGGAACCGAGCTGCCCGATGTCCCACTCCGCAACGCCCGGCGGGCGACAACGCACGCGCGCCAACTTCGTTAGGGGTGCGGTGCCGTCTTGCACCGGATTTCGACCGATTGCAAGGTTCGCCGCAAGGTCGGCCTCCTAGGATGCCGGCACGTAACCCGAGTACTGAGCGATGAGACTGCTGCCCTTCCATCGCGGTTCGCGCCCACGGCGCCGTGGCCAGGCCATGGTCGAGTTCGCGCTCGTCCTCCCGCTCCTGGCGCTGCTGCTGGTGATGGCGATCGACTTCGGGCGCGTCTTCTTCGGCTGGGTCGCACTGCAGAACGCCGCGCGCATTGCCGCCGACGCCGCAGCGGGCAGCGCCGATGCGTGGCCCGCAGACAACCCGTTCGACGTCCAGGCACAGGACCACTACCAGGCGGCAGTCACCGCCGACCTCCGGGCGATCAACTGCGAGTTCGCGCCGCCGGTGCCCGATCCGGAGTTCCCCGATGGCAAGGAGACCGGCGACCCCGCCATCGTCATGCTCGAGTGCAGCTTCGACCTCATCACGCCGCTGGCAGGCTCGATCCTCGGCGGGTCCGTGGACCTCAGGTCGGAGGCCACATTCCCGATTCACCGTCAGCTGACTCAGTCGCTCCCGTCTCCGCCGGTCATCGTGACCCCGACCCCCGTGCCGACGCCGTCACCCGGTGGTGAGACCTGCACCGTTCCCGGCTATGTGACGCTGCAGGCGAATGCGGCGCGCGACCTGTGGAATGCGTCCGACTTCACCGGATCCTTCACGAAGGCCAGCGGCAACTCGAACTACGAGGTCGCCGCCCAGAGCCTCAACCCACCCGGCGCCCAGGTTCCCTGTTCGTCCTCGATGATCGTCTACGCCGCCGGCAGCACACCGGCCCCGACGCCAACACCCCTGCCCACCCCGGTGCCCACGCCGGTCGGACCGACCCCCGTGCCGACGCCAACTCCGGTCCCGACGCCGACCCCGGTGCCGTGCGTGGTTCCGACGGCCAGCTTCACCTTCGCGCCGCCGAACCCGACGCGGCAGACGAACGTGCAGTTCACCGATACCTCCACCGCGCAGGCGCACTGCCCGATCACGAGCCGGAACTGGAACTTCGGCGATGGCAGTGCCACGTCACCCGCGCAGAACCCGACGCATCGCTACAACTACGGCAGCAGCGACGCCTCTCGGCAGTTCACCGTGATCCTGACGGTCACGAACAGCGCCGGCTCGGCGACGACAAGCCAGGTCATCACGGTGACGCGATGATCGGCCGAAGGTCGCGGCGAGCGGGCCAGGCGATGGTCGAGTTCGCCCTCGTCATCCCGATCTTCGTGCTGATGCTGGTCGGACTGTTCGACGTGGGTCGCGCCGTGTTCGCGTCCCACACCGTCAACAACGCGGCGCGCGAAGGGGCTCGCCTGGCGATCGTCGACCAGACGGTCGAGCACATTGAAGACGAGGCGGTGGCCGCCGCATCGGGCCTCGGCCTGGAGGTCGCCGACATCAGCGTCGAGTTCGTTGACGAGGACGGCGACCCGTGCTCATACGTGGGGACCGACGAGGTCTACCGATGCAGTGCGGTCGTCGAGGTCACCTACGCCTACTCCGCATCCACTCCGATCATCGGCAACCTCATCGGTGAGATCGATCTGATCGGCGAATCGAGCTTCCCGGTTGCGACGAATTGCCGCGAGCCGGACAAGCCGCAGTGCCCGCTCGGAAGCTGAAGGAGCCTCTGATGACAACCCGACACCCCGATGCTCGCGACCCGCGCGGCCAGATCCTGGTCATCGTGGCCGCCGGCATGATCGTGCTCATCGCCATGGTCGGCCTGGTCATCGACGGCGGCAACGCCTGGGGTCAGCAGCGGGAGACGCAGAACGCGGCGGACTCCGCCGCGAAGGCCGGGGCGGTCGTCGTCCAGTCCAACCTCGGCGGCACGCCGATGACCGACGGCGACGTCGGCTGCGCGGTCGAGGATGCCGCCGGTGACAACGACGCCGAGCTCGAATCGGCCGAGTACACGAACCACGAGGGCACGCCCTATGACCCCTCTGCCCCGGTGGGACCCTGCGGCGCGGGCGGGGGGATCCCACCCGGTGCGCAGGGCGTGAAGGCCGTCGCGACGAAGGACTTCGACACGTACCTGATGACCGTCGTCGGCGTCTCGGAGCTGACGGCGACGACCGACGCGACCGCGGTCGTTGGGCAGGTCCAGACGATGTGCCCGTTGAGCGTGGGCTGCGCAGTGCTGCCGGTGACCTTCCCACGAACGATGGACACCTGTGACGGGACCAACGGCCGCATCGTCGGCGAGGACGAGTGGGAGCTGCTGGACCCCGAGGAGGACACGCTCGACGCGACGAACCTCGTCATCGTGCCGCTGTGCACGACCGGACCGGGATCGGTCGGCTGGCTCGACTTCGGCTGCGGCAACCTGGCGCAGACGATCACGCACCCGGAGAACTGCGACGTGTCGTTCCCGATCCCTGCGTGGCTCGACACGCAGTCGGGCAACCCGAACAACCTGGAAACCGAGCTGAACGACTATGCCGGTGTCCAGGCCGGGGTGGCCGAGGAGGCGGACGAGGTCCTGTGGGTGCCGATCCACGACTTCACCTGCCGCGATGACGTGGCCGATCACCTGCCAACGACGTCCTGCCCGACGTATCCGACCTGGTCGGCCAACGGCAACAACATGCACTACCACGTCCCGTACTGGGCCGGCTTCAAGCTCGACAACGCGTTCGTCGGTGGAAACGACGACGAGTGCGACGACGGCCCGGGCTCGCCGCCGGCCGGCGGCAACGGGGCGACCGGCTGCCTGAAGGGCTGGTTCGTTGACCTAATCGAGTCGCCCGGACCGATCACCATCGGACCCATCAACCCCGGCGATCCGGTCACGACGGGGATCATGCTCGTCAACTGAGTCGCGACGTCCCCGCCTGGTACACCGGGTGCTACCGTAGGGAGCCACCGTCCCAGCACCGCGGAGGCATCGGTATCGTGAAGACGAGCCTGACGGCCCGCAACCTGGAGCTGAGCGACCGGCTCCGATCCCAGATCGAACACAAGCTGCGGCGGCTCGACCGCGTCACGCACGAGATGGCGGAAGCCGAGGTGGAGCTCATCGCGAACGCCTCGCACGCCACCGATAGCGCCCAGGTGGCCGAGGTCACGCTCCGCAACAACGGCGACATCCTGCGCTCGAGCGCCGCAGGCCCGACGCCGATCGCCGCCCTCGACATCGTCGTCGACAAGCTCGAGCGCCAGCTGGTGCGCACCAAGGAGCGACCGGGCAGCATCCGCAAGCGCCACGCGGACGAGGTCGAGTCAGTCCTTCGCAGGGAAGGGCAGGGGACGATCGAGCCGGACGCGGCCGGACGCGCCGACGGTGGCGGTCCATCGGTGGTGAAGATCAAGCGCTTCGACATGCAGCCGATGTTCGAGGAGGACGCCATCGCCCAGATGGAGGACCTCGGGCACGCCTTCTTCGTCTTCCTCGACGCCGAGACCGAGAGTGTCGCGGTCCTCTATCGGCGCAGGGACGGCAGCTTCGGCGTCATCCAGCCAGTGATCGGCTCCGCGAACGGGAGAGCCCGCTGACGGCCGAGCCGCCGGTCAGAAGATGGCCGGCAGGATCAGAAGCGCGCCGACCACCACCAGCAGCGAGAGGAAGAAGACCGCCAGGCCGATGGACAGCAGGTCGAGGTCGTCCGCCGGCTGAGCCGACTCGAGCGACTGGACCGCTTCGGATGCGACTGCCGTGGCCTCCGAGGATTGCTCCATGAGCGTCACCGTAGCACGCCGGCGGCCAGAACCGCGTCGCCGGCTGACCTGGCCGGCCGACGCGCCACCGGTCGGCCTGCACCTCGGCGTCATTCGCGGGCTGATGGGAGCCGCCAGGCGATCGCGGCAGATCGGTGCTCGCGCGCTCCAGATCTTCAGCGACAACCCGACCGCCTGGCGACGTCGCCCGGAGCCACCGGCCGATGCCGCCGACTTCGTGGACTACGCCGCTCGCGAGGGCATCGAGGTGATCTCGATCCACGCCTCATACCTGATCAACCTTGCGGGGTCGGCGGAGCCGTTCGCGTCCCAGTCGCGCGAGGGGCTGATCGTCGAGATGCAGCGCGCGCCCACGTATGGCGCAACGCTGGTGAACACGCACATCGGCTCGCATCGCGGGGTGGGGCGCGAGGCCGGGCTGCGCCGCATCGTCGAGAGCGTGTCCGCCATCCTTGCCGCGTCGCCGCCATCGGTCCGGCTGGTGCTCGAGAACTCCTCGGGCGGGGGCGACCTCCTGGGGTCGCGGCTGGAGGAGCTTGCGGCCATCGTGGAAGCGGTTGGCGCCGATGCCGATCGCCTGGCGTTGTGCCTGGACACGGCGCACCTGTGGGGCGCTGGGTACGACGTCTCGACGGCCGATGGCGCGATGGCGGTCATCGATCGCTTCGACCAGCTCATCGGGCTCGACCGGCTCGCGATGGTGCATCTGAACGACTCGCGCTCGCTGCTCGGCTCGCGGACGGATCGCCACGAGCATGTCGGGGCCGGCCAGATTGGGCCGCTGGGCCTGGGGGCTGTGCTTCGCGACCCTCGCCTCGCACGCACCCCGTTCATCATGGAGACGCCGGGCGCGGACGAGGGCTGGGATGCGGTCAACCTGCGACGGGCGTGGATGCTGTGGAACGGGGCAACGGAGCTGCCGATCCTGCCGCCGAAGGCGTTCCGTGTGACCCGTCGGTCGACGCGGAGTGCGCCGCGCTGAGGGTTGTTGCGGCCGAGCGTATATACGTATATACGACGCGCCAGCAGAACCCTATCGCCCGTTCGTGTACCCGTTCGGAAGCGGCTCCGAGCCGTTGCCGGAGGTGCGAAGGCGACGCGTGCGCACGGAGATGTAGGTCTGCATCAGCTCGCGAACGTCAGCCTCGGTCAGCGTGTCGTCACCGCGCAGGGCGTACTCCACCCGGGTGGTCGGAAGGACGGGGCGGGAGTTGAGCGAGGCGAAATAGGCCGGACCCTCGGCTTCGTCCGTGATCTCGCGCAGGCCGCGCGCCAGCTTCGTGGCCGTGCCGAGCGACGGCATGCGGTCACCCTTGATGAGCCGGCTGATCGTGGAGTGGTCCACGCCGGACTGGAGCGCCAGCTGACGCTGGCTCATCTTCTTCTCCTTCAGCTGGCTTCGCAGCCAGGCGTTGAAGGATCGCGGCGTCTGCAGGGTCATCTGCGACCTTCGTGCGCTGAACGCCACCGAAACCGTGGACGGTGGTGCGTCCGAGCAACCGCAGCATCCCCCGCAGGGGAGGTCGCCTCAATAGGAGGAAGGTACCGAGCGCCTGGTGCGCGTGTCGCGGCGATGAGGAGCTCCTCGCCGATCCACTCGTATGGCGCCTGGGTGGCGACGCCGAAGCGCACCGTGCCGCCGGATAGTCGCCAGGCAACTGGCCCGTGGTCGTTTGGCGGCGCAAGGGGCGCCGAACAGGGCGGATTCACTCATCACACGCGTATTCGGCGGGACCACACGGCATGGCGCCGCCAACCATGCATGGAACGACTGAAATGGCGAAGTCCATCCTGGGCGACGCCGGTGCCAGCGGCTCGGGGCCGTCAGGGCAAGGGCGGACTACCCGGGCGGTTGAGGCTGCGCCGGCATCGGGCGCGTGCTGTGCGCGCGGCGGATCTTCGGGCTGAACGCGTACAGGATGCCGCCCAGGATGATCACCGTGCCGATGCTCAATGCGCGGTCGACGAGGGCCACCGCGGCAGCGGGCTCTTCCGTGACGCCGTACAGGGAGAGGACGCCGATGATGCCAGCCTCGACGAAGCCGAAGCCGGCCGGCGTGAGGGGGATCGCGGTCAGCAGCGCGGCCGACAATGCCACGAAGACCGATGCGCTCAACCCGAGCCCAACCTCCGGCAAGGCCAGCGCGCGGATGACGAAGTACAGGCGCGCGCCCTCGAGCAGCCAGATGAACACGGTGATGATGAGGATCACCGGCAGGCTGCGCGCCCCGAGCGCACTGGTGCTTCCTTCGTGGAACCGCGTCCAGTAGTCCCCCAGGCGGGCGGGAAGGAACCGGTCGAGCCGGCGGCCCCCGTAGCGCAGCACGATGAGCATGATCGTGAAGCCGATGGCGACGATGAAGCCGAAGATGAAGATCAGATCGATCTCGGGCCGTGACCGGCCGCGGAACGACCAGTAGCCGGCGGTCAGGGCCAGGAGGGCGATGATGATGACGTCCGCGATGCGCTCGACGAACACCGTGCCGACGGTGCGAGACAGCGACGCCCCATAGTTCGCGCGCAGCAGGTAGGCGCGGTACAGATCCCCCAGCTTCGCCGGCACGAGGCAGTTGACGAACCACGAGAGGTACAGGATCTCGGTCGAGTCCTTGAGCTTCACCTCCGTGCCGGTCTTCGACAGCACGTACTTCCATCGCAGGCCGCGGAGCGGGAAGGTGGCGTAGTACGCCAGGAAGGCGAGGAGCAGGAAGGTGGGATCCGCTCCGCGAATGAGCTCGACGACCTCGCTCCAGTCGAAGTCCTCGCCGAACGCGACCCGGAACAGCAGGAACAGGAGCAGCAGGCCGAAGAGCAACGAGCCGATCGTCCGGACGTTGACGATCCGGCGCCGCAATGAGACCGAGTCGTCGAGCGACTCCTCGCGAACGCGGGCCTCGACTTCGGCGTCGGCCCGTGCCTGCGGGTCGTCCGCGTTCCGCGGGCGCTGCTGGTCGGTCATGCGTCACCCGACTCCTTGGGCGGCAGCTCGCTCTCGGCCGGGCGCTGGGCGGGCTCGCGACGGACCTGCTCGGGCGGCTGCGGGGCGAGGGCGGGGCCCGCGACGGGCTTGCCGCGCCATGCGTCGAACATGTTCTTCCAGACGGCCCACCGGGTCGTGGCGTGGATGAACACGCTGGAGCGGCTGGCGTGCCACTCGTTCTCCCCCAGCGAGGCGCGCAGCTCCTCGCCGCTGTCGAAGGTGGGCATGGCGTTGAAGGCCATCGCCACCTCGAAGCTCGAGTGGCTGTCGGACGCCGCGATGCCTGGGATGCCGTAGCGCTGCGCGAACTCCGCCGCCTCCTGGTTGTGGCGCTGGAAGGTCACCCGGCAGTTGAAGACCTCGATCATGTCGATCTGCCCAAGGTCGGCGAGGTTGCGCAGCGGCCCTTCCTTGATGTGCGAGCCGCGGAAGGGATCGAATGGGTGCGGGATGCTGACCAGGCCGCCCTGCCGATGAATCTCGTCCGCCGTCTCCCGGGCGCTGAGGCCGCGCGGGATCGTCTTCTCGAGAAAGACGCCGACGACCTCGCCGTCGTCGGTGCTCACCTCCTCGCCGAGGATGACCGTCAGCTTGTCGGTCAGCCCGAGCTGAGCGACCTTGTCGCGGACGGCAATGGCGCCCTCGACGTTGTTGTGGTTCGTGATCGCCACATGCGTGAGCCCGCGGTCGATCGCCGTCTTGATGAACTTCTCCTCGGTCAGGATCGAGTCGCGGCTGAAGCGGGTATGGATGTGGAAGTCGGCGAACACTCGCGGCGTCGGTGGCTTCCCCGTTGCCTCTCGCTCGTCCTTCAGCTGCGCGCGTAGATCGCTCGCCGATGCGGCGATGGTCACATCGGCCTCACGAGTGGCTGACCAGGCTCTTGCGGAACGTCCCGAAGTGCTCGAGCGCCATGCCGGTCCCCACCGCCACGGAGTTGAGCGCGTTCTCGGCCACATGGCACGGAATGCCGGTCACCTGGGTGAGCAGCTTGTCGAGGTTGCGCAGCAGGGCGCCGCCGCCGGTCATGACCATGCCCTTGTCGATGATGTCTGAGCTGAGCTCGGGTGGTGTCTGCTCCAGCACGTTGCGGACCGCGGTGATGATGGCCTGGAGCGGCTGCTCGACGGCCTCGGTGATCTCGGTCGAGGTGATCGGGATCGTGCGCGGCAGGCCGGCGATCATGTCGCGGCCCTTGACCTCCATGCGCAGCGGCTCCTCGAGCGGCAGCGCGGAGCCGATCTCGATCTTCACCTGCTCCGCCGTGCGGTCGCCGATCATGAGGTTGTACTTACGGCGGATGTAGTTCGCGATGGCCTCGTCGAAGCGGTTGCCGCCGACCCGGAGCGAGTCGCTGACCACGATCCCGCCCAAGGCGATCACCGCGATCTCGCTGGTGCCGCCGCCAATGTCGATGATCATGTTGCCGGAGGGTCCCGAGATCGGCACGTTGGCGCCGATGGCGGCCGCCAGCGGCTCCTCGATCAGGTAGGCGTCCTTCGCCCCGGCCTTGAGGGCCGCGTCGCGCACTGCGCGCTTCTCGACGCTGGTGACGCCCGATGGGACGCTGATCATGACGTCCGGCTTGAAGAGACGCACCCGAGCGACCTTGTTGATGACATAGCGGAGCATCGCCTCGGTGATCAGGTAGTCGGCGATGACTCCGTCGCGCATCGGGCGGATGGCTCGCACGTTGCCCGGCGTGCGCCCGATCATCTCGCGCGCCTCCTCGCCCACGGCCACCAGGCGGTTGTCGTCCTCGGAGATCGCCACCACCGACGGCTCGTTGAGGACGACGCCCTTGCCTTTGACGTACACCAGGATGTTGGCGGTGCCGAGGTCGATGCCGATCTTCATGCGTGCGCTATCGGTCCAATGCGGGCTTGCCGGGGAGCCCGAAGTATACCGAGCGCCATCGCCGGCCCGACCCCGGCGATCGTCCCGTTAACCGAGGGTGACCGATGGCCGGACGGAGAACAAGTGCACGACGCCGAGGACGCCCTTCAGCTCCACCGGACCGACTTCGTCGAACGTGACGCCGGCACCCGATGCGACCGCCACCATCTCCGCGCTGACCAGGACCTCGCCCGGCCGGGCGTACTCGCCGATCCGGGCGGCGACGTTCACGGTCTGCCCGTAGTAGTCGCCCTCCTGGAAGACCACCGGTCCGGCGTGGAGGCCGATGTGGGCGGGCGGCATGTCATCGGCGCCGAGGGCCTCCATGATCGTGACCGCCGCAGCGACCGCGCGGGTCGGATCGGGGAAGTACAGCATGACGCCGTCGCCGAGCCACTTCACCGGGCGACCCCCGTGCTCAACCGCCACACGTTGCACGATCCGATTCAGTCGCTCGGCGAGGGCCGCGGCGGCAGTGTCGCCTCGCTCCTGGGTCAGCCGGGTATAGCCGGTGATGTCGAGGAAGCACATCGCCGGGGGCCGCTCGTCACGGGTGTGCAGCCCGGCACCCTCCATGGCCCGCGCGATCCCGTTGACGATGTTCACCGACCACGCCAGCCGCTGCTGGGCGTGGTACATCGAGATGACCGCCTCGTCCGACACGGCGGACAGCCGGGGCGAGATCTCAGCCGCGAGACGTCCCACCTCGCCCTCGGTCGCGCCGTCGGCGATCATTCGCTCCTGGATCTCGCTGCGCCACCACTCGGCCTCGGTCTCGGCCATGCGACGCAGGCTGTCGCCGTAGACCCGGACCGCTCGCTCCATCGCCGGGGCGCGGAACCCGAGCTCGTGCTGCATGGCGAGGAGCGGCGCGATGGCCAGCTCGTCCTCGCGGACGCGATCGTCGGGAGTGGGGGTGCGGCCCCCGACCGCCTCCCGAACCGCGATGAGCACCTCGATCGGCACGCCCGTGCGCTCCGAGAGCTCGGCGAACGTCGTGTCGCTGAGCGCGGCGAATACCTGGTTGCCGGCAGCGTCGATGAAGTCGAGCGAGAAGGTGCCCTGTCTGACGAGGTCCGCCACGGCATCGACCGCCATGCCGGCACGCTCCAGGGCCTCGACGATCTGGATGCGACGAACATCACCGTCGCCGAAGTCGCCGTCGTGGCCGATGAGGCCCAGCTCGGCCAGGCGCGCGACGTACGCGACGCTCACGCCAGCTCGATCGGCCGTCCGCTCCACTGAGTGGCCCATGGGCGTAGCGTAGTCTGGCCGGATGCCCGAGGGCGACACGATCTTCCGCACCGCCGAGGTGCTGCGTGCCGCGCTCGTCGGTCGGCGGATCACGAGCGCTCGTGCCCGCGCGCAACCGGGGATGCGGCGTGTCCCGGATCTCTCACGCCTGGTCGGCGCGACGGTCGCCAGCGTGGAGTCGCGCGGCAAGCATCTGCTCATCGGCTTCGACAACGGCCTGACCGTGCGCAGCCACCTGCGGATGACCGGCTCCTGGCACCGATACCGTCCGGGCGAGCAGTGGCGGCTTCCGCAGCGTCGGGCGAGTGCCATCCTCGAGACGGCCGAGTCGGTGGCAGTCGCTTTCGACACTCCCGTCGTGGAGCTCCTCACCGATGCGGACCTCCGCCGATCCCGAGCACTGACCGAGCTGGGACCGGATCTGCTGGGAGCCGCGTTCGATCTGGACGAGGCGCTCGGGCGCCTGCGTCAACGTGGCGACGAGGAGCTCGGCAACGCCCTGCTCGACCAGCGGGCCGTGGCCGGCATCGGCAACGCCTACAAGAGCGAGGTCGCCTTCCTCGAGCGCCTGGACCCGTGGGCGACGGTGGCATCGTTCGAAGACGAGGAGCTCGAGAGCGCCCTGCGGACGGCCCGACGGCTGCTCCAGGCCAACACCCGGGGCGGCGCGCGCGTCACCACGGGGAGCGGCACACGCGGCGAGGGGCTGTGGGTCTACGGACGTGCCGGTCGCCCGTGTCGCCGATGCGGAACGCTGATCGTCCAGCGCCGGCAGGGGGAACTGGCGCGGCAGACGTTCTGGTGTCCGCGCTGCCAGCCCGCGCGGACTACGCCTCGATCCGGTTGATCTGGGCCCCGATCGCCACGAGCTTCGCCTCGATCTGCTCGTAGCCACGGTCCACGTGCTCGATGCCCGAGATGACCGACGTGCCCTCGGCGATGAGCGCGGCGAGGACCAGCGTTGCGCCGGCTCGCAGGTCGGCGATCCCGACCTCCGCCCCGCGCAGCCGGCACGGGCCGGTGATCCGGGCGCGGCGCTCGTCGAGCACCTCGATGTCGGCGCCCATCTTCACCAGCTCGCGGGTGTGGTCGAGCCGGTCCTCGAAGATCGTCTCGTGGATGGTCGAGACGCCCTCGGCCTGGGTCATCAGCACCGACAACGGCGCCTGGTAATCGGTCGCGAAGCCGGGGTACGGCTCGGTGCGCACGTCGACCGCCCGCAGCGGCCCGGACGAGGAGCCGACGATCCGCAGCTTGCCCCCGCCCGGATCGGCCTCGTGGGCGATCCCCATCCGGTCGCAGACCTCGAGGAAGGCGCCGAGATGTGCCGGCTCGATGCCGCGCAGGGTCACGTCACCGCGCGTCGTTGCCGCGGCGATCGCAAAGGTCTCCGCCTCGAGCCGGTCGCCGATGACCTCGTGCTCGGTCCCACCCAGGCGGTCCACGCCCTCGACCTCGATCCGGCGGTCCGGACCGCGCTGGATGCGCGCGCCCATGGCCGTGAGCATGCCGATCAGGTCGTCCACCTCGGGCTCGAGCGCGGCGTTCTCGATCACGGTCGTGCCGCGCGCCAGCGTCGCGGCCAGCACCGCGTTCTCGGTGCCCATCACCGAGACCGTCGGGAACGTGATCCGCGCGCCACGCAGGCCGTCGGGCGGCGCGGCGGCAAAGTAGTAGCCGTTGCGATACACGATCGTCGCGCCGAGCTGCTCCATGGCGGCGACGTGGAAGTCGACCGGCCGCCGCCCGATTCGATCGCCGCCCGGGTTCGGCAGGATGACCCGTCCGAAGCGCGCCAGCATCGGCCCGAGCAGGATGAAGCTCGCGCGCATCTTCAGTGCCGCCTCGAGCGGGACGAAGGGCCACTCGGAGTGGCGTGCCTGGAGCACGAGCGCGTCCCCGTTCACGCGACGGACGTCCACGCCGATGTCGCCCATCACCTCGCGCAGGATCGCCACGTCGCTGATCCGGGGCACGTTGTGGAGCGTCACCGGCTCGTCGGTCAGGACCGCGGCGGCCATCTCCTTGAGCACGGCATTCTTTGCGCCGGCGATACGGACCTCACCATGCAGCGGGGTCCCGCCGGTGATCACGAACTTCTGCATGGGGACCGATAGAGTCTAGTGGGGTGGCTGGGCGTACGACGGAACTCCGGGTCGCTCCGTTACCCCGGCCAGGCTTCCTTCCACTCGTGGATGCCCTGGTGGTGGCCGTCGCACAGCGCCAGCCGCCCGCCCATGTGCCTCGACGGCAGGTACGGCTGCATGCCGGCCTCGAATGGTGTCGGCATCCGGTTGCAGATCATGATCTGCTGCTCCCGCGCCCAGGTGTAGAGGTGGTCCGCCGAGCAGAACCGGTACGGCTTCGTGAAGTTCACGGTCTCGCCGTGCGCGGGGCTCGTCGGAAGGCCGATCGGTCCGGTCTCGCGCACGACCTCGATTCGCACCGGCAGCTGGGGCATGCGGGTGCCGCACTGGTCG
>CAWDYT010000020.1:0-43149 GCA_963806695.1 uncultured Chloroflexia bacterium | reverse complement strand
CAGATCGACGCCGAGGTCGCTCCAGTTCGATCCGCCGGAGGTGACGCCCGCAGTGGTCTCGCGCCACAGACGAGATCGCCAGGACCGCGCCGACCACCAGAGCGGCGAGCCCGGCGACGTTCAGCGCGCCGCGCGATGCCCGAAACGCCTCGGGCGGGGGCGGGCGGTCGGCCACGCCACGCGGCGATGACGATCGGGATGGCCGCCGCGGCGGCGAACACGACGCCGCGTCCATAGCCGCCGGCCAGGTGGCCGAGCCAGTACACGAGGTGGGTGGCGATCGCGACCGAGCCCACGACGGCCAGCCCCAGGCGGCCGGCGCCGTCGATCCGCGGCCTGAGCGCGGCCACCACCGCCCATCCCGGAACCACCAGGAGGAGGGGCCAGACGATCGCGACCGCGAGGAGGGGCACCCACCGGGCGGCGGCAAGGGCCGACGCCGATGGCAAGGAGCGCGATCGCGGCGCGCCGGCTCGGGGTGCTCACGGCTGCGGATGATACGCGGCGGGCCTAGACTTCCCGCCCATGCTCGACCGCACTGCGACCCTCCTGCTGGGCGGCATGAACTGCTGTTCGTCGGCCTCGCGGTGCTGGTGATGACCGTGCGACGCCTTCGACCGCGTGATCATGGGGGGTGTCCGGGATCCGGCCACGAGCAACGCGCTCGCGTTCCTCGGCCCGCTGACCGAGCTCGGCTCGACCGGGGCCGTGGCCATCGTGGCGGTGCTGACGTTCGCTCTGGGCGCTGCGATCGGCCCGTGGCGGCACGGCCTGATCGGGGCGGTCACGATCGGCGTGGCAGCGCTCGGAGTGGAGCTGGTGAAGGCCGGGGTTGCCCGCGCTCGCCCGGATGCGCTGGAACCGATCGTCGTCGAGCACGGGTTCAGCTTCCCTTCCGGGCACGCGACGCTGTCGATGGTGGCGTACGGGGTGCTGGCGGTCCTCATCAGCCGATCGCGACTGCCGCTGGGCGTGCGGACCGCGGCGGTCGTCGGGCTTGCGCTCCTCGTCGTCGCCATCGGGATCTCGCGGATCTGGCTTGGCGTCCATTACCCGACAGACGTGCTGGCCGGCTGGACGGCCGGCTGGGTGATCGTGCTGCTCTACGCCTCGCTCACCCGCGGGGTGTCGAGGGAGCCAGCTGAGGCAGCGGCTGACGCGGATCCAGCAGCGCAACGATCCGATCGACCTGCTGCTGGCTGAGGAGCGGCTCAGCAGTCATGCGGCCGGTCAGGCGCTCCGGCTCCCGCTCGACGGTGAGCCCGATCGGGTCTGCGGGGTCGGCCTGGACGTCCATGTCGACCCCTGGCGCGAGGACCGCCTCAACGTCGGCCGGCAGAGCCGCGCGCTCGAGGTAGAGGCTGAGCCGACGCGCCGCCAGCCGGGCGGCGGTGATCGGCGCGGGGTCCCACGGCACCCACGACTCGGTCCCGCTGTTCAACCGATACCAATGCCCGTTGCGGCGGGCGAAGCGGCCACGCTGGCCGCCGGTCGTCAGCGCCCAGGTGCCACCCGGTCCCACGAGGACCACGTCGATCGGCTCGATGCCGCCGGGACTCACGTGCCGGAACCAGTGCCAATCGTCATCCAGGCGCCGTCCGAAGGCGTCGGCCATCGGGTCGCGGGAGGAGAAGGAACGGATGCCCAGTCGAGTCGATCTCGAACTCGGATGACGGATCATGTGGGCCTCTGTCGCGTGGGTCGCTGGTTCGTCCGCGCATCGGATGGGCGAGGTCGAGTGTAGCGCGCAGGCACCACCGCGGACAGAGGGTCCAGAGGCGAGCCCGTATCATGCCGGCCATGACAGGACCGAACGCCTCGCTCGAGGAGGCCGTGCGCACCCTGCTGGAAGAGATCGGCGAGGATCCAGCCCGCGAAGGGCTGGCGCGCACGCCGGAGCGGGTGCGGCGGATGTACGACGAGCTGACGGCGGGCTACCACGTCGATCCGGACGCGCTGATCAACGGCGCATGTTTCAACGTCGACTACGACGAGATGGTGGTCGTGCGTGATATCGAGTTCTTCAGCCTGTGCGAGCACCATCTGCTGCCGTTCATCGGCAAGGCGCACGTCGGCTATCTTCCGAAGGGGCGGGTGATCGGGCTGTCGAAGATCCCGCGCATCGTCGATATGTACGCGCATCGGCTCCAGGTGCAGGAGCGGCTGACGGTCCAGGTCGCCGACTTCCTCATGGAGCGGCTCGAGCCGAAGGGTGTCGCGTGCGTCGTGGAAGCCACGCATCTGTGCACGATGATGCGTGGGGTGAAGAAGCAGCAGGCGACGATGGTCACTTCCTCCATGGCCGGAACGTTCCGTCGCGACGCCAGGACCCGGGCCGAGTTCATGGGCCTCATCGGCAAGGCGGGAGGAGCCTGAGCCGATGCCCTACGCCGATTCTCTGACCGCGGCCGAGCTCACCGCCGCGCTGGCGGACCTGCCGGAATGGTCGCTCGAGGGGGACCACATCCGGCGCACGGCGCGGGTCGCCGGCTTCTCGGCTGCTGCCGACCTCGTTCGCGCCGTCGCCGACGCGGCCGATGCGGCGAACCACCATCCCGACATCCACATCACCGGGTACCGGGACGTGACCTTCGAGCTCACTACGCACGCCGCCAAGGCGATCACCCGGCGTGACATCGACCTCGCCGAGGAGATCGATCGCCTCATAATCGGCCGCGCATGACCGACACGCCGATCCGCGTCCTCATCGCCAAGCCCGGCCTCGACGGGCACGACCGCGGTGCCAAGGTGCTCGCTCGCGGCCTGCGCGACGAGGGCTTCGAAGTGATCTACACCGGGCTGCGCCAGACGCCAGAGATGATCGCGGACGCGGCGGAGCAGGAGGACGTGGACGTCGTCGGCCTGTCGATCCTGTCCGGCGCCCACATGGCGCTGCTTCCTCGCACGGTGCAGCTCCTCCGAGATCGCGGGATGGCCGACGTCCTGGTGGCGGCCGGCGGGATCATTCCCGACGCCGACGTCGCCAAGCTCAAGGACGCGGGGGTCGCCGAGATCTTCGGTCCCGGCACGAGCATCGGCGAGATCGCGCGGTACTTCCGCGAGCACGTCAGCCGCGGTGCCTGACGCGGTCGGGGAGCTGGCATCCGGTGAGCGCCGGCCACTCGCCCGGCTGTTGACGCGGATCGAAAACGGCGATCCATCGGTCCGTGCGCTGCTGCCGGCACTGTTCGCAGCCGGGCACGGGGCACACCTGGTCGGCATCACCGGCCCACCGGGCAGCGGAAAGTCCACGCTGGTGAACGCCCTGATCGGCGAGTGGCGTCGTCGCGGCCGCCGGGTCGGCATCCTTGCCGTCGACCCGTCGTCGCCGTACACCCGCGGCGCGATCCTCGGCGACCGGATCCGGATGATGGAGCACGCTGCCGATCGCGACGTCTTCATGCGATCGATGGCGTCGCGCGGCGAGCTCGGCGGCCTGGCCGCCACCACCTGGATCGCGGCCGCGGCCCTGGATGCGGCCGGCTACG
The DNA here is from genome assembly GCA_963806695.1 of uncultured Chloroflexia bacterium. Lineage (GTDB taxonomy): Bacteria > Chloroflexota > Limnocylindria > QHBO01 > QHBO01 > JACDBZ01. Next base: position 39,661 of record CAWDYT010000020.1, on the reverse strand, counting down.
ACCCGATCCTGGTCGAGACCGTCGGCGCGGGCCAGTCCGAGGTCGAGGTCGCGCGGCTGGCCGAGACGACCGTCGTGGTCGAGGCGCCCGAGATGGGCGACGAGGTGCAGGCGATCAAGGCCGGCCTGCTCGAGGTGGCCGACATCGTGGCCGTCAACAAGGGCGACCGACCCGGCGCCGACCGCGCCGCCCGACAGCTGCGGGCGATGCTTTCCACGGCCGGTGGACGGATCGAGCGTCAGCCGCCGCAGGTGCTGCTCACGACGGCCACCACCGGGGACGGCGTCGCCGCTCTGGCCGATGCCATCGAGGCGCACCGCGCCAGCGCCCGCGAGCCGATGGCCGCCAGGGACCGCGCAGAACACCAGGTCCGGCGAGCGTTGGCCAACGCTGCGTGGCAACGGGCGCTGGAGCATCCCGATCGGGAGCAGATCATCGACAGGGTCGCTGCCCGCGATCTCGATCCGCTTTCGGCGGCGGAGGCGCTGAGCATGCCAGCGGATACGCAGGACGAGTGACGGGTTGGGTCTCGATCGGCGAGTTCGCCAGATATGCGGAGAACGAATCGAAACACGAGTGCGGTGGCATCGTTGCCGCCACTGCAGGCTCGGTCATACTCGCCAGCCGCGTAGATGGCTGAGTCGCCCGTGTCCGCTCAGCCGATGATGCGTCCCACGGTTATCCGTAGACGATGGCGCCAGCGGCCGGGCGCCACGCCGGAGCGCCGGAGCGCAACTCGCGCTGGTAGGCTTCTGAGTCCATGAGCATCGACCGGGTCTTCGTCATCGGCGCCGGCCTGATGGGCCACGGCATCGCCCAGGTGAGCGCGGCCGCCGGCAAGGCGGTGACCCTCTCCGATCGCACCGCGGAGCTGGCCGACAAGGGCAGGGCCCGCATCGGTGCCAACCTGAAGCGCCAGGTGGACAAGGGCAAGCTCGACCAGGCTACGGCCGACGAGGTCCTCGCGCGGATCACGACCGCATCCGGCACCGATGGCGCGGCGGCCCACGACATCGTCATCGAGGCGGTGTTCGAGGACGAGGCGGTCAAGCGCGAGACGTGGGCCGCGTTGACCGACGCCGCCGACGCGGATGCCATCTTCGCCAGCAACACGAGCTCGATCTCGATCACCGCCCTCGCCACATCGACCGACCGACCGCAGCGGTTCATCGGCCTCCATTTCTTCAGTCCGGTGCCGGTCATGGGGCTGATCGAGATCATTCGCGGACTCGAGACCGATGACGCGACGCACGACGCCTGCCGGGCCTTCGCCGAGGACCTCGGCAAGACCGTGATCGAGTCGAAGGACATGCCCGGCTTCCTCGTGAACCGCATGCTCGGCCCGTTCATCAACGAGGCCGTCTTCGCACTCATGGAGTCCACCGGGACGGCCGCCGACATCGACACCGGTGCGAAGCTGGGTCTCAATCACCCGATGGGCCCCCTCGAGCTGAGCGACTTCATCGGCAACGACGTGATGCTCAACGTGATGGATGTCCTCCATCGCGGCTTCGGCGACCCGAAATTCCGGGCGGCCCCGTTGCTGCGCCAGATGGTCACGGCCGGCCGCCTGGGCCGGAAGACCGGCCGCGGCTTCTACGTCTACGACGAGAGCGGCGCGAAGATCGGCTGATGGCGGTCGAGACGGCCCTCCACCGCGACCCGTTCGCCCTGAGCGAGGAGGAGCGGCTCGTCCGCGACACCGCCCGAGACTGGGCGCAGCGCGAGGTGGCCCCGGGCGCCGCTCAGCGTGACGAGGAGGAGCGCTACGACCGGTCGCTCTTCGAGCGAGCCGGCGAGCTCGGCCTGACCGGCATTCCGTACCCGGAGGAGTACGGCGGGGCCGGGATGGGCACCTTCGCCTGGGTCCTGGCCGCCGAGGAGGTTGCCGCTGCCGACATGGGCATGGCGGTCAGCCTGAGCGTCCACGTCCTGAGCCAGCTCTGCATCTTCGCCAACGGCACCGACGAGCAGAAGCAGCGCTTCCTGCCCGCGATGACCGCCGGCCGCGAGCTCGGCGCATTCGCGCTGACCGAGCCACAGGCAGGATCGGATGCCGCCGCCCTCGCGCTGACCGCCACGCGCGACGGCGACGAGTACCTGCTCACCGGTACGAAGATCTGGATCACGAATGCCGGCGAGGCGGCGCGGTACGTCGTGTTCGGCACGGTCGATCGGTCCGCGGGCAAGGCCGGCATCACGGCCTTCGTGGTGGAGGCCGACACCCCCGGTTTCCGGCTCGGCAGCAAGGAGCGGAAGATGGGGATCCGCGGCACCACCGGCTACGAGCTGGTGTTCGAGGACGCCCGCGTCCCGGCCGAGAACCGACTCGGTGACGAGGGCGATGGGTTGCGGGTGGCCCTGTCCGCACTGGGAGCCGGCCGCATCGGCATCGCCGCCTGCTGCACCGGGCTGGCCCGCAGCGCGCTCGAGCTGGCGGCCCGCTACGCCCTCCAGCGACGGCAGTTCGGTCGCGCCATCGCCGACCAGGAGATGATCCAGGGCATGCTGGCCGAGATGGCGACCGGCGTCGATGCCGCACGGCTGCTCACCTGGCGCGCCGCACGGCAACGCGACGTCGGGCAGCCGATCAACGCTCCGTCGAGCATGGCCAAGTGGCACGCCTCTGACGTGGCGATGCGGGTGACCACCGACGCCGTCCAGATCTACGGTGGCGCGGGCTACAGTCGCGACAACCCGGTCGAGCGCCTGATGCGGGACGCGAAGGGCGCCCAGATCTACGAGGGGACCAACCAGATCCATCGGCTCATCGTCGCGCAGCACCTGCTTGACGGGATGCGGCGCGAGACGTGACCGTGCGCCGCATACGAACCGCAGACACCGTGCTCCAGCATGGCGCGACCAGCGACAGGAGACCTGACCGATGACCAGCGCAGAGGCCACCACCCCCAGGCCGATGGTCGCCCACGGAGAGCCGCTCCAGGTTCCTCCCGAGCGCGAGGCGAGGAACCTGGTCGACCTCGTGCACCGCGCGGTGGAGCGATCCCCGGACCGCGAGGCCCTGCGCTGGAAGGCGCCGAAGGCGAAGCGGGGATCGGCAGCGGTGGCGGCGGATGAGGATGCCTGGATCAGCCGCTCGTACCGCGAGATGTGGGACTGGGTCACGGAGCTCTCGCTCGGGCTGCGCGACCTCGGGCTTGGCCCGGGGCAGGGAGTCGGCATCATCGGTCGCACCCGACCCGAATGGGTGGTCGGCGACCTCGCCGCGCTGGCAACCGGCGCCATCACAGCGCCGATCTATCCCCAGTCCGAGCCGGGGCAGGCGGTGTTCATCATGAACAACGTCGGCGCGACCGTAGTGATCGTCGAGAACGCCCAGCAGGCCGCGAAGGTGGAGGCCATCCGCGACCAGGTACCCACGCTCCGCCACGTCATCACCATGGATCCGGCGGGCAAGTTCCCGGACGGCACGCTCACCTTCGACGATGTCATGGCCCGCGCCGGCTCTGATCCGGCGACGCGTCGGCTGTGGCGCGAGGGATGGGAGTCGATCGACGCCGGCGTGGTGGCGACCGTGATCCACACCTCGGGCACGACCGCGAACCCAAAGGGCGCGATGCTCAGCCATGGGAACATCCTGTTCAACTTCCAGGCCGCGCTCCAGGTCATCGACCTCAACGCGGACGACCTGTTCCTGTCCTGGCTGCCGCTCTCGCACATCTTCGAGCGCCTGGTCGGCGAGTTCCTGCCGCTCGGCCTGGGAGCAACCGTCGCCTACGCGGAGCCGCTCATCGAGCGGTTGGCGCAGAACATGACCGACGTGCAGCCGACCGTCATGGCCGCCGTGCCGCGCTTCTACGAGCGGGTGTACGGCCGGGTGCTGTCAACGGTGGAAGCGGGATCCCCGAACCGGCAGCGGATCTTCCACTGGGCCGTGGGGCTCGGCCGCCAGAAGTACGACAACCATCGGTCAGGGCGGGCCAACTCGGCGTTGCTGTCACTCCAGCTACGGCTCGCCGATGCGCTCGTGTTCAAGAAGATCCGCGCTCGTACCGGCGGACGGATCCGGTACCTCGTGTCCGGCTCGGCCCCCCTCTCACGCGAGGTCGGCGAGTTCTTCTACGGCATGGGGCTCCTCATCCTCGAGGGCTACGGCCTGACAGAGACCAGCCCGTTCGTCTCGGTGAACCGCCCGCACGACTTCCTGTTCGGCACGGTCGGCACCCCGGCGCCGTCCACCGAGGTCCGCATCGACGAGGCAACCGGCGAGATCATCGTCCGCGGCCCTCAGATCATGCAGGGCTACCTGAACAATCCCGAGGAGACCGCCAAGGCGATCGATCCCGAAGGCTACTTCCACACCGGCGACATCGGCGAGCTCGACGAGATCGGCCGGATCACGATCACCGATCGGCTGAAGAACCTCATCATCCTGGGTAACGGCAAGAACGTGTCACCCGGGCCGATGGAGGCGGCGCTGTCAGCCTCGAAGTACGTCGCGCAGGCCGTGATCCTGGGCGACAACCAGCCGTACACCGGTGTCCTCATCGCGCCGGACTTCGAGGAGCTGGAGAAGTGGGCCGCCGCGAACGGGATCGCCGAGGCCCCGCCCGAGCAGCTGATCGAGATCAAGGAGGTCGAGAAGCTCCTCGATGCGGAGGTGAAGCGCGCACTCGAGCCGTTTGCGATCTACGAACGGCCGCGGCGCACGGCGCTCCTGCCGCGTGCCCTCACCGAGGAAGCCGGCGAGCTGACTCCGACCCTCAAGACGAAGATGCGGGTCGTGCAGATCAACTGGAAGGACCAGATCGACTACCTGTTCGACGAGAAGCGCGGCGGCGCGAGCTAGGCCGGCGTCGGAGAGCGGGGCCGGCCATTGGGGGCCGACCCCGCCGCCTGGGACTCGTCAGCGAGCCCGGTCGTCCATCCCCTCCGCGAGCTCACCCAGCTGGTCAGGGTCGAAGTCGCCGTAGGTCGCGGCGGCAAGCACCAGGTTGCCAACGCGCCAGAGGTAGACCTGCGCATTGAACTCCGGGTCGTCCCCGTCGGAGTAGAACGCGCCCTCGTCGCCCAGTGCGACGTCGACGCGCGACGTCAGGCCATAGCCTTCCGCCGACTGGACGTCGTCCGCGTAGAGCGCCATCGCCCGCTCCGCGTCCTCGGGTGTCGTGAAGAGGGCGCCCCACGACAGCACCCCGGCCTGCTCGTCGCTGAACTCGGTGTACCTGCCGGTGGCGAAGCCCGGCTGGTCCAGGGCCGCCTCGGCGTTGGGGCCGTCGACCGAGAAGATCGGACGGAGGCGGACGTCGTTGCCCTCGGTGAAGATGCCGTCGAGGTTCATTCCCGGCGGCGCCTGGTCGGCATTCATCACGATCTCGGGAAGCTCGGAGGCGGCCACCATGCGCGGCTCGGGCGGCGTCCCGATCCGGCCTCCGACCCAGAGGAATTGATACGCGGCGATGCCGAGCGCGGCGATGATGGTCACTGCCAGGAGCGTCGTTGCGGGCTTCATGCGTCATGAAGAGCTCCTTCAGCGGGGCCCACCGGGCCCCGCGTTGTCGTGTCGTGTGGACGTCGGTCATCGCCGTCGCCATCACGCGATCTGCGACGACGGTTGGACCCTCGTCCATCCATCGGCTGAGCACGCGGTCGAGATCCCGCTCGTGGGTCATGACGGTCGACTCCCGCTCAGCGCCGGACGGGCGTCCGCCTCGAGGGCGGCACGCATCGAGCGGCGCGCGTAATGAAGCCGCGATCGCACGGTTCCGATCGGTACGCCGAGGGTGTCGGCGATCTGCGGCAGGGTCAGGTCGAGGTAGTGCTGGAGGACGAGGACCGCGCGCTGCTCCGGTGGCAGGCGACGGAACCCGCGCTCCAGCTGGTCGCGGTCGGCGACGGAGAGCTGAGGGTCTCCGGCGCCGTGATCGGTCTCGAGCAGGTGGAGGGACGGGCTCCAGCGTCGTTCGGCGCGCGCCTGCGCGTAGCACGCGTTGACGAGGACGCGGTACGACCAGGCCTCGAAGCGGGCCGGGTCGCGGAGTCCGGGAAGCTCACGCCAGATGGCGACGACCGCCTGCTGGGTGGCGTCCTCCGCGAGGTCGACGTCGCGCAGGATCCGGTGCGCGATGGTGAACAGCCGATCGCCGATGCCGTACGCGATCTCAGCGAAGGCGCTCTCGTCGCCGTGCTGGGCCCGCGACACCAGTTCGTGATCCACCGGAGTCCACCTCATGGGCGGCGCGCTCGGGTGACGCCGCTCACTCGTATGAGTGTGGCGTAGTGGCGATCGGTTCGATCTCGTCGTCAGCGAAACGCGAACCCGTCCAGAAGCTCCATCAAATCGAGGTGGCTCTCGGGTGGCGTCGGTTGCGATGCTCGGACGATGTATGGACGACCCTCCCGGATCGCGACGACGTACCGGACTCCGATCGGAACCGACGACCCCGCATCCCTCCGGCTTGCAACGATCGAAATGGATGTCGCCGGCACCCCGTCGAGCGACACCGCCGACTCGTTCGGTCCCACGAATGCGGTTGGCCAGTCGGCGTCCAGGCCGACGGCGTCAGCTAGCTCGTCAAGCGTGCTCGGCTGAACCAGCGCGCAGGTCTCCCAGTCTGCCGCACCCGTGTCGCACGTTCGGATGCGGCCGTTCGCGTCTCCTGCCCTGATCGACAGCGCGGTCGTGCCGTTGCCGAGGTAGAGGGCAGTGGCATCGGGGCCGTCCCTCACCTCCCACTCGGCCGGCAGCCGAATGTGGAAGCTGCCGTCGGGTGCCCGGAATGTTTCGAAGGCCTGTTCCGAGGCGGGGATGCTTGGGGATGGTTCAGTCGACGGCTCTGGATCCACGAACGAGAAGCCGCCCAGCAACTCCCCGGCGGGAGGAATGCCGCCCGCACCGGAAGTCCAGACCCTGATGATGAATGGACGACCGTTGTGCACCGCGACCACGTACTTGACGAACTCGGCCCCTTTGGCCGGATATTCGTTCGCTTCGATTGAGATCACCGCGGCGGGCTCTCCATCGAGGGACATGGAGGTCCGCACCGGGCCGAGGGGCGCTATACCTTCCTCGGGCGTTGGGGTCAGACCGATCGCATCCGCCAAATCGGTGCTTGTGATGGCGGCGTCGAGGGTTCGGCATGTCTCCCACGGCCCGGCGCCGGTGTCACACGTGGATATCCGTCCTCCCTCATTGGCAGTTCGAATCGAGAGCTCGATCTCCCCGTTCGAGAGCGTGAGGACGGACGGTTCCGATCCGACGCCGCGATCGCCCCAACCGACCGGCATGGAAATCGTGTACGAGCCATCCGAGCCTGCAAAAGTGCGAGTCGCTGAATCGGTCTCAGTCGAGGGCTCATCCGTTGCGAGTGGTGACGGAGTTGCAACAGGCACGGGACCGGGCTTCGGCTGAGGGAGCCGAATGAGGCCGACCTGGACGCCGATGCCGACGCCGAGCATGACCAGGAGCACCGTCGCGCCCAGGAGGGCGAACAGGCTTCGTGCTCTCGGCTGCTCGGCGCCGAGCGGGAAGCCCCACGCCCGCATCGGCCTGCGCTGACTCGTGCGTTCCGAGACCTTGACTGCGCGCCGCACCGGCTCGGCCGGGGCGTGCTCGGGGCCTTCGGAGAGCCACTCGCGGAGGATGGCCTCCAGTTCGACGGTGGCAGTCATGCCGGCTGGCCCTCCTGGAGCGAGGTGCGGCGATCCGCCTCGACGGCCGCGCGCATCGCCGCCCGCGCGTAGTGAAGCCGTGACTTCACTGTCCCTTCTGAGATGCCCAATGCGGATGAGATGTCTGCGACCGACAGGTCGCGGTAGTACATGAGGACGAGGACGACACGCTGGTCGCTCGACAGGCGTTGGAAGGCGCGATCGAGCTCGTCGCGCAGCGTCACCGACAGCTGGGTATCACCGACCGCGTGGTCCGAGTGGAAAAGCTCACCGAATCCGTGGCGACGACGAGCGCTCCGCAGCTCGCGCTGACACACCCGCAGGACCACCCGATACGACCACGCGTCGAACCGCTCGGGGTCGTGCAGCCGCGGCAGATCGCGCCAGATCGCAACGAGCGTGGCCTGCAGCGCGTCCGCAGCGGTGTCGGGATCACGCAGCACGCGGATCGCCACCGCGTAGAGGCGATCGCTCGCATCGGCGGCGAGCTGGGCAAACGCCTGCCGGTCCCCGAACTGCGCTCGCTCCACCAAGCTGCGATCCATGTGTCCTCCGACCCGACCGCCGGTCGCGGTTCGTCATCGGGTATGGGCGTCGGGATGCGTTCGAGGTTCGATCTTCCGTGACCTGTCCAGCCCGGGACCGATCGGGCGGGTCGCGGTACCATCAACGCGTGCGCGATGTCTACATCCTCTCGGCTGCCCGGACCCCCATCGGCAAGTTCGGCGGCGGGCTCTCCACCACTCCCGCCGTGGAGCTGGGGGCCGTCGCCATCCGCGCAGCGGTCGAACGGGCCGGAATCGCACCGGAGAGGGTCGATGAGGCCATCATGGGCCAGGTGCTGCAGGCGGGAGCGGGACAGGCTCCGGCGCGCCAGGCGGCGCTGAAGGCGGGCCTGCCGGACGGGGTCTCGGCGACCACCATCAACAAGGTCTGCGGCTCCGGCCTGAAGGCGGTGATGATGGGAGCGTCGGCGATCCGAGCGGGCGATGCGGAGCTCATCGTGGCGGGCGGCATGGAGAGCATGAACATGGCGCCGTACCTCCTGCCGCAGGCGCGCACCGGCTACCGGCTTGGCGACGGCACGATCGTCGACTCGACCGTTCACGACGGCCTCTGGTGCTCGACCTGCAACGTGCACATGGGGCTGCACGCCGAGCGGGTCGCCGCCAAGCACGACGTCGGCCGCGAGGCCCAGGACGCGTTCGCCCTCCGCTCGCACGAGCGGGCGATCGCGGCACAGGAGGCCGGGCGCTTCGACGACGAGATCGTGCCGGTCACGGTGCCCGGCAAGAAGGCCGACACCGTGATCTCGGTCGACGAGAGCCCACGGGCCGATACCAGCGCCGAGGCGCTGGCGAGGCTGAAGCCGGCGTTCCAGCCCGATGGCGGCACGGTCACGGCGGGCAACGCGCCGGGCATCACCGATGGCGCCGCGGCCGTCGTCATCGGCTCCGAGGAGTCGCTGGATGGCGCTCAGCCGATGGCCCGCATCACCGGCTACGCGCAGGCCGATGTCGCGCCCGAGTGGCTGTTCGAGGCGCCGATCTCCGGCGTGCGACGCCTGATCGAGCGAGTCGGCGGGTCGCTCGACGACTTCGACCTGATCGAGATCAACGAGGCCTTCGCCGCCCAGGTGCTGGCCGACGGCAACGAGCTGGGCTTCGACTGGGACCGGGTCAATGTCAATGGCGGGGCGATCGCCCTCGGCCATCCCATCGGTGCCTCGGGCGCGCGCGTGCTGACGACGCTCCTCTACGAGCTGCGGCGCCGCGGCGGCGGGAAGGGCCTCGCGACCCTATGCCTCGGCGGCGGGGGAGCGGTGGCCATGGCGATCGAGACCGTCTAGCCCGTCACGTCGCCCAGGACCGCGTCGAGCGTCGTCACGATCAGGTCCGCCTCATCGTTGCTGAGGCAGAGCGGGGGACGAATCTTCAGCGTGTTGCCGTGACGGCCGGTCGTGCCGATCAGCACGCCACGCTCGGCCATCTCGTCTCTGACGCGCGTCGCGAGGTCGCCAGCAGGTTCGCGCGAGGCGCGATCGTGCACCAGCTCCACGCCGGTCATCAGCCCGCGCCCGCGGATGTCGCCGACCTCGTCGTGACGGACGGCCAGCGCCGCGAGCTCAGTCCGCAGCCGGTCGCCGACGGACGCCGCCCTCGCCACCAGCCCCTCGTCCTGCAGGACGTCGAGCACGGCGAGCGCCGCCGCGCATGCCACCGGGTTGCCGCCGAAGGTCGAGAAGAAGGTGGTGCGGGCGCTGAAGCGGTCGACGATCTCGGCGCGGGTGATGACGGCCGCGATGGGATGGCCGTTGCCCATCGGCTTGCCCAGCGTGACGATATCCGGCGTCACGCCCCAGCGGGAGAAGCCCCACAGCTCGCCGGTCCGGCCGTGGCCCGACTGCACCTCGTCGGCCACGAAGAGCGCGCCGGCATCGCGGGCGGCAGCCACGATGGCGTCCACGATCGCAGGCTCGGGCACGAAGATGCCGTCGGCCGTGAAGGTCGAGTCCACGTACAGCGCCGCCGAACGCCGCCCTCGCTGCGCCAGACGCTCCACGGCCGCCACGATCTCGGCACGGCCGACGGCGACGGGATCGGCGGCGACGGCATATCGGCCCCGGTACGTGTCGGGCGCGTCGAAGACCTCGACGCCAGGGGGCTGCTGGCCGTCGGGCCATTCCGAGGCCGTGACATCGGCGACGGCCGCCGTGACGCCGTGGTAGCTCCACGCCGTGGCGAGGCCCGCATCGGCTCCGGTGTACATCGTGGCGAGGCGCCACGCCAGGTCGTTGGCCTCCGAGCCGGAGTTGACGAACAGGACGGTGTCCAGTCCGTCGGGCATCGTCGCGACCAGGCGCTCTGCCAGATCAACGACGTGCTCGTGCAGGTAGCGCGTGTTCGTATTGAGCGTCGCCGCCTGGCGCACGATGGCGGCCACCACCCGCGGGTGGGCGTGTCCGACCACCGGCACGTTGTTGTAACCATCGAGGTAGCGCCGGCCGTCGGCCGCCTCCATCCATGCGCCGTCGCCGCGCACGAGGTGGAGCGGGTGGCGGTACGAAAGCGACTCGAGCGCGGTCCCCAGCACACGATGCCGCCGGGATAGCAGTTGGTCGTCGTCGGCGCCGCGTCGGAGCGGCGCTCGCCCGATGGCCGCCATCCGCCGCGACACCTCGTCGAAGCCGATCGCCTCCATCTGCTCGAGCAGCTCCCATGCGGGGCCGGCCCAGCCGCGGATGTACTCGTTGTCCGGGTGCTGCGGCATGCGCCAGGCCGAGATCAGGATCGTCTGCGCCATGCGCCCGGCCAGCAGGTCGCCGAGCAGCTGCGCCTCCGCGTCCTCGAGGGGCAGAACCGATGCGTAGCCCGCCACGAACGCATCGGTCACCTCGAACAGGTCCTCGCGGTCGCGAACGAGCGATTGAAGCGTGGCAGGCACGTCCAGGACCAGGGCGGTGTGCGCCATGTCGCCGAAGTCGATGATGCCGGTCACGCGGTCGTCGCCGTCGAGGAGAAGGTTGTCGAGGGTCACGTCGTTGTGGATGAGCTGCGAGCGAAGCGTGGGCAGCGCCGGGACGACGCGCCGCTGGAATCGCTCCAGGACGCGGCCCAGCAGCTCGCGCCGCTCGGGCCCATCGGTCAGCGAGACGCGGCGAGCCAGGTCGGGGAGATGCCGTTGGTCCCACCAGATCGTCCGGCCGGCGGATGGGTGAAAGAAGCCTCGCAGGGCCAGACCGATGCGGCCGACCACCTCGCCGACGTGGGTCACGGCCGCACGATCCAGCTCGGCCGGCGCGGCCGAGCGCCCCGGCAGGAGCGGAAGCAGGCGGACCAGGTGGCTGGCGCCGTCCACCACCGTGGTGGTGACAACCGACCCGTCGAGCGCCGGCTTCGCGACCGGCACCGGGAGGCCTGGATCGACCGACGCGATCCACTCGACGGCGGCCACCTCCATCTCGACCACCCCGCGGTCCTCGGCGGCATTCGAAACCTTCAACACCCACGCGGCGCCGGACGCATCGGTCAGGCGGAAGTTCTGGTCGCGTTCACTGACGAGCGGCTCGGCGGCGGCGTCGAGTCCGTACCGGGTGCGCGCAATCTCCTCGGCGTGGCTGACGCCGAGGGCCGGCGGTGGAGCATCGAGCACATCGGCCGTGGTCATGGGTGCCGATCGTAGCGGGCGCGCGCGAGCCGGTGGAGCCGCGGTCCGGGGGCCGGGGCCAACCCAGCCCACGTCCACACGCCACCCTCGTACTACTGCCCGGACGCGGATCCTGCGCTAGAATCGGCAACCGTCACCCGCGGTCCGGCCTGCTTCCGCCCTTGAGATGATGGCGTGCAGAGGCGCCGGAGCCACGAGATCACAGGAGGCACTCAGCGCACCTGATGGCCAGCCAGAACCCGGTGGCGGAGGCTCCGAACATCTGGGCCGTCGCCCAGTCCCAGTTCGACCACGCCGCCGACAAGCTCGACCTCGACGACGGGATGCGTCGCGTGCTGCGGGTTGCCCAGCGCGAGCTGACCGTGAACTTCCCGGTCACCATGGACGACGGCAGCGTGTCGCGTCTTCACCGGCCACCGCGTCCAGCACAACGTCAGCCGCGGCCCGGGCAAGGGCGGCATCCGCTACCACCAGGACGTGATCGCTGGACGAGGTCCGGGCCCTGGCGATGTGGATGACGCTGGAAGTGCGCCGTCGTGAACATCCCGTACGGCGGCGCCAAGGGCGGGGTCATCGTCGATCCCGAAGCAGCTCAGCACGCGCGAGCTCGAGCGGCTGACCCGGCGCTACACGACCGAGATCAGCGTCCTCATCGGCCCCGAGCGCGACATCCCGGCTCCGGACGTGAACACCAACGCGCAGACGATGGCCTGGATCATGGACACCTACTCCATGCATCACGGCTACACGATCGCCGGCGTGGTGACCGGCAAGCCGATCGCGGTCGGCGGCATCGCTCGGCCGCAACGAGGCGACCGCGCGCGGCGCGGTGTTCACGCTCCAGCAGTGGGCGCAGGCGAAGCACGAGCCGCTCGAGGGCGCGACGGTCGCGATCCAGGGCTTCGGCAACGCGGGCTCGATCGCCGCGACCCTGCTTGCCGCCGAGGGCTCGCAGGATCGTGGCGGTCAGCGACTCGACGGGCGGCATCCACAACCCGGCCGGCCTCGACCCGTCGAAGGTCGGCGCCTGGAAGCAGGAGCACGGAACGGTCGTCGGGTTCCCCGGCTCGACCGAGGTCACCAACCAGGAGATCCTGCGAGGTCGACTGCGACATCCTCGTCCCGGCGGCGCTCGAGAACCAGATCACCGAGCACAACGCGCCGCGCGTCCGGGCCAAGGTCATCGCCGAGGCGGCGAACGGCCCGACGACGCCGGAGGCCGACGCGATCCTCCACGACCGCGGCGTCTTCCTCATCCCCGACATCCTCTGCAACGCGGGCGGCGTCACCGTCAGCTACTTCGAGTGGGTCCAGGACATGCAGAGCTTCTTCTGGACCGAGGGGCGCATCAACGAGAGCCTCAAGGACATCATGGACCGAGCCTTCGAGGCGGTGCATGCCATGAGCGAGCACCACGAGGTCGACATGCGTACGGCGGCCTACATGGTCGCAGTCGCCCGGGTGGCCGAGGCGACCACCCTGCGCGGCCTCTACCCCTAGCCAGGACAAGCCGATCCGGGCGCCGCCGGCGTGGCGCCCGGGACGCATCGGCGCATCGGCGCGGCGCACGCGCCAGGAGGTTGGCTCCCATGCTCGATCACGAAGAGCGGTTCCTGTTCCGGGAGGAGATCCACAACCTGGCGAACGCCCTGGCCGATCCCGGCCAGCTCGACAACGTCGAGGACCTGCTGGCCGAGGTGACGACCAGCCCGCGCTTCGACGCCGACGTGTTCACCCTCGAGCGATCACTGCAGGTCATGCTTGGGCCGCGTGCCGGCTCGACGCTGGTCGGGTTGCTCACGGTGGACCGCGGCGTGTTCGAGGAGCTCGGCGAGATGGGCCTGCCGACGGAGGTGCAGGAGCGCCTCGTGTCGTGGCGCGCGCGGTTCGGCCTCGTCATCGACAACGCGCTGAACTTCCTGAACAACCCCGACGGCATCCAGGGCCACAACTTCGGGACGCAGGTGCTGCACACGGACTCCGGGCTGACGCTGCAGGGGCGCCTCACGCTCGTGCGCTACAACAACGAGCCGCAGTTCTTCATCGCCGATGCCGACGTGCTGCTGAGCGTCGCCGCCGACATGCTCGAGCGGTTGGGGGAGCACCTCGAGCCGGAGATGCTCGACGGAGACCTGGTGACGCGCCTGCGCGAGGGCGTGGACCTCGTGGAGCGACGCACGAAGTCGAGGACCTCCGGCTGACTCCTCGCCGCGTCTTCCTGGCGGCGACCGGGCAGAACCGCGGGAAGACGACCACCAGCCTCGGCCTGCTCGCCGCCATCCGCGACCGCGGTCTGCGGCTCGGCTTCGTCAAGCCCGTCGGCCAGCGCTACCTCGTCGTCGACGGCACGCGCGCGGACGAGGACGCGGTCCTGATGAGCGAGGTGTTCGAGCTTTCCGACGCGTTGGACGACATGAGCCCGGTGACGCTGCCGCGCCACTTCACGACCGACTTCATCCTGGGACGCGTCGACGACGACCTCGGCACGCGTGTCACGACGGCCTTCGATCGGGTCGCGGCCGACAAGGACGTCGTCGTCATCGAAGGTACCGGCCACGCCGGCGTCGGGGCCGTGGTCGGACTGTCGAACGCACGCGCGGCGGCCATGCTCCAGGCCCCGGTGATCATCGTCAGCGAGGGAGGCATCGGCCGCCCCATCGACGAGATCGTCCTCAATCGTGCCCTGTTCGCCGCCGAGGGGGTCGAGGTGCTGGGCGCGGTCGTCAACAAGGTGGACGTCGACTCCCACCCGCACCTGCCGGAGGTTCTTGGGCGGGGTCTGGCGCAGCACGGGATCGACCTGCTCGGGTGCATTCCGTACTCCGAGTTCCTGGCCAACCCATCGCTCGAGCTGATCGCCACACACCTCGATGGCGAGCTGTTGGCGGGCCAGGCGACCCCCGGCGCGATCATCGGCTGGGTGGCGATCGGCGCCATGCAGGCGCGTCACGCGGTCGAGCTGCTCAGGGCCCGGACCCTGCTCATCACGCCGGGCGACCGTGACGACCTCATCCGGGCAGCCGTGGCCGCCAACGAGGGCGCAGCGGTGCCGCGCGTCATCGGCCTCATCCTCACCGGCGGATTCCAGCCGCGCGACGGGGTCCTCGACGAGCTGCGGGCAGCGGGGATCTTCGCGTACCTGGTCGGCACGGACACGTACCGCACGGCGCAGGCGGTGGACGAGATCCTGGTGAAGACGCACGCCGCGGACGTCGAGAAGATCGACACGATCATCGAGCTCGTCGGCGGGGCGCTCGACGTCGATCGGCTGCTCGAGCGGCTCGCGACATAGCGCGGGGAACCACGAAGGGAGGCCGGACGTGGGCACCCGCCGGCCTCCCATGCACCGGCAACGTGGGTGCGGCCCGGAGGCCGCGCGTCGCGGTGACAGGGCGCATCATACGTGGCACCTGCCGGACCGCACTAGTACTTTGGATGGCGCGAAGTGCGCCTAGGCGACGTCCCAGGCGAGGGGCATGTTGTCGGTCAGCCGAGCACGCCCGATCCAGACCGCCAGCAGGGCCAGCGCGGGTCCGGAGACGCGCTGCAACTCCACCAGCGATCCGGCATCGGCGACGCTCACGTAGTCGATCCTGGCCCGCGGCTCACGCGACAGGACGTCGGTCATCCGCCAGCGCAGCACCTCGGCCGATCGCTCGCCGGCGTCGTACGCCTCCTTGGCGGCGCTGAGCGCGTGGAACAGGCAGGTGGCGGCGACGCGCTCCTCGACGCCGAGCAGCGCATTCGCGCTCGAGATCGCGACGCCGTCGTCGTCGCGCACGGTCGGGCACACGACCAGCTCCACGTTCATGAACAGGTCGCGCAGCATGCGGCGCACGATGACCACCTGCTGGGCGTGCCGCTGGCCCATGTAGAAGCGGGCCGGCCCGACGAGGTGGACGAGCTTGAGCATGACCGTCGTCAACCCGTCGAGGTGGCCGGGGCGCGACGCGCCCTCGAGCTGCCGAGTGAGCCCCTCGACCGTCACCCGGGTGGTGTCCTCGGGCGGATAGAGGGTCGCCACATCGGGCAGGAACGCGACGTCGACGCTCGCGTGCTCCAGCAGGGCGACGTCGCGGACGTGGTCCCGGCCGGCCGGCGTGGGCTCGTCGAGCGGGAACGCTCCGGCGTTGACGAAGCTGGAGACGACGACGCACCCGTTCTCCTCGCGTGCGCGCTGTACAAGCGAGAGCTGGCCGTCGTGGAGCATGCCCATGGTCGGTACGAACCCGACGCTGTCGCCTGCGATCCGGCGCTGGAGGATCGCGTCGCGCAGCTCGTCCGCGTGATGGACGACGATCACGTGCGACGGCGCCGCCGGCTCGACGATGTGGCGGCCTCGTCGCTGGCCTGGCGATACCGATCGCCGATGAGGTCCCACAGCCGCTCGGCCACCTGGCGCTTGGGCAGCATCGGCCAGTCGGTGAGGGCGCCCTCGGCACCGAAGACGGTCACCTTGTTCTCGTCCGAGCCGATGGCGTCGAACGGTCCGCCGACGACGTTGCCGACGATGAGATCGAGCCCCTTGTCCCGCAGCTTGGCCGCCGCGTTGGCCTCCAGCTCGTCCGATTCGGCGGCGAAGCCGATGAGGAACGGGCGCATCTCCTCGGGCATCTCGCCCACCTCGGCCACGATGTCGGGGTTCGGCACGAGCTCGATCTGCAGCGTCTCGCCCGGAGCGCTTGATCTTCCGCTGGCTGGGGCGGGCCGGCGCGAAGTCGGCCACGGCAGCGGCCATGACCAGGATGTCCGAGTTCGGCGCCGCCCCGACGACGGCCTCTCGCATCGCCTGTGCGGTCGTCGCGTTCACGACGGTCACGCCTCGCGGCGGCGTGACGCTCATGGCTCCGGCGATCAGCGTGACCGCGGCTCCCCGGTCGCGAGCTGCCTCGGCGATGGCCACGCCCATCTTGCCGCTGCTGCGGTTGCCGATGAAGCGCACCGGGTCGAGTGGTTCACGCGTGCCGCCCGCCGACACCACGACGTGCAGGCCCTCGAGATCGCCAGAGCGAGCGAACAGGTGCTCGACCGCTTCGACGATGCTGCCGGGCTCCGCCAGGCGCCCGATGCCGGTCAGGCCCGAGGCGAGCTCGCCGACCTCGGGCTCGACCACGAGGTAGCCGAACTCGCGCAGCGTGGCGACGTTGCGCTGTGTGGCGGGGTTGGTCCACATCCCGGCGTCCATGGCTGGTGCCACCACCACCGGCGCGCGGCTGGCGCACGCGATCGCAGTGACGGCATCGGCCACCAGGCCGGCGGCGAGCTCCCCGAGCAGGTTCGCCGTCGCGGGTGCCAGCACGATCGCATCGGCGGCCTCGGCCAGCTCGATGTGCGCGATCTGCTGCTCGGCATCGAGCTCGAACACGTCGTCGAGGACCGGGCGGTGGGTGAGGCTGGCGAAGGTCAGCGGCCCGATGAAGCGGGTGGCGGCCGGCGTCATGGCCACGTCCACGACCGCGCCGCGGTCCGCAAGCATGCGCACCAGCGTGACCGCCTTGTAGGCGGCGATGCTGCCGGACACGCCGACCACGATTCGGCGTCCTGCCAGCACGCCGCTCGTCTCGCTCATCGCGTCTCCCTCATCGGTCGGCGCTCCGCGCCATGGCGCGATCCCGCTCGCGCATGCCCTGCCAGGCGTAGTGGATGCCACGCAGCGTGAGATCCGGCTCCACGGCGTCGATGCCTGGCACCTCGCGCAGCCACGGCTGGTGCGTGTAGCCGCCCGTCGCCACGACCGTCACCCGGCTGTCGGCAGGCGCGCGTTCGAGCAGCTCGCCGCGCAGGGCGGTGAGCAGGCCACTCACCAGCCCGATGTAGCCGAGCACCGCGCCGGACTGCATGGCGTGGACGGTGTCGGTGCCGATCGCCGATGGTGGCCGGCGCAGCTCGATCCGCGGCAGCTTGCTGGCCCGGCCGACCAGCGCCTCCAGGCTGAGGCCCATGCCCGGGGCGATCGCCCCGCCGATGTACGCGCCATCGGCGTCCACGAGGTCGAAGTTGGTCGAGGTGCCCAGGTCGATCACGATCGCCGGGCCGCCGAACTCGGTGCGGGCCGCGATGGCGTTGGCCAGCCGGTCGGCGCCGGCCTCTGCGGGGCGGTCGATGCGGATCTCCAGGATGCCGTCGAGCGCGGCGGCGTCGACGATCGCCGGCTCCACGCCCATGCGCTCGGCCGCGAGCCGCTCCCATGTCTCGGTGAGCGGGGGAACGACGCTGGCCAGCGCCAGTGCGTCGAGCTCGTCCAGACGGTGCGCGTCGAGGGCCAGCAGGCCGCTGAGCATGGCCGCCACCTCGTCGGCCGTGGCGTTGGCGCGGGTGATCGCGCGCCACGAGCGCGCCAGGCGGTCGTCCTCGAAGAGACCGATCGTGACGTTCGTGTTGCCGATGTCGGCCGCCAACAGCTTCATGGCGGTCGTATCGTAGCAGCCGGTTCCGGGCGCTCCGATCGTCGGGAGTCCGGTGCTAGACTCGCCGACGACCCGCAGCGAACGAGCCGATGTCCGAGGCCCGCGCCAAGCTCTACATCAACACCGGCGTCGTGACCGGCCGGAGCGACATCTACAACATCCTGCGGCCGCTTCTGAAGCAGACGGTGTCATACACGTACTACCGCGGGACACGGGTCGAGTCGCGCGGCACCGGCTGGGTCGAACGGATCGTGGTGGACCACCCGGAGGTGGCCTCCTACTTCACCCCCCTGGCGATCTGCCTCAACCTCGACTCGTTCGACTACCTCCAGTTCGACACCACCTCCGAGCAGCTGCTGGTCTACACCCTCGTCGTCGGCAGCGAGCGCATCGTCCTCGAGTTCGCCGCCAGCGGCGCACCGCGTCTTGGGCTCGAAACCGATGCGGCCGATGGGGGCGAGCCCGGACGTCCCCTCCCGCGGAACGCCGAGGAGCTGGCCCGGGACCTGCGCTTCATCCAGATGGAGCTGTTGATGTCCGCCGACGCGGAAGGGACCGATGGCGACCGCACCGACGAGGACGAGGACGGCGCGTGACCGCCACCAAGGCACGCGTCCCCGCCCGCCCCAACGCCGCGCCCGGGCACCTGCGGACCGTCCTGCCCAACGGTCTGCGCGTCGTGACCCAGGAGATGCCCGGCGCCCGGTCGGTGAGCGTTGCGATCTTCGTCCCGGTCGGCTCTCGCCACGAGGACGAGGCGCACGCCGGCCTGTCCCATCTGCTCGAGCACCTCGTCTTCAAGGGCACGCGCGGCCACCCGGAGGCAGGGGCACTGTCGCAACGCGTCGAGGGCGTGGGCGGCAGCGTGAACGCCAGCACCGACCGCGAGCTGACGGTGTACTCCTCGAAGGTGCCGGCCGAGCAGGCCGCCGTGGCGCTCGAGGCAGTGCGCGAGCTCGCCCTTCGGCCGCTCCTGCGCGGCGCCGATCTGCGCTCGGAGAAGCCGGTCATCGTCGACGAGATCCGTATGTACGTGGACTCGCCGTCGGACCACGTGTTCACGCTGTTCGACGTGCTGATGTACGGGAAGCACCCGCTCGGTCGCGAGATCGCCGGGACGATCGGCTCCGTGCGCCGCGCGACGCATGACGGCGTGGTGCAGCACTGGCGCGCTGCCTACCGCCCGTCGAGCGTCGTCCTCGCGGTGGCCGGGGCGATCGACCACGAGGCCGTCCTGCGCGTCGCGGCGGAGTGGCAGGCTGACGGTCCGAGCCTGAACGGCAATGAGGCCCTGCGCGCACCAACGCCGGCCCCCGCCCCGAGGCCGACCGAGGCTGGCGCGCTGCGCGTCTCGTACCGGCAGCTCAGCCAGGGCAACCTGTGCCTCGGCATGCCCGGCGTGTCACGCGACGACCCCGACCGCTGGGCGATCGATCTGCTCGGCGCGATCCTGGGCGACGGCATGGGCAGCCGCCTCTTCCTCGAGCTTCGCGAGCGGCGTTCGCTGGTCTACGACGTATCGACCTTCAGCGCCATGTACGCCGATGCCGGCACCTTCGGCATCCACGCCGGATTCGACCCGGAGGATGCCGAGCGCGTCGTGCGGGCGATCGTCGAGCAGCTCGACCGCATCACGACCGAGCCCGTCCGCCCCGACGAGCTGGACCGTGCGCGCGCCTACACGCGCGGGCGGCTGGAGCTGCGGATGGAGGACTCCGGCGCGGTCGCGGGATGGATCGGGACCGGCGAGACGCTCCTCCCGCGCATCCTGACCGTGGACGAGGTGATCGGGCGCCTCGATGCCGTCACGCGCGACGAGCTGCTGGAGGTGGCGCGGCGCTATCTCGCTCCGTCCGCGGCGCGACTGGCCGTGCTCGGTCCATTCCGATCGCGATCGCGCTTCGAGCGCGCCCTTCGGGCATGAGCGACGCCGACAACGCTCCGGCCGATGACGTGGGGAAGGCCGAGGAGGCGACGCTGGGCGAGGAGCGGACCGAAGAGGAGACCACCGCGGGCGCGGAAGATCCGGATCGCCACGTCATCGACCTCGTGCCGGATGAGCTCGCTCTGGCCAGGGCGCAGATCGACGCCGGCCAACCCGGCCTGGCCGAGGGAACGGTCCGCCGCCGCCTGGCCTGGCTCGAGGCTGACGGCGTCGGTGCGGATGACGAGACCGATGCGCTGCGCGCGCTCCTGGCCGAGGCGCTGTGGCGCCAGGGCCGGCCAATGGCCGCTCGCGCTGCGGTGGACGCGATCCGGCCGGGCAGCCCGCACCGTCGCCTCCCGATCACGATGCTGGTCGAGGCCGAGGCGCTGGCGGCGGCCGGCGAGCACGACCGGGCGACGGGCGTCATGGAGCGGGTCGTCGAGTCGGTCGGGGTGGACGACGCATTCCAGCTCCAGGGCGGCGTCCCGGGCCGGTTGGTGTGGCCCCTCCCGGGCGAGCTCCAGGTGCAACCGGTGCGGCAGCCTCGGGCACCCTGGTCTCCGCCTGCCGAGGCGGTCGAGCCACCCGACGACGAGCGGACCGCGGCCGGCCGCCTCAGGCTCGAGGACGCACGGGTCGCCTACGTGGCCGGGGACCTTGCGCGCGGTGACGGCCAGATGTCGATCGCGGTACGGCTCGATCCCGGGCTGGCGGCAGATGGCGTCACCATCCTCGAGCCCACCCTGGGCCGGGGGCCGGCGGCCGAGCGTCTGCTACTCTACGGCGACCTGCTCCGCGCCGCGGGACGCGAGGTCGAGGCGCACGATGCCTACGACCGGGCCGCCGGCCAGCGGGGCTGACTCTCCCGCACATCAGGAGCCGCATCGTCATGCAGCGCACCCTCGTCCTCGCCAAGCCCGACGCCGTCCAGCGCGGTCTCATCGGCGAGATCCTCGGCCGCTTCGAGCGCAAGGGCCTCAAGGTCGTCGGCCTCCGTCTGCTGGCGGTGCCGCGCCAGATGGCCGAGGAGCACTACGCCGTCCACGCCGGCAAGCATTTCTACGACGGCCTGGTCGAGTTCATCACCTCGGGCCCGGTGGCCGCCATCGCTCTCGAGGGTCCCGATTCGATCGCCGTGGTGCGCAGGATGGTGGGCAAGACGATGCCGAACGAGGCCGAGCCGGGAACGATCCGTGGCGACCTCGGGATCAGCGGACTCCGCAACCTCATCCACGCATCGGACGCCCCCGAGACGGCGGAGGCGGAGCTGGCGCTCTGGTTCGGCGTCGATGCCAAGGTGGAGTACGAGCGCGACATCGACACCTGGATCGTGGCGGAGGAGCCGGCGCGCACCTGACGCTGCCGGTCCCGGCGAGGATCGGTCAGGCCGTCCGCGGGCCGGGCGGGAGCAGGGCGCCGGTCTCGCCGGTCTCGAGCGGTGGGTATTCCGGGCGCTCGATGATCCCGATCCGCTCCAACGGGAAGTAGCGCAGCCAGGCCCGTCCCAGGATGAGGTCCTCGGAGATCGGCCCGAAGACGCGAGAGTCCTGGCTAAACGGACGGTTGTCGCCCATCACGAAGTACGAGCCCTCGGGCACGACCCACTCCTCCGGGCAATCGGGGCGCGGGCAGGTCGTGGCGGCGGGCGACCCATCCTGGTCGGGCACGACGTAGTCCTCCTGGATACGGATCGGGCTCGAACCGGGGCGCGCGACGAAGACGCGTCCGTTCTCGAGCGTGACCGTGTCGCCGGGGAGGCCGATGATGCGCTTGATGAACGGGATCCCGTCGCTGGACGCGGGGTCGTCGGACGGCGGGTTGAACACGATCACGTCGCCGTAGTGATAGCTGTCGAACCGGGGCGTGAGCTTGTCGATGAGGATGTACTCGCCGTCCACGATGGTCGGCACCATCGAGCTCTGCTGCACCTCGAACGGCTGTGCCACGAAGTTGTGGATCACGAGGTAGATGAGCAGCGTGAGGACGAGGGTCTCCACCACCTCGAACGCGCATCCGAGGGCACGGCGCGAACCGGCGCGCTCGCCGGTGGCGGGCGCGCCGATGGAATCGCTCTCGTCTGGGACGTAGGTCATGTGCCCTGGGCTGCTGGGAGGCGGCCGCGACTGCGGCCGCGACAGGATAGCGCACCCAGAGCGGCTAGACTCCGAGCCCGATGGGGACCCTCGTCCTGGCTCGTCACTCGATCACGGCGGCCTCTGCGGCCGGTCTCAACCTGGGCCGCCGGGACGACCCGCCGCTGGCCGCTGCCGGCGTCGCGCTGGCCGCGCGCCTGGGGGCCGCGATCGAGGCGGAGCTCACCGAGCTGCCACACGACGAGCTGCGGCTGCTGAGCAGCTCTGCGCGTCGCTGCCGGCAGACGGCGGCCGCCATCGGTGCCGCGCTCGACATCGACGAGGCGGCGATCGAGGCGGCCGATGAGCTGCTCGAGATCGACTACGGCGGCTGGGACGGGCTGACCCCGGAGGAATGCCGCGCGCGCGACCCCGAGCTGCGCGCCGCCTGGGAGTCGGATCCGTATCGGACCCGCTGCCCCGGAGGCGAGAGCGGCGAGGACGTGGTACGCCGTGCCGGGCAGGTGCTGGAGCCGCTCGAAGCCTGGCTGGCCGACGATCGCGCGCGTTGCGCCATCGTGGTGGCGCACAACCATGTGAACCGGCTCTGGCTGTGCGCCCTGTTCGGCTGGCCGATGCGCGAGTACCGCGATCGGCTGTTGCAGGATCCGGCGGGGTACAACCTGCTCGGCTTCGGCGGCCATGGTGCCGGTGGTGCGCCGCGTGAACGCCTCGCCCGAGGCCGCCGGCGGAGGCATCGGACCCCCGACCCTATAATCGCAAGCCCATAGACCTCGAGGTTGCATGTCGGTCGAGCTCAGCCAACAGATCCAGCAGGTTGTCACCACCAAGGTGACGCCGAAGCAGATCGCGGCCAACTACATCCTGCAAATGAGCTCGGTGGAGCTCCAGGAGGCGATCGCCCAGGAGCTGGACGAGAATCCTGCCCTCGAGCTGCAGGAGCTCCCGACCTGCCCGATCTGCGGGAGCGCGATCGTCGGGCCCTACTGCACCGAGTGCATGCCACGCCGCGTCGAGACCGACGACCCCACCCGGCTCAGCGCCGACGACCTGCCGGGCGACGGCCAGACGCGGACCCGTGACGAGGACGACGAGTTCGACCCGATCGCGCGTGCCGAGGCCGACTTCACCCTCGAAGACCACCTCACCTGGAACCTTCACGCGCAGCTGCCGTCATCCATCCACCACGTCGCCGACCACGTGATCGGTGCGCTCGACTCGAATGGCTTCCTGACCGAGACCGATGCAGAGATCGCGGCCACGACCGGCGTGCGGGTGGCCGACGTCGAGCAGGTGCTTGCGGCGATGAAGGGCCTCGAGCCGATCGGCATCGGATCGCGCTCGATCACCGAGTCGCTGCTGGCCCAGATCGAGTACCTGCGCGAGCAGAGCGAGGTGGAGGTGCCGGGCCACGCCGAGGTGGTCGTCGGCGAGCACCTCGGCGATCTCGGCGAGCGACGCTTCCGCGAGGTGGCATCGGCCATCGGCGCGTCGCAGCGCGACGTCATCGCCGTGTGGGAATTCGTGAAGGGCAACCTCAATCCCTATCCGACCGCGGCGTTCACTGCCGCCGTCAGCGGCGACAGCGCTCGGCCCCTGGTTCGCCCCGACGTCCTGATCCGCGAGATCGACGGCGAGCTGGTCGCGGAGGTCGTCGAGTCGCGACGGTTCAGCCTGAACGTGGCGCCGATCTACTCCAGCCTCAGCGCCCGCCTGCGGAGCGACGAGACGACCGAGGACGAGAAGCAGCACGTCCGCCAGTACGTCGGGTCGGGCGAAGTTCTTCATCGACAACATCAACCGCCGCCGCGCGACGATCCAGCGCATCGCCGAGTGCCTGATCGAGCGGCAGCGCGACTACCTGCTGCACGGGGTCCAGCATCTCGTGCCGCTGACCCGGGCGGAGGTCGGTGAGCTCATCGGGATGCACGAGTCGACCGTGAGCCGGGCGACCGCCGAGAAGTACGTGATGATCCCGTCCGGCGAGGTCGTGCCGTTCAGCCACTTCTTCACCGCCTCGCTCGGCGTGAAGGACCAGATCAAGCGGATGATCGAGGCCGAGGATCCGGGGCACCCGCTCAGCGACCAGGAGATCGCGGACGCCCTCGGTGCCGAGGGAGTCGCCCTGGCCCGGCGGACCGTCGCCAAGTACCGCGACGAGCTGCAGATCCTGCCCGCGCGCCTGCGACATCGCTGATCGGCGCCGATGCGCGCCGTCATCCTTCGATCGATCCTCGTCATCGCAGCCGGTGGCCTCGTGCTGGCGGGCGTCCTGTACGTCGCCAGCACCGTCGACGCCCGCCCGCCGGAAGTCCTGACGATCGCCGTCACCCAGCCGGTGGGCGGTGACGCGCAGCTGGCGCTCATCACGACCAGCATCGAGGTCGCCTTCAGCGAGCCGGTGGACGAGTCGGCAGCCGCGGCGCTGTCCGTCGAGCCGGACGTCGACGGTGCCACCAGCTGGAGCGGCAGCACCCTGATCTTCACGCCGGACGATGCGCTGGCGCTCGAGGCGGAGTACGCCGTCTCGATCGACGAGGGAATCCGGGACCGTGCGGGCAACGAGATGTCGGAGCTTCCGCCGCCGTTCACGTTTCGGACCGCCGGGCGTCCCACCGTGGTCGAGACGGACCCGGTCGACGGAGCCTCCGGCGTTGCCACCGATGCGCCGCTGAGCATCCGCTTCTCGTCGCTGATGGACACCGCGTCGGTCGAGGCGGGCCTGCGGTTCGAGCCGGCATTCGCCTACGAGCTGCGCTGGAGCGGCGAGCTGCTCGAGATCCTCCCGGCGGCGCCCCTGCGCTCGGACCGCCGAGTACGAGCTGCTGGTGGACGGTACCGCGGCCGACGTCGCGGGCGTCGCGCTCGGCGAGCCGGTCACGGTTCGCTTCCGGACCATCGCCCCGGGCGTGGCGATCGAGACCCTCGTCCCGGCCGACGAGATGGACGGCATCTCGCCGATGTCGCCCATCGCCGTCGTCTTCGACCGGCCGATCGACCCGGAGTCGGTGGGCGGCGACGCGCTGACCATCACACCGGGCGTGGCCGGTACGCTCGAGGTCGTCGCGCTCCCGGGCGATCCGGTCACTGACGACGGGGCGGGCCGCGTGCTGCGCTTCACCCCATCGGCGGCGCTCCCCGCGACGACGACGTTCGAGGTGGAGCTGGCGACCGGCATCTCCGGCTCCGATGGCGGCGGCCTCGCCGGCCCGCAGTCCTGGACCTTCACGACCGGCGCCGGCGGGGCGACGGTGTCCAACCAGATCACGTTCGTCACCGACCGCTCGGGCGTGGCCAACGTGTGGACCATGAACGCCGACGGCACCGGCCAGCGCCAGGTCAGCGCCGAGCTGACGCCGGTCATCGACTACGCGGTCGCGCCGGACGGCACCTCGCTGGTGGTGGGAGACGGCCGCAGGCTGGTGTACCTGCGCGCCGACGGCTCGGACCGCCGCGTCCTCACCGGCGAGGGGCATCTGGGAGGTCGATCCGACCTACGCCCCCGACGGTCAGCACGTCGCCTTCGCGCGCATCGACGCCGTCGAGGAGGCGGGCCTCGGCCTGTGGGAGTGGCGCATCGGCGCGGGAGCGGCTGAGCCGATCGAGCTGCCCGCGGACGCCGGATCATCGCCGGAGCCGAGCCCGAGCGGCACCGATGACGGGCCGACTGCTCCGCGCCCCGCGCTACGGCCCCGACGGCGAGGTGCTGGCCTTCGTCGATCTCGAGGGCTGGGTCGGCCTGCTCGAGCGCGCCGATCCGGAGCTGGCCCGCGTCCCATTCGGCGCGACGGCGGCACCGATCTGGCTGGCGGACGGGAGCGCCGTGCTCCTGACCGGGTCCCTCGACGGCGTCGCAACCGCCGGGTCGCACGACGCGCCGATCCCGCCGCTCGAGCCCGGCGCGCCCGATGCGGTCTACCGGCTCGGCAGGTCCGCGTCGCGACCCACCGCGACCGCCCTGGGACCGGGCTACCGCGTCCTGGCCGTGGCGCCGGACGGCACGATCGCCTACGCCACCGACGAAGGCGCGCTGGGCATCACCACCAGCCTCGACGACCTCGGCGAGGCCCCGGCGGCCCGCAGCGGGCGCGTCGTGGCCGCGGCCTTCGCGCCCGGCGAGGCGACCATGGTGATCGAGGTCGAGGACGTCGACGGGGCCGGCGGCTCGAGCTCGTCGACCTCGACGCTGGGAACGCGAACGCCGCTGGTCCCCGACGGGTCACGCCCACGCTGGCTGCCCTGAGCTGACGCGGGGCGGCCGGCGCCCGCCCGCGTGCTAGAATCCGCCGGTCATTTCGCTGGCGTGGATCGTGACCTGTCCTCCCGCCGGCGTTTCCCGTGTGTTCATACCCGTCGTTGCGTGCCCCACGGTGGCCGCCGGCCGGAACCGGAGGTTTCATGGAGCTCATCACCTGGGTGGTCCCGATCGCGGGGATCGCGGCCATCCTGTTTGCCCTCTACCTCGCTCGCGACGTGATGTCGCGCGACACCGGCACGCCGGAGATGGTGGACGTCGGCGACACGATCCGCGAGGGTGCCGACGCCTTCGTCCGGCGCCAGTACACGACGATCGCCGTCCTGGCCCTCGTCGGCGCCGTCGTCATCGGCGCTCGTGATCGGCGTCGTCGAGACCGCGGACGTCGCGGACGTGCCGACGCCTGGCCGGCTTCCCGATCGGCGTCATGACCGCCATCGCCTTCCTCGTCGGCGCCGTCTGCTCGATGGCGTCGGGCTTCATCGGCATGTTCGTCGCGTCCGCTCGAACGTGCCGCACCGCCGCCGCCGCGCGGCGCAGCCTCGGCGAGGCGCTGACCGTCGCGCTGCGCGGTGGCGCCGTCTCCGGCTTCCTGGTCGTCGCGCTCTGCCTGCTCGGCGTGTGCGGCATCTTCGCGGTCTACGAGACCTTCAGCGCCGACGTCACCGTCGGCCGAGGCGCCGTTCCTCGATCGTCGGCTTCGGCTTCGGCGCCTCCTTCGTCGCCCTCTTCGCCCAGCTCGGCGGCGGCATCTACACCAAGGCGGCCGACGTCGGCGCCGACCTCGTCGGCAAGGTCGAGGCCGGCATCCCCGAGGACGACCCGCGCAACCCGGCCGTCATCGCCGACCTCGTCGGCGACAACGTCGGCGACTGCGCCGGCCGCGGCGCCGACCTCTTCGAGTCGACCGCCGCCGAGAACATCGGCGCGATGATCCTGGGCGTCGCCGCTCTTCACCATCGCCGAGTCGGCCGGATGGCCGAACCCGGAGGCCTGGATCTTCTTCCCGCTGGTCGTGCGCGCCTTCGGCCTGCTCGCCTCGATCGTCGGCGATGTTCGTCGTCCGCGGCCGCGACGACCGAGGACCCGATGGACGAGCCTGAACCGCGGCTACTGGGTCACCGCCGATCCTGTCCGTCGTCGGCCTCGGGTTCGTCACCTACGTGATGATGGACACCGGCGGCACGATCTCGAACGGCTGCCGGTCTGGATCTGGTTCTTCTGCGCCGGCATCGTCGGCATCGTCACCAGCGTCGCCTTCGTCTACATCACCCAGTACTACACGGCCGGCACGCTACCGGCCGGTGCAGGAGATCGCCGAGGCGTCGCGGACCGGCCCGGCGACGAACATCATCTCCGGCATCGCGGTCGGCTTCGAGACGACCGGCTGTCGCCGCCCTCGTCGATCGGCGCCGCGCTGCTCGCCTCCGTACTGGCTCGGCAGCCAGGCGGGCCTCGTCGACGCCGAGGGCCACGACGTCGGCGGCATCTTCGGCACCGCCGTCGCCACGATGGGCATGCTGATGACCGCCGCCTACATCCTGGCCATGGACACCTTCGGCCCGATCACCGACAACGCCGGCGGCATCGTCGAGATGACGAGCCAGCCGGAGGCAGACGCGCGACATCACCGACCGCCTCGACTCGGTCGGCAACACGACCAAGGCGCTGACCAAGGGCTACGCCGTCGGCTCGGCCGCCCTGGCCGCCTTCCTGCTCTTCTCCGCCTACCTCGACGAGGTCAACCTCGATCCAGCGCAACCGCGGCGGGCGAGCTGCTGCACCGCAGGTCGAACCTCGCCGACGTCGGCGTCTTCGTCGGCGGCTTGCTCGGCGCGATGCTGGTCTTCCTCTTCAGCTCGCTCGCCATCCGCGCCGTCGGCACGCCGGCGCAGGCGATGATCGAGGAGGTGCGCCGCCAGTTCCGCGAGATCCCGGGATCATGGCCGGCACCTAGCGCCCCGACTACGCGCGCGTGCGTCGACATCACCGACCGCGCGGCGCTGCGCGAGATGATCGCGCCCGGCGTCCTGGCGGTCGCCGTGCCGATCGCTCGTCGGGCGTGATCCTCGGCTGCCGAGGCCGCGGCCGGCATGCTGATGGTCGGCACGATCGCCGGCGTCCTGCTGGCCACCGTGCTGAACAACGGCGGCGGCGCCTGGGACAACGCCAAGAAGTTCATCGAGGCGGGCGACCTGAAGGACGCCGACGGCAACGTGCTCGGCAAGGGCACCGAGGCCCACGCCGCCGCCGTCGTCGGCGACACCGTCGGCGACCCGTTCAAGGACACCGCCGGCCCGTCGCTCCACGTGCTGATCAAGCTGCTGGCGACGATCACGCTGGTGCTGGCGCCGCTCTTCATCCGCTAGCAGGGCACATGAGCGCCGGGGAACGTCGCAGCTCCCCGGCGCCACGCTGATGGACGTCGTCCTCCAGGCCGCCCTGATCGGGCTGCTCCAGGGCATCACCGAGTTCATCCCGATCAGCTCGTCGGCGCACCTCGAACTGGCGCCCTGGATCGCCGGCTGGGAGACCGACGACCTGATCGGCAGCCTGGCCTTCGACGTGTTCCTGCATCTCGGGACGCTCGTGGCGCTGCTTGTCTACTTCCACCGCGACTGGATGCGCTACATCGGCGCCTGGTTCGCCAGCCTCCGCGAGCGACGCATCGGCGACGACCCCGACCGACGGATGGCGTGGCTGCTCATCCTGGGAACCATTCCGGCGGCGGTGATCGGCTTCTCGCTGGAGGACGTCATCGAGGGCACGTTCCACGGTGACAGCGACGCCGCCCGCCTGGCGATCGCCGGCTTCCTCGTCATCGGGGCGGCGGCCCTGTACGCGGCGGACCGCCTGGGCGCCCGCCGTCGCGAGCTCGATGACGTCCGCGCCGGCACCGCTCTCGGGGTCGGGTTCAGCCAGGCCCTCGCGCTCCTCCCCGGCATCAGCCGCTCGGGCGCCACCCTGACCGCCGGCCTGGCCTTGGGCCTGACCCGCGAGTCGGCCGCCCGCTTCAGCTTCCTGCTCGCCACGCCGATCACGCTCGGGGCCGGCCTGTACGGCTCGCGGCGACTGCTCGAGGTCATCCCCGACGTCGACCGAGTGGATCGCCATCGGGGTGGGTTTTGCCGCGGCCGCGATCTGCGGGCATGCTGGCGATCGGCTTCATGCTGTCCTGGCTGCGGCACCGATCCGTCGTGATCTTCTGCATCTACCGCGTCGTCTTCGCGGCCGTCATCGTCCTCCTCGTGGCGGCCGGGCGCTGAGCACGGCGGCCCTCGAATCGGCTTTGACTTCCACGCGTCGCGGACCTACAATCTGGCGGCCGTCGGCACCGCCGCGGCACGCCTGGCCCACATCCAACGGGGTTTGGGAGTACGGCCAGCTTCAGGAGACGCCGCCACCGTCGGCGGGGCCTGGAGCATTTTTTGTTATCGGAGCAGCGGGCACAGCGATCGGTCACACCCCGAGGACCGGTCGAGCCTCTCAGGAGGCACCGCAGGAGGACGAGGGGGCCTGATGACCATGAACACGAAGCCTGTCTACCTCACCGCCGAGGGGCTCGAGAAGCTCAAGGCCGAGCTGAACGAGCTGATCACCGTCGATCGCCCTCGCGTTGCAGCCCGCATCCACGAGGCCAAGCTGGACGGGGACCTGTCCGAGAACGCCGAATACGAGGACGCCAAGCAGGAGCAGTCGTTCCTGGAGGGCCGGATCGCCACGCTCGAGGTCCAGCTGCGGAATGCGGCCGTCATCGAGAAGACCAACGGCGACAGCGTCGGCATCGGCTCGAAGGTCGTCATCAAGGGCGCCGAAGGCGAGGAGACGTTCACCATCGTCGGCTCGGCCGAGGCCGCGCCCCGCGATGGCCGAATCAGCAACGAATCTCCGGTCGGCAAGGCGCTGATGGGACGCAAGAAGGGCGACACCGTCACCGTCCAGGCCCCGGCCGGGCCGATCGAGTACACGCTCGTCCGCATCGGCTGAGCCGAAGCCGTGTTCTGGGCTGACGAGCTCGCGGCGTCGGCCCACGGCCGCCAGGTCGTCAACGACTCGAAGACTCCATCGGGGACGGTCCACGTCGGGAGCCTGCGCGGCCCAGTGGTGGTCGACACCATCGCCCGCGCCCTGCGCGATACCGGCCGCAAGGTCGAGCTGCGCTATGGCGTTGACGACCTCGACCCGATGGATGCCCAGGCGCTCCTCACCCCGGACGCCATCGAGCGCTACATGGGCGTGCCGCTGTCCCACGTTCCCGATCCCGCCGGGGACTGCCATCCGTCGTACGCGCGGCACTTCGCGCAGGCCTTCATCGACACGTTCGACGGGCTCGGCATTCGCCCCGACACGTACTACTGGATGAGCGAGGTCTACGGCTCCGGCGCCATGGACCCGTACATCCGCCGTGCCCTGGATGGCGCTGGCACCGTGCGGGAGATCTACCGCCGCGTCGCCAACGTGAACCACCCCGACGAGTGGCATCCGCTGTTCGTGGTCTGCGAGTCGTGCGGCCGCATCGGGACCACAATCGTCACCGGCTGGGATCCCGACGCCGGCACCGTGCGCTACGAGTGCCGGCCGGACCTGGTGCAGTGGGCGACCGGTTGCGGCCACCATGGCGAGGTCAGCCCGTTCGCCGGACGGGCGAAACTGCCGTACAACGTCGACTGGGCTGCCAAGTGGGACCTGTTCGGCGTGACGATCGAGCCGGCCGGCAAGGACCTATCGACGAAGGGCGGCTCACGGGACCGATCCGACGCGATCGCGCGCGAGGTGTTCGGCAACGAGCCGCCGCTCAACGTCCCGTACGAGTTCCTCAACATCGGCGGCAAGAAGATGTCGACCTCGAAGGGGCTCGGGGCGGCGGCGACCCAGATCGTCGACGTCATCCCTCCCGAGCAGCTGCGGCTCCTCTTCCTGCGCCCGCGACCGAACACGGCCATCGAGTTCGCTCCCGGCGGGACCGACGCCATCCCGCGCCTGTTCGACGAGTCCGACCGCCTGGCAGCGGCCACGGCGGGACGCGAGGTCCGCGGCGAGCTCCCGCCGGACTTCGACCGTGTCTTCACCTACAGCCTTGTCGAGCCCGATGCCGACGTGGCAGACGAAGCGGGCGCCTACCGCCCGGCCTTCAGCCACCTCGCACTGCTCGAGCAGGTGCCCGGCGTCGACCTCGTGGAGCGCGTCACCGTCGAGAAGGGCGCCCCCCTCACCGCGCGCGAGGCCGAGATCCTCGAGGAACGCCGCCGTGCGGCCCGTTCCTGGCTGGCGACGTACGCGGCGGACTCGGCACGCATCGCCGTGCGCGACGCGTTGCCGCCCGAGGCCGCCCAGCTGACGGACGCCCAGCGCGAGTACCTTGCCGCCCTGCTGACCGCCGATCCTCCCGCATCGGGCGAGGCATGGCAGGCGTTGATCTTCGCCACCGCCAAGGATCGCGGTCTCGCCGCGGGCGACGCCTTCCGCGCGGTGTATCTCGCGTTCCTGGGGCGGCCGAACGGACCGCGCGCCGGATGGCTGGTGGCATCGCTGGATCCGGCCTTCGTGGCCGAGCGACTGCGCCAGGCCGCCGCCGCGGGAGCCCCGGCGTGAGCGTCGGGCTGCAGCGCTTGCGCGACGAGCCGGACCGCCTCCGGCAGGGCGCCGTCGACAAGGGCGAGGATCCGGCGGTAATCGACCGCGCACTCGAGCTCGACGAGCGGCGGCGGACGCTCGTGGCCGAGGGGGATGCGCTCAAGGCGGAGCGCAACGTCGGGTCGAAGCGCATCGGTGAGGCCATCCGCGGCGGAGCCGATCCCAGCGGGCCGGAGGTGGCGGACCTCAAGGCCGCATCCACGCAGGCCGGCGAGCGCATCGAGGCGATCGACGCGGAGCTCGCGGCCGTCGAGGAAGAGCTCGAGGATGCGATGCTCCGGATCCCGAATCCCGCCGACCCTGACGTGCCCGTCGGCGGTGACGAGGCGAACGCCACGGTGCGCACCTGGGGCGAGCCCCTGCCGAAGGAGCACCGACGGCCGCACTGGGAGGTGGCCGAGGAGCGCGGGCTGATCGACCTCGTCCGCGGGGCGAAGGTGAGCGGCTCCGGGTTCCCGGTCTACCTGGGCGACGGGTCCGCGTTGCAGCGGGCCTTGATCGGCTGGTTCCTCGACGTCCACACCCGCGAGCACGGCATGACGGAGGTCTGGCCGCCCGCCGTGGTCAACAACGACTCCGCGCGCGGGACCGGGCAGATCCCCGACAAGGAGGACCAGATGTACGTCGTCGAGCGCGACGGGCTGTACCTGGTTCCGACCGCCGAGGTGCCGGTCACGAACCTGCATCGCGACGAGATCCTCGAAGCCGGCCGGCTGCCGATCCGGTACGCCGCCTACTCGCCCTGCTTCCGCCGCGAGGCCGGAGCCGCCGGCCGCGACACCCGCGGCATCCTGCGGGTGCACCAGTTCGACAAGGTCGAAATGGTCAGCTTCACGGCGCCCGATGCGTCCGATGCCGAACTCGAATGGCTGACCGAGCGCGCCGAGCTGCTGCTCCAGCGGCTCGGCCTGGCGTACCGCGTCCTGCTGATGAGCACGCGCGAGATGGGCTTCGTCCAGGCCCGCAAGTACGATCTCGAGGTCTGGGCCCCCGGCGTGGAGCGCTGGCTGGAGGTCAGCAGCGTCAGCAACTTCCGCGACTACCAGTCGCGGCGAATGGCGATCCGGTATCGACCCGAGCCAACTGCCAAGCCGGAGCTGGTGCACACGCTGAACGGGTCGGCCCTGGCCTTGCCGCGCACGATGGCCGCGCTGATCGAGACCCACCAGCAGCCCGATGGCTCCGTCATCGTCCCCGAGCCGCTGCGGCCGTACCTCGGGGGCCGCGACCGAGTCGGCGTCGCCTAGCCCTCCGGATCCACGTCCGGCCCCTCGCAGCTCCAGCTCAACGTCCCCGCCAGGTCCACCGGGTCGGCGGCCGCGTCTCCCAGGCCTACGTCGGTTGCGACGAGCCCGGAGAAGGTCATCGATCCCGCTTCCTGGTCGCCTGTGGCAGTGAGCTCGCTCGACTCGTCGCTTGCCATCGCCGCGCTGGTGGGCACCTCGTCGTCGGTGAATGGGCCGGAATCGCTGACGATCGTCAGCAGGCTCCAGCCGTCATCCCGTGGCTCGGCCGCGCCGTATTCCCACATGTCGCCCTTCGCCAATGCCACCTGGATCGCATCCTGTTCCTCACGCGGTTGGTCGCCGATCTGGATGCGCAGGTTCGGATCACCGCTGATCTCGAAGTTCTCGCCATCGGGCGTGAGCTGACAATCCGCGCGGCCGGTGATGGGGGCGGCATTCGCCGGCTCGGTCAGCTCGATCGTCACCGTTCCCTCCACGATGCTGATCGGCGGCCGGGACGGGCCGAAGTTCTGGCCGAGGATCACGCCGACCGCGAACGCCAGGGTCCCGAGCGCCAGCGGGCGGATCGGCCGCCATCGGCTCGCCCAGGCCAACGCGCCGACGAGGAGGATGGCGATCGCCCCGAGCGTGACGACAATGCCGGAGGTCGGATGCCACATCCGCCAGTCGAGGTAGGCGCCCACCGCAGCGCCAACGAGCGCTGCGAGCGCGAGAAGGACGAGACCGAGCCATCTCCCTCGTTGCGTGGTCGGTTCGGATGATGCGGTCATCGGTCGCTCCTGGTGCTCGAGTCGTTTGCCCTCTGCGCGCATGGTGCCGTACCGCGTCTGCGGTCCGACTGCGGCTGGATCCTCGCAGCCTCGAGCGCGCTCAGCCCTGGCGTGAGCCGAAGCCCAGCCGGCCACGGCTGCGGGCGACGATGACGCCACCGATGCAGAGCGCGCCCCCCAGGAAGGCGAGCGCCGGAGGCACCTCGTCGAGGATGAGCCAGGCGAGGCCGATGGCGACCGGCGGCACGAGGTAGGTCATGCTGCCCAGCCGCCCGGCGCTGGTGCGGTTCAGCGCAAACGCCCACGTCGTGAAGGCGATGGCCGTCGGGAAGATCCCGAGATACACCACCCAGGCGATGGCGTCGGGCGGTGCTGTGCCAAGCTCGTCCACCAGGAGCGGACCGAACGGGAGCGTCACCAGTGCGCCGATGGCGCAGGCGATGGCCGTGACGCTCAGGGCGGGCACGTGGGCCAGAGCCGGTTTCTGGACGGTGACGCCGATGGCGTACGCCAGTGCCGCGATCAGGCACAGCGCGACCCCGAGCGGAGCATTCGGCGCACCGGCCTGTCCGCCGGTGGCGACGCCGATGACGAGCGTCCCGCAGAAGGCGATCGCAGACCCGACGACCAGCCGCCGTGGAAAGCCCTCGCCCAGGAACAGGCCCGCGAAGAGGGCGATCAGGATCGGCCCGACGTTGACGAGCATCGCGGCGGTGCCCGCGTCGACCAGCGCCTCGCCCGCATTCAGCGCGGTGAAGTAGCCACCGAACCACACGACCCCCGAGACGGCGATCAGGATCCAGTCACGCCGATGGGTCGGCAGGCCCGGGCGTCGAGCTGCGACGATGACGCCGAGCACGACGGCCGCCACCAGCAACCGTCCAAGCGTGAACGCGCCGGGAGAGAGATCGTCGGCGACCGCTCGGATGCCGACGAACGCGGACGCCCACAGCAAGACGGTGACGAGGGCGGCGCCGAGGGCCAGCCAGTCGACACCGGTCGTCGGAACCGCGGACGCCGGCGCGCCTGCGTCGATAGCGGTGGCGTCGGTCGTGGTCGTATCGGTCATGCGGTCCTCCGGCCCGGTCCTTCCGGAGAAACGACCGTCGGCAGCTCGGCGTGAGATCTCGAACCGATACGATAGCCGCCTGCCGGAGGGGTGGCAGAGTGGACGAATGCAGCGGTCTTGAAAACCGCCGTGCGGGCAACCGTACCGTGGGTTCGAATCCCACCCCCTCCGCCAAATTGAGCACGAATCGGGGGATTCTGGCTCGGACCGCGTAACCAGGCTGCTGCTTAGTTCGCGACCGCAACTGGATTGCGCGACGTTACGCGGCGGTCTCGCATACCACGCACACGCCATCCGCAGGTCGTGTGCTGACGATCGGTCCGTCCGGGGTGAAAACCTGCCCGCACGCCGCGTGAACCTGCGCAGGCGGCGCATCCGCATCGGGGTTCCGGGGGGTCTGCACGCGATGCCAGTGGAAGTCGGCGGTAGAGCGTGCATACCCAAACGTTGAACTGAATGCCATGTCACGAGCATACCTGACGGACCTGGCTTGAATGACGAAGCATTGGACGCAGGCGGCAGCCTACCTGCCGAATGGCTGGGAGTTGCGCGGTGTAGCCAAAAGACCGCGACAGGCCGATCCCGCCATCCACGGCGCGACCGGGACAGCCTGGGCCACAGGCGACGGCCAACGCGCCGAGGGCCACGGGGACAGCGCCGAGGCAGCCATGGCCGACCTGGCCAATCAGCTGCTCCGCATCCGCCAGGATCAGAACGGCTAGGCCGTTCCACGCGCCGGTTTCTGGTAGCAACGGCTGGTAGCGCCGACGGATGGACGCACGCTCAGACCGCGGACTGAGCACGAATTACGGACAGTGCCGTACATCCCCGCACGCTCCACAGGCAACTTGAAAACCGCGTTGGGTGCAAGCCCACCGTGGGTTCGAATCCCACCGCCTCCGCCACGTAGCTGGCCCTCGGCCAGGTCAGGTCCGCCGAGATGCCGATTCGGCGCGGGCTCGGAGCCGTGAGTGTCAGGAGGTCGAGGCGCGCGTGACCTCGAAACGATCGGACCGGTAGCCGGCGCAGAAGGGGCCACGCAGTCCAAGGTCAGCCCGTTGATCGCATACGAGGCAGGCCACATCCCGCTGCGGGTGGAGCGACGCACCATGCCCGCAGCCGGTGCAAACCGGATCGCGCGGCAGGGCAACGGCGTAGCGCCGTCGGTCGATCGGAACGGAGATCGTCATGCTCGGGCAGGCCGCAGAGGCTGTGCCCGCGGCCCGGCCGGCGGCGGTACCTTCGGCATGGGTCACTCGTTCGCGGATCGACCTCGACCCCCGATGGGTCGCGGTCGAGGGCCATGGGCACCACTCCGGGCGAACGCTTGCCTGCTCGCGAACGTATTCTGCCCCGCAAACGGCGGCGCCCGACCGCCGCTACGGAGGTCGACGCATGTTTCCCGAGCTGTTCCCGTACCTGTTATTCCTGCACGTGGCGGGTGCCATCCTTGCGTTCGGTCCGCCGGCCGCGTATTCGATCGTGGGTTCGATGGCCGGGAAGGAGCCGCAGCACGCCAACTTCAGCACTCGCCAGGTCGAGGCTATCGGCACACGTCTGGTCTACCCGCTGGCGATCGTGCAGGGCGCACGGGCGTCCTGATCATCCTCAGCGTGGATTACCCCATCTTCTCGACGCCGTGGCTCCTCGGCGCGATCGCGATCTACATCATCACCTTGGTGTACGCGATGACCGTGCAGCGCAACGCCGTGCATCGCATGATCGAGCTGACCTCCGCGCCGCCGGCCCCGGGCAGTCCGCCGTCGCCGGAGATCCCGACGACAGTCAAGCTGATCCAGCGCGGCGGGATCTTCCTGACCGTCATGATCTTCGTCATCGTCTTCCTGATGGTCGTGAAGCCCGGAGCCTGACCCGCGCTCCTCCGCTGGGAACGCCTGGCCTGAATGGCGAGGATCACTGCTCGGCGTGCGGACTCGAGCAGGCTGGAGGTGGGCACCGCATGATTACCCTGTGATCCTCGGCCATTCAGGAAGCCAGACGATCTGCTTCGCAGCATGCGTCGTCGAGGGCACCCCGCCTATGGGGAAGTCGTACCTCCGCAGTTGAGGGGAACACGGGGCGTCCGCACTGAACCGCCCAGATGCGGTCCGGTGCAGTACCGCCGGGGTACCCACGGCGTCGACGCCACTCAGCCTTCCGACAGCGACGAGCCCCGTCACCGGACGGGGCTCGCGCGATTGAAACGGGAAGTTGAGGCGCCTAGAAGCGGTCGCAGGTGCAGGCGGCTGTCCGACGAGCCGTCGGGCTCCACCAGTGGTCGGGGCAACCGCCCACGATCTTCCGGAGCATGGATCGGCGCTCGTACCAGGTCTCGGGACGCCGAGTGGCGCCTCCGTCCAGCAGCCGCAGGCGCGGGGTGGCGGGTGCCGGCAGTGCCAGCGCGGTGATCGTCATGGTCGGTCAGGGCTCCGTCATTCGTGGGCGGGGTCGCTTGATGTACCGATCCTGACGCCGCGCTCGCTCTCGCTCGACGCGCACCCGTCGCAGCCCGATGGGGACAACCGACGACCGCCGGCCTACGTCATTCGCCGAGGCCGGGGACCTCGTGATGGAGCCGGCAGCGCGCCTCGTAGGTCTCGTCGCCCATCCCGCCGATCACGATCAGCGGCGAGTCCGCCGGCGCCGGCACGCCGTCGATCAACCGCTGCGTTCGCGTGGCCGGCTCGCCACAGACCATGCAGATGGCGGTGAGCTTCGTGACCTGGTCGGCCAGGGCCAGCAGGCGCGGCATCGGCCCGAACGGGATGCCGCGGAAGTCACGGTCGAGCCCGGTGACGACCACCTGCTTGCCGAGCTCGGCGAGGCGCTCAACCACCTCCGGCAACCGCTCGTCGAAGAACTGGCCCTCCTCGACGGCGACGATGTCCGCATCGGCCACGGCCGGCTCGATCTCCGAGGAATCGTCGACCGTGAACGCCTGGTGCTTGGCTCCCGATCGGCTGACCACGGTGACGGCGTCGGTCCGCGTGTCGAGGCGTGGCTTCACGAGGATGACGTGGCGCCCTGCGATCGAGAAGCGGCGCAGCAGCCGCAGCATCTCGTCGGTCTTGCCGCAGAACATGCAGCCGGCGATCACGTGGACCCAGCCGTGGACGTAGAACATCGGCGGTCAGCCCTCGAGCGAGGCGAGAAGCACGGGGTCCGACGTCGGGGCGTCGACACGCTCCGACTCGACCGTCACGGCAAAGGCGGTGGCGTCGTCGAGCGGACGCTCGAGGGTCACGACGGCGACGTCATCGCCTTCGGGATGGTCCCGACCGCGACGGGCGCGTCGTCGGGGCCGATGAGCCACAGCTCGTAGATCTGATCGGCGGGAAGCTCGGCCAGTGACTCGGCGAGGAAGATCGCCTGGCCGTCGGACTCGATGACCCATCCGGAGCCGGCCGAGCCCGAGACGGCGTACGCGGTGTCGGCGGACGCGACGGCACGGAGCGCGGCGTCGCGCTCGGCGAGCTGCTGGTCGAGCGAGACGCCCCATGCGCCGAGACCGACCGCGGCCGCCACTGCCGCGGCAGCGAGGGCCGTCCGCAGGGGAGCGACCTGCCACGCACGGACGGCGCTCCGGTTCGACGGCGATCGGCTGCTCCGTGACCGCGGCCGGCGCAGGACGCGTGCTCCTGGTGGCGTGGCGGCGATCGTCGCCATCGAATCGCCCCGCAGGGCCGGGCGACGGCTCGACGAGATCGAGCGACCGGCACCGGCCGCGGCGACGCCGATCTGCTGGCGCGGCATCGGTGTGCGGCTGCGCGCATTCGGCAGGTGCACCGCGATCTCGCGCTCCTCTTCGGCGTCCACCGCGCCAAGGGCGTAGGCCGCCGCGAGCTCGTCGACCCGGTCGCAGGTCATCGGCTGGTCTCCTCGCGTAGCGGCCGACTCGGCAGGCAGCGGCGCGCCGCTGCTTCCGGCGAGGGCATCGCGCAGCTTCGCGAGCGCCGGCGCGCATCCGGCCGTTGGCGGTCCCCGGCGCCACGCCGGTCACCTCGGCGACTTCGCGGTAGGTGAGCCCTCGAAGTAGGCGAGCTCGATGGCGCGCCGCTGCTCATCGGGCAGCTGCGCGAGGGCGTTGCGGAGGTCCAGGGCCGACGAGTGGCGAGCGCGCTCTCCCAGGTCGGGTTCGGGCCGGTGCGCAGGAGGGAGCGCTCGTCGGCGTCATCCAGTCGAGCTTCGGCCGTCGCGCGCGGACGCGATCGATCGCCCGGTTACGGACGATGGTCATCAGCCACGCGCGCAGCGAGCCCGCTCCGCGTCGAAGCGGTCGATCTTCCGCAGCGGCCACGAATGCGTCGTGCACCACGTCCTCTGCTTCCTGCCGATCGCCGACCACGCGGAGTGCCGTGGCGAGAGCCTTCGACGCGTGGGCGTCATACAGCTCGCCGAGGCTTCCGCCTCGCCGGCGCGAATCCGTTGAGCCAGCCGCGCGTCGACACCGCGATCGTCGC
>CAWDYT010000019.1:0-177198 GCA_963806695.1 uncultured Chloroflexia bacterium | reverse complement strand
TTCAACTGCCACGTTTCAGCTAACGCGGCGGCGGCTTCCAGGCGGCGGGATACGCGTCCAGGAGGGGAGAGCCATTACCGTCGTGCCCGTGAGTTCGATCCCGCGTCGGATAGACTCTGGTGCTTCGATGCACGAACGTCCTGAGCCAGATCAGTTTTCGGACGGCCGTTCGAGGTGATCCACGATCAGGGTGTCGCGCTCGATCCTGGTCGATTCGAGCTTCAGCCCGAGCTCGTTCAGTGCCGTGGCGACGTGGGCCAGTCCCGGCGAGGCGTCTGGACCGACTGCCAGCGACACCATTTGATACGTCGTCTCGAAGCTATAACTGCCCGATAGTCCGGTCCGATCGATCACCGGCGTCCGCATCGGCTGGCGCATCAGTCCTGCGAAGTCCGCCATCGTACCTCGCCTCTGACCCGCGTCACTCCGGCACGGTCTGCCACGCTCACCAGCATGCACGGCGGTGGTCCCGCGTCGGGGCCAGTAGGTCGAAACGGAGGCGGCGGGTTACCCGCCGCCGTCGCGGCCTCGGCGGCGGCTCGATCGGCGGCGCGCGTGGCCACACAGTCCGTATCGATCTTCCTTAGTCCGGTCCCGAGCTTGCCGTCTTTGCGCGCCAGCACCAGGGCGAGCACCGACTGCTCACGCTTCTCGAAATGTGCGACGAGCTTGAATCGATCAGCCAGCATCGCGCGCATCATCGCGGAGCGCTCGTCGGGGGTAGCAGTCGACAACGTGGACGTCGCGTTCACGTCGTAGGACTCGCGGCGGACCCAGTCGGGCAAGCCGATGATGTCACTGCCCGCTGCGGTGGGATACGCGCGGATCAGCAGGACATTCGCTCGCACGCCGGTGAGACGGATATCGCCGTTTGGCAACTCGATCGGAGGGCCGCTCACCGGGAGACCGCCAGGGACGGTCGTCGTGTTTCGCTTGATCGAGACAACGTCGAAGACCGTTCCCCCGTCGGCGACTGACCAGCGACGGCCACCGTAAGCAGAGCGAGTGCTGTCGCCGTGAGACCTTTGCGCATCATCACCTCCAGCTCGGTGCCGCGAGGACGGTCATATAGTCGCTCGGCGATGGCGCCCGCCGCAAGACGTCCTGGGAACGGCGTTCGCCGCGGCGACCAGGGTCGACCGGATCTCGCCGATTTCCCGCACGTGTGACGGCAACGCGAGAGAATTTCCTTGGAGACGCTGCTAATTCGGTGTCGGTCGTTCTATGCGGTCGAGCACGAGAACTTCAATGGGGCCCTGAATGGACTCGAGCATCGCAGCAGACTGCTCGCGAAGGGCAGTGGGAAGTGATGGCGACTCGGCCGAATCAGTGGGCGCGTAATTGAGGAGCGATGTCGAGGGAACGTTGTCGTCCGTTTCGAGGTGGGGCTGAGGAGAGGATTTGCACTGTCCCGACAAGCTGGGCTACCGTGCACACGATCGGCGCCCGCCGACGTGGAGGAGTTATGACGCGCAATCGCTCGCTGGTCAGGGGGTTCGCGTTGCTGGCGACGCTTACGCTGGCGCCGCTACATGCGTCGGCCCAAGGTCGGGGATCGACTCCAGCTCGAACTCCCGATGGAAAGCCAGACCTCGCAGGCATCTATTCGTTCAGCACGGTCACGCCCCTCCAGCGGCCGGATGCGCTTGAGGGAAAAGCCACGCTCGCCGACGAAGAGGCCGCCGCGTTCGAAGCGGCGGAGAACGCGCGGCTCAACCGGGATCTGTTCAATCCCGAAAAGGGCCAGCCAAGCGCCGGCTATGCGCCGCGTGCCCAGGGCGGCGTGCTGTCGTACAACGAGTTCTGGTCCGAGCGCGGCAACAAGCTGACCCGGGACAAGCGCACGTCGCTCATCGTCGAATCCTCCGGACGGACGAATCCCGTTCACGGACGCGGCGCGACGCAGGGTCGCGGACGTGCGGCAGCAATCGGACGCCGGTCTTGGCGACTCGTATGCGGACCGGCCTCTCGCCGACCGGTGCCTCCAAGGGTTCAACTCCGGCCCACCGATGACGCCAGGCGCGTACAACAACAACGTGCAAATCGTGCAGTCGCGGGGGTTGTCGGTTGATCGTCAACGAGATGGTGCACAACGCCCGCATCATCCCTACCGATGGGCGCCCGCACACCACGCTTCGCCAGTGGTCGGGAGACTCCCGCGGCCGATGGGAAGGCGACACGCTCGTCGTCGAGACGATCAACTTCCGGCGCGAGACGGCCTACAAGGCTCCAGCGCGAACACGAGGCTGGTGGAACGCTTCACGCGAGTCGACGCCGAGACGATCAAGTACAACGCGCCGTCACCGATCCGACAACGTACACCCCGGCCGTGGAGCGCGATGATGCCGCTGATACGAATCCGCGAGCCGCTCTTGGTCCGGTTGCCACGAGGGGAACTACTCGCTGCGGAACCTCGCCGGTGCGCGCAAACAGGAGAACGAGACGGAGAAGGACGCACCGATCCGATAGTCGGTCACCGCGACGGCATCCCTGCCACCTACAATCAGGCGGTCGTCGCACACCGAGCTCGCCAGGCACGCCTCAGAGGAGATCGACATGAAACGCGCGATCGCAGGAGTGGCCGTCGTCGTCACGATGGGTTCGGCGTCGATTGCTGCACAGTGGCCGAAGTATCTGGCGCCCGGCGTTCCGCGCGATGCGGAGCAGCGCGTTCGGATGGACGCCCCAACGCCGCGCATGGCGGACGGCAAGCCTGACTTCTCCGGCAACTGGATCCGGGTCAGGGGCGAGGGCGCCTTCAATCCGCCGGAGCTCGCCGGTCTGATTCGCAACCAGGCCGCGGCCGCTCAGACGCCCGCGCCGCCTCCGGATCCGAACTCGCCCCCGATTGCCGCATTTTGGGAGATGGGCGCGAACGTTCCCGGCGGCCTTCCGATGACACCGTGGGCGTCCGAACTCAAGAAAGCGCGAATGGCGTTGGACGACAAAGACAACCCCGACGCGAATTGCTTGCCGATGGGTCTGACGCAGTTCCACACGCATGGGCAACCGCGCAAGATCATGCAGAACTCGAGCGTGATCGCGATCATGTACGAGGCGAACTACGGTCTTCGCTACATCTACATCGACGGACGCATGCTGCCGCCTCAGGGTAGCGTGCAGCCGTTCTGGTACGGGTATTCAGTGGGACGATGGGAAGGCGATACGCTCGTGGTTGAAACAAACAATTTGCGGGGAGCGGAGACCAGCCCCTACGATGGCTGGCTCGACGTGCGTGGCAGCCCCTATTCGGAACAGGCGAGGTTCATCGAGCGCATTCGTCGGCCCACCTACGGCAAGCTCGAAATCGACATCACACTCGAGGACCCGAAGTCCTACGCGAAAGCCATTCACCGTTCGCATCAATCAGCAGATCGCGCCCGACGATGAGGTGATCGAATTCATCTGCAACGAGAACCAGCAGTTTCGTCGGCGTGTGAAGATCGACTCGAGGACGTCTTCACGAAGAACAACCGCAGGGCCGCCACGATCCAGCGCGGCGAGGGCCACGACTACCCAGCGAGCGACAATGGTTGGGCTGACAGCGCCCGCTTCGCGTGCGATCTCGCTCCGCGGTCCGCATTCCGACGATACTTAGACTGGTGACCGTGACACTCGAACGAACGCCCCGCCGCGATCTGCCCGTCACCGGCGCCGGACGACTGCTCTGGGCTGCGCTGATGCTTGGGGTGTCGCTCGTCGCCATCAAGGCCTACCACCTCGGCGTCCCACCGCGTGACGGGCTGTCGGATTACCTGCGCTCGCTCTCCGCGATCTCCTACGTTGACGCGCTCCTTGCCGCGGTGTGCTGGGCGGCTGCCCGGCTGGTGTTGCTCATCGCCTGGCGGCGACCGTTTGCTGGCCGGGCGGTGTCTGGCGCATTCGTGGTCTTCGCAGCATTCTGCTGCTTCTACGCGGTCATCAACGTCATCCTGTTCGGCATCGTTGGCGGATTCTTGACCTATCCGCTGCTGGCGATCGTCGGCGACGTGCGAATGGTGCGTTCCTCGGTCGGCGCTCACGTGACGCTGCCGGCGATCGCCGGCCTGATCGGGATTCTATGTGTGTATCTCGCCTCGGTGGCCACCTTGACTCGCCTCATGCGAGCGGCATCGACGACAAGGTGGGGAAGTGCGAGTGCGGCGATCCTTGCTGTCTGGGTTGCGGCGGGCCATTACACGTATGTGACGCAGTGGGACACGCTTCCTAGTCGCCGCGTTGCCGAAAGCCCGCATTGGGCGATCGCGGCGTCGACATGGCACGCGTTCGCCGACGGTGGCTTCGTCCGGATGGCCGGGACGTTCACGCCAGACGACCTCGCAGACTTCGATCCGCCGAAGGTGCGGCAGGCGCGGACGGCCTCCTTGGCGTCGAGGGTGATTCGTCGCGCGACAGCCACGCTCGACGTGCGTGCCATCGCAGCGCGCCGGCCGCCCAATGTCGTGCTCATCGTCCTGGAGTCGGTGGCGGCTCGGTGGACCAGCCTGCACAATCCGCTTTACGCCACGACCAACGCTG
The DNA here is from genome assembly GCA_963806695.1 of uncultured Chloroflexia bacterium. Classification (GTDB taxonomy): domain Bacteria; phylum Chloroflexota; class Limnocylindria; order QHBO01; family QHBO01; genus JACDBZ01. The sequence goes on along the minus strand of CAWDYT010000019.1, from coordinate 172,680 downwards.
CAGGCGGAAGCGGCGCGCAGCGCGGTCGCGGACAATTTCTACGCGCACATCGGCCGAAGCTCCAATTCGATGGTCGCGATGCTGTTATCGACGTACCCGAAGCTCGATTTCCGAGAGCTGACAGAGCAGTATCCGGACTTTCCCGGCACGTCGCTGGCGACCATGTTTCGAAGCCGAGGGTATCGGACGACCTTCGTCACGCCGAGCGACATGGAATGGGCCGGTTGGCGCAGGTTCCTCGAAGGCCACGGCTTCGAGGACGTCTTGGATTACCGCGACCTTGCCTGTCCGGAGATGCTCTCGTCGTCGAGATTCGAGAATAGCTGCATGGTCGACAAGGTCGTGGACCTGATTGCCCGTGCCGGCGCGCGGCCCTTCTTCGTGACCGGGTGGACGACGAAACGCACCATCCGTACGAGCCCAGTCCTGGAGTCTCCCGCTCAATCTGCTGCAGGAGTCGACCCCAGACGAGTGGGAGCTGGGCCGGTACCTGAATGTCGTGCACGAAACCGATCGCCTACCGAGCGCATCCCGCGACGGCGGATGTACTCGTCGAGGTCCGGTGTGTGGTCGAAGGCGGCGTCGGCCAGGTAGTCGCCGGTGCGCATGACTCGCCGCTCCGACATGGCGCGTCCGCTGATCCCCTCCCCCAGGCGGACCGGGATGTCGTCGGCCGTGCCATCAGCCGGGGCGTAGGCGATCGGCCAGCCCAGCAGGGCGTCGTTGTCCTCGAGCGGGTTGATGATCGCCGTGTCGGCACGCAGCAGCCGCAGTGCCTCCTCCGCCGTTCGCTGGAGCACCGTGGCGGGGTCGTGCAGCGCGGCGATCTCGGCACTGATGGCGGCCAGGGCCTGCTGCGCGTCGATTCGCTCGCGCAGCTGCTCGTACAGGCGGGCGTTGGTGACGGCGATGGCGGCCTGGCTGGCCAGCACCTCGAGCAGCTCGGCATTGGCCTGGTCGAACGCGTCGCGCGTCTGGGAGTGGACGGTCAGCGATCCGATGGCGCCGTCCTCGCCGATGAGCGGCGCGCTCATCACGGAGCGGATGCCGTGCTGGCGGATGTAGCGATCCGGCGCCTCGGCGTGGGTGAACTGCGCGTCGGCGAGGTAGTCGCCGGTGCGGATGACTCGGCGCTCGATCACCGCGCGGCCGGATACGCCCTCGTCCATCTGCACTGGGTCCACCTCCTCGTCCCGCTCGATGGGAAGGTCGATGGCCGAGTGACCGAAGGCCCAGTGCAGCCCGCCGGTGTCGGCCACCAGCTCGATGCGGCCGCCGTCGGCGTCCAGCAGCCGAACGGCCTCATCGAGCGTGCGCTGCAGCACGTCACCCGGGTCGCGGATGGCGGTGATGCGTGCGGCGATCTCGCCGAGCGAGCGCTGGGCCTCGACCCGCCGCTCGAGCTCCTCGTACAGGCGCGCGTTGCCCAGCACGATCGCGGCCTGGCTGGCCAGCGCACCGAGCAGCTGCGCATCGTCGTCGCCGAACGCATCCTGTGTCGACGAGTAGGCGGTGATGGCGCCCAGCGGCCCCGCCTCGCCGATGAGCGGCGCGCTCATCTGGGATCGATACCCGTAGCGGCTGATCCACTCGTCGGCCTTGGGGGTGTGCTGGAAGGAGGTGTCCGCCAGGTAGTCGCCCGTCCACGTCACCTCGCCGTGCTCGATCGCTTGCCCGGCGATGCCCTGGCCGATGCTGACCGTCACCTCGTCGACGGGGGGCGTGTCGGGCCCCGCGTTGAAGACCTCGCGGTAGTCCGCCAGCTCGCGCGTGCCGGTGCGCACCTGGTGGATGACGAGATGCTCGGCCCCCAGGAGGCGCTTCGCCTCGGCCACCGTTCGGCGCAGGACTGCGGACGGGTCGCGCAGCGAGGTGATGGAGGCGGCGATCTCTCCGAGCGAGCGCTGAGCCTCGACACGGTGGGCGAGCTGACGTGCCGAGACCTCGGCCTCGGCGTACAGCCGCGCGTTGGTGAGGACGATGGCGGCCTGGTCGGCCAGCAGCCCGAGCAGCTCGGCATCGTCGGCGTCGAACGCCCCCGGGACGTCGGTGAAGACGCCGATGGCGCCGATCGGCTCGTCGTCGGCCAGCAGCGGCGCGGCGATCACGGCTCGAATTCCGAGCTGCTTCCCGACGCGGTCGGCGTTCTCCTCGTGGGGGAACGACTCGTCGGCCAGGTAGTCGTCCGTCCAGGTGGCGCGGCGCTCGCGGACGGCCCGGCCGGAGACGCCCTCCTCGACCGTCGTGTAGTCCTCCTGCGTGAACGGGACCAGCCGATCCTGGACGAGCGAGTGCCCATGGCCCCAGCGCAGGACGCCCTCCTCGTCCGGGGCGATCATCCCGATCTGCCCGCCATGGCCCTTCAGCAGGCGAACCGCAGCGATCAGGGTCTGCTCGAGGACCGCGGACGGGTCGCGCAGCGACGTGAGCTGCGCGGCCATGGTGGCCAACGTCTGCTGCGCCTCCACGCGGTGCGCCAGCTCATCGGTCTGCCGCTGCAGCTGCGCGGTGAGCTCCTCCGCCTCCGTCAGGTCGCGGATCGAGCCGTGGGCGCCGGCGAAGACCCCGTCCCGCTCGCTGCCGATGGCGTATACCTCGGCCGGGATCGGCTCTCCCTCGCGCCGCCGGAGCAGGAAACGGCTCTTGCGCACCAGGGCCGGATCGGCCTGCAGCAGCTCCCACGTGACCTGCGCGTCAGGCATCGAGACCGGATCGACGATCGCGGGCCACGCCTTGCCGACGAGATCCTCCGGGCCCCAGCCGGTGAGCTCGGCGAGGCGCGGGGAGAGGAAGGTGAAGCTCCCCTCGGCATCGGTCTCCCACACCAGGTCCGGCGACGAGGTCACCAGGTGCCGGAAGCGGCCCTCCGAGCTCGACAGCTTCTCGAGGAGCCGGGCGTTGGCGATCGCGATGGCGCCCTGGTCGGCGAGACCGCTCAGCAGCTCGAGCTCGTCGTCGGTGAACCGATGCACCTCGTCGAACGAGACCGCCAGCGTGCCGATGACCCCTTCGTCGGTCCCGCGCAGCGGTGCCGATGCCATGCCGCGCAGGGTCAGGCGCTCGGCCACGGCCTGGTCGCTCGGCTCGTGCGGGATCCGCGGGTCGATGAGGTAGTCCTCGGTCCAGATCACGGTTCCGGTCCCGGCCGCCAGCCCGTTGATGCCGCCGTCTACGGGAAACTTGAGCTGGGACAGCCACTCCTGGGTCCAGGCCTCGTTGCCGCCGACCACCACCGTCGGTCGCAGGTACTCCCCGGTGCCGTCCATCAGCGTGAGATGCGCGCCATCCGAGTCCAACAGCCGTCGCGCCGCCTCGACCACCTCGCGCAGGACGGCATCGGGCGAGCGGATCCCGGCGATCGAGGCACTGATCTTTGCCAGCGTGCGCTGCGCATCGACGCGGCGCGCCAGCTCGTCCTGCGAGCGCGCCAGCCGCTCGATCAGCTGCTGGTTGGCGATCGCCGCCGCCGCGTGGTCGGCCAGGGCGCGGAGGAGCGCCACCTCCGCCTCGTCGAAGTCGTCGATGCGCGAGGAGTACGCCCCCAGCGCGCCGAGCACCTTGCCGTCCGCGATGAGCGGCGCGGCCGCCATGGAGCGCATGTTGGCGATCGACGCGATCCGATCGGCTGTCGCGGAATGGGGGAACCGCTTGTCGCGCCGGTAGTCGGGCGACACGATGACCTCACCCATCGCGGCGCTGTGCCCGAACAGGCCGACGCCGACCGGCAGCGTCAGGTCGCGGATCAGCTGCTGGGCCTCCGGGTTGCGGATGCCGGCATCCACCGCGAAGCGCATCTGGTCCTCGCTGTCGACCAGGTAGACCATCGCCCCATCGGCCTGGAGGAGGCGGGCGGCCTCCTCGACGGCGCGACCCAGCAGGGCGTGCGTCTCGGGTTGCTCGGTGGCCGGCGGCAGGCTGACCGGCCGGCGGCGTGAAGGCGCGCGGGTCATCGGCCCGTGAGCATACGCCATCCGCACCTGCGCATCCCCACCCGGCGCACGACCGATCTGGCCTACGTCATCCGGCCGAGGCTCTCCCACTTCGCTTGTCGCGGTTCGCCTCACCCCTCTGCCCGATTCGCCGGCGCCGGAACGGACCGAGACTGACGGCATCGAGACGAATGCGATGCCGATCGGCGGCGTCGACCAAACCAGCGAAACACTTCGGAGGTTCCCTGCCGTGTCCATGCTTCGCAGCCGCACCGCCGGCTTCGTGGTCACCGCCGTCATCGTCGGGCTCACCCTCGCGACGGCCTACATCCACCTCGGCCTCGGCGGCGTGCTGTTCACGCTCAACGGCCTCGGCTATCTCGGCCTGGCGGGCCTGATCGTGATCGGTGCGGCTGTGCCGGCGTCGATCGTGCAGCGCTTCAGCTGGTTCCCGCGCGTCGCGCTCATGGGCTACGCGGCCATGACGATCGCCGGCTACCTGGTGATCGGCCCGTACTTCACCCTCGGCTGGATCGCCAAGGGCATCGAGGTCACGCTGATCGCGGTGGTGGCCCTGGACTGCCTGCGGGTCTACGGAAGCCCGAAGAACCTGGTCAACGCCGCCCTCGAGTCGCTCTCGCCGGTCCTGCCGGCGCGGTTCCGCCCGACGGCCGCCTAGACCTCCTCCTCTGCGCACCCAGGCGGGCCGGGAAACCGGCCCGCCTTTCCGGATCCCTCGGCAGCGGCCCCGCCCGCTTTGGGTGGGGCGCTGTCATGCCCGGGGCCACTCCGCGCGCTCGATGACGCGTCCCGGGGATCCGTTCAGTAGGGACGCGTGGCGGCTGGCGCTCGGCAGCTCCCCTGCGCCTCCGACGACCCGCGTTCCTGCCAGATCGTCACGGTGGGACGGCTAGGCCCGTTCGAGGCATGGAATTCCTGCCACATCGTCATGGGGAGACGGATCGGCAGTGTCGCGCGGGTCCGCCACGCTCGGCCTTCCAGGGCGGGCGGCACGCGATCTCGCCCAGTCGTCATTGGCGACGATCTGGCAGGATCATCTAGATCCCCGAGGCGCGGGCCGCGGTTCAGACGAGCTTGTGCTCGACCGCGTACAGGGCCGCCTGGGTGCGCGAGGCGAGGCCGAGCTTGCCGAGGATGTTCGAGACGTGGGTGCGCGCCGTGCGCTCGGTGATGCCGAGCTCGTAGGCGATCTCCTTGTTCGACGCTCCCTTGGCCAGCTGCGAGAGGACCTCCTTCTCGCGGGTGGTGAGCGGCTCGATCGGCTCGGCATCCTTGCGCTGGCGCAGCCGCTGGGCGAGCAGGCGCGACACGGCGGGATCCAGGTGCACCTCGCCGTTGTAGGCGGCCCGGATGGCCTGCGCGACCTCCTCGGCCTCGGCATCCTTCAGCAGATAGCCCGAAGCGCCGGCCTCGAGCGCCGAGGTGACCTTCTCCTCCTCGATGAAGGACGTGACGGCGACGATCTCGATCTCCGGGTGCGCATCCTTGATGGCGGCGATCGCCTCCAGGCCGCCCATCTCGGGCATGAGCAGGTCCATCAAAATGACGTCAGGCACCAGTCGATCGGCGGCAGCCACGCCCTCGCGCCCGTTCTCCGCCTCGCCAACGACGTCGAAGTCCTTCAGCAGCTCCAGGAAGCCGCGCAGGCCTCGTCGGACAACCGCGTGGTCATCGACCAGCAGCACACGAATCGGACCCTCTTCGTCACTCACGCGTTCGATCCCCTGCCTCTGCTCGGATTCCTCGTACGGCTCGGCTGAGCGCGCGCGGGAAGTATGCACCAGCGCGAACACGCGCTCCGGCTCCGCGACGTCACGCAGTCGCTGCGTGCCCAGGTCGCGCAGCACCGTCCCCTCGGGTGGGCCATCGGTGAGCTCGTCGACCGTGGTGCCGGCGAGGAGCGTCTCCCCGCCGTTCGCAAGCGCCTGGAGCCGCGCCGCGCGAAACAGCGGCGGGCCGTAGTAGCGGTCGCCCTGGACCTCGACGTCACCGGTCACCATGGCGATCCGGATCCGCAGGCGACCGATCTCCCCCCAATCCTCGTCGGCGATGGCGGTCTGCAGCTCGTCGGCGGCAGCCACGGCGTCGTCGGCGGCCGGGAAGCACGCGTAGGCGCCGTCGCCGATGCGCTCGAACATGCGGCCGCCGTGACCCGTCGCAGAGCTCGCGACGAGGTCGTGGTAGCGGACGAGTGCGACGCCGGCGGCCGCCCCGTGTTGCTCCGCGATGCGGGTGCTTCCCTCGACGTCGGCGAACAGGAAGGTGAGGTGCGACGTGGGCGTCCCGGGGCCTTCCATGCTTCCAAGGATACGGCCACCCATTCGGTGATCCCGTGGCGGAATGACGTAGCCGACAGTCGGCGGAAGATCGCCCGCGCGTCTGCGACCCGTGGCCGTCGTCTCCGGGCCGGAACCGGTCGACACTGGGCCCATCGACCACCACTGCACATTGAGAAACGGAGGCCGCACATGATGCCCGCCAGCGCACTCGTCCTGGCTTTCGCTGACGCGTCATTCCGGGAGCAGCCTCCGCATCGGCCGTCACGGCCGGCACGGAGGACCGATGGGGGATCCGGCGTGATCCGGACCGCCCTTCGGGCGTTCCGACGCGAGCTCAGCATCGCCATGAGCTCCGACGCGAGCCCGTGGATGCCACGGGTCACCACACGCTACCCGTACTGACAAGGAGGATGGCGATGCACCCCGCCACCGCCATATCGCTCTCGAAGGCGATGCAGGCCGCGCACCGTCGCGAAGCCGAGCACCGACGCCTGCGGGCGCAGGCAGCCCGGCGCCGGTCGAGCGAGCAGGCCGCGCACCGCGCGTGGCCGCTGCGGCTCCTCCGCCTGGGGAATGCCGGCTCCCGCGCCTGACAACGACCTTCCCGCGCCGATGCGCCCGGGCCATGCGGCCCGGGCGTCGTCGTGCCCGGCACGCGGCGGACTATCCTGCCCGGCGTGACTCGACCGACCCTCACCGGCACGCCCGACGCGGTCCCCGCCGTGGAAGTCGAGGAGATCCTGCTCGGGGACGACCTCGACCTCATGGATCGCTGGCTCGCCCAGGCCGATCCGGTCGAGATCGCCGAGGAGCTCCCCCGTCTGCCCCGGGAGCGGCGCGCCGTCCCGTTCCGCCTCCTGGCACGGGACCGAGCGCTCGAGGTCTTCGAGCTGCTCGACCCGTCCGTGCAGCAGGAGCTGCTCGACGGGCTGCGCGACGCCGAACGTCCGCCGGCTGTTCGAGGAAATGGACCCCGACGACCGCGCGCGCCTGACCGAGGAGATGCCCGCCACAGTCGCCCGGCAGCTGCTCGCCGGGCTGTCGCCGGCCGAGCGGCAGCTGACCTCCACGCTGCTCGGCTACCCAGAGGACTCGGCGGGCCGCCTGATGTCGCCGGAGGTGGCGAGCCTGCCGGTCGGGCTGACCGCCGCCCAGGCGCTGGACCGGCTGCGCCGCATGGGCCGCTCGGCGGAGACGATCTACGCCCTGCCGGTCACCGACGACCGGCGCCGGCTGATCGGCGCGCTCGGGCTCCGCGACCTCGTGCTGGCCGATCCCGAAACCCCGGTCGCCGAGCTCATGGACCCGGACGTGTACTCCGCGCGGGTCGACGCCGACCAGGAGGAGGTCGCGCGGCTGATCCTGGAGGCTGACCTGCTCGCCCTCCCGATCGTCGACAGCGAGGACCGGCTGGTCGGGATCGTGACCGTGGACGACGCGATGGAGGTCCTCGAAGAGGAGGAGACCGAGGACGTCGCGCGGTCCGGCGGCGCCGAGCCCCTGCGCCGGCCGTACCTGGCGACCTCGATCCTGCAGCTCGCTCGCAGCCGCGATCATCTGGCTGCTCGTGTTCATCGGCGCCGGCGCCATCACCGTCCAGGTCCTGGCCGCCTTCGAGTCGAGCCTGGCCGAGGTCGTGGCCCTCGCGTTCTTCGTGCCGCTGGTCATCGGCACGGCCGGCAACACCGGCGCACAGTCGGCGACGACCATCACGCGCGCCATGGCCGTCGGCGAGGTCCGCCTCGAGGATCTCGCCCCGGTCATCGGGCGCGAGGTGACCACCGGGCTGCTGCTCGGCTCCGTGCTCGCCGTGGTCGCCGCCGTGCCGATCGGGCTGCTGGTCGAGCCGGCCATCGGCCTGGTGGTCGGGTCTGACCCTGCTGACTGCCTGCACGCTGGCTTCGCTGATCGGCTCGACCCTGCCGCTCGTCGCGAAGCGCATCGGCCTCGATCCGGCCGTGATGTCGATCCCGCTGATCACCGCCATCATCGACTCGTCCGGCCTGATCATCTACTTCCTGTTCGCGTCCGTGGTGCTGGGCCTGGGCGGATGAGCACCGCCAATGCCGATGGGATCGTCCGTTGCGAGTGGGCCGGGATCGATCCCCTCTACGTCGCCTACCACGACACGGAGTGGGGCGTGCCGATCCGCGACGATCGGCACCTGTTCGAGCTGCTGTGCCTCGAGGGCGCCCAGGCAGGGCTAGCCTGGATCACCATCCTCCGCAAGCGAGAGGGCTACCGCGACGCGTTCGACGGCTTCGATCCGGAACGCATCGCCAGGTACACCGATGCGGATCGCGAACGACTGCTGGCCGATGCGCGGATCGTCCGCAATCGGGCCAAGGTCGACGCCTTCATCGGCAACGCCCGCGCGATGCTGCCCAACGAGGACTTCGCCGGCCTGCTCTGGTCGTTCGTGGATGGCCGCCCGGTGGTGAACGCGTGGCGGTCCATGGCGGAGATCCCGGCCAGCACCGACGCGTCGGAGGCGATGTCACGCGAGCTCCGCCGGATCGGCTTCCGGTTCGTGGGGCCGACGATCTGCTACGCGTTCATGCAATCGGCCGGAATGGTCGACGACCACGTCGTCGACTGCTTCCGCCACGGCGTCGGGGCCGGTGGAGCCGCCTGAATCCCTGCCTCAGGTCGCGAGTGCGCCCTGCCCCTCCCAGCCACGCCCGCCGTACCCGAGGAAGCGGGTCGGCCGCAGCACGATCGGCTGGCTGTAGACCTCCGCGAACCGCTGCACCGTCAGGCCGGCGCGCCGGAGCAGCTCGCGGTATTTCGCGCCGAACCCCTCGGGCATCAGGTCCGCCGCCGGCCGGTCGGGCAGCTCGGCGGTCGCCTCGATGAGCTCGACCTCGAACTCCGGGCCCGGCGTGCCGACCGCCAGCATCACGTACGGCTGATCGCGCAGGTTGTCGACCTTGCGAGCATGCGGCTTCGAGAAGGCCACGATCTGCTCCCCGTCCCAGTGGAACCAGACCGGGACCAGGTGCGGGCGCCCATCGCGCTGGACGGAGCTCAGCCAGACGACCGGATCCTCGCGCAGCGCGGTACTGGCCGTGGACCGCTCGGCGGCGGGCGCGGCGGGCGCGACGGTCGTGGCGTGGGCGGGTACGAACATGGACGCAGTGTCGCCGCGGGCGGGCCGGGAACACAGCGCGAGACGTCCCGAGTCGAGGTCCGACGTTGGCATGACCGCGCCGCGGCCGGTTGACGTAGGCGCGCTCCTATACTCGGCCCGCATGCCGCCCATCGCCAGCGTCGACGTTCCGGCCTCGAGCGCCAACCTCGGCAGCGGCTTCGACTGCTTCGCGGTGGCGCTGTCCCTGAAGCTGCGCGCCGAGCTGTGGCACGGTGACGACGCCGGCATCACGCTCAACGCCCGCGGCGAGGGCGCCCCGCGCGACGACGAACGGGCCGACGACAACCTCCTGATCCGCGCCTTCCGCGAGGGCCTGCGCGCCTCGTCCGCGCTCGGCGCAGGGTCCTGGCGGCTCGACGTGTCGAGCATGATTCCGTCGGCGAGGGGCCTCGGGTCCAGCGCCGCCGCGATCGTGGCAGGCGTTGTCCTGGGGGCCGCGGTCGGACGCCGCCAGGTGGAGGCCGATGAGCTGCTCGAGCTCGCATCGCGCCTCGAGGGCCACCCCGACAACGTTGCCGCAGCCCTGTACGGCGGCTTCACCGTCGCCCTGACCGAGACCGATGGGCGCGTCACCCTACGTCGGTTCCGGGTTCCGGAGGCGTGGATCCCGGTCGCCTTCATATCCCAGCGCGAGAGCCGCACGAGCGAGATGCGCGCCGCCCTGCCGCCCAGCGTCGCGCATGCCGCGGCGGCGCGCCAGGCGGGCCGCACGGCACTGCTGGCCACGGCGGTGATGACGTCGGACGCAGGCCTCCTGCGCACTGCCATGACCGATGAGCTGCACCAGCCATATCGCCTGCCGCTGCTGCCGGGCGCGCGCGACCTCATCGAGTCTGGCCTACGACCGCGGCGCGGCCGGCGCGTGCCTCTCCGGGGCCGGTCCCACGGTGCTCGCCATCTGTGACTCGCCGGCATCGGCCCACGCCGTGGAGAAGGCATGGAACGGGTCCGGTCGGCGGGCATGGCCACCCGGCTGCGATTCGACACCGCGGGAGCCAAGCTGGTCGCCGACTGATCGGCACCGGCCGTCCTACTCGACCGCTCCTCCAGCGACTGTCAACGAATGGATCGGTAGTGAAACTTGGGCTGAAAGCGGCGCGCGCCGCCGGTGGGGAAGTCGGGCGAGGTCAGCGGGCGAGCATCACCAGGTTCCCGTCCGGGTCCTCGACGTAGGCGATCCGCTCACCCACGGTTGGGCGACCGGCTCGAGCACCACCGGCGCGCCGGAGGACCGGAGCGACGCGACCGTCTCGTCGAGGTCACGAACGTAGACGCACAGCTCGACCCGGTGGCCGGTGGCCGGCCGCAGCGGCCTCCCGTGGATCGGTGGCGTCGCGTCCATCGCGCCGAGGCCAAGGTCGGAGGAGCCGAGCCTCAGGACGACGAACGCCGCTTCCCCGTCGGGCGGGAATCGGTAGGTCTGCTCTCCTCCGAGCACGTCGCGGTAGAACCCGAGCGACCGCCCGAGATCCGCGACGGACAACATCGGGAACACGCTCGTCGCCCGGGGATCCATTTCTTCCTCCCGCGTACGGGGACATGATGACGACGCGATACCATGGCCGTTCCCCATGAGCCTCGTGACGTTGGCGGGCGTGTCGAAGAGCCACGCCGCGCAGCACCTGTTCAGCGACGTCGGCCTGCAGATCGCCGCCGGTCGCCGCGTGGCCGTCGTCGGACCCAACGGCGCGGGAAAGACGACGCTTCCTGGAGCTGATCACCGGGACCAGGAGGCGGATACGGGGACGATCACCGGGCCAGGGACACCGTCATCGGCTACCTCGGCGGGAGATCGCCAGGTCCGCGGCCGCAGCGCGCTGGCTGAGGTGCTCGGCGGCGCCGGCGAGGTGAGCGGCATCGAGCGGCGCATGCGCCACATCGAGCTGGAGCTCGAGGACGCGGCCGACGACGCCGAGCTCGTCGAGCTCATGGACGAGTACGGGCGACTGCAGCATCGGTTCGAGGCCATGGGCGGCTATGGCCTCGAGGCCGAGGCCAGGCGGATCCTGGCCGGGCTGGGCTTCGCCGATGACGACGTGGAGCGCGACATCGGCACCTTCAGCGGAGGCTGGATGATGCGGGTGGCGCTGGCGCGCCTGCTGCTCCAGAACCCGGACGTGCTGCTGCTGGACGAGCCGACCAACCACCTCGACCTCGCTTCGGTGGAGTGGCTGCAGGGCTTCCTCGCGCAGTACGCCGGTGCGATCATGCTGGTCAGCCACGATCGCGACTTCATCAACGAGATCGCGAACCGCGTGATCGAGCTCCACGACGGCCGCGCCACCGAGTACGTGGGTGACTACGCCGACTTCGTCGAGCAGCGCACCGAGCGGATGGCGCAGCTCGAGGCGGCCGCCAAGAACCAGCAGCGCAAGATCGCCCACACCACCGCCTTCATCGAGCGCTTCCGCTACAAGGCATCCAAGGCGCGCCAGGTGCAGTCCCGCATCAAGTCGCTCGAGCGGATGGAGCGGGTCGCCCAGCCACAGCGACGAGCCAAGAGCGTGAAGTTCCGGTTCCCGGAGCCGCCGCGCTCGGGCCGGACCGTGATCACGCTGGCGGACGTGGCGAAGCGCTACGACGACACCGTGGTCTATCGCGGCGATCTCGATCTCCAGCTGGAGCGCGGGCAGCGCGTGGCGCTCATCGGCCCGAATGGCGCCGGGAAGTCGACCCTGCTGAAGATCCTGGCCGGCGTGCTCGACATCGACGGCGGGACGCGCGAGCTCGGATCGAACGTCCGGGTGGCGTACTTCGCCCAGCACCAGATCGACGCGCTGAACCCGGCCAACACCGTGTTCGAGGACCTCAACGACGCCGCGCCGATGATGAGCTCGTCGGAGATGCGGAAGCTGCTCGGGGCATTCCTGTTCAGCGGTGACGCGGTCGACAAGAAGGTGCGCGTCCTGTCCGGCGGCGAGCAGACTCGCCTGGCGCTGGCCAAGCTGCTGGCCGACCCGGCCAACCTGCTGTGCCTGGACGAGCCGACGAACCACCTGGACATCCAGAGCCGCGATGTGCTCGAGGACGCCCTGAACGCGTTCTCCGGCACGATCGTGCTCATCACGCACGACCGCTACCTGATCCGCAGCGTGGCGAACACCATCATCGAGGTGAACGACGGGCAGGCCACCGTCTACCCGGGCGACTTCGAGTACTACGCCGCCAAGCGTGGAGTCGACATCGAGGAGCGCGGCGCGGTGGAGGGCGCGCGCTCGACGCCACGCGGCGTGGTCGCACCGACCGCCCGCCCGCGCGAGTCATCCCGTGCTGCGGCGGATCGGAAACGTCGCGAGGCTGAGGAACGCAACGCGCGGCATCGGCGCACCCGCGAGCTGCGGGCCGCCCTGGCCGCGGCCGAGGCGGAGTCCGCAGCGGCCGATCGCGAGCTCGAGGAGCTGACCGTTCGGCTGGCCGACCCCGCGATCTACGCGGATGCGACGCTGGTCCGAAGCCTGGTGGAGCGCCACAACGCGCTCCGCGACGACGTCGGTCGCCTCACCGCCGACCGTGAGCGCCTGGCCGGCGAGCTGGCCTCAGCGGAGGCGGATCCCGCTCTGGCCGCTCGATGAGCGAGCCGCGCGAGCGACCCCGAGCCGACCTCGTCGGCGCGGGACTGGTGGCGCTGGCCGCCGCCTGCTTCGGCACGCTCGGACCGCTCAGCCGCTTTGCGGGCGAAGCGGGGGTCGACTCGCTGACCCTGGTCACCTGGCGCGCCGCACTCGGCGCCGCGGTGGTCGGGCTGTTCATCGGCCTCCGTATCGCGGTGGCCGGGGTCCGGCCACGCTCCCTTCGCTCCCTGCCGGTCCGCGACCGCTGGTTCATGCTCGCGGCAGCGGTCGCCAACACCATCCTCAACCTGGCCGCCTTCATCGCCTTCGGGCGCATCACGATCGCGCTGACCCTGCTCGTCTTCTACCTCTACCCCGCAGGCGTGGCGCTGGCCTCGCGGCTGTGGTTCGGCGAACGGCTGGATCGGACCCGGTGGATCGCTTTGGCGGTCTCACTGGGCGGCATGGTCCTCGTCGTGGCTGGAGCCGAGTCCCTGGGCGAGGTGGACCTCATCGGCGTCGGGCTCGCATTCGTGGCCGGCCTGGCGCAGGTCTTCTACGTCCTCGCCGCCCGTCACGGCTTCGCCCACGTGCCGGGCCCGCAGGCGGCGATGATGACGATGGCCGGCGCCGCGTCGCTGTACCTGATCATCGGGGTCGCGCTCGGCAGCCTCGGGACGCTGGCCAGCCCGCTGTCGAGCCGCGAGGCGCTGGTGCCGGTCCTCCTTGCGGGCATCGTCGGGGCGGGCGTGCCGACGCTCGCCTTCATCACCGGCATCCGCAGGCTCGGCCCGTCGCAGGCGGCGATCATCGCCACCCTGGAGCCCGTGGTCGGCGTCGGCCTGGCCGCGTGGCTGCTCGGGGAACGGCCGGCTCCGATCCAGCTGGTCGGTGGCGCGCTTATCCTTGGAGCGGCGGTGCTGCTCCAGCTGCGGCCCGGCATTTCGGCCGAGCACGAAGCGATCGGCACCGACGAGCGGGAGGGCGCGGACCGTGTTCAGCACCGATGACTATGGACGCGGGTGGCGCTTCCCGCTGGTGTGGGTCTTCGGACCGCTCGTCCTCGGAGCGCTACTCGTCACCGGGCTGGGCATCGCCGCCCGGGCCACGCAGGGATTCCCCAACATCGAGCTGGCCGAGGAGGTCCGTCTCGCCGCGCGCCAGGGCGATCCACTGCTTGCCGACGCGACGCCGTTCCCGTGGGACCGCGTCTGCGTCTTCCCGCCCGAGGCCAGCATGGACGAGGTCGACGCCCTGCTCGGGTTCGACTGGGGCGTCATCGGAGGCGATCCGTCTGGCGACCGCACCCTGCTCGTGTTCGTGCGCGATGGCGTGGTCGAGACGCACTTCTTTCTCGAGCCGTCGCTTATTTCGGCCCCACCGGCCTTGGGGGATTGCCGGGGGCCGCAGGACGAGTCGACCCGGCTCTGACCCCTCGGCGGGCCGATATTGGCGGTGCGTCGCGGCACCGCGCTGATCACCGGATTGGCACGCACCGGTTGTCACGTCATCGGACCGCACCGCCGAAGGTACTGGTCCTCCCAGGACCTTCGGGGTAGGTTCGAGGCGTGCCCGGAACCAGCCGGGCCGCAACTCCAGGGAGGGCGAGATGCTGCCACGTCGTCACCGAAGGACGTCGGGGATCGCGATCATCGGCTTGTCGATGATCATGGTCCTCGCCATCGCCGCACCAGCGGCCGCGAAGAAGAATCCCGCAGGCAACAACGGCACCGTGAAGATCGATCGAGTGGCGTTCGACGACCACCCGAACAACGAGCCGCACGTCGGCTGCCGGTTCCAGGTCGACTTCTACGGGTTCGATGAGAATGCCTCGTACGTCGCGCAGGTCGTCTTCGAGCTCCACGCGCCGACCGCGGCCGGCCGTTCGATGACGGTCACGAGCGGAGACCTCACGCCGTTCATCGGCGAGGATGACAACTCCTGGGGCGGCAGCGAGGCCGGGCTCGACGCCGCGGAGACGTACACGCTGGCCTTCACCGGGCAGTCGCATCCGCAGCAGGGATACCACGTCAAGCTGACCGTCCACGCGCCAGGCTCGCAGGGAGCGGACACGAAGCACAAGGTCTTCTGGGTCACCGGCTGCGATCCCGCGGGCGTCGTGCCTCCGTCGAATCCATCCGGTCCGGATCCGAGGGGCACTCCCCCGGACGGGAACCCGCCGGCCACGACCCCTCCGAGCACCGCGCCCGAGGGCGGCACGCCAAACACCCCATCGGACGGCGGTACGCCGAACACCCCGCCGCGTGAGGACACCGCGGGCAGCAGCGGAGCCGAGGTTCTTCTGCCCGACACGGCCCTCGCCCGACCGATCGATCCGGCCATCGCCCTCCTGGTGGGCGCTCTCATGGTCGCCGGGTCGGCGGCGCGCGTCGCCGTCGCGGTGCGTCACTCCGTCAGGCGCTGATCCGCGGGAGGCCGGCCCGATGGCCGGCCTCCTCGGTCATCCGGGACCGTCGGTCGCGACACCGGAGCCGGACATCATGAACGAGGCGTGGACGGACTGAGCCGCCGATGCCGCCCAGCTGATTGGCACCTCGGCCCACACCACGCGCATGCCGCCCTCGTCGAACGCTCCCTCCCCGTGAGCCGGCAGGGGCAGGACCTCCGGCATCATGGCGGCCGGTCCGACGAGGCTGATCCGGGCCATCCGCTCCTTGCGATCGATCGCCAGCATCAGGACGCCGTCATCGTCGCGTGACGAGGGCCGCACGACCGTCTGAGGCGCATCGTCCTCGAGCGCCCGCACCACGAGGTTCAGCCGGCCGCGGCGCGCGCGCCGCACGGCAACCGGGTGGACCACCTCGGCTCCCATCTCGGCCAGCAGCTCGAGCTGGAGGGCATCCACGGCGGGCAGGAAGCGCGCGGCCGGGACGAGGTGAGGATCCGCCTCGAGGATCCCACCGACGTCCTTGAACAGCTCGCAGCGCGCGGCACGCAGGGCGACCGCCAGTGCGACCGCCGACAGATCGGTCCCGCCCCGTCCCAGCGTGGTCAGCTCGCCATGCGTGCCGATGCCCTGGAAGCCGGCGACGACGGGCACGATGCCCTCGCTGATCGCCGCCCGCAGCGGGCGCGACAGCACGCGCCGCACCTCGGCCCCGAGGTGCGCGGCTGCGGTGCGAATGCCGGCCTCGGCGCCGGAGAACGATCGCGCCGGGATGTCCCTCGCCTGGAGTCCGACCGCGAAGAGCGCCGCCGACAGCGCCTCGCCGGTGGCCAGCGCCCGATCCGTCTCGCGCGCCAGGCCGGATCCGGCCGCGTGGCCGGGCTCGCGCAGCCACCCGCCACCGTCGGGCAGCAGAACGCGGGCGGCGCCGAGAATCGTGTCGGTGACGCCCTCGAATGCGCTCACCACGACGACGGGACGTAGCCCTGCCGCTCGCTGGCGGGCGACGACGTCCACCGCGGCGGCGATGTCCTCGGGCCGGCGCAGCACGGACCCGCCGAACTTGTCGACGACGATCTCGTCGGATGGAGCGGCCACGGCGCCGAGGCTCAGGCCGGCTCGCGGGCGTCGAGGGCGATCCCCTCGCCGCGAGGCAGCGGCCCGCCACGGCCGACGATCGCCGGCAGCTCGTCGAGGCCGTGGATGCGGCGGACATCGCTGGGGATCGGCTCATCGTCGGGCGTGATGTTGACTCCCTCACGACGGTCCAGCCACACGGCGTCCATCCCGGCCGACCACGCGCCCCGAACGTCGGCGCGGTAGGAGTCGCCGACCATCAGGCCCTCGTGCGGCTCGACGCCGGCTTCGTCGAGGGCCAGTCGAAAGAAGGCCGGATCGGGCTTCGCCACGCCTACGGCTCCCGACGGAAGGACGAAGTCGAGGTGCCGGTCGAGTCCCAGGTCCGCCAGAATCCCTCGCAGGTTCGAGCCCCAGTCACTGACCACGCCGATGCGGATGTCGCCGATGTCACGGACCGCGCTCAGCATCGGCTCCACGTCCGGATACGGCTCCCACGAGTCGGCCGCGAACTGGCTGGCCAGGATGCGGTCGAGCATCTCGCGATGCGTCTCGAGCCCGAGCTGGCCGAGCATCACGGTGTGGTAGCGGCGCCAGTAGTCCTCGATTCGGCCGTCATCGGCCCACGTGTCGTTCCCGGGGCGGTGGTACTCGTCCCAGAACCACCGATCCCCCTCCTCCCAGGCGGCCCGCATCTCCTCCTCGGTGATCGTGCGCCCATCCTCGGCCAGCACGTCCGACAGCGCCTCGGCCAGCGTGCGCCGGGGCGAGAGTAACGTGAAGCCGGCATCCAGGCACAGGAGTCGGTAGCTCATGGCGTGCAACGGTAGCGCACTCGCCTGCTACGCTCCGCCGATGCCCGAGCCACCGTCACGCCGGACGCTGCGCTCCATCCGGCGTCGCCTGCTGGCGTGGTACGACGCCGACCACCGGGCCTTTCCGTGGCGCGAAACCCACGACCCGTACGCGGTGCTGGTCAGCGAAGTGATGCTCCAGCAGACGCAGGCGTCCAGGGTCGCCGAGCGCTTCCCGCGCTTCCTGGCACGCTTCCCGTCACCTCGCGAGCTGGCGGGCGCGCCGCCCGCAGCCGTGCTGGCCGAGTGGAGTGGGCTGGGCTACAACCGGCGCGCCCTCGCGTTGCAGGCGGCGGCGGCCGTGGTGGAGCGCGACGGCTGGCCGGCGGATATCCGCGGACTGGAGCGGCTCCCCGGCATCGGGCCGTACACGGCCCGGGCGGTCGCCTCCCTCGCGTTCGCCCAACCCGTCGGTGTGGTCGACACGAACGTCCGACGCTGGCTCATTCGCCGCCTTGGCGTGGAGGATCGACCGACCACGCTCCAGCGATTGGCCGATGCGCTGGCCACCGTTGCCTCCGACGCACGGGCCGACGGCTGGACACACGCGACGATGGAGTTCGGCGCTCGGATCTGCCGCGCACGGGCGCCTCGCTGCGATGTATGCCCGGTTGCGCGCGGCTGCCCATCACGTGGCCGTGCCGCCTCGGTCGGCGTCCCGCGCCAGGCCGCGCTGCACGGATCGGAGCGCGCGTATCGCGGCGCGGTCGTGCGCGATCTCACCGTCACGCCCGGCCACCGTCTGCCGCTGGCGACCGCGCGCGATGGTCTCGAGCACGACGCGGAGCGCATCGGGCCGGCACTCGACGATCGCGGCTGGGAGCGGGTCGTCGCTGGGCTCGAGCGCGATGGATTGGTCCACCGGGCCGGGGGCGAGCTGCGGCTGGGCGCCGCTACAATCGGCCCATGAGCCTGAAGGTCAAGGTCGGCGACGCCCTGCCCTCCGTGGGCCTGCGCGCCACCGATGGCTACCTGCTCAACCTGCGCAGCTTCGTCACGAAGCAGCCCGCGGTCCTCGTCTTCTTCGCCGCCCCGACGGCGACCGCCGCCGCCAAGCGGCGAGGGCTGAAGACGGTCGATGCCATGGTCGCCGGCTACGAGCGTCTGCGCGAGGCGGGCATCGCGATGGCGGGCATCACGACCGACGCGGAAGGGCAGCAGGCGGACTTCGCCGCCAAGCGCGAGCTCCCGTTCCTCCTCCTCAGTGACGAGCGGCGCAGCGCGGTCAGCGTGCTGGGGGTGGAGACGGCCTCGGTCGGCGAGAACGTGAACGTCGCAAGGCCCATCGCCCTGGTCGTCGACACCGACGGAGTTCTCCGCGTCATCCTCGACCCGGTCGAGCCGGACGCGCTGGTGGATCTCGCCATCCGCGCCCTGGCGGAGCCGCTCCCGGCGGTGACCGGAGACGCCCGCACACCGGGCTGATCGCGGACCGGAGCCGATGCGCGCCGTCCGCCTCCACGCTCCCGGCGAGGAGCTGCGCCTCGAGCAGGTGCCGCTGCCCGAGCCGGACGGGACCGAGGTCCGCGTCCGTGTGGCGGGTGCCGGTGTCTGCCACACCGACCTCCACATCGTCGACGGCACCCAGCCCCGGGTCGAGCTGCCGCGCACGCTGGGCCACGAGGTGGCCGGGTGGATCGACCAGGTCGGCCCGGACGCGGCCGGACCGCTGCGCCGCTCGCGCCTGACCATCGGCGACCCGGTGGTGGTGTACGGCGGGTGGGGCTGCAACGAGTGCGCGCAATGCCGTTCGGGCGACGAGCAGCGCTGTGAGTTTTCGGTGGCGCCGGGCTTCCAGGCCGACGGCGGGTACGCGGAGGCCATGCTCGTCCCTCACCCGCGCCACCTCGTGGCACTGCGGGACCTCGACCCGATCGATGCCGCGCCGCTGGCCGATGCCGCCATCACGCCACTCCGCGCCATCCGCCGGGCAACACCCTGGCTGGCGGCTGGGGCGCGTGTCCTCGTCATCGGCGCGGGGGCGCTCGGCCAGTTCGCCCTGCAGCTCCTGCGCCTGGTGCCGCCGGATGGGCGGGAGCTGATCGTGGCCGTCCGCGAGCTCGACCCTGCGCGCCTCGAGCGCTCGGCAGAGCTCGGCGCGGACATCGGCCTGCTGGCGGTCGAGCCGGAGCTGACGATCGAGGGCCTCGCCGGTCGACCGGACGTCGTCCTCGACTTCGTGGGGAACGACGGCACGCTGGCTCACGCGGCGGAAGTCGTGGCGCCGGGCGGTGTCGTGCTGCTGGTCGGCGAGGCGGGCGGTCAGCTCGACTTCGGGATGGACAGCCCGACGATCGAGGCATGGCTGACCACCGTGGCATGGGGCTCGCCGCAGGACCTGCGAGACGCCGTCCGGCTGGCCCACCGCGGCCGTCTGCGCTGGTCCGTGGAGCGCATGCCCCTGGCCGACGCGTCCGATGCCCACCGGCGGCTCCGGAACGGCGAGGTCGAGGGACGGATCGTGCTCGTTCCCTGACGCGGCCCTCAGCCGCCGAACAGCCGACCGAGAATGCCCTTCTGCTGCCCCTGACGCACGAAGAACGGCGCCGCGGTCGCGTCGTACATGTCGCGCAGGGCGGGCGCCCGCAGGTCGGTCACCGCCAGCAGTCGCCGCGAGCCGAGGTGCTCGGTCGCCACCGCGTGGAGCCTGTTGCGCACCGCGTCGAAGTCGCCCAGCACGGCATCAGGGACCATCTGGATCCCGGCAGTCCAGGCCGTGCCGGCACGGAGCAGCCAGGCGCGCTCGACCTGGGGCAGGTCATCGAGCGCGGCCCGCAGCTCCCGGCCGAACGGGTCGGGGATCTGCTCGGGCGGCTCGAGGGTCGCGAGCCCGCCGATCGGCCGGCGCGCGCGCAACGCATCGGGGCGGTTCGGATCGATCCCGGCCGCGAGGAACGGCAGCACCCCGGTCGCGATCTCGACCTGGCTCGGGGCGCCGGGATCCACCACGACCTTCTCGTGCGAGGCGTCCGCGCGTTCGAACAGGTCGCGCGCGGGCATGCGCACATGATCGCTGCCGGGCGGGCCGAAGTCGGCCAGCGTCTCGGGAGCGGTGAACGCGGCGATGAAGCGCTCGCCATCCTCGTCGGTGCCGTGGCGGAAGGCGTCCACGTCGAGGAGCGACGCGGCGGGCATCTCGCCCGACGACGAGCGGATCGGCACCAGCAGCTCGGCGTCGATCAGGGCATCGAGCCGCGGCGCGTCGGCGCCGGGCCTGACGTCGTCCATCGTCATGCCGGAACCGCCGCAAGCTTATCCAGGCCGATCCGGATCCGCGCGAGCGCCCGGTCGCGGCCGAGCAGCTCGAGGGAGTCGAACAATGGCGGTGACACGGTGCGGCCGGTGACGGCGACCCGGATCGGCGTGAAGAAGTCGCCGGCCTTCATCCCGAGCGCCTCGGCGGCCGCGCGGCACCGCTGCTCGAGGACTTCGGCGCTGAAGTCCGCGTCGTCGAGCTCGGCCAGCAGCTCCGCGGCGCGCCCCAGCGCGGCTCGCGCCTCTTCCGGTCCACCCTTCCTGGGGTGGAGGAGCTCCGGGGCGTACCAGCCGGCGACGACCTCGTCCGGCTCCCATACGAAGCCGAGCAGCTCGGGCGCCTCGGACAGCTTCACGAGCCGCTCGCGCACCAGCGGAACCATGCGCACCAGGTCGGCATCGGCGATCACCTCCGGGATCCACGGGCGCAGGCGCAAAGCCAGCTGCTCGTCGCTCAGCGCGCGGATGTAGACGCCGTTGAGGTGGTCGAGGCGGCCCTGGTCGAAGATCGCGCCACCCTTGTGCACCTTGGTGACGTCGAACCGCCCGACAAGCTCGTCCAGGGTGAAGATCTCCTCCTCGGTGCCCGGCGACCAGCCGAGGAAGGCGAGGAAGTTCACCATCGCCTCGGGCAGGTAGCCCTCCTCGCGGTAGGCCGTCATGGCCGTCTGGCTCTTGCGCTTGCTGATCTTGGTGCGGTCGGGGTTGAGGATGAGCGGAATGTGACCGAAGCGCGGCTCCCGGTAGCCCAGGGCACGGATGAGCGCGATGTGCTTCGGGGTGTTCGACAGGTGGTCCTCGCCGCGGATCACGTCGGTGATCTCCATGGCCTGGTCGTCGACCACCACCACGAAGTGATACAGGGGCACGCCATCGGCGCGGACGATCACGAAGTCACCCAGCAGGGCGTTGTCGAACTCGACCTGGCCGCGGATCAGGTCGTCGAAGCGGATGACCTCGGGCTCGACCTTGAAGCGAATGACCGATGGCCGTTGCTCGGCCTCGAATGCGGCGCGCTCCGTATCGGTCAGGTTCAGGCAACGCCGGTTGTACCGCGGCGGCTCCTTGGCCGCTTCCTGCTGACGGCGGACCGCCTCCAGCTCCTCGGGTGTGCACCAGCACCGATACGCTGCGCCACTCTCGAGCAGCCGCTGCGCCTCTCGCGCATAGAGGTCCATTCGCCGGCTCTGCCGGTACGGTCCGTGTGGCCCGACGTCCTCGCCCTCGGCGACCTGCGGTCCCTCGTCCCAGCTGATGCCGAGCCAGTGGAGGTTGTCGATGATGTCCCGCTCGAACTCTGCCGTGCTTCGCGCAACGTCGGTGTCCTCGATGCGCAGGACATAGGTGCCAGCCACGTGCCGAGCGGTGAGGAAGTTGTAGAGCGAGGTGCGCGCCGTCCCGATGTGGAGTGGGCCCGTGGGACTGGGCGCCATGCGCACGCGGGTCTGCTGGTCCATGCCCCGATGCTAGCAGCCGATGCTGAGGGGTAGGCACCGCACCTCACCCCTCCTATCATCGGCGGACTACGTACGGAGGTCCCGACATATGTCGGCGAATGGATTCAACCCCGGCGACCTGTACGACCAGTTCCCGCGGGACGTGGACAACGACGACGATCCGCCGCCTCCGCCGTCGGGCTGGGTCTGGGTGAACGACCCGGCCAACTTCACTGACCAAGCCCTGGAGAATCCGCTGCTCCGGGCGTTCGTCGAGGCTCCCTTCGCGGTCTCGATGGGCCTGTTCAAGAGCAGCACCCGCGAATCGGAATGGATGATCCACGAGCCGCATCGCGTCATGGCCGGTGAGCTCGACGGCGTGGAGGGCCGGGTGGAGCGCTTCCCGACCGATCCCGACGACGTCAAGATCTCGACGCTCGTGATCAACCACGAGCGGACGCTCGCGGTCCGCAAGCTGTTCGCGGTCGTCGTCGAGGACGGCAAGCAGGCAGGGCAGCTGATCTACAAGCAGCACCAGCATCCCGAAGGCGGCCCGGGATAGCGCCGGAGGACCAGGCGAGGCGATAGCCGCGCCTCCCGGCGGCAACCCGAACCGCATGCGCGACAGCGCCTCAGCCTCCGCCGCCGAGGGCTGTCCGTCCTGCGGTGCGGCCGTCCCCGACGGCGCCCGGTTCTGCGTTGACTGCGGCACGCGGCTCGCGGACAGCGGCTGTGCCGGCTGCGGCGCACCCCTGGTCGCAGGACGTCGCTTCTGCCCGGCGTGTGGACGCGACGTCGCCGAGGACTGCCGACGGCGGGAGCCACGCCTGAGCCAGCCGTCCCTCGCGAACCGGACCCGATGGGTCGGGCGGAGCGGCGGCGGGTATCCGTGCTCTTCGTCGATCTCGTCGACTTCACCTCCCTCGCCGAGTCGATGGACCCCGAGGAAGTGCGCGCCGTGCAGGCACGCTATTTCGAGGTGGCTCGATCGATCGTGGCCACCCATGGCGGGACGCTGGAGAAGTTCATCGGCGATGCCGTGATGGCCGTGTGGGGCGCGCCGGCCGCTCACGAGGACGACGCCGAACGTGCCGTCCGCGCGGCGCTGCGCGATCGTGCACTCCGTCGATCGCATCGGCGGCGCAGCTGCCGGCCGCGCGCTCCGCGCGCACGGGGCGGTGGCCACCGGGGAGGCGGCCGTGACCGTCGGGGCGGTGAACCAGGGCCTCGTCGCCGGGGATCTCGTCAACATCGCGGCGCGGCTCCAGGGCCGCGCTCCGGCCGGCGCCGTCGTTGCGGACCGGGCGACGCGTGAGGCCACCTCCGAGACCGTGGCCTTTGCGCGAATCGGCTCGCTGTCGCTGAAGGGGCGAACGGCGCGACTCGAGGCGTTCCGCGCCACCGGCCTGCGCCAGGTCCAGACGGCCCAGGGCGCGTCGCACGCCGGTCGGCTCGTCGGCCGCGATCGGGTGATGCGCGAGATCACCGACCTCATGCAGGGAGTGATCGAGGACGGGCGCGGTCGCCTGGTGACCGTGACCGGGATCGCCGGCATCGGCAAGAGCCGGCTCGCGTGGGAGCTGGATCGCTGGGTCGACGCCCGTCCCGACGACATCGCCTGGCACGAGGGCCGAGCGCTGGCGTACGGGGAGGGGGTCGCCTTCTCCGCCGTTGCGCAGATGGTCCGGCGGCGGGCGCGGATCGATGAGGCTGCCCCGCCCGAGCTCGCCCGCCGGCAGCTGGCCTCCGCGCTGACCGAGCTCGTTCGCGACGAGGGGGAACGCCGCTGGATCGAGCCGCGGCTGGCCGCGTTGCTGAGCCAGGACATCGCCGACGGCTACGACCGCGACGAGCTGTTCGCGGCATGGCGCCGCTTCTTCGAGCGCGTCTCCGAGCTGACGCCGGTGGTGATGATCTTCGAGGATCTCCAGTGGGCAGACCCGGGACTGCTCGACTTTGTGGAATACCTGGCGACCTGGTCCCGCACCCGGCGGATCCTCCTCCTCGCCCTCGCCCGGCCGGAGCTGCTCGACGCACGGCCCACCTGGGGCGCCGGCGTGGGGAGCTTCACCGCGATCACGCTCGAGCGACTCGCCCGACGTCGCGATGCGCGAGCTGCTCGCCGACCGGGCCATGGACCTCGAGCCGCGGCTGGTGGACCCCATCCTCCACAGCGCCGGCGGCGTCCCGCTCTACGCGGTCGAGGTGGCCCGCATGCTGATGGATCGTGCCGCGCCGTCGCGGCGTCGCACGGCCCGCGCCGTCTCGACCGCGCAGGGGGAGGTGCCGGACTCGCTCCATGGCGTGATCGCCGCGCGCCTCGACGCCATTCCGGAGGAGGAGCGCAGGCTGCTCATGGCGGCGTCGGTCCTCGGCAACCGCTTCCGACCCGAGGTTCTCGATGCCATCGTCGGTGGCGACGGATCAGCGCGGCGCGACCTGATCGATGGGCTCGTCCGCCGGGAGATGCTCACGCTGGACGACGACCTCGGCTCCCCGGGTCGCGGCCAGCTCAGCTTCGTGCAGGACCTCGTCCGCGAGGTCGCCTACCTGACCCTGGCACGGACCGAGCGACGGGCGCTGCACCTGGAGGCCGCGCGTCACTTCGAGTCCGCCGAGGTGGACGCGCCGGAGGCCCTGGCTGCGCACCTCGTCGCGGCGCACCGACTCACGCCACAACCCCGTGACGCCGCACGCATCGGCCATCGGGCCGTCGGCGCGCTGCGCCGCGCCGCCCGCGGGGCGATGGCGATTCACGTCCCGTCACGGGCGCTCGAGCTGCTCGAGAACGCGCTCGGCCTGGCCGACGACACCGTGCGCCCGACCGTCCTCGCCGATACGGCCGACGCCGCGAGGGCGGCCGGCCATCTGGACCGTGCCGCGGCGCTGCTCCGCGAGCTGGCTGCGCTCGAGGCAGACGCCGGCGATGCGAGCGGAGCGGCCCGCACCCGCGCCCGGCTGGCCAGCGTCCTCCTCGCGGCGCAGGCGAACGAGCCGGCGCTCGAGGAGCTGGAAACGGCCATCAGCGCCATCCGTCGCTGGCAGCGCGACCCGGCCGGCATCGAGCTCGTCGCGCAGCTCGCCCGGGCGCGCTCGGTGCTCGGCGATGACGCCGATGCGCTGCAGCTGGGCGGACCGTGCCCTGTCCGCGGCGCGGCGCCTGGACCTTCGCGCCGTGGCGACGGAGCTGCGGATCACCCGGGCGACCGCCCAGCTGGCGCTCGGCGAGTCGGAATCGGGCCTGGCGGACCTGCGAGCGGCGATCGGGGAGGCCCAGGACGGCGAGATGCTGCGGGCGGAGCTCCGGGCGACGAACAACCTGGCCTGGGGGCTGCTCGGCGATGATCCGATCGCGGCGGGCGAGACCGCTCGCCAGGGACTCGGACTGGCCATCGAGATGGGGATCGGCGACTTTCTCGTGCCCCTGGCCGACCTGGCCTGTACGGCAGCGCTCGAGGCGGGCAGCTGGGACTGGGCCCTCGCGACGATCGACGAGCTGTCCGACCAGGGCAGCGACGGCTCCTACCGGCTCGTGCTGAGCGCGGTAGCAGGCGTGATTCGCGCCCTTCGTGGCGAGCCGGGAGCTCGCCGGGACCTCGAACGGCTCGAGCCGCTGCCGCCGGACACCGACACGCAGCTCGTGGCCGTCGTGCGGCTGGCGCGAGCGTGGGCCGCGTTCCTCGACCAGGACCTCGATGCGGCCCGCGGTCTCGCCGATCAGGCGATCGCGGACGCCCCGAACCTGCCACTCCACGAGCTGGCCCTCGCCGTCCGGATCCGACTCTGGCAGGGCGACGCCGGATGCGGCGGCAGCGACACTGGCCGACCTGACCCTCCCCGGCGCATGGGGGCGCGCGGCCGATGCGGCACGCCGCTCGATGGAGGCGGGGATCGCAGCGCTGCGCGGAGATCCCGCCGCGGAGCGGCGCTACCGACAGGCGCGGGAGGGGTGGGAACAGCTCGAGGTCCCGTTGCAGCTGGCCCTCGTGCTGCTCGACCAGCATCGGCTCCTTCCCGGAACGGTCGACCGGGAGGAGCTGGACCGTGTCATCGCCTCACTCGACGCCGGCGGCCTGCACGCCCTCGCCGCGGCGCACGACGTCAGGAACCCACCAGGTCCCGGACGACCGGCGCGATCGCGTCGACCCAGCGCCGATACTGCTCCCCGGACGGGTGGAGACCATCGGACGCCACCAGCGCGGGCTCGACGCTCGCCCGCTCGCTGATCTCGAACACGTCGGGCACGAATGTGATCCCACGCAGCTCGCAGGCTTCACGCAGGATCGCGTTCGCCCGAACGATGGCGTCGCTTCGCAGGGCCGGGTCACCGTAATCCGCGCCCCGGGGGGTGTGGGTGTAGTCCGGCGTGGCCACGCACACGATTCGTCCGCTGTCGACATGGTCGAGCATGGCATCCAGGATGACGGCCACGTTTGCGGCGTACGTGGCCTCCGGTACCTCCTGGACCACGTCGTTGACCCCGATCAGGAGGGTCAGCAGCTCGGGTTCCAGGGCTCCCAGCAGCGGCAGCTCGTGCTCGATGACGTCGGCAGACGTGTAGCCGTTCACCGCGGGGTTCCCCACCAGCTCGAGCTGCGGCACCTGGGCCACGAGCTGGTTCGGCCAGCGGTCGGCCTCGGCGACCGAGGTGCCGATGGTGTAGGAGTCGCCCAGGGCCACGTACCTCACTCGTGCCTCCTCACCCGTGGTCGACGCCGCGCCGGGCGCCGATGGCCCGCAGCCCGAGCCGATGGCGGCCAGCACGGCGAGCGTCATGGCGCGCAATCGCATCGCGCGGCTACCCTACCTCGCATGTCACGCGCTGGCGCCGCTTCGACCGCCATCCTCGCGGGCGTCGCGTTGGCAGCGTGCACGACCGTCGCGCCGATCCCGTCGTCGGGCGCGGATCCATCGATCCCCGCATCGTCGTCGGAGTCCGCCGCCGCTGAGCCATCAGCCCCGGCCGCGCCGGCAGCCTCGGCACCCGTCGAGGCAGCGTGGCAGCGGCTGCCCGACGCCCCGTTCGCCCGCCTCGAGATGGCCGTCGCGGCCCACGACGGCCGAATCTGGATGGCCGGCGGCCTGTCGCCGTTCGGCGAGGCGCTGACCGACGTCGAGATCTACGACCCGGCCAGCGGCGAGTGGACCGACGGTCCGGCGCTGCCGGCGTCGGTCCATCACGCCGCCCTCGTGTCGGACGGTGATCGGCTGCTCCTGATCGGCGGCTACCTCGGCTCGGCCTTCAATCGGCCCACCGACATCGTCCTCGCCCTGGACGACGAGGGCGGCGAGTGGGTGCCCGGGCCGACACTTCCCGCCCCTCGCGCCGCCGGCGCTGCGGCCTGGGACGGCGTGCGCGTGGTGTACGCCGGCGGAGTCGGCGAGGGGGTGGTCGGCGACGTCTACGCGCTGGCCGGTGACGGTTGGGAGGCGATCGGGGTCATGGCCGAGCCGCGGGAGCACCTCGCCGCGACCTCGGACCTCGCCGGACGGACCTGGTTGCTGGGTGGCCGGGTCGGTGGCCTGACGTCGAACCTCGGCACGGTCGAGCTGGTGGAGGATGACTCGATCGAGCTCCTCGGCGGCCTGCCGACCCCGCGGGGCGGGGTGGCGGCATTCCACGTGGATGGCGTCGGGGCGTGCCTGACCGGCGGCGAGGCGCCCGATCGGGCGTACACGACGGTGGAGTGCATGGCCGCGGACGGGACGGTCACGACGCTGCCCGAGCTCGGGGAGCCCCACCACGGGCACGGCGCGGCGGTCGTCGACGGCCTGGCCTACGTGCTGCTCGGAGGCCCCGAGCCCACGCTCAGTGCCGGCGCCACCATCGAAACGTTGGCGCTCGACACGATCGGCCCCTGACCTCCGTGTTTCTGACGGGCACGCTTCTCAACGTCGCGACGGTGCTGGCCGGCACGATGATCGGGCTCCTCCTCGGCGCGCGCATGTCGGCGCGGATGCAGGAGAGCCTGACCACCGGCCTCGGCCTGTTCACGATGCTGATCGCCCTCAGCATGGGGCTGCGGATCCTCACCGACCCGGCGGCTCGGCCGGGCGACGACCTCGCTGTCCTGGCGGCGGTCCTGGTCGGCGTGGTCATCGGCGAGCTCCTTCGCCTCCACGACGGCCTCGAGTGGCTCGGAGGCTGGTTCCAGCGCCGGCTGGGCAGCGACGAGCGCCCGAGCCGAATTGCGGAGGGCTTCGTCACGGCCAGCCTCGTCTTCTGCGTCGGACCGCTCACGATCCTCGGCTCGCTCGAGAACGGGCTGACCGGCGACGTGCGTCTGCTCGCTATCAAGTCGTTGCTCGACGGGGTGGCCAGCATCGCCTTCGCGGCCGCGCTCGGCCCGGGCGTCGCGCTCGCCGCCCTCACCGTGCTGGTCGTGCAGGGCACGATCGCGGGCGCCGCGTTCCTGGTGCGCGACGTGATGGAGCCAGCCACGGTCGCTGGCGATCGGCGCAGCCGGCGGCATCATCCTGCTGGGTGTCGCGCTGCGCCTGTTGGAGATGAAAGCGGTTCGCGTCGCGAGCTTCCTTCCGGCGCTCGTACTGGCCCCGATCTTCGTCCGGGTCGCCGATGCGGTGCGCACCGCTCTGAGCTGATCGCCGGTCGGGTCAGGCCAGCCGGAACACGGCGCGCACGTCACCGGACGGATCGCCGCGCGGGTCGACGATCGGGGGCGAGGCGAACTCCGCCAGCGCATCGGGCGGCGGATCGCCGACGAGGCCGACCTGTCGCAGGGCTGCCACGGAGACCACGTCCCCGGCCCGGCGCCCGAGGTTGCCGTCCTCGACCTTGGCGGCGATGCCCATTGGCGCGTCACCGAACGCTCCGGGCGCCGGCAGCGCGCCCGGCGGCAGGCCCATCGCCAGAACGCCCTCGGCGCCGCCCTTGCTCACGATGCGCGACGGATAAGAGCGCATGAGCGCCGTGTCGATTCGTCGCCGCTCGCCGGCCACGAGCTCGGGGTGCGCCATCATCGCGTCGCGAATGCGGGTCAGTGCCCGGCGCAACGGAGGATCCGCGACCGCGGAGGGGTCCGCCAGCCGTGCGAATGCGACGGCCAGCCCGCGGATGGGCATCCCGAAGGTGACGACGCCGCAGCCGTCGACAGCGGTCTCGATCTCCTCGATCGGCACGTCCGACACGGCGGAGACGGTCTCGAGTGCCTGGCGCTGCACGGGGTGGTCCGGCTGCCAGTAGCTGTCGATCGGCCAGCCGGACGCCTTCGCGAACAGCACCATGCCGGCGTGCTTGCCGGAGCAGTTGCCGCGCAGGGCGGTCGGCTTCTCACCGTCGCGCAGGAGGCGATGCGCCGTCTCGGTGTCGTATGGAGCGTGGACCTGGTTCTGGAGGACGGCGCTCGTCAGTCCGGCGCGGCGCAGGATCTCCTGCACCAGGCGCACGTGTCGGTCCTCGCCTGAATGGCTCGCGGCCATGATCGCGAGCGCATCGTCGCCGAGCCCGTACTCGTCGAAGCGACCGGACGCCACGAACGGCGCCAGCTGGAACGGCTTTGCGCTGGAGCGCAGGAACGCGAACTGGTCAGGATCGCCGGTGGAGGCGACGACCTCGCCATCCGGGCTGGCGACCACGACCACGCCGCGGTGCACCGACTCGGTTCGGCCTCCGCGGGTGACCTCGACCAGCGCCGGAGGAGCGCCGGCTCGCGACGAGGGGCGCCGTCGTGCGGTGCCCGTCGAGCTACTGGCCTCCCTGACCGGCGGGCTGGCCCTCGCGCTGTTCCGCGGGAGCCTGGTCGCCCTTGGGGTCGCCCTTGCTGAAGATGCTGCCACCGCCGGCGGCGGCACCAGCCTGGCGCGGCGGCTGCTGTGCGCCGGTGCCGGGGCCGGTCGGCGTCGCGGCGGGGCGCGCTCCGGGTTCGCGGGTCATGGTGACGCCGCCCTCCCAGTGGGCACCCTCCTTGACGACCAGGACCTGCGTCTTGATGTTGCCCTTGACGCGACCCGTCGAGCCGATCTCGAACCGTCCGCCACAGTCGACGTCGCCCTCGTAATCGCCGTTGACGATCACGTTGTGCGCCTTGATCGCGCTGCGGACCCGCGCCTGTGGACTGATGATCAGGGTTCCCTGGCACTCGATCTCGCCCTGCGCCTCGCCCTCGATGCGGAGGTCGCGGTCGCTGACGTACTTGCCGTTGAAGCGGGCGTGCGGGTCGATCACCGACTCGTTGCCGCGATCACTGGTGCGGGGGAACTCGCTGGGTGACTGTGCCACGTCGACCTCACTCGTCAGACTATCCGGATACAGGTTCCCGACCACGTCCTCGCGCGAGAGGCTGTCCGGCTTTGTTTCACGCTTCGATCCGAAGACCATGCTCTCATAACCTCCTCAGGTACGGTCCGGCGACGGCCTGGGCACGGTCCGTGCGCGATTGGGTCGTGCAGGGAGCGATAGCCTACCAGCATGTTGCCTCCGGAGGTAGATCCGGCACCTTCCCCGCACGACGCGTACCAATCGCGCCGGATGCCTCGGCGCTAGTCGCGCGCGACCGAGGTGCGTGAGGCGACCAGGATGATCGCCGCCGCCGCCGGGATGACCGCAAGCGCCAGCCGAAGACCGATGAGCTCCCCCAGGATGCCCACCAGGGACGGCCCGATGAGGAAGCCGGCGTAGCCGATGGTGAGCACGTACGAGGCGGCGCGCCGGCGTTGCCGCCGGCTCGAGCGGCGGCGAGGCTGACGACCACCGGCACCACGAACGATGCGCCCAGCGCCGCAACCGCCATCCCGGCGATGGCCAGCGCCGGCGTGGGGACCAGGAGTGCCGCCGTCATGCCCAGCAGCGTCATCAGACCCGCCACGAACAGCGTCGCCGCGGCACCCAGCGAACCCGCCACTCCGGCGCCCATCAGCCGTCCCAGCAGCATGGCGGCGTGGAAGGCGGCCGGTCCCAGGGCACCGATGAACGCCGCCGTGCCGAGCTCGACGCGCAGGTAGATCGCAGACCAGGTCTCCATCGAGCCCTCCGCCAGGAAGGCCAGGCCCGCGAGCGCGGCGAGCGGCAGCATCGCCAGGACCACCGCACGCGGCACCGCCCCCTCGGGTGGCGGGGCCGTGCCAGCCAGAACGGGCAGCGAGGACGGCCGTGGCTCCGAGCGCCGCGGCGAGCATCAGGTAGACCAGCGGGAAGGGGAGCCCGCCGGCCACGATGGCGCCCCCGGCCAACGCACCGACGACCCCACCGCCGCTGAACCCGGCGTGCAGCAGCGTCAGTCGAGCCGGCCGGCTCCATCCGACGTCGCCCATCGCCGCTCCGTTGATCGCCACGTCGAAGGCGCCGCTCCCGGCCGCGACGAGGATGACCCCGGTGACCAGCACGGGAACCGGCCGAAGGCTGCCGACCACCAGCAGGCCGGCGGCCATCGCCGCCGCCGTGATCGCCATGCCCCATCCGGCACCAATGCGGTCGACCAGCCGCCCGGTGAGCAGCATCGCCGGAAGCGCGACCGCGAACCCGACGGTCAGGATCAATCCGAAGCGGCCCGCTCGTCAGCCCGTGGTGACGGGCGAGGTCCGGCAGCACGGCCTGCCACGCGCCCCACATGACGCCGAACACGCCGAACGCGATGGGGAGCAGGGCGGGCGACCGGCGCATCGGTGCATTCTGCCCATCTGCCGACGGCTAGAATCGGCGCCCATGCCGCTCCACGTGAGCCAGCACCCGCTGGTCGCCCACAAGCTCGCGATCCTGCGCGACAAGCGCACCGAGCCGAAGAAGTTCCGCGAGCTGGTGCGCGAGCTGACCTGGCTGCTCGGCTACGAGGCCATGGCCGACCTCGCCACGCGGCCGAGCAGATCGAGACGCCGCTCGAGCCGATGACCGCCGCGCGCCTCGAGCCGCGCGTCGGGCTGATCCCGATCCTGCGCGCCGGCCTCGGCATGGTCGACGCCATGCTCGAGCTGCTGCCCACCGCCGAGGTGTGGCACATCGGCCTCTACCGCGACGAGCGCACCCTGAAGCCGGTCGAGTACTACAACAAGCTGCCCGACGCGGCGACCGTGCAGGTCTGCCTCGTCCTCGACCCGATGCTCGCCACCGGCGGCTCGGCGGCCGCGACGATCGACATCCTCAAGCAAGTGGGGCGCGGCGCGGATCAAACAGGTGTCGCTCATCGCCGCGCCCGAGGGCGTGGCCACGCCTGGCCGGCGCGCACCCGGACGTCGACATTCACGTCGCGGCGCTCGACTCGCACCTCAACGAGCGCGGCTACATCGTCCCGGGACTGGGCGACGCGGGCGATCGGCAGTTCGGCACGTTCGCCGGTCCAGCCTCGGAGCCGGGACACGGCCCGGACGACGAGACGGCCGAGGTGGTGCGCCGCCTCCAGCGCGACCTGCCGCAGCCCTGACCCACGACATCCCGCGCTGATCAGGACGCAAACGAAACGTCCCGAAGGAACCGCCGCCGGACCGTTGATGCAATCGCTGGTGCCGTTGGCTGCCCCTTCGGGACGAGCGCAGCATATGGGCGTGTGAATCAGCGGCGCAATCCCAGTTCTCCACCACATTGCGCAGCGCTGGGGCAGTTATCCACAGGTTATCCCCAACGGTGGACATTGATGCCGGATTGACGTTCCACGCGTACGATCACCTCCATGAGGGCGGCCGACCGCGAACGCGTGCTCTTCGTCTGCACCCACAACAGCGCTCGCAGCCAGATGGCGGAGGGCATGCTCCGCGCCTGGGGCGGCGACCGGTTCGAGGTGGCCAGCGCGGGGACGGAGGCGACGGGCGTCCGGCCGGAGGCGATCCGAGTGATGGCCGAGATCGGGATCGACATCGGCGCGCAGACCAGCAAGACGCTGGAGCCGTTCCTCGGCCAGCCGTTCAGCTTGCTGGTGACCGTGTGCGACCAGGCGAAGGAAGCCTGCCCGACGCTCCCCGGGGTGCGACAGCAGGCGCACTGGAACGTCGAGGACCCGTCGTCCGTGGAGGGCGACGAGGCAGGCCGCCTGGAGGCATTCCGGGCAGCGCGCGACGACCTCCGCGAGCGTATCGGCCGGTTCATCCTCGAGCGCGACGCAGAGCGGGGATCCCACTAGGGCGGCTTGGTACCCTCGCCGAGTGAGCCGCACCGTCCCCGTCTGCCCCCATTGCCTCCAGGAGGCCGAGGCGCCGATCGTCTGCGACCGTTGTGGCTGGCGCTGGCACCACAACCCCCTCCCCGCGGCGGCGGTCCTCCTGGAACGGCCGGCCGGCGATGACGTCGCGATCCTGCTGCTGCGTCGCGCGGTGGAGCCCGGCCTGGGCGCGTGGGACCTCCCCGCCGGCTACCTCGACCCAGGAGAGTCGTTCGAGCAGGCGGCGGTCCGCGAGACGAACGAGGAGGCGGGCATCCAGGTCGAGCTTCTCGAGCTGTCCGGCGTCTATCACTCGGCGCCGGCGAACGCCGTGACCGCCGTCTTCCGGGCCCACGCGACCGACCCCGAGGCGTCCGTGCAGATCGACTTCGAATCGAGCGACCACGCCTGGGTCGCTCGCTCCGACATCCCCGCGTGGTTGCCGCGCATCGCGTTCGGCTCGATGGCCGCTGCCATCGCCGACTGGGCGCGCCGCGCCCCCGCCGCGCCATGATCACCGCTCTGCCGCGCCAGGCCTGACCCGACGCCGGCCTGGCAGGCGCCCTGCGTTACACTCCGGCCGATCCCAAGTGACAGGAGACCGATGCCCGACTCGCCCGTCACCGTGGCCGTCACCGGTGCCGCCGGACAGATCGGCTACGCGCTGCTCTTCCGGATCGCCTCCGGCCAGGCCTTCGGCCACGACACCCCGGTCCACCTCCGGCTCCTCGAGCTCGAGGCGGCGCTCCCGGCCCTCGCGGGCGTGCAGATGGAGCTCGAGGACTGCGCGTTTCCGCTGCTCGAGTCGGTCGTGTGCACCGCCGACACGGACGAGGCGTTTCGCGGAGCCAATTGGGCGCTGCTCGTCGGCGCTGTTCCGCGCAGGGAGGGCATGGAACGCAAGGACCTGCTCGGGATCAACGGCGGGATCTTCACCGGCCAGGGCGAAGCGATCGCGCACGAAGCCGCGGACGACTGTCGGGTGCTGGTCGTCGGCAACCCGTGCAACACGAACGCGCTCATCGGCTCCACAGCCGCCGCGCGCCACGGCATGCCGAAGGACCGGTGGTTCGCCATGACCATGCTCGACGAGAGCCGTGGTCGCTCGCAGCTGGCCAGGAAGGCGGGCGTGCCGGTCCGCGAGGTGCGCGACCTGGCGATCTGGGGCAACCACTCGTCGACCCAGTTCCCCGATGCGTGGCACGCGACCATCGGCGGCCGGCCAGCGCACGAGGTCATCGGCGACGACGCATGGCTCGAAGGCGAGTTCATCACGAGCGTCCAGCAGCGGGGCGCGGCGATCATCAAGGCCCGTGGCCAGAGCTCGGCGGCCAGCGCGGCGAACGCCGTGATCGACACCGTGCGCAACGTGGCGCAACCGACCGGCCATCAGTTCAGCTCGGCCATCGCCGCTCCCGCATCCGGCGGCTACGGCGTCCCGGAGGGCCTGGTCTTCGGATATCCGCTGCGGGCCACGGCGCCTGGGACGGTCGAGATCGTCCAGGGCATCGAGCACGGGGCGTTCGCCCGTTCCAGGATCGAGGCCACGACCGCGGAGCTGCTCGAGGAGCGCGCCGCCGTGGAGGAGCTCCTCGCATGACGGCAGAGTCGCCTTCCAAGGCCGATACCGCGCGCCTCCAGATCGGCGAGGTCGAGGCCGAGCTGCCGATCGTGAGAGGCAGCGCGGGCGACGACGCGATCGACATCGGCCGGCTGCGCGGCACCACAGGGCTGATCACCTACGACCCGGGCTACGCCAACACCGGAGCCTGCGCGAGCGCGATCACCTTCCTCGACGGCGAGGAGGGCATCCTTCGCTACCGCGGCTACCCGATCGAGCAGCTGGCCGAGCAGTCGACCTTCCTCGAGGTCGCCTACCTCCTGATCTGGGGTGACCTGCCGAGCCGCGAGCAGCTCGATCGGTTCGTCGGGGAGGTCACCCACCACACGCTCATCCGCGAGGAGATGCGGCACTTCTTCGACTCGTTCCCCGCCGACGCGCACCCGATGGCGGTGCTCGCCTCGGGGGTGGTGGGCATGAGCACGTTCTACCCCGACTCGCACGAGATCTTCGACGAGGACGCGGTCGAGATCACGGTCAACCGGCTGATCGCGAAGCTGCCCACGCTGGCGGCCTGGTCGTTCAAGAAGGCGATCGGCCAGCCGTACGTCTATCCACGCAACGACCTGGGCTACGCGGCGAACCTGCTGCACATGATGTTCGCGGTGCCGTCGGAGGCGTACGAGGTGGACGCCAAGGTGGCGGAGGCGCTCGACCTGCTCCTGATCCTCCACGCTGACCACGAGCAGAACGCCTCGACCTCCACCGTGCGCCTCGTGGGCAGCACACACGCCAACCTGTACGCCAGCATCAGTGCGGGGATCAGCGCACTGTGGGGACCGCTCCACGGCGGCGCCAACGAGGACGTGATCAACACCCTCGAGCGGATCGTGGCGGACGGCGGCAACGTCCAGAAGTGGGTGGACCGGGCGAAGGACTCGAACGACGCGTTCCGCCTCCCCGGCTTCGGGCACCGCGTGTACAAGAACTTCGATCCGCGGGCGACGCTGATCAAGGCCGCCGCCGAGCGGGTGCTGGCGGCCACCGGCGCCGACGAGGCGCTGTTCGAGGTCGCCCGCCGCCTCGAGGAGGTCGCTCTGCGCGACGAGTACTTCGTGAGCCGCAAGCTGTACCCCAACGTCGACTTCTACTCGGGGCTCATCTACCGGGCCATCGGCTTCCCGAAGAACATGTTCACCAACTGCTTCGCCATCGGCCGGCTTCCGGGCTGGATCGCGCAGTGGAAGGAGATGCTGGGCGCGAAGGAGACGAAGATCGGACGGCCACGGCAGGTCTATGTCGGTCCGGCGGCCCGCGATTACGTGCCGATCGGGCAGCGCTGAATGAGCGCCGTCGTCCTCCCGTCCACTGCGGCCACCAGCCCATGCGCCTGACGGTCCTCGGCCGGTCCCCGGCGTCGCCGAACCCGGGCGAGGCATGCGCGGGCTACCTCGTCGATGGCGGCGGCGGCAGGGTGCTCGTCGACATCGGCCCCGGCATCGTCGCTCAGCTGCTGCGCCGTCACCATCCCGACGAGCTGGACGCGGTCGTCGTCAGCCACATGCACGCCGACCACATGCTGGACCTCGTCACGCTCCGCTATGTCTATCCGTGGCGCGGCATTGCGAAGGATCAGCGCCTGCGGGTCGTGATGCCGCCCGGCTCGGCCGACCAGGTGCTCGACCTCGCGCGCGGCGCGGGAAACGCGCGTCACTTCGAGGACGCCTTCCGCCTGTCGGAGCACGACGGCTCGACCGCGATCCGGTTCGGTGGCCTGTCGCTCACGCCCGTCGAGACCGAGCACTTCATTCCGTGCTGGGGCTTCCGCGCCGAGGCCGACGCCCGCGTGCTGGGCTATACCGCCGACACCGGCCCCGGCGATGCGGTGACGAGGATCGCGGATGGCGCGGACCTGTTCCTGTGCGAGGCCACCCTGCGGTCGCTGGACGAGGATGCGCAGCCACCCGAGCGACGCGGCCATCTGCTGCCCGAGGAGGCCGGCGATGGCGCGCGGCAGGGCGGGGCGAAGCGTCTGATGCTGACCCATCTTCCGGTCGACGGTGATGGCAGCTGGGCGCGAACCGCGGCATCCGACGCCTTCGGCGGCGAGGCGGAGATCGCCGAGCCGTCCCGCACGTACGAGATCTAGTCGGCCGGCATCGCGCGGGAGTCGATCGGTCCCCCGCTCAGCGCGTCCTTACTCGGAGACTCGGGCCTTGGCGATCCATCGGTCCGCGGCCCACGTGGCGAGGGCCCAGATCTGGCTGACGACCA
Organism: uncultured Chloroflexia bacterium; assembly: GCA_963806695.1. Classification (GTDB taxonomy): domain Bacteria; phylum Chloroflexota; class Limnocylindria; order QHBO01; family QHBO01; genus JACDBZ01. The sequence continues at coordinate 135,801 of CAWDYT010000019.1, read as the reverse complement.
CGCCGATGACTGCCAGCAACCCCGCGATCGTGACGGCCGGCAGGCCCGGCAGCGCTCCGGCCATGATCACCGTGATCGCCGTCACCGCAAGCGCGATGATCGCCACCATGACCAGCGCGATCTTCGCCGCGGTCCAGCAGAACCAGCCGAGCGAGTGTCCCTGTGCCCTGCCGGTGAGCCACAGCACGCACGGGCCGGCCGCGCCGGCCAGCGCGGTGTAGAGCCCGAAACCGCCGAACAGTGCGCCGATCCCCAGCCGCTCGCCGGTCACGATCCATACAAAGGCCCACGCCGCCAGCAGGGTCGAGAGCGCGCCGATCCCGATGAGCCACGCCAACAGGATCGTGGCGGTGCCGCCGGACAGGCGCTCGATGAGCTCGCCGTCATCGCCCTCGACCAGCTCGGTCGGGCCATCGCGGCGCTCGGGCTGGTCGGTCACGACCCCGATGCCGCCAGCGCCGCCTCCAGGTCGGCGCGCAGATCGTCGACGTTCTCGATCCCGACGCTGATGCGAACCAGCGACGGCGCCACGGCCAGGGGCGATCCGGCGACCGAGGCATGGGTCATCGGCGCCGGCACCTCGATGAGCGATTCGACCGCACCCAGCGACTCGGCCAGGGTGAAGAGCCGCGTCGCGGCCACCATCCGTCGAGCGGCCTCCTCGCCGCCCCTCAGCTCGATGCTGATCATCGCGCCCGGAAGGCGCATCTGGCGCTCGACGAGGGCGGCGGCTTCCCCCTCCGCCAGCCCCGGGTAGTACACGCGCTCCACGTCGGGACGCTCGGCCAGCCACAGCGCCAGCACCAGGGCATTGGCGCAGGCGCGCTCCATCCGCACCGCCAGCGTCCGCAGGCCGCGCATGACGAGGAAGCAGTCGAATGGGCTCGGCACCGCGCCGGCGGCGTTCTGGTGGAAGACGAGCCGCTCGGCAAGCTCGTCCGATCGGGTCGCGACCACCCCGCCGATGACGTCGGAGTGCCCGCCGAGGTACTTCGTGGCCGAGTGCAGCACCAGATCCGCGCCGAGCTCGAGCGGGCGCTGCAGGTACGGCGTGGCGAACGTGTTGTCGACCACGGTGACGGCGCCGGCCACGGCCGCCAGTCGGGTGATCGCGCTGATGTCGACCACCTTGAGATGCGGATTCGAGGGCGTCTCGACCCAGACCATGCGGGGCGCCCGCTCGCCGGCGAGGGCCGCAGCCACCGCGTCGAGGTCGCGCAGGTCGACCGCATCGGTCTCGACGCCGTACCGGCGCCAGACCTTGTCGGCCAGCCGCCAGGTGCCGCCGTATACGTCGTCGCTCATGAGGAGCCGATCGCCGGGCTCGAGCAGGTAGAGGATGTTCTGCGTTGCCGCCAGGCCCGAGGCGTAGGCAACGCCGTGGGTGCCGTTCTCCAGCCTGGCAATCGCCGCCTCGAGCGCGGCGCGGGTGGGATTGCCCGATCGGCCGTACTCGAATCCGGCACGCAGCCCACCGACGCCGTCCTGCTTGAACGTCGTGCTCATCTCGATGGCCGGCACCACGGCCCCGGTGTGCGGGTCGGGGTCGGCGCCGGCGTGGACGGCCAGCGTCTCGAAGCGGTCGTTCCGGTCGGAATCTTGGGTCATGGAGCGGTCATTCTGTCACGGGCGCGAGCGCTCCATGGAACGGTCAGCCAGGGGCAGCATCCGACGGGGCAGGCTCCTGCACCGCCGGCTCATCGTCGGCCTGCCACACCCGCCACGCGTCACGAGCCAGCCAGATCGCGATGAGCAGGATGAGAACGCCGTTGACCGGGTGGAGGGCCGCGATGGCGGGAGACGACTCGCGCTGGAGGACGAGGACCGACTGGAGGATGAACTGCCCGAACATCACGGCCGCGGCGATCGTCTCCATCCGGCCGAACCCACCCACCAGCGACGTCACGACCAGCACGACCGGAAGCAGTGTCAGCGTGTAGCCGAAGTCCCGATGCGTGGCGAACACGCTCGAGCTGTCGAAGACGCCCATGCCGGCCAGGAACACCTGTACCAGCAGGCCGACGACGAGCAGCCAGGCCACGGCGAGGTGGATGGGACGAGCGATGCGTCTGGCCATGGGAGTCCCTCCGGCAGTCCTCGTTGCTAGCGGGTGCGCGGGAACCCGAGATCGACCGATGAGGTTCCGGGGTCCGGCCAGCGGGCGGTGACCACCTTCCCCCGGGTGTAGAACTGGATTCCCTCCGGCCCGTACATGTGGATGTCGCCGAACAGCGACGCCTTCCAGCCCCCGAAGCTGTAGTACGCGACCGGCACCGGGATCGGCACGTTGATGCCGACCATGCCGACGTTGACGTCGAACTGGTACTGCCGGGCCGCGCCGCCGTCGCGGGTGAAGATCGCCGTCCCGTTGCCGTACTGGTTGTCGTTGACGATGTTCAGCGCCTCGGGGTAGTCGTGCGCCCGCACCACCTCGAGCACCGGCCCGAAGATCTCGTTGCGGTAGCACTCCATCTCGGGCGTCACGTTGTCGAGCAACGAGACGCCGAGGAAGAAGCCATCGGACTCGTTGTACAGCACGTGCTGGCGTCCATCTGCGCGCAGGGTGGCCCCCTGCGAGACACCGGACTCCAGGTACGAGGCGACCTTGTCGCGATGCTCCTTCGTGATGAGCGGGCCCATCTCGGAGCCCTCCTCGTTGCCGGGGCCGACCGTGATCTTCGGCAGCCGCTCGGCGATCGCGTCGACAAGCGGATCGGCCACGTCGCCGACCGCGACGACGACCGAGATCGCCATGCATCGCTCGCCCGCCGAGCCGTACGCGGCCGAGACGGCCGCGTCGGCCGCCATGTCGATGTCGGCATCGGGCAGCACGATCATGTGGTTCTTGGCGCCGCCGAGGGCCTGGACCCGCTTGCCGTTCTTCGTTCCGGTCTCGTAGATGTAGCGCGCGATCGGCGTGGAGCCGACGAAGCTGACGGCCGCGACGTCGGGGTGCTCGAGGATGCCGTCGACCGCGACCTTGTCGCCGTGGACGACGTTGAACACGCCATCCGGCAGGCCAGCCTCCTTGAGCAGCTCCGCGATGTAGACCGATGCGGACGGGTCCTTCTCGCTGGGCTTCAGCACGAACGTGTTCCCGCATGCGATCGCGTTGGCGAACATCCACATCGGCACCATGGCCGGGAAGTTGAACGGCGTGATGCCGGCCACCACGCCGAGCGGCTGGCGGATCTGGTACACGTCGATGCCGCTGCTCACCTGCTCGCTGAAGCCACCCTTCAGCAGGTGCGGGATGCCGGTCGCGAACTCGAGGTTCTCGAGGCCACGCGCCACCTCACCCAAAGCGTCGGTGCGGACCTTGCCGTGCTCCCGGGTCAGGTGGGCGGCGATCTCCTCGCGATGCTGCTCGACCAGGTTGCGGATCCGAAACATGATCTCGGTCCGCTTGCTGATACTCGTCGCCCGCCAGGCGGGGAACGCCTCATGCGCGGCGGCCACCGCCGCGTTGACCTCCTCGACCGATGCGAAATCGACCTCGCGTGCCACCTGCCCCGTCGCCGGGTTGTACACCGGCCCGCGTCGGCCACTCGTGCCCTCGAGGCGCGCACCGTTGATCCAGTGGTTGACCCGGTCCTGCTCGGTCGCCTGCTCCCCACCGGAGACCGGTGGCTCTGCGACGTGCGTCATGGCGCTCCTTGTTCCGCGCTCGGCGTGCTCGTGCTAGGCGGCAACGATACTCCCCCGCCTCCGGCGCGTCAGCCGCGTGGAATCTCGTCGCCGCGGAGCACGACGGAGGGCCGGCTGGCGCGCCAGTCGTAGTCGCCGGCCTCCTCGTACGGTCCGAGCAGCCCGTTGTCCCGCAGCCAGCGGTCGTTGTACAGCTTGCCGACGTAGTTGCGACCGCTGTCGGGCAGGACGACCACGAAGAGCGCGTCGGGGTCGGCGAGATCACGCGCCGTCTGCAGCGCCGCCCACAGCACCGTCCCGCCGGACTCTCCCATCAGGATGCCCTCGCGGGCGGTGGCGACGCGCGCCATCAGCATCGAGTCGCGGTCGCCGACGCGAATCACGACATCGCAGACGCCCGGGTCGTAGGTCGTCGGCCAGAAGTCCTCGCCGATTCCCTCGGTCAGGTAGGGGTGTGGCGCATCGCCCGAGTACACCGAGCCGGCCGGATCGGCGCCGATGACCTGCACGGCCGGGTTACGCCCCTTGAGATAGCGCCCGATGCCAGACACGGTCCCTCCCGTGCCGAGCGAGACCACCAGGTGCGTCACGCGTCCATCGGTCTGCTCCCAGATCTCCGGGCCGGTCGTGTCGTGGTGGGCCTGCGGGTTCGCCTCGTTGGAGTACTGGTCGGGCTTCCACGCCCCGGGCGTCTCGCGGGCCAGGCGATCGCTGACCCGGTAGTAGGAGCGCTCGTCGTCGGGGGCGACATCGGTGGGGCAGATGACGATCTCCGCGCCGTAGGCCCGAAGCAGCGCGCGCTTCTCCTCGGACTGCTTGTCGGCCATCACGAAGATGCAGCGGTAGCCCTTGACCGCCGCCGCCTGCGCCAGCCCCACGCCGGTGTTGCCGCTGGTTGGCTCGACGATCACGCCGCCGGGCTTCAGCAGGCCGGCCCGCTCGGCGGCCTCGATCATCGGCAGCGCGATCCGATCCTTCACCGAGCCGCCGGGGTTCATGTGCTCGAGCTTGGCGACGATCCGCGCAGGCACGTCGGTCGCCAGCCGGTCGAGAGCCACCAGCGGCGTGCGTCCGACCGCGGCGGTGATGTCGGGCAGGATGCCACCCGGCCGTTCAGCCAGCGCTCGGCTCCGGCTGCGCGCTGGTCGCGTCGGGGACGGCAGCCGCCTCCTCGGGTGGGCGAATCATCGGCGAGCCCCAACCCCGGCGGTGGCGGTACCACAGCCAACCGGCTGCGAGGACGACGCCGACCATGCCGATCCACATCGCGGTCGGCACGCCCAGGATGGTCCAGTTGTTGACCCGGTACGTCTCGAGCACGGTGCGCACGCTGCCGTACCAGATGAGGTACATCAGCACCGCGTCGCCGGCGAACAGGCGAGGGGCGAATCGGCGGATGACGAACAGGATCAGCGCCATGCCGATGAGATTCAGCACCATCTCGTAGGCGAACAACGGCACGAACGTCGTCGTCTCCACCGGGAACTGGTCGACCGTCCAGGGCGTGCCCGCCCGGTGCGCCGCGTCGATCGGGATGCCGATCGGCAGGCAGGGCGGATAGGTTCCGTTGCCGCACTCGCTGATCGGCGGACCGTAGAGCTCCTGGTTCACGAAGTTGCCGAGGCGGCCGATGACCTGGCCGAGCAGCAGGGCAGGCGCGAAGATGTCCATCCAACGCGCCGTATGAAGCCCGTTGAGGCGCGTGTAGATCAGGATCCCGAGAGCACCGCCCGCGATGCCACCGGGGATGCCCAGCCCACCTCTCCAGACCTGCGGGATGAGAGCAAGGTCCTTCGAGTACACATCGCTCCACAGGTGGACGACGTGATAGAGCCGCGCGCCGATGACGGACAGCACCATGACCAGCAGCAGCATCGACCAGCCGTCGTCGGGGTTCTCGTTGAGCCAGCGCGCCACGCGCGTTCCCAGCAGTCCACCGATGAGCACGGCGCCAGCGATGATGATCCCGTACCAGTGCAGCTGGATGGGACCGATCTCGAAGGCGACAGGGTCGATCACCGGGCGATTCTAGCGCCGATCAGCGCATGAGCCTCAACCGGCCTTGGCGGGGGTGCCGTGGTCGGGGAACCGGTCGAGGTGCCAGAGCACCGGGAAGAGGCGCGCCCACAGCGCAGCCACCACGATCGTCGCACCACCTCCGATCACCACCGCAGGCACCACGCCCCACCACGCGGCCGTCAGGCCGGATTCGAACTCGCCCAGCTCGTTCGAGGCCCCGATGAACACGGCGTTGACCGCACTCACGCGCCCACGGATCTCGTCCGGGGTCTCGAGCTGCACGAGCAGATGCCGGATGAAGACGCTGATCATGTCCGCGGCACCCATGACCAGCAGCGCCACCAGGCTCACGGCGAACACGGTCGACACGCCGAAGACGATCGTCGCGAGCCCGAACACCGCAACGCTGCCGAACATCCACCTGCCGACGTGTCGCCGGAGCGGCCGGACGGTGAGCACCGCCGCCAGCAGCGCCGCACCCACCGCGGGAGCCGCTCGCATGATGCCAAGCCCGACCGGCCCCACGTCCAGGATCTCACCGGCGTAGATCGGGAGGAGGGCGGTCGCCCCGCCGAACAGCACGGCGAACAGGTCGAGCGAGATCGAGCCGAGCACGACCGGACGAGACCGGACGAACGTGATGCCGGACAGGAGCGTCGCCCACGAGACCGGCTCGCGAGGCGCGTCCGAGCGGCCGCCACCGCGAAGGTTGATGACCAGAATGGTGCCCACGACCGCCAGCGCCAGCGCCAGCGCGTAGGCCACCTGCAATCCCAGGATGACGAGCGCGCCACCGAGGGCCGGGCCGGCGATCGTCGCGATCTGGCCCAGCGACGAGTTGAGCGCGACGGCCTGCGGAAACGTTCCTTCGGGCGCAATGTTCGGCAGCAGTGCCTGGGCAGTCGGCTGGTTGAAGGCGCGCGCAATGCCGAACAGCACCATGACGGCGTACACCGGTGCCAGGTCGTCCACGCCGGCGAGTGAGAGTGCAAGGAGCGACGCGGCGCAGACGGCCAGGATGGCGTAGGTCAGCAGCTGGACGCGGCGCCGGTCGTAGCGGTCGGCCACGTGGCCTGCCGGAAGGATGAGCAGGATGAACGGCAGGAATTGCGACAACGCCACAAGGCCCAGGTCGAAGGGATCGCCACTGACGCTGAACACCTGCCAACCGACGGCCACGGTCTGGATCTGGGTGGCCATGGACACGATGAATCGCGCGGAGAGGTATCGACGCAGGTCCGGATGGCGCAGGACGACCCTCCGGGCTTCCGCCGGATCGGTGTGCATGGAGGGCGTAGGGTAGCGCCAGCGGACATACCGCAGCGGCGCCGCAGTGGGCGCATGCGATGGTTGTCGTGAAGGACGCGGCGGCCACCCATGGCTCGCCGCACGATGCAGGGACGGACGAGATGCACCAGGAACCTGTCGGCCGACCGACCGCGACGCTCCCCCTGTCGCAGCTCATCACGCTGTCGATCTACTGGTTCGGGATCGTCCTCATCTGGGGTGGTCTGAACAAGATCATCGTGCCGGCCATGATCGGCGACCTCCCCGGTGGCGAGGAGAACCTCGGGCTGCTGCTCGCAATCATCGTGACGGTCGGGGTCGTCGCACCGATCGTCATCCAGCCCACGGTCGGGACCATCAGCGACTACACCGTCACCCGCTGGGGCCGCCGCAAGCCGTACATCGTCATCGGTGCGCTGCTCGACGTCGTCTTCCTGATCGGAATCGCAACGTCCGAGACGTACCTGGCACTCGTCGCCTTCTACTTCCTGCTCCAGTTGAGCTCGAACTTCGCGCAGGGGCCGTTCCAGGGCTACGTCCCGGACCTCGTCCCCGCGCGGCAGGTCGGGCTGGCGAGCGGGCTGATGGGCACGATGATCGTGCTCGGCACGATCGCCGGTGTCGGCATCGCAACCCTCGGCGTGACCACCGGGCTGGTGGCGGCCGCCACCATCAGCCTCGGGATCGTCGAGGCACTCACCATGGTGATCCTGGTCGCCACCGTCCGCGAGGGCCGCTCAGCGCCGCCGCGCACCACGTCGTGGCTCGGAGTGGCCCGGTCGGCCTGGGGGATGGACATCCTCCAGCAGCGCAGCGTGCTGTGGCTCCTGCTCGTTCGACTGCTCTTCCTGGGCGCCTACGCCGCCACGTCGCTGGCGCTGCCGTACTTCCAGCGCGTCCATGGCATGAGCGAGGAGGAAGCCGCCACCACCGTTCTCATCGGCACGGGCATCGCCGGGTTGACCACGGCGCTCGCCGCCATCCCCGGCGCTCGGCTCTCCGACCGCTTCGGCCGTCGGGAGATGATCTGGGCGGCGGCGGTGATCGCCGGGATCGGGCTTGCCGGCGTCGCGTTCGCTCCGAGCCCGGTCGTCGCAATCGCCGCGTTCGTGCCGTTCGGCATCGGGATGGGGACCTTCCTCTCGGTGGACTGGGCGCTGATGACCGACGTGATCCCGAAGCACACCTCCGGTCGCTACATGGGAATTCTCAATGCCGGGACCGCGATGGCGGAGCCTGTCTACCTGCTGGTGGCCGGTCCGCTCGCGCTCGACCTCATCGGCCGGCTCGTGGGGGAGGCGGGTGGCGCCCGCGCCACCATGCTCGTCGGCGTGGTCTTCCTCGTCGGTGCGGCGCTCGCGCTGATGCGGGTCGACCCACGACGCCAGGAAGGCGATGCCTTCGTGGAGGAGCCGCGGATCGAGGCTGCCGAGCCACTGGCGACGGCCTGATCCGGTGGACCCGGACTCGACCGCCGCGGCTGCGCGCCGCGCCGGGCCACGCGAGCTGAGCGTGGCCATCACCCCACGCTATCGGTTGATGCGGAGACTCGTCCGCGTCCTCGTCCGGTCGCTCTTCGACATCCGCGCAACCGGCCTGGAGTACTGGCCGGCGCCGCCGTTCCAGCTGGTGGTTAACCATCACAACGGCTGGGATCCCCTGCTCGTCATCGCCGTCACCCCGCTCGAACCGCGGATCACCTGGTTCGGTCCGAAGGAGGCGGACTTCGGCCGCGGCTTCAAGAACCGCATCATGGCCTTCTTCGGCGGCATGATCCCGTACCACCCCGCGAAGACGACGCTCACCAGCGCAGTACGAGCCGTGCGCCGCGTCTTCGAGGCGGGAGGCGTGCTCGCGATCTTCGCCGAGGGCCGCATCGGATTCCGCGAGAGCGAGCTCCTGCCCTTCGAGGAGGGCGCTGCGGCGTTCGCCGCGCTCTCCGGCGTACCGGTCGTTCCGTGCGCGATCGTGGGCAGCACCGATCTCTGGTTCCGACGCCGGATCGAGGTGCGCTTCGGACAGCCGATTCCAACTGCCGATCTCCGGGGCCGCGCGGCGCGAGCCCAGCTCGAGACGCAGATCCGCGCGGCCGTGGCAGAGCTGCTGCCGCGCGCGGAGCCGCGGCTCCCCCGTCGCCGTCCGCTCTCCTTCCTGACCGACGTCCTCAATGGCGCCGACGACGTTGCCCGCCGCCGCAACGGGTAGCATCGGCGCGTGATGCTCCCGGTGGTCTGGACCCTCTTCGCGGTGCTCGCCGTGGGCGGCTTCCTGATGATCGCCGCCTACTGGCTCGACGTGCAGGATCGGTCCGACCTGGGCACGGCGGGTCGTATCGGCTGGTCTGCCGGGGTCGTGCTCTTTCCGATCACCATCCCTGCGTATGCCTTCGCCGGCGGACCGGGCTGGCCGCTGGCACTCAGGATCGGGAGCATCGTCCCGGCGCTGGCGGTCGTCCTGTTCCTCGGGTTCGTGTTCGGGGCGTTCGGCTAGCCGCGCTGCCTTCGGAAGGCGAGGAGGCTGACGGTGGCGACGAGGAGCGTTGCGGCGGTCACGCCGACGATCGGCAGCGGGACGGCCAGTCCCTCGTCGTCCGTGGTCTCTGGCGTCGTCAGCACGGGGAGCATCGAGGCGATAGCCGCCTCACCGTCCGGATCGCTCCCATCGAGCCGTCGGTTCTGCATGCAGCCGTTCGTCTCGAGGGCGCCCTCGCTCGCGTAGGCGAGGACCATCCACCGCTCGTCGGCGGCGAACGAGATCCCGCAGTTCGCCCCGCTGTCGGCCCAGCTGCGGATCGCCACCGTGCCGGCCGGAATGGGATCCCGCGATCGCTCGACCTCCCAGGTGGTCAGGACCGTCTCGCCGATGTCGTTGCGCGGTGCCGCCTCCACCGAGATCGGGCGACCGACGAAGGCCACGTCCGCCTCGCCGACGGCCTGGTCGAAGTCGCTCATGGCGCAGCTGCAGGCGCTCACCGTGGCGAGCGGGATGATGGATACGCCGATGGCGAGGAGCGCGGCCTGGACCAGCCGCGGAACTGATCGGTGCATGGGCGACCCGACGCCAGCGCAGCCCGAATGGTTCCCGAGGCGACACACCCGAGTGCCAAGCCTCCTCGCGGTCAGCCGGGCCGCGAGCGCCTGAACGCGACGACACTCGCGACCGCGACCAGGAGGATCGCGCTGCCGGCAAACAGCACGGGCATCGGAATGCCTGACAGCACTTCACCGTCGTTCATGCCGGCAAGGGGGTCGTCGTCACCGGCTGCCGGCACAGGCTCGGTGACCATTGCCGCCGCGACGCGCTGGCGCGTCGGTTCGTCAAGCGCGCCGAGCAGCGTCGATCCCGAGCAGAGGTTGGTCTGCGCTCGCCCATCCTGGAGGTGTGCGATGACGAGCCACTCTTCTCCGACCGCCATCTCCAGCCCGCAGGACGCGCCGTTCCCGAGCCACGTGTCGACCACGACGGGCGTCGTCATCGCGTCCTTCGCCCGGACGACGTCGAACGCGACCTGCGTTGTCTCCAGCCCATCGCCCACTCGTTCGGTTCCACCCCGGGCACGCATTGTTCCGATGAACGCGACGTCGGAGTCCACGATGGCTTCGGGATATCCAAGGAACGCGCAGCTGCAGGCTTCGACGGTTGTGAGCGGCAGCCAGGCGAGACCCATCGCGACGAGGAGTGCGGCAAACAGCCGATTGGGTCGGGCGAGGGTCGGACGGGCCGGCAGATGGCGCATCTGGTCCGGAGCCTATCATCAACCGATGACCAGCCAGATTGAAACCGCCGCGGCCGTCGACGCCGCCGTCGCCCATCTCCGCGACCACGACGCCGAGCATCTCGCCCAGCTGGACGAGTTCCTTCGCATCGAGAGCGTCTCCGCCGACCCGAGCCGCGTCGATGACGTGCGCCGCACCGCGCAGTGGATCGTAGACGAGCTCACCCGGCTCGGCATCGCGCGCGCCACGAGCCACGAGACGAGCGCCCACCCGATCGTCACCGCCGAATGGATGGATGCCGGTCCGGATGCGCCGACGGTGCTCGTGTATTGCCACTACGACGTGCAGCCCACCGATCCGCTGGAGGAGTGGGTGCGGCCACCGTTCGAGCCGCGTCACGAGGACGAGCGGATCTACGCGCGCGGCGCCGGCGACGACAAGGGCCAGCTGTTCATGCACCTGAAGGCGGTCGAGGCGTGGATGGCGACCGCGGGCCGGCTGCCGGTCAACCTCCGCTTCTTCTTCGAGGGCGACGAGGAGGTCGGCTCCGAGCCGGTCGAGCAGTTCATCGCGGACCATGCCGACCTGCTGCGCGCCGACGTGTGCGTGGTGAGCGACGGAGACACGTTCGACGACGAGGGCACGCCGGCCATCGGCTACGGCTTGCGCGGCATCGCCTACTGGGAAGTCAAGGTCCGCGGCCCGCGCCAGGACGTCCACTCCGGCCAGTACGGCGGCGGCATCGACAACCCCGCCAATGTGCTCGTTCGGATGCTGGCCTCGCTCGTGGACGGCGACGGCCGCGTCACGGTACCCGGCTTCTACGATGACGTCGTCGACCTGACCGATGCCGAGCACGACGCGTATGCCGCGCTTCCCTTCGACGAGGGCCAGTGGCGCGACGAGACCGGCGTGCCGGCCGCCATGGGCGGGGAGCGCGGCCATACACTCCTGGAGCGGCTCTCGGCGCGCCCCACGTTCGATATCAACGGCATCTGGGGCGGCTACAGCGGGGAGGGCGCCAAGACGATCATTCCCGCGTGGGCAGCGGCGAAGATCTCGACCAGGCTCGTGCCGAACCAGGACTACCGCGCGATCGAGCGTGCGATGCAGGCGCACCTGGACGAGATCGCCCCACCCAGCGTGGAGGTCGACGTGCGGATCATCCACGGCGGCGCGCCGGTGATCACACCACTCGACCATCCGGGCATCGCGCCCGCCGCACGAGCCCTCGAGGCGGGCTTCGGCCGAGCACCGCTGTACCAGCGCTCCGGCGGATCCGTGCCGGTGGTCGCCGCGCTCGACGCGGCGCTCGGCCTGAAGACGCTGATGGTGGGCTTCGCCAACCCGACGGGGAACTTCCACGCGCCGAACGAGTGGATGAGCCTCCGCAACCTGCGCGACGGCACGGTGTCGCTGGTCCATCTCTGGGCTGAGCTTGGCGCGATGCGCGCCGAGGAGCTGCGAGCCGGTTGACGCTGCCGTGGCAGCACCGCTACGGTTCGTGGACCTAGATTTTCGGAGATTCACGAATCCCCCGTGCCGACCGCATCCCCGCCCATCACCGATTCGGACGACCCCTGGCTGCCGCTCGGCGCCGCCTCGCGACTCGTCGGGGTCGGTCCTGACACCCTTCGCCGCTGGGCCGACACCGGCAAGGTGCAGAGCTACCAGACCCCGGGCGGCCACCGTCGCTTCCTGCGCTCGAGCCTCGAGGCGATGATCAACGCGCCGCGCCGGCATCGGTACGGGATGGAGCGCCTCCCCGACTCGACGCAGACCATGGCCGGCGAGCTGCACCGGCGCATGGCTCGCACCGGCTACTCGGGGCAGCCGTGGCAGGCCCGGCTCTCGGTCGAGCAGCGGGACGAGTTCCGCCGATGGGGCCAGCGCACGTTCCAGCTCGTCATCGAATACGTGGCCGCGTCGAAGAAGGCGGAGCGCCAGCTGCTGCTCGAGGAAGCCGAGAAGATGGGAGCCCTGTACGGCAGCGAGGCATCGAAGGCAGGGCTGACCCTGGCCGAGACCGTGGAGGCGTTCCTCTTCTTCCGTTCGCCGGTGCTCGACGCGATCACCGGCCACCTCCGCCGCCGGGCGGCCGACGTCGCCGACGTGACCGGAGCCTTCCACGAGGCGAACGCGGCGATCGACCAGGTGCTCGTCGCCCTCGTCAGCTCCCATCGCGAGAGCCGCTGACCGAACCGAGGGCGGATCAGGCGACGGTCAGCAGCTCGGTGCTCGAGGTGTTGAGCCGCTCGCCACCCGATTCGGTGCAGACGACGATGTCCTCGATTCGTGCGCCCCAGCGGTTCCGAATGTAGATCCCCGGCTCGATGCTGAACACGTTGCCCGTCACCAGGGGCACCTCGTTGGACGACACCAGGTAAGGCTCTTCGTGCGTCTCCAAGCCGATCCCGTGGCCGGTCCGATGGATGAAGGCCTCGCCGTAGCCGGCTTCGGTGATGATGTCGCGTGCCACGCCGTCGATCTCGGCGGCAGGCACGCCGGGACGCACCGCCTCGCACGCCGCCTGCTGCGCCTCGCGCAAGACCTCGTACAGCGCCACGAACTCCGGGTCCGGATCGCCGACGAAGGCCGTGCGAGACGTGTCGCTGCAATAGCCGTCCAGCACGCCGCCGATGTCCAGCACGATGGCGTCCCCGATCTCGATCCTCCGATCGCCGGCAACGTGATGCGGGCTGGCGGCGTTCGGGCCCGACGCCACGATCGCGAACCCCGCCTCGTCGTGCCCGGCGGCCATCAGCAGATCTCGGATCCGGGAACTGACCTCGGCCTCGCTGCGGCCCGACAGCGGCTCGGACGAGATCGCGCGCATCGCGTCGTCCGCGGCGACCGCCGCCGCACGCAGCCGAGCCACCTCCTCGTCGTTCTTCACGGACCGCAGCGCGCTCAGCGTGGGGCCGGCCTCGACCAGCTGCGCGGGGTCCAGGGCAGCTCGCAGACGCAGCACGAAGCGCGCCCACATCTGGTCCTGTACGCCCACCCGCAGCGACGCGCCGACGAGCCGCTGGACGACGCGGACTGGGTCGTCGATCTCGTCCCACGGCACGACCTCGAGGTCGTCTGCCAGCTCGCCCAGCTCGTGCAGGGCCAGCGGCTCCTCGAGCCGCGGCAGGACGAGCACCGGATCCCCATCGGCCCGGACGACCAGGCAGGTCAGACGCTCCATGGCGGGCGCGCGATAGCCGAGCAGGTACGCGTAGTCCGGCGAGGGGGTGATGAGCAGCGCATCGAGTCCACGATCGGCCGCCTCGCGGGCGGCACGCCGCATGCGGGAGCGATGCGTGGCGGGCGTGAAGCGCGCCGATGTGGGCGCGTCGGTGGTCATCGGCGAAGCCTACACCGATGGGTCATTGTGGTCGGCGCGACCACGGGCGACGCTGGGATCCCACGCCGTGTCACACTGTCGCACGGCGTCATACATGCTCTGGGAGGCCGATGCTGCACCGCCGCCCGCGTCCTTTGATCCATGGTTCGACCATGGCGCTCGTCGGGGTGCTCGCCGCCACAGCCGTGCTGCCGGCCCGCCCCGCAGCCGGTGCCGAACCCGCTGCCGCAGCCGGTGCACGCCACCTGGCCGAGACGCTGGGCGGGTCGCCCAACGACTACGTGCTCGTCTACGAGCGCGCCTCATCGGCTCCCGATGCCGCCGCGCTATGGGCCGGCAAGTACGTCGACCAGCGCTCCGGGGCCGTGCACGTCGTCTATCGCGATGCCGCCGACGGAGCGGTGGCCGGCGCGGAGATGCGCGCGCAACAGCTCGACGCCGCCGACAAGGCCCGCCCGGCATTGGAGCGAAAGGGCGACCCCGAGCTGCGGGCCGCGGTCGAGGCCCGACGGTCGGGGGCGCGGGTGGCCGACGCCTCCGCCGCCACCACGGTGCCGGTTGGCGTGTGGCTGTCGGTGGACGTCGCCGCGGCGGAGGCTGCGGTCCAGGCCCGCCATCCCGAGCTGACCTGGGACGGCGACCGGCCGATCGTCAACGATCTCGCGACGGCACGCGCCATCCGCGCCGAGCTGGCCCAGGCACGCGACGCGGCCAGGGCCGCTGCCGTCGCCACCCTGCGGACGGACGTGGAGGCACTCGGCGGCACCATCGGGTACGCGTCGACCACCGCGCCGCTGGTGTACGTCGACATGCCGGCCGAGGGCGTGGAGGCACTGGCGGAGCTGGCCGCGGTCGAAACGCTCGGGCTCGAGCGGCAGTGGGCGACTGCCATGTCCAGCGCGGGGCCGGGCGTCCAGGCGAATTGGACCAGCGGCTCCGGTGACCAGGGGTCGGGCGTCCGCGTGGCGGTGGTCGAGTATCACAACGTCCATAACACCGGCGACCTCTCCGGGCGGGTCGTCGCCTCGCGCAGCACCACCGGCTCGATCGCCTACAGCCCGACGTTCGACCATCCCACCTGGGTGGCCGGAGCGATCGCCGGACGCAGCGGCAGCTTCCCGGGCGTCGCACCCGGGGCACTGATCGTGAGCTCGTCGACCGGCGGTGGCGGCGCGTCCCTGAGCCGCGACCGGGCGGTCATCGCGGCCGCGGACTGGGCGGCGAGCGCCAGCGGTGGCGACGCTGACGTGATCAACGTCAGCCTCGGGCAGGACACCGCCACCGGGTCGGAGGAAGCGCGCCGGTACTTCGACTCCGTCGCTGCCGTCGACGGCCGCCTGCCCGTTGCGGCGGCGGGCAACTACGTCACCTTCGGCCACTGGAACATCCTGTCGCCGGGGACGGCGTACAACGTGCTGACGGTGGGCGGCATCGACGACCGCAACACGGCGGGTCGCAACGACGACCGGATCTGGTACTACCCCGGCTCGAACGGCAGCACCTACCGCGATCCGGCGGGAACCGCCTGGAACCAGCACGGGGACTTCAACAAGCCGAACGTGTCGGCCCCGGCCGCCTCGGTACGCACCGCGAACGGGCTCGGTGCCAGCGGCACCAGCGTCGCGTCGCCGATCGTGGCAGGCATCGCGGCCCAGCTGATCGCACGTGCGCCCAGCCTTGCGCTGCGGCCCGAGGGCACGCGCGCGCTGATCATGGCCGGGGCCATCAATCGGTCTCCGATGCCGGGAGGCGGAGCCAGCGCGGATCACGAGGGAACCGGCACGGCTTCGGCGATGTGGTCGAACCGCATCCTGAACGCCGGTGATGGCAGCTGGGGCGGGTATCGGCTGGGCAGCATGTCGGCCGGGCAGGTCGTGACCCAGGACATCGCGGTCGTCGCCGGGCAGAAGGTGAAGGTCGTCGTCTCGTGGAACAGCCACAGCACCAGCAGCACCTCGACCGATCGGCTGATGGCGGACCTGGATCTGCGCGTCGTCCAGCCTGGCGGATCGACCGTCGGCTCGTTCACCCTCGACAACAACTACGAGTGGGTCGAGTTCACGGCCGCTCGCACGGGCACCGCGCGAATCGAGATCCGCTCCACGCGCTTCGAGTCCAGCTCGGAGCGGTATGGACTGGCATGGGCGAAGTGGAGCGTGGGGACGCCGATTCGGGTGGCGGGCGCCGACCGCTACGCCACCTCCGCGGCCGTCAGCGCGCGGCACTTCGGTCCGGGCGTGCCGGTTGCCTACGTCGCCACCGGGCTGAACTATCCCGATGCGCTGGCCGGCGGCCCCGCGGCGGGCATCGCCGGTGGACCGGTGCTGCTGACCGACCCCGGCACGCTGCCGCAGGTCACCCGCAACGAGCTCGCCCGTCTCCGGCCCGGCCGGATCGTGGTGCTCGGCGGCACCGGTGCCGTGTCGGCACGCGTGGCGCAGCAGCTCGAGGCCTTCGGGCCGGTCCAGCGGATCCAGGGCGCCGACCGCTACGCGACGGCCGTCGCCGTCAGCCGAGCCACGTTCGCGCCGGGTGTGGAGGCCGCCTTCGTGGCGACCGGCGCCTCGTTCCCTGACGCGCTGGCCGCGGGGCCGGCAGCCGTCGTCAAGCGCGGTCCGGTGCTCCTCACCAGGCCGGGCGAGCTGCCGGCGTCCACGCGCGACGAGCTCGTGCGGCTGGCGCCGCGAACGATCTACCTGCTTGGCGGGACAGGTGCCGTCGGCGAGGGCGTGCGGCAGGCGATCGCGCAGGCGACCGGGCGACCGGTGGTGCGCCTGGCCGGCATCGATCGGTTCGCCACGGCCGTCGCGATCTCCAGGGAGTTCTTCGCCCGTCCGCCGGCGGCCTACCTCGCCACCGGCTCGAACTTCCCCGACGCCCTGTCGGCTGTCCCCGCCGCCGGGCGCCTCGGCGCCCCGCTGCTGTTGGTCCAGCGCGACCGGCTGCCCCCGACGGTGGCGTCCGAGCTCCTGCGCCTGCAGCCGCCGCGCTGCTACCTGTCCGGCGGTACCGGCGTCATCGGGGACGTCGTGGTGACCCAACTTCGGTCGACGCTCGGCAAACCGTGACCATGCGCCGGCTCCTGGCTGGATCGGGCGCGACGGCGCTGTTCCTCGGAGCCTGCGCTGCCACGCCGCCACCCGGCTCCGATGCGCCGGCCTCGTCCACCTTGCCGGCCGCAAGCGCCGCATCCGGCGAAGCCGCCGTCCCGGGTCAGCCTCTTGCGGCCACCGATGTGCTGGAGGCGATGCGTGACTCCACGCGTCCGGGCGGCGTGCCCGAGGAGCTCCAGACCGATGACATCGCGGCGGCCGTCGCGGACCTGGTCTGGACCTTCGACGGTCAACCGTGGGACACCATCGTCGCCGGCGGATCATGCGGCGGCGATGACTGCATGCTCGAGCTGGCCGGGTCTCAGGAGGGCACAGCCGGTGAGGACGTCTGGGTCTTCGAGGTGCGGCCGCAGACGGGCGCCGTGTCGGTCGCGTCGGCCGACCTTCACGCGGTGCCGGCCGACCGGATCGACGCGCTCGACAGCGCGGCGCGCGCGATGGCCGGCGACGATCTGCCCGATGAGCTCGCGCTGACCGCCGTCCGCTGGCTGCCACCGCCCGAGACGGGCTTCGTCCTGGCCTATCGCTCGGGCGACGAAGAGGGTTCATGCAGCGCGGACGTCGTCCTCGACGCCAGCGCCAGCCGGGTCGAGGACCTCACCGCCAGCGCCTGCTGACGACGCTCAGCCGATAGTGAGCGGCACCTCGGTGCTCTCGCCGTCGCGGATCCGCCAGGCGCGGAGCGCCGTGGCCGCATCGGCCTCCGGATCGCTCAGCGTGGCGAGCACGTAGAACGCGTCGGGGTACTGGGCCTGGCGTCGATCCGTCGGCGACGGCACGGCGGGCGTGTGGGTGTGCGAGTGGAAGATGGCAACCAGGTCCTCGCTCGCGTCCTCGATCCCGAACACGATGCGCACGAGGTCCTCGGGATCGACCGTGTACACGTACGGGCTGTGCTCGGCGTTTCGGGCCCGGTGGTAGGCGTTGGCCGTGCCATCCGTCAGCGAGCCGGACAGGATGCCGCAGGCCTCGTTCGGCACCTCCGAACGCGCGTGCGCGAGCAGCTCCTCGGCCACGGCGAGCGGAATGTGCAGCCCGCCCCTCACCACAGCAGCGCGTCCTGGAGGTCGTCATCGAGCTCGTCGAGGTCGCGTGTCCACAGGTCGGTCGACAGGTACTTCCAGCCGCCATCCGCCAGCAGGACCACGACGTTCCCGCGGGGAAGGTCGCGCGCGACACGAAGCGCCACCGCCAGGGCCGCTCCGGATGACAGGCCGGCGAAGATCCCCTCGTCGTCGAGCAGCCGCCGGACGCCGATGACGGCGTCCCGGTTGTTGACCAGGAACTTGTCGTCGAGGACCGAGGCGTCGAGCACCGGCGGAACGAAGCCCTCGTCCAGGGACCGCAGTCCCTGGACCAGCTCGCCGGGAAGCGGCTCGGCCGCCACGATGCGCACGCCGGGCCGGGCACGCTTCAGGAAGCGGCCGACGCCGGTGAGCGTGCCGCCGGTGCCCAGGCCGGCCACGAAGATGTCGACCTCGGGGACCTGGGCCAGGATCTCCGGCCCGGTGGTCGCCTCGTGCGCGCCGGGATTCGCGTCGTTGCCGTACTGGTACGGCATGAACAGGTCCCGGTCCTCCTCTGCCAGTCGCTGGGCGAGCCGGATCGCGCCATTCGAGCCCTCGGCTCCGGGGGAGGGCACGATCTCGGCGCCGTACAGGCGCAACAGCTGCTCGCGCTCTGCAGTCGTGTTGTCGGGCATCACGATCCGGACCGGGTGGCCCAACAGGCGCCCGACCAGTGCAAGGCTGATCCCGGTGTTGCCGCTCGACGGCTCCAGGATCGTCTGCCCCGGCCGGAGCCGACCGGATACTCGTGCCGACTCGACCATGGCGAGCGCGATACGGTCCTTCACGCTGCCGGTCGGGTTGGCGCCCTCCAGCTTGGCGAACAGCCGCGCTCCATCGGCGGGCGCGAGCCGGGACAGCTCCACCATCGGCGTATTGCCGATGGTGGCCAACAGGTCGCCGGCGGGTCGGCCGACCGAGGTCGGCATCGGCCTAGCGCGCGCCTCCGGCCATGGCGGGCAGGAGAATGATCGTGTCGTCCGGTCCGACGCTCGTTCCGAGGCC
This sequence comes from uncultured Chloroflexia bacterium, assembly GCA_963806695.1. Classification (GTDB taxonomy): domain Bacteria; phylum Chloroflexota; class Limnocylindria; order QHBO01; family QHBO01; genus JACDBZ01. The sequence continues at coordinate 116,597 of CAWDYT010000019.1, read as the reverse complement.
GTCCCGGTACCGCACGTCGCGGTCGTTCACGTAGACGTTGATGAAGCTCGACAGCTGCCCATCCTCGGTCACGCGCTCGCGCAACGTCGGGTGCTTGGCGAAGAGGTCCTCGAGGGCCTCGCTGACGGTGCCGCCGTCGACGTCGACCGAGCGGCTACCGCCGGTGTTCTCGCGCAGGACGGGTGGGATGCGAACGGTGCTCATCAGGCGCCGGCGACCGACGCGGCGGCTGTCGAAGCGGTCTCGGCTCGCGCGGCCGCGCCCTCGCCGCAGGCCGAGCAGGCGGGATCGCGCCAGATGCGCACTTCTTCGAACGTCGTGCTCATCGCATCGAACATCAGCAACCGGCCGGCGAGCGTCTCCCCGACGCCGAGGACGAGCTTGAACACCTCGTTGGCCTGGATGATGCCGGCGATGCCGGGCAGAACGCCGAGCACGCCGGCGACGCTGCAGGCCGGCGCCAGCTCGGGCGGCGGCTGGGTCGGGTACATGCAGCGGTAGCACGGCCCTTCGAACGGGACGAAGGTCGTGACCTGGCCGTCCCATCGGTAGATCGAGCCGTGCACCACCGGCTTGCGCAGCTTCACCGCCGCGTCGTTGAGCACGTAGCGGGTGTCGAAATTGTCGGTGCCGTCGACGATGACGTCATAGCCGGAGATCAGTCGCTCCACGTTGTCGGCGTCGAGACGCTCGACGTGCTTCACCACCGTCGTCTCCGGGTTCAGGCCGCGGATGGTCAGCTCGGCGGAGTCGACCTTGCGCATCCCCAGCCGGTCCACGCCGTGCAGCACCTGGCGCTGGAGGTTCGACTCGTCCACCACGTCGTCGTCGACGAGGCCGATCGTCCCCACGCCGGAGGCGGCGAGATACAGCGCCGTCGGCGAGCCGAGCCCGCCGGCGCCGATGAGCAGCACCTTCGCGTCGAGGAGCTTGCGCTGGCCCTCCTGGCCGATCTCGGGAATGAGCACCTGCCGCGAGTAGCGGCGCTGCTGGGCGGGGGTCAGGAGCTGGATCGGCTCCTCCCACTCGCCGCCGAGGTCCTTCCACTGGCTGATCGGCCCCTTCAGGCTGACGACGTTGGTGTAGCCCAGCTGCGTCAGCCAGGCGGCCGCACGCTCGGAGCGGGCGCCCACCGCGCAATGCAGCAGCAGCGGAGCGTCCCGATCGGGCACGAGCTCGCCGATCCGGCTCTGAACCTCGCGAAGCGGGAGGAGCGTGGCGCCGGGTACGTGGCCGGCGTCCCATTCGTCCTGCTGGCGGACGTCGATCACGCGGTAGCCGTCACGAGCAAGTGCGACCGCCTCGGCGGTGCTCACCTCGCGGAAGGGAATGTTCGGGTCGTTGTTCACGGTCAGGTTCCTGTCGATGATCGATTCATGGTGCGGATCCCCCCTCGTTGGCGCCGGCCAGCACCTCGGCCTCGTCGGGCCAGCGTGCCTCCGCGCCGATGACGGCGCCCTGGAGCACCTTGTAGGGCAGCAATGCGCACTTCAGCCGAGCGGGACCGATCGGCACGCCCAGGTTCTCGACGACCTCGCGCGGGTCGATGGCACGCAGCTCGTCGAGCGACATGCCGCGCAGCTCATCGGTGAGGATCGAGGCCGATGCCTGGCTGATGGCACAGCCACGCCCGTCATGCGCCACGTCGGCCACGCGCTGCTTCTCCTCGTCGAGCTGGATGGTCATGGCCAGCTCGTCGCCGCAGGTGGGGTTCGAGTCGGCGAAGTGGAGGTCGTGCGGGTCGAGCACACCGCGGTTGTGCGGGGCGCGGTAGTGCTCGAGGATGAAGTCGCGGTACAGGTTGTCCATCAGGCGGTCCCGAACACGCGCTGCGTGGCGCGAATTGCATCGATGAGGCGCTCGACGTCCTCGAGGTCGTTGTAGACGTAGAAGCTGGCGCGCGTGGTGGCCGGGAGGTCGTAGCGCAGCATCACCGGCTGCGCACAGTGGTGGCCCGCGCGAACGGCGACGCCCTCGGCGTCGAAGATCGTCGCCACGTCATGCGGATGGATGCCGTCGAGGACGAAGCTGATGACTCCGGCATGCTCGTCCGGGCTGTCGGGACCCATGCGGCGGACGGCGGGAATCTCGCCGAGCGCGGCCCAGGCATGCTCGAACAGGAAGCGCTCGTGGGCGCGGACATCGACCATGCCGATGCGCTCGAGGTACTCGACGGCGGCTGCCAGCCCGGCGGCCTCGGCGATGGCCGGCGTCCCGGCCTCGAACTTCCAGGGCACCTCGTTCCACTCGGTGCCCTCGAGCGTGACGCGTGTGATCATGCTGCCGCCGGTCATGAAGGGCGGCATTGCGTCGAGCAGCTCACGCCGACCCCAGAGCGCGCCGATGCCGGACGGACCGAGCATCTTGTGGCCGGACAGGGCCAGGAAGTCCACGCCCAGCGCTGCCACGTCGACCGGCATGTGGGGCACGCTCTGCGCCGCGTCCAGGACGGTCACGGCGCCGGCGTCGGCGGCGGCGCGCGCGATCTCGGCCACCGGGTTGATGGTGCCTAGCGAGTTGCTCACCTGGCTGAAGGCGACCAGCTTCGGGCCCCGCGCCAGCCGGGCGTGGAGGTCGTCGAGGTCGAGGCGGCCGTCGTCGGTGATGCGGACGTACTCGATCGTGGCGCCGGTCTCGATCGCCAGCTGCTGCCAGGGCACCAGGTTGGCGTGGTGCTCCATCTCGGTGGACAGGATGAGGTCGCCGGCGCGGACGTTCGTGCGACCCCAGCTGTAGGCGACGAGGTTGATCGCCTCGGTCGCGTTGCGAACGAAGATCACCTCGCGCTCGCTCGGGGCACCGATGAACCGCGCCAGCGCGCGCCTCGCGCCCTCGAAGCGCTGCGTCGCGTCCTCGCTCAGCTCGTAGATGCCGCGATGGACGTTGGCGTAGTGATGACCGTAGGTATCGGCCAGCGCATCGATCACCGCGCGCGGCTTCGGGGCCGAGGCAGCGGAGTCCAGGAAGGCCAGCGGGCGACCGGACCGATGCGGGCGGTCGAAGACCGGGAAGTCGGCGCGCAGGGCGGCACCATCGAAGATGCCACTGGTGCGTGCCTGCTCGATCGCCATCGGTCGTCCCGTCCGCTCGGCCTAGCGCTGTGCGACCGGCTCGGGCGCCGCGGCGCTGTCGCCGACCCCGGCGGGCAATCCGACCTGCTCGCGCACCCAGTCGTAGCCATTGGCCTCGAGCTGGTGGGAGAGCTCCTCGCCGCCGGACATCACGACCCGGCCGTCGAGCAGGACGTGGACGAACTGCGGCTGCACGTAGTTCAGCATCCGCTGGTAGTGGGTGATCATCAGCACACCCATGTCGGGGGACAGCGTCGCGTTGATCCCATCGGCGACGTTCCGCAGAGCGTCGATGTCGAGCCCGGAATCGGTCTCGTCCAGGATCGCCATCCGCGGGCTGAGCACGGCCATCTGCAGCATCTCGAGCCGCTTCTTCTCGCCCCCGGAGAAGCCCTCGTTCACGTAGCGCGATGCGAAGCCCGGGTCCATGTGGAGAAGGGCCATCTTCTCCTCCATCAGCTTCCGGAACTTGGCGAGCGGGATGCCGGTGTACTTGATCGACTGCTCGCCGGTCTCGTCGGCCGGCTTCGGGTGATGCACCGCGTTGTAGATGTTGCGCAGGAAGCTGGCGACGGTGACGCCCGGGATCGAGCTCGGGTACTGGAAGGCGAGGAACAGTCCGAGCCTGGCGCGCTTGTCGGGCGCCATGCCCAGCGCCGTCGGGCCGTCGAGCAGGTCCTGTCCGCGCCAGGTGATGGTGCCGGTGTCGACCACGTAGTCGGGATGGCCCATCAGCGTGTAGGCCAGCGACGTCTTGCCGGAGCCGTTCGGCCCCATCAACGCGTGAACCTCGCCCTGGCGCACCGTCAGGTCGAGCCCCTTGAGGATCTTCTTGCCCCCGATGCTCACCTCGAGCCCGGAGACGACGAGTTCGTCGGTCATGAGTTCCTTGCTGGCTGTTGCGTGGTGGATGAATGGGCGGCCGCGACGCGTCGGCGGACCTCGGGCGGGTAGGGAGGTCCACCCGCGGTGGCGGCCACCTCGGCCAGGTTGGTCGTGCCGAGCGACAGGCTGAGCGACTCGTACACGCGCTGGAAGACCTCGTGGACGCTGCACGGCTGGGGCCGATCGCAGTGCTCGAGGTCGTCGACCCCGGCGCACGGCATCTCCAGCAGCGGACCCTCCAGCGCGCGGACCGCATCGGTCATCGTGATCTCGGCCGCCGGACGGGCCAGCCGGTACCCACCGGCCTGGCCGCGCGTCGCCGTCACGAGGTCGGCCCGGCGCAGATCGCCCACCAGCTGCTCGAGGTAGGCGTGCGGCAGCTTCTCGCGCTTCGCGATCTCGGTGAGCGACAGGCAGCGGTCCTCCTCGCTGCGCGCCAGCGTGACGAGGACCCGGATGCCGTACTCGGTGCGAGTGCTGATCTTCATCGTCTCAATCCAACCGGACGCGGATCTCGTCGCCATCGGCGACGGTCTCGTACGCCCGGACAGGGCGCACTGGCGGGAGCGCGAGGACGCGGCCGGTGAACAGGTCGAAGCGGCCGCCGTGTCGCGGGCACTCGACCGCGTTGTCGTCCAGCTCGCCCTCGCCGAGCGTGCCGCCGTCGTGGGTGCAGACGTTGTCGATCGCGCCCCACTCGCCGTCCTCGGTCAGGCCGACGCACAGCGAGCGCCCATCGACGTCGACGACGCGAACGGTGCCGGGCTCGATGTCGCCGGCGCGGACCACCGTGACGAAGCCGGTGGCGGATTGCTCGAGGGCGGTCATGCCGCATCCTCCTCGCTGAACCCGATGCGCCCCGCCAACGCTGCGAGGACGCGATCACGGATGGTCTCGTCGTGGACCTGGCCGACCACCTGCTCGAAGAAGCCGCGCACGATCATCCGCTCCGCCGAATCCGCGTCGAGGCCGCGAGTCTGCGCGTAGAACAGCTGGATCGGATCGATCGCCCCGGCCGTGGCGCCGTGGCCGCAGCGCAGGATGTCGTTCGTCTCGATCTCGAGGACCGGAATGGGCTCCGCCCCGGCGGTCGGGCTGAGGAGCAGGTTGCGGCACTCCTGGTAGGAGCTCGTCTGCTCGGGAGCCGGCGCGGACCTTGGTCACCCCGTAGAACGCGGCCCGGGCATCGTCGTACAGCGCCGACAGGTAGAGCAGGTCGCTTGTGGTGTAGCTGGCGTGGAGGTCCTGCTCGGAGTTGATGTCGATGTGCTGGTCGTCGCCGGCGGCGAGCAGGCCCAGCAGCCGCGAGGTGCCGCCCTTGCCCGTCATCTGCGACGTCGAGGCCGACCTTCGTGACCTTCGATCCGACCTCCGCGTTCAGCGTCGTGACGTTCGCGTCCTGGCCGACGACCACGCGCTGCGAGCCGATGTTCCAGGCACCGTCGCCGAGCTGCTGCAGCTTGGCGTAGCGAACCTGGGCGCCCTGCTCCGTGACTACCTCGGCGATGCCGCCGTACCAGCCGGCTGCGCCGTCCGGCGAGGAGACCTCCTCGAGCAGCGTGACATCGGCACCCTCTTCGGCGACGACGAGCGTCACCGGCAGGTAGGTGACGTCCGGGCGCCCCAGCGCGGTGCGCACCACGACCGTGCCGTCCACGGCAACGCCGCGCGGCACGTGGCAGAACACACCGCCGGTCCAGGCGGCCTGGGCCAGTGCCCAGAAGTGGGCGTGCGAGGCGAGGCCATCCGCCTGGCCGAGATGGCGGCGAACCAGGTCACCGTGGTCGCGGACGGCGGTCCGCAGGTCGGTGACGATGACGCCGGCCTCGGCGGCCCCGTGCGGCAGGCTGACCTCGAGCGTCGGGGGGTCGATCAGGAGCTCGCCGTCGCGTGGCAGGGGCGCCAGGTCGGTGCGGCGCCACTCCTCCTCCTGGCCGGTCGGCGGCGGCGTCGCCGAGGCGCGCTCCCACCAGGCGGCGCGGAGGTCGCGCATCCAGCCGGGCTCGCCGAGGTGGTCGCTGATCCGCCCGATCGCGTCGGCGTCGAGCGTGGTTGCGGTGGCGGCGAGCGTCACCCGACCGCGCCCTCCATCTGCAGCTGGATCAGGCGGTTCATCTCGATCGCGTACTCCATCGGCAGCTCCTTCACGATCGGCTCGATGAAGCCGTTCACGATCATCGCGGTGGCCTCGGCCTCGGAGAGGCCGCGGCTCATCAGGTAGAAGAGCTGCTCGCTCGCCGACCTTGGAGACCGTCGCCTCGTGACCGATGGTGACGTCCTCCTCGTCGATCTCCATGTACGGGTAGGTGTCGGAGCGCGCCGTCCTCGTCGAGGATCAGCGCGTCGCAGCGGACCGTGCGACTTCGACTTCGTGCAGCCGGGGTAGACCTTCACCAGGCCGCGGTAGCTGGTGCGGCCGGTGCCCTTGCTGATCGACTTGCTGGTGATGAGGCGACGTCGTGTTCGGCGCGGCGTGGACGATCTTGCCGCCGGCGTCCTGGTGCTGGTCGTCACCGGCGAAGGCGATCGACAGGACCTCGCCGTGGGCGCGCTCGCCGATCAGGTAGACGCTCGGGTACTTCATCGTGACCTTGGAGCCGAGGTTGCCGTCGACCCACTCCATCACCGCGTCCTCGTGGGCAACGGCGCGCTTGGTGACGAGGTTGTAGACGTTGTGGCTCCAGTTCTGGATCGTCGTGTAGCGGACGCGGGCGCCCTTCTTGACGATGATCTCGACCACGGCGCTGTGCAGCTGGTCGGTCGAGTACGTCGGAGCCGTGCAGCCCTCGACGTAGTGAACGCTCGAGCCTTCGTCCGCGATGATCAGCGTCCGCTCGAACTGGCCCATGTTCTCGGTGTTGATCCGGAAGTAGGCCTGCAGCGGGATCTCGACCTTGACGCCCGTCGGCACGTAGACGAACGAGCCGCCCGACCACACGGCGGTGTTCAGCGCCGCGAGCTTGTTGTCGTTCGCCGGGATGACCGTCCCGAAGTGCTCGCGGAACGATGTCCGGGTACGTCTTCAGCGCCTCATCGGTGTCGAGGAAGATGACGCCCTGCTTCTCGAGGTCCTCGCGGATATTGTGGTAGACGACCTCGGAGTCGTACTGGGCACCGACGCCGGCGAGGTACTTCTTCTCCGCCTCCGGAATCCCGAGCTTGTCGTACGTGCGGCTGATGTAGTCGGGCACGTCGTCCCATGACTGTGCCGCCTTGTCGGTCCGCGGTGACGTAGTAGTAGATGTCCTGGAAGTCGATCCCGTCGAGGTCGGCTCCCCACTTCGGCATCGGCCGGGCCTCGAAGTGGCGGAAGGCCTTGAGGCGCAGCTTCGTCATCCACTCCGGCTCACCCTTGACGACGCTGATCTGCTCCACGATCTCGGCGTTGATCCCCTTGGGGAACGTGGTGCGCGGCTGCTCGGTGTCGTGCCAGCCGTACTTGTAGCTGTCGGGGATCTGGGTCAGAGCGGGATTCGGAAGGGCCATGCGCTCCTCGTGGGTCCGCCGGGATCCGCCTGCTCGACGAATCCCGACTGAAATGGTCGGTGTTCGACCACATTGTCCTCCACGAGGGTCGGAGGGTCAACCGACCTCAGCCGTCGGCGTAGGCGCCCATCTGGCTGAAGACCGACTGGTCCACCACGCGCGGGCCGCCGAGGATGATGATCCGTCTGGGATTCAGGCGTTCGAGCTCCGTGGCCGATGCCCCTGGCACGCCGACGTTGCGCACAAGGATGGTGGGTGCACCGCGGATGGCGGCCGCAGGGCCCGCGGCCAGCGCATCGGGGAAGTTCAGCCCGGTTGCGACATAGGCCATCGGCGCGCCGGACGGGTGGTGGTGGCGCGAGATCACCGCCGCCGTCGCGTAGCGGTCGGCCCCCGCCAGTCGCAGCACGCCGCCCCCGGTGTCGTAGGCGTCGAGCGCCGAGGCAACCCCCGCCGAAACCGCTCCCGTGCCGCCCAGGACGATGATCCGGCCGGGCCGCAGGCGAGTCAGGGCGCTGCGCGTGGCGCCCGGCAGCTCGCCCGGCAGCGTCAACAGAATCGGGCCGCCGGCACGGGCGGCATGAGGCACGGCCGCCAGCGCATCCGGCCAGTTGCGCCCGCTGGCGACGTAGACGGCCGGGACGCCGGGCGCGAAGGCATTCGAGATCGCGGCCGCGGTGGCGTAACGGTCCGCGCCGGCGACGCGGGTCACGCCCCCGCCGGTGTGGAAGCGTCCGACCAGCGACGCGACGTAGTCGCTGATGACGCCGGTGCCGCCGACGATCACGATCCGCCGTGGGTTGAGCCGCTCGAGCTCGGTAGTGGCCAGGGCCGGCATGACGTTGCGGTCGACGAGAACCACCGGGCCACGCTGGAATCCGGCCGCTGCGCCGGCGGCCAGCGCATCGGGGAAGTTCGCGCCTGTCGCGACGTAGGCGACCGGGACGCCGGGCGCGAACGCGTCCTCGGACGCGACCGCCGCCGTCTCGTAGCGGTTGTTGCCGTACTGGCGCTCGACGCGGGCGGTCGAGGCGGGCGCCGTCTGGCAGGTGCGCCCGGACCCGAGGACCTGCACCGGCCCGTTCGTCGCCGTGATCCGGACCCGGGCGTAGGCGCAGTTGTTTGTCTCGTTGGACTCCAGGTACCAGTTCTGCTCGTCCGCGCGCGCCAGGACCGTGTAGTCGCCCGCCGGCAGCGTGCTGATGTCGATCCACTGGTACGCGAAGTTCGCGGGGTAGTCGTCGCCCCACCCGACCGACAGCCCCATCCGGTTGGTGAGGTCGCCCCGGTCACCGCAGAAGCTCCCCGGGTACACCGGCGACTGCGGCGCCCCGGGCATGCCCAGGTTGTAGCGATACGAGTCGAGGAAGCAGAAGCCGACCTTCGTGCCGCGCCGGACCGCGCCGTTCGCCGACCACATCTGGTAGAGCATCACGCCCTGGATGTGCCAGTGATCGTGCCCGTCGACGGCGTACTCCATCAACGCGCGGCTGTCGACCAGCCGGACGTTGCCGGAGCCGTCGTGGATCGCCTGCTGCGTGCGCAGGTGCGGCTGGCTGAGGTTGTCCCGGCGGCCGCGCACCTCGAGGGGCCCGGTACCCTCGTTGGTCATGATCGTCCGGAAGCGCAGCCGTCGCTCGCCACCGGAGTTCTCGGTGTAGAAATTCGACAGGGGTGCCATCCGCAGGTCCGGCAGCCGGTCCGCGCCGGCCGACGCGGGGCTCGTGGCGGGCGGCGACACGGTGACCAGGACGAGCGCAATCGCCACGCGGAGAAGACGGATCGCGGCGCGACGCATGGGCAGCCTCGGTGCAATGCGGATCCGGGTTGGAGCCTACCAAACCGGCCGGCCCCGACAGGCCGATCTGCCGCGCCAGCCGGCCGGAACGTCCCGCGTCAGGCAGATGCGAGCGACGCTTCGACCCGGCCCAGGTCAGCGCCCTCTGCCAACAGGTCGCGCATTCGTTCCGCTCGCATCGCCGAGTCGATCGACGCCAGCTGGACGACCCGGCCGGCTTCCAGGTACGCCAGGACTCCGTTCGCAACCCATCGCTCGTCGTCCCAGCCCGCTGCGACGCCGACCACGTCGAGCGTCGATCCCGCGACCTCCGAGAAGAACCACGGCGCGGGGTCCGGTCTCAGGGGCAGGCCGAGCATCGATCGAGCCGCGCGCTCCCCGCCCTCCCGGGCGGCGTGCCAGTGCTCGATGCGCACCCCCTCCCGGCGCGCGACGTCGCCCGCCGCCCACACGGCGCTGTGGCTCGTCAGGTGGCTGGCGTCCGTGACGATGCCGTCCGCCACCTCCAGCCCCGCCGCGGCCGCGAGCCCGGTGCGCGGTTCCACGCCGATCCCCGCAACCGTGATGGTCGCGGCCAGCCGCTCGTCGCCGATCCAGCCACCGCCATCGTCCATGCGGGTCAACCTTGCGTTGAGGCGTACCGTGACGCCCGCGTCGGCAAGGCGGCCCAGCGCCCACGCGGCCAGCTCGGAGCCGAGCGACCCCGACCACAGGGAGCCGCCCAGCTCGACGATGGTCGGACGCAGTCCGAGCGCCGCGATCGAGGAGGCGACCTCCACGCCGATGAAGCCGCCGCCAACCACCGTGACAGCCGCGCCCGGGCCCGCCGCAACGGCGGCGGACCGCAGGCGGCGCGCATCCCCGAGGGTGCGCAGGAGCATCGCGCGTTCGCCGCCGGGAACCGGCAGGCGCCTGGGCTCCGCGCCGGTCGCGAGCAGGCAGCGCTGGAAGGCGACGGTGCGTCCATCCGACAGCGTGACGGTCCGCGCCTGCGGGTCGAGGGTCTCCACGCTCGTTCCAGCCAGCCGCTCGATGCCGCGTCGCGCGTACCACGTCTCAGGTTCGGCGAGGACGAGCTCGTCGGGCAGGTCCTCCCGAAGCAGCTCCTTGCTCAGGGGCGGCCGGTTGTACGGGAGCGTGGGCTCGTCGCCGACGATCAGGATCCGGCTGTCGAACCCCTCCCGGCGCAGGGTCCGGGCGCAACGCACGGCCGCGACGCCACCGCCGACCAGCAGCACGTCGGTCGAGATCGAGGGCGACACGCATCCATGCTAGCGGCGGAGATAGACTCAGCCGCCGATGACCCTTCCGGACGGGCTCGCGCTACGCGAGGCAACCATCGAGGACCTGCCGGCCATCGGCTCCCTGCGGGAGTCGGTGGGCTGGACGGCGCCCGGGTGGGCGCTCCGTGCCGTCATCGGTGTGCCGTACGCGCTGTGCGTGGTCGTCGACGACGGTGCCGCGCCCGCGGCGGTGGGCTCGGGGATCGCCTACGGGCCGCTCGGGTTCGTGGGCAACATGGTGGTCGACGCGGCCCATCGGCGCCGCGGCCTCGGTTCCGCCATCCTCGACGCCGTCACCGCATTCCTGGAGGGCGCGGGCTGCCGCCGCATCGAGCTGAACGCCACCGACCAGGGGCGACCCGCTGTACGAGCGCCACGGGTTCGCCTCGATCGGGACCAGCGTCACCACCAGCATCCCGCGCACGACCACGCTGGCGCGCGACCAAGACACGACGGTGCGCGACGCGGCGCCCGTCGATCTCGACGTGCTGGCGGCCTACGACCGCCGGCGATTCGGCGGCGATCGGCGGATGGTGCTGGCCATGCTGCTCGGCGACCCGTCCGCGCGGATCGTCATCGCCGAACGTGACGCGCTGATGGCGGGCTACGCGTGCATCCAGAACGAACCGCCACGGATCGGACCGATGCTTGCGGATGATCCGCGCGTGGCCGAGACCCTCCTCGTCGAAGCCTTCGCACGAGCGCCCGCGAGCGACGCCCTGCGCCTCAACCTGCCGCCGAGCAACCAGCCCGGCGCGGACTGGCTCCGCGGGCTCGGCCTGGAGGTCGAGCCGTGGGATGGCCGAATGGCCCGCGGCCCGCAGGTTCCGCGGCGGGACGAGACGGTGTACGGCATGGCGTTCGGCGCGCTCGGATGAGCATGGCCGAGGGTCTCGTCCTGCGCGCTCGCTCCGGCTTCTACACGATCGTCACCGACGACGGGGACCTGGTCGAGGCTCGGCTGCGCGGGCGCGTGAAGAAGGATCGCCAGACCTCCGACCTCGCGGTGATCGGCGACCGGGTCGTGGTCGAACGGCTGGCCGACGGCACCGGCGCCATCGCCTCGGTCGAGCCGCGCCTCAGGCGATTCAGCCGTCGCCAGCCCGGCCCGCGCGGCTCGTGGCGAGAGGACGTGATGGTCGCCAACCCCGACCTCGTGGCCATCGTTTTCTCGACCGATCGGCCACCCCCGAATCCCCGGCTGATCGATCGGTTCCTGGTCGTGGCCGAGTACAACGAGGTCCCGGCGCTGCTCGTCGCGAACAAGGTGGACCTCGACGCCGATGCGGCCCGCGCGACCTTCGGCCCGTACCAGCGCATCGGCTACGACGTCCTGTTCACGTCGGCCAAAGCCGGGATCGGCATCGGGGAGCTGCGCGAACGCCTGGCCGGAAGGCTCTCGATCGTCACCGGCCCGTCCGGGGTCGGGAAGTCGACGCTGCTGAATGCGCTCCAGCCGGGCCTGCAGCTGGCCACCGGCGATGTGTCGTCGGCGGAGGAGGGCAAGGGCAAGCACACCACCACGCATGCGGAGTTGCTGCCCCTGGACGGCCCCGACGGCGGCTACGTGGCGGACACGCCCGGCATCCGTGAGCTCGGCCTGTGGGAGATCCCGCAGTCCGAGCTGGCCTGGTGCTTCCCGGAGTTCCGCGACCATCTGGGCAGTTGCGCCTTCAACGATTGCTCGCACCTGCACGAGCCGCGCTGTGGCCTGCGGGCGGCGGTCGGGAGCGGCCAGGTCTCCGAGGAGCGCTACGACTCCTATCGGCGCATGCTCACCGGGGACCTTGCGGGCTGAGCGGCCGTACAATCGCCGCCACCATGGAGATTGCCGCGGGCGTCCACCAGGTCCGCCTGCTCGGCGCCGATTCGTTCCTCCTCGTCGACGAGCGGCTCACCCTCATCGATGCGGGCATGGTTGGCACACGCCGGACGCTGGAGCGCTACCTGCGGCGACTGGGTCGCGGCCTGGACGAGATCGAGCGGATCATCTGCACGCACGGTCACCCCGATCACATCGGAGGCCTGTCCGAGCTCGTGAAGAGTCGGACCGACGTGGAGGTGCTCATTCACGCCGATGATCTCGCCGGATTGCAGCGCCCGCTGCGCGAGGCACTCGCCCCCGCCCAGCCCCGTGCCGAGCGGCGTGGGCGGATCATCCAGTACCTGACCCGTGCCCCGACCATGCCAACGCCGGTGGAGGACGGGGCGGTGGTGCCGGTGCTGGGCGGTCTTCGCGTGATCCACACACCCGGGCATACCCCCGGCAGCATCTGCCTCTACCTGGACGATGCTCGCATCCTGTTCACCGGCGACGTGCTGCAGGTCCACCGTGGGAGCCTCACCTTCGCGAGCGCCTTCTTCAGCCACGACCACGGTGCTGCCCGCGCCTCGGTGGAGCGCCTGGCGGCGCTCGACGTGGACACCATCGCGCTGTCCCACTACCCGCCATGGCGGGACCGGCCGACCGCGGCGCTCCGCGAGCTGGCCGCCCGAGCGGCGGGCTGAGGCGATGGACACGATCACGAGCTGAGGCTCAATCGGCCGAGGTCAGCTCCCGCACCACGTCCACGGTGACCGCGGCGAACAGCTCCACCCGCGCGAGGTCGACGTTGTCGAGGTCGTCGCAGCCGATGTGGTAGCAGGGGTCCGGCGCCGGTCCGCCGCCGCCGGCGCCGGGCTGCGCCGCCCCTCCGGTCTCCGACGCCCCGGCGAACAGGCCGCCGGTCGCGATGCCCGCCTGTGCGAAGCCGAAGTGATCGCTCGAGCCTCCGAGGTCCACGAGCTCGGCGGGCTCACCGCGAGCCAGGAGCGCCGCCTCGAACGCCTCGGTGATGCGCGCCGACCCGGGCGGCGCCTGCGGCTCGTCGTAGACGAGGTTGGCGCCGTTGACCGATCCCGCCATATCGAGGTTGAGATACGCCTCCACCTCGTCGCCGAGCGATGCCGTGTACGCCCGTGAGCCGATGGAGCCGAACTCCTCCGCACCCCAGAAGCCGACCCGGACGGTCCAGTCGTCCGGGATACCCTCTGCAGCGAGCTGGCGCGCGATCTCGAGCGTGGCGGCCACGCCGCTGCCGTTGTCATTGATCCCAGGTCCGTCGAGGACCGAGTCGAGATGGGCACCGATCATGACCACTCGGGGTCCATCGCCGAGCTGGCCGATCACGTTGCGGAACGTCGACGCCGGCAGCTCGGTGACGACCTCCAGCCTCACGTCCGCCCCGCGGGCGTCCTCGAGCAGGCCGATCGCCTCATCGGTCACGCTGACGACGGGGATCGTGATTCCCGCCGGGTCGAGCAGCGTCGGCCGGAAGATCTCGCCGGGCCCGCGGCCGGGGTATCCCACGAGCAGCGCGGCCGCGTCGGCCGCTGCCGCGTTCAGCGCCTGGTCGCGCCGGAAACAGCCACCCTCGGTGGTCAGGACGAGGTCGCCGGGCGAGACGCCGGCGAAGTCGCCCGAGCTGCAGCCGCTGCCGTCGAGCACGACCACCGGCCCGGTGACCATCCCGCTCGGCGAGTAGATCAGGGCGCGCAGCTCGTCGGGTCCGGAGAAGACGCGGCCGCCCACCTTCAGCGTGGCGCCGAGGTCCCGGAAGCCGGTGAACTCGATCTCCGGCGTCTCCACCGCGAAGCCGATGGGCGAAAGCTCGGCTGCAACGTGGTCCACCGATGCCTCGTAGCCGCTCGTTCCCGCGGCACGGATCCCGTCGTGCGCGTCCGCCACCGCCTGCAGGGCGGCGAGGTCGTCGCCGATGCGGTCGACGTCGACGTCCGACGGCTCCGCCAGGGCGCTCGCGACGGTGGACGGCGGCGGCGGTGAGGTCGAATCTGAGGAGCCAGGGCCCGTGGCGGGTGGCGTTGGCGAGGGCGGGCTACCGCACGCGGCGAGCAGCACTCCGAGGACGAGGGCAACGGCCGGGCGTGCGGGCTGGAGTCTCATCAGTGAGCCTACCCTCGCCGCGCCGCCGCGGTTCACGTCCGTGCGGCCCGCCACGTCCGGACTCCGATCAGGCGACCCAGAAATCGAACGAGTAGAGCGTGGCGAGCAACGTCATCAGCAGGAGGCTGACGACGGTCCAGACCCGATCGAACGCGGGATGCTGGCCCAGGTGCGCCAGCAGCAGGAACAGCGGCGGCACGGCCAGCACGTAGCGCACCATTCCCTGCGGCGCACCGCTGGTTGCCGCAATGACGAGCGTGGCGAGGCCGAACGCGGTGGCGGCGGGCCAGCGCCGGACTGCCCACCCGCACGCGATCAAGGCCAGGACGACGGCAGCGGCCTCGAGGACGTAGTAGACCTGGGTCTCGGGCCGCGCCGCGCCAAGGCCACCGAGCGCGGCCGACCAGGCATGCCAGGAGGCCACGAAGTCGAACGTTCCGCGGCCGAAGTACTCGCGCTGCACCAGCTCGAACGCGCGCCCCAGGTCGGACCATGACCACAGGACGTACGCGGCGATCGGCGCGACGAGGGCGGTGACCCAGCCCGCGAGCTCCCGGCGAGTCAGCTCCTCGTGGCCATCACGCCGGCGCAGGAGCAGCGCGCCGAATCCGACGGCGACCGCCAGAACCAGGGCAATTCCCACCGGCCGGGTGAGAACGGCGAGGACGGACAGGCCCGCGGCGGCGAACGGTCGGCGATCAGCGATGCATGCGAGCGCGCCGAGTGAGGCGGCGAGGAACAGGGCCTCGGTGTAGACCTGCGCGAGGAAGAAGCCGGTCGGGAAGATCAGCAGGTAGTAGGCCGCCCGCACGCCGCCAAGTTCCCCGAGGCGGCGGCGGGCCAGGTCGAACAGGGCGAGCATGGCGCCCAGCGTCGCGAGGAGCGACACGGCCACGCCGGCCACGGCCGCGGCCGAGATCGGTGCCATCCCGAGCCAGGTCAACGGCGTCGCGACGAGACGCATCGCGAACGGGTATGCCGGGAGGAACGCGTAGTTGAGGGGCACCATGCCGTCCACGCCGGCGTACTGCGGGACGTCCGGATCGTCGTAGCCGACGACGGCGATGGACAGGTAGTACTCCGAGTCGAATGCGATGTGGCTGGCGAGGACGTCCTCGCCGAGGTATGGACGCCCGCCAGCCCGACGCGCGCCGGTCTCGCCGGCGGTCCACTCCAGCACCTGGTCCGGTCGTTCCGGCGCGACCCGGGCGAGGACGATCTCCTGATAGGCGAGCATGGCGACCGCCCAGCCGGCCCAGATCGCCACGATCAGGATGATCGGGTTGTGCCAACGCGACCGGCTCGCGGTATCCGGCGCCGGCGGAAGGGCGTCGAGCTCGACGCTCATGTGCGCGTCAGCGCGCCTCGGTAGAGATCCATCAGCCGGGTGCTCAGGCCGGGGCCGGCGCCGACGAGCTCGGCGAATGCGGGGCCGTCGAGTGCCAGCAGCACACCGGGGGTCGTCGTGGTCACGCTGGCCGTCCGCGGTACGCGCCGCAGCAGGCCAATCTCACCGAACACGTCCCCGGGCCCGAGCTCTCGCAGCTCCACCTCGCCGTCGTCAGTCGCCTGCGTGACGCGCAACGTGCCCTCGCTCACGAGGTAGAACCGATCCGCCGGATCGCCCTGCCGGATCACCACCTCGCCAGCGGCCACAGGCACCGTCACAAGCTGCCGGGCGATCGCCTCCAGCCGGGCAGCCGGCAGGCCGGCGAAGATCGGGTGGCCGAGGAGAACGGCGGTGCGCTCCTCGACCGGCACGGGCTCGACACCGCGGCCGCTCAGCAGCAGCGCCGCGACAGCGCCGAGCACCACGAGCGCGGCGGAGCCCGCGAGCACCAACGCAACGCCGAGGGACCCGGCCAGGATCGGGACGAGCAGGGAACCGAGCGAGTAGAGGATCGCCGAGCTCGTCTGCAGGGCACCGACGGCGCGGCCGCGCAGGCCGTCGGGAACGATGCGCTGCACGAGGGTGGTCGTCACGATCTCGAGCAGCAGGAGGCCGCCGACGGCGACGGCAATCGCGACCATCGCCAACGGCAGAACGGTGCTGACCCCAAGCCACGCCAGGCCGACTGCGCCGATCGCCCCACCGAGGACGAGGGGCACGCGGAGCGGTCGCGCCAGCAGGGCTCCGCCGGCGATACCGGCAACCACGCCGCCGACGCCCACCGCGGCGTTGAGATACCCGGTGCCTGCCTCGCCGGCATCGAGCACGTCGACCGCGAGAAGGACGGTCAGGACGCCCAATCCGCCGCTCACGAAGCTCGTCGCCGCGTCGACCGCGAACGGTCCGGCCAGGCGGCTGGCCAGGAGGCGCCAGCCCTCGGGAGCGGGCGGCTCCTGCGACGCGCCGTCCGCGGTCGCAGCGGGCGCCGATGGTCGAGTCGGGAGGCGCCACAGGACCACGGCGACGACGGCGAAGGAGGCCGCGTTGAGGAGGAAGGCGATCTCGACGCCGCCGGCCGCGAGCAGGAGGCCGGCCAGAGCGGGCCCGATGATGAAGGCCAGGTTGTCGAGCGTCGCCCACGCCGAGTTGGCTGGCCCGAGATCCCGCTCGTCGACCAACGTCGGCACCAGTGCGGCGATGGCCGGGTTGAAGAACGTCGAGAAGCAGGCAGCAAGGATCGAGAGGCCGACGACGACGAGGATCGGGCCATCGACCGCGACGGTCGCGGCGAGCGCCAGCATCAGGATCCCCCGCGCCACATCGGTCACGAGCAGCACCATCCGGCGGTCGAAGCGGTCGGCGACGATGCCGGCCGGCACCGACAGCAGGACGTAGGGAAGGATGCGGGCGGCACCCACGATGCCCAGGAGAACGGGTGAGTTGCTCTCGGCGTAGACCAGCACCAGGACGGCGACGAGGTAGAGCCAGTCGCCGATGCCCGAGACGAACTCTCCCGCCAGCAGCCGCGCGAGGGCAGGGCTGCGCCGGAAGAGTTCGAGGTAGGTCCCGACGAGGGTCACGTGCGATGCCGCCACGGGTGCCGACGACCGGGGTTGTCGGACACGCTGGCGAGAATCGCCTTGACCTCGAAGGGAGTCAGCCCTGGATGCTTCGACAGGATCAGCGCGACCAGGCCGGCGATGTGCGGTGCCGCAAAGCTGTTGCCGGTCGCCACGGTCGACCCACCGTCCTTCCAGGCGATCGGCACATCCACGCCCCAGGCGCCGAACTCGACCGGCGGCTCTGGGTTGTAGTAGACCCGCCACGGATCCGCCTCGCCATGCGCCGCGACCGAGATCACCGACGAGAACAGCGACGGATAGCTCGGCGCCGGGACGTTGTTCGCCGCGCTCACCAGGGCGGTGGACTGGAAGTAGGCCCGGTCGACGAGATCGTGGAAGATCGGGAAGAGCGACTCGCTCTTCGACGACAGGCTCAGATTGCAGACGGGCAGCCGCTGGTCGATCGCCCACTCGAGCCCGGCCGCGAAGGCCGTGCCCTTGCCGCGCAGATCCGCGCCGAGGACGCGGATGGAGACGAGCTCGACCTCGGGGGCCAGCGACAGGATGATCGCGCCGCAGGCCGTCCCGTGCCCGAAGAGGTCGAGCGGCTCATCGGGGACAACCACTGGCCCGTCCTCGGTCATCTCGACGGCGACGTTCTCTACCACGCGCCCGTTGAGCCGAGGGTGGGCGTTCTCCAGGCCGGAGTCGATGATCCCAACGCGCACGCCAGCGCCCGTCGCCCCACCCCACGCCCACTCACGGCTGACGCCGCGTACACGCAGGGAGCGCCGCAAGTGGCGGCGCGGGCTGGCGAAGGGCTCGGACCAGGCGGGTAGCGCGGGGTCGGTCATCGACCCCGGCGGTCCCGTCGGCTCTGCTCCGCGTGCGTGGCCAGGACGGCGAGGATGTCAGCGACCATCGACGTCTCCCGATCGGTCAGGCCGCGCAACCGATCGACCTGGTCGACCAGGCGCCAGAAGGGCGTCTCCTCATCGGCGTCCAGGTCGGCCGTGGTCGCGGAGACGAGCGACTCCACGGCCGCCTCGTCCATGTCCGGCGCCAGCTCGCGAAGGACGCCGCGGAGCAGGCTCGCCGTGTCACGCTGGACGCGAGCGGCAGCGATGGCGACCGTGGCCTGGGCGGCGAACACCGCCAGCAGCTCCATGTCGCGCAGGGAGAAGGTCGGCGAGCTGTGCTTGTCGAGCACCTGCAGGACGCCGACGGTGCCGTGCTCGTCGAGCAGGGGCGCCGCCGCGATCGATCGCGGCACGTACCCCGTCTGCTGGGCGGCATCCCGGTTGAAGCGAGGGTCGCTTGCGACGTCGGAGAGTGCGAGCGCCTGGCCGGTCGAATAGACGTACCCGGCGATCCCCTGCGTGGGTGGCACGGTCAGGCCGACCGCGCCCGCCCCCTTCTCACCGGCCGCGACGCGGAACTCGAGGCGGTCCGGATCCTGTTCGAACAGCGCGATGGACGCCGCCTCGGCGTCGAAGAGCTTGACGGTCGCATCGACGATGCTCTGCAGGAGCCGCGTCTCCGCGTCTCCGCCGATTCGTCGCGCGACGCTCGAACGCCGCGCCGCCGCAACCAGTGCAGCGTGCGCGGCGCCCGAAGATCGGTTCGCCACGATGAGACCTTACTGGAACTTGCCGCCGTGGCCCTCGGTGTCGTCGTCGTCAACCGCCTGGAACTTTCCGCCGTGGCCCTCGGTGTCGTCGTCGTCACCGGTTGCCTGGAACTTGCCGCCGTGGCCCTCGGTGTCGTCGTCGTCAACCGCCTGGAACTTTCCGCCGTGGCCCTCGGTGTCGTCGTCGTCACCGGTTGCCTGGAACTTGCCGCCGTGGCCCTCGGTGTCGTCGTCGTCACCGGTTGCCTGGAACTTGCCGCCATGGCCCTCGGTGTCGTCGTCGTCACCGGTTGCCTGGAACTTGCCGCCGTGGCCCTCGGTGTCGTCGTCCGAGGCCTTCCAATGACCGTGGCCCTCGGTGTCCTGGTCCAGAGTTTTCTCGTCATTCATGATGTGACCCTCCACTGAATCGTCGTCGTCCCATGCCTCTCCGCCGAGGGAACCAGGGCGGGAGAAGCCTTCCATCGGCGGTCGCCGCCGGTAGTCCTCCACGGAATCCTCCTTGCATGGTAGGGCAGGTGGACCGCTTGTCACCGCGATCGTATGGAAGATGTGCGCTAACCACGGATCGGTCCGGCGACATCATCGGTGTCGGTTGCGCGACAGCTCATCGGGCGCTTCGGCCCTCGAGCGCGGCGAGGTCGGTGATGACGATGGTGTCGCGCTCGATCACGATCAGGCCGTCGTCGACCAGGCCGCTGAGCAGCTTGTTCACGGATTGCCGGGTGCCCCCGATCATGGCCGCCAGGTCGGACTGCGTGAACGGCCAGTCGAGCTCGACGCGGCCGGTCGCATCCTGGTCCGCGATGCGGGCGAGCCGCACCAGCCGGATCGCCAGGCGGCCCGCGAGGTCCAGGAAGTGGAGCTCCTCCACGTGCCCGGTGAGCCGGCGCAGCTCCTCGGCCAGGGCGTGGAGCAGGGCGCGCACGATCGTCGGGTCGTCATCGAGCAGGGCGAGGAACCGATCGCGCGGCAGCGCGAGGGTCTCGGTCGCATCGAGCGCGGTGGCGGTGGTCGATCGGGGTGCGCCATCGAGCAGGGCCAGCTCGCCGAAGAACTCCCCGGGGTGCAGGCTGGCGATGAACGCCTCGTCGCCTTCCTGCGAGGGGAGCACGATCTTCACGCCGCCGGATGCGACGACCTGGAGCGAGTCGCCGATGTCGCCCTGGTGAAAGATCACCTCGCCACGACGGAATCGGCGACGCCGCATCTGCGAGGCGAGGGTGCGCAGGCTCTCCTCGTCGACGTGCGCGAACAGCGCGCACCGCCGCAGGCTATCGACCGCCAGAGACGGATCGAGCAAGCGTGACACTCCCATGTGGCGGGTGAGCGGACAGCCGCATCACTCTCTCCCGCCCGACGCGCCTCGTCAAGGGGTCCGCGCCCCACCCGCGATCCATGTGCGACGGGGACCGTGGAGTAGAATGCGTCCTCGTCCGCGGGCGGGAGTAGCTCAGCTGGCAGAGCGCGACCTTCCCAAGGTTGAGGCCGCGGGTTCGATCCCCGTCTCCCGCTCCACATCTCCCCATCTCCCATCGGCCCCGGCGACGCCCTGCATGTCGCCGAACGGACAGCCGATGCGTCCAGAAGACGGCCCGGGCGGGCGTCGGCGGCCTGATACGGCGCTGCCGGCATGCGGCCGGAACATCTGATCCAGTCGAAACGCCACTGCGTTGACGGAGGATCCGATGCTCAGCTCAACCCGCGTCACCTACTCGGTCGCAGCGCACAAGCACGACCAGTATCTCGACCAGACCGCGAAGATCCGCGAGCTGCAGCGAGAGCGGCGCGAGGGCCTCGTCTCCGAGGACAAGACGCCGCATCGGCGCATCACGGCCGCGCGACTGACTTCGCAGCTGGTGGTCCGCCTCTCGCATCTCTAGTCGTCGTCTGGCGACACCACGACGGCCCGGCATCTATCGCCGGGCCGTCGTTCGCGTGTCCGACCCCTCAGGCGGGGCGGATGTTCTGGTTGCGGCGGAAGACGTTGTACGGGTCGTAGCGGCGCTTGATGCGCGCCAGCCGGGCGTACGTCGCGGGCGGATAGGCGTCGCGCACCCGGTCCTCTCCCTCGTCCTCGAGGAAGTTCACGTAGACCCCGGTGGCCGTCGGCGCCAGCGCTGCGAACAGCGCCCGGTTCCAGGCGACCGCCTCGTCGGTGTGGTCGGGATCCACGAAGGCGTTGATGATGGTCACCTGCGCCGCCGCCGAGCGGTGGGCGAAAGCGGTGGCGTCGGCCGGCACCCGGCTCATCGCGCCTCCGAAGGCGCGGAGCTGGATCATCGAGCCCTCGGGCGCCGTCTCGAGCCCGGCGAGGATCGCGTCGACCGCGGTGTCGTCGAGGGCATCGAGGAAGACCGACCGCGTCGTGCTGGGGTGCGGCTGGCCGCCATCCTTCGTGAGCTCGTAGATGCCCGCGTACGGCATCGGCATCGCGGCGACGGCGTACGGTTCGGCCACGGCCAGGAATGGCGCGATCGCCGCCTGGCCCTCGGCGGGATCGCCGGCGTACACGAACATGACCATCAGCGACAGCCGGCCGTGATGCTCCTCCGGCACGAAGGGCACCGGCGGCACGGGCATCAGGAAGCTGATGGTGGTCAGCTCTTCCGGCGCGCTTGCTGGCGATCGGCACCAGGCTGCGCAGGACGTCCCGCGTCGGCGGCAGGAACAGCGCGCCGCCCAGGACCTCGCCAACCGGTGAGAGGCGGTACTGGAAGCGGGTGACGATGCCGAAGTTGCCTCCGCCACCGCGCACCGCCCAGAACAGGTCGGCGTGCTCGGTGGCCGATGCGGTCAGCACCTCCCCGTTGGCCGTGACGATCTCCACGGCCTGGAGGGCATCGATGGCCAGGCCGTGCTTCCGCGCCAGCCAGCCGATGCCGCCGCCGAGGGTCAGGCCGGCGATGCCGACCGCGCCGGTGTCGCCGAACGGCACGGCCATGCCGTGCTCGGCCAGCGCGCCGGTGACCTCGCCGGCGGTGAGACCGGCGCCGGCCCAGACGGTTCCGGCTGCGAGGTCGATGTGCAGACCGCGCAGATCGCGCATGTCGACGACGATGACGTCGTCGCCGGTGCTGTGGCCGGCGAGGCTGTGGCCACCGGATCGGACCGCGATCTCGATGCCGTTGCGGCAGGCGTAGGCCGACCGTTGCCGCGACGTCCCCCGCATCGGCGACGCGCGCGATCGCCACCGGTGCGCCCTGGAGGGCCGTGTTGAACACCTGGCGCTCGGACTCGTAGGCCGCGTCACCGGGTCGCACGAGCGACCCTCGCAGCGTGCCGGCGAAGGCGGTCAGGTCCGCCGGCGTGGCGGCGAGGTGGAAGGTGACGGCGGAATCCATATCGGGCGAGCTCCTCGATGTGCGTGGTGAAGTGAGCACCGGGATCGTCCGGGAACGAGGCTCCAGCGCCATCGGAGCAACGCCCTGCCGCCTGTCGGCGCATGGGTCGCGCGCGCCGTACGTCGTCCGTCCCGCCCGCCGCTATCCTGAATCGCCGATGACCGACCGCGATCCAGGGCTCGACCCGTGGCGATACACGGTCCGCTACTCCGTGCGCCAGTACGAGCTGGACGTGCTGGGGCACGTCAACAACGCCGTCTACCTGAACTGGGTCGAGCAGGTCGCCATCGACCATGTCGAGGCGCTCGGCTTCGGCCGGGCCTGGACCACGGCGCAGGGTGGCGCCTGGGTGGTGCGGGAGCACCATGTCACATACCACCGCCCGGTGGAGTACGGCGACGCGGTGCTCGTCACGACGCTGCCCCAGGAGATCGGTGGCGTCCGAGGGCTGCGTCGGACCGAGATCCGGCGCGAGTCGGACGGCGTGTTGACCACGGAGGTCCTGACCGAGTGGATCTGGGTGCGGGCGGTCGACGGGCGACCGGCCCGCGTCCCTGCAGAGCTGCTCGAGCTCTTCCGCCGCTGAAGCTCAGCGGTCCGGCGCGAGTGTGCCGAGCAGCACGATCCAGGCGAGTACGACGACGATGAGCGAGACGAGCTCGGGAGATTCCATACCCCTCTGACGTCGCGAGGCCCGAGACGGATCCGCTGTCGGACCCGGCACCTGTCGGCCATCGGAATGCGACGTTCGTCGCGGACCGCGGGCCGCGATGTACGCTCCATTCGTGCCTCGCACCCTCAGCGCCCGAACGTCGATCGTGGCCATGGCGCTCCTGGCCGGCTGTGCCGCGCCGGCCGATACGCCATCGCCGACCTCGGACCCTGGAACGCCGGCGGCGACCGCGAGCGCGGTCCCGACGGCCAGCCAGCCGGCGGAGAGCGTCGCGCCGACCGCGTCGCCGAGCGCGCAACCGCTGGCGTGGGATCGGCTCCAGGTGGAGGGACCGCCACCCCGCGAGGATCACACCTGGACGCTTGCGGGAGATGGGACCACGGCCTACCTGTTCGGCGGGCGCGACGGAGCGACCGCCCACGGCGACCTCTGGGCCTACGACCTTGCCTCCGACGAATGGAGCCTCCTGGCACCTGGCAACGGACCCGCGCCCCGGTTCGGGCACGAGGCGGTCTGGGTCGACGACCTCGGCCTCGTCATCTTCGCCGGCCAGTCGGGCGCAAGCTTCTTCGACGACCTGTGGGCCTTCGACCCGGTCTCCGAGACGTGGCGTGCCCTCCCGTCGGGCGGCGCGGCCCCGCTCGCGCGATATGGGACCTGCGCGGGCATCGGCCCGGACGGAAGGCTGTGGATCAGCCATGGGTTCACCTCCGACGGGACGCGCTTCGCGGATACGCGTGCCTACGACTTCGGATCCGGCGCGTGGTCCGACGAGACCCCGGACGGCGAGGTGCCGGTCAACCGGTGCCTCCATGGCTGCTGGTGGACGGCATCGGGCGAGCTCGCGCTGTTCGGCGGCCAGACGACGGGCGTGACCGCGCTCGACGACCGATGGGTGCTGCGGAACGACGGCTGGGCGCGGCTGGATGGCGCCGTGCCCGTCGGCGCGGAACCTGTATGCACGTGCGCGGCTCGAGGGCGCAACGCTCGTCTTCGGCGGCCAGTCGCTGGACGGCGGTCGACTCGACGACCTGTGGGTCGTGCCCGACGATGGCGAGGCAGTGCAGGTGACGATGGGCGGCGGTCCTCCGGGACGGTCGGGCGCGGAGATGGTGGTCGATGCCGCTCGCCAGCGCGTCCTGCTCTTCGGTGGGCTCGGCACCGATGGCGCACTCGACGACACGTGGGCGCTGTCCGGCGACCCGGTGCAGGCGATCCCGTGACTGGCCCGCGTCCTGCTCTACGCCGGGCATGGTGATGGGCAATCCTCTGGGCGAGATCGCAACCGCCGCCTGGGCCATCCGGGCCGAGCAGCCGATCGACATCGATCAGATCCACGAGCTGCACCGCGCCGCGTTCGCCGGCCCCGCCGAGGCCGAGCTGGTCGACGCGATTCGCAGCGGACCGGACTTCCTCCCGGAGCTGTCGCTGGTTGCGGCGACCGATGACGGCAGCGTCCTGGGCCACGTCCTCGTCAGCCGCGTGGGCCTCGAGCACGAGGCTGCAGGCCAGCCACGCACCGACGTCCTGGCGCTGGCTCCGATTGCCGTCCTGCCCCCACACCAGGGGCGCGGGATCGGCACGGCGCTGATGCGAGCCGTCCTCGATGCTTCCGATGCCCGAGATGAGCCGATGACGATCGTGGTCGGATCGCCGGCCTTCTATGCGGGCTTCGGCTTCGTCTCCGCGGCTGCGCTCGGGATCAGCGGTCCCTACGACCGGGTCGGCGACGCGTTTCAGGCCCGACCGCGGCCGGGCCTCGCCGAGGAAGAGCTCCCGGTCGGGACCCTCCTGTACCCGGCGATGTTCTCCACCGTCTAGTCATCGCTGCCGCTGCCGCTTCCCGAGCCGCCACTGCCGCTCCCGCTGCCACTTCCACCCCCGCCTCCCCGGGCAGGAGTTGTCGTGGTCAGCCCACGGCGGAGCGGCTCGGGTGTCCGAGCCTCAATCGTGCTCGTCTTCGAGGGCGGCCGTCACGGCCAACTCGACGTTTCCGGTCAGTGCCCGCGAGATCGGGCACCCGTCCTTCGCCGCCTCAGCAGCGGCGACGAACCCGTCCTCGTCCAGGCCCGGCACGACCCCCACGACGTCGAGCTCCGAGCGCGTCACGGTCCAGGCGTCGCCGACCTGGTCGAAGGTGACCGCCGCCGAGACGTGCATGTGATCGGGCGGGGTGCCGCCGCGAACCAGCCCACCGGACAGCGCCATGGCGAAGCAGGAGGCGTGCGCGGCAGCGAGGAGCTCCTCGGGCGATGTTCGGCCGGCGGGTGCCTCCGTGCGCGAGGACCACGACACGGGGAGGTCGATGAACAGGTCGGTCGTTCCGGAGCTGACGGTCCCCGACCCCTCGGCCAGGGTCCCGCTCCAGGTCACGGTTGCGGATCGCGTCGCAGCCATCGGGGGTGAACCTCCTTCGCTAGACTCCGGGCCAGATGGAGAGCGTACCCGAACGTCGTCCCGTCATCCGCGGCGAGCGGGTCTACCTTCGCGCCCCCGAGCGAGCCGACGTTCCCACCTTCGTGCGCTGGTTCAACGACGCCGATGTCGTTCGGAACCTGGCGATGTTCGCGCCGATGAGCCAGGCCGCCGAGGAGGGCTGGTTCGAGCGGATGTCGGCCGCGCAGGGGGCGACGGACTACCACTTCGTGATCTGCCTCCTCGACGACGACCGGCCGATCGGCACGGCCGGCCTGCATGCGGTCGACCGGGCCAACGGCACCGCGGAGTTCGGCATTGGGATCGGCGAGAAGTCCGAATGGGGCCAGGGCTACGGGACCGACGCGACCCGATCGACATGCGACTTCGGCTTCGGAGAGCTGCGCCTGGAGCGCATCGGGCTGTACGTCTACGCCGGAAACGATCGTGCCCGGCGGGCCTACGAAAAGGCTGGATTCACCCTGGAGGGAACGCTGCGGCGCGCGCACTTCACGCGTGGCGAGCACCTCGATGTGCACGTGATGAGCGTGCTGCGCGACGAGTGGCTGGCGCTGCCTCACCGACGCGCGTGGGAGGACGGCTGACGGGCATCCTCGATCTGCCGGCGCGGATCGACGCCCTCGGGGCCGATGCCCGCGAGCGCGCGGATCGGCTCTTCGACGCACGGGCCATCGAAGGCTGGACCGACCCCCCGCCGGCGCTCCACGGATGGCTGGAGACGACCTTCGGATCGGTGGATGCCGTACGGCATCAGTCGATCGTGCGCGTCACGAACCTCGCGACGCTCGACGCCACGATCTTTGCGCCGCTGCGGGCTCGCCGTCCGATCGACGGCCCGACCCCGGTCGCGGACCTGGCCGCCGAGATCGCCGCGACGGAAGGCGACCCTTTCTGCGACCCGCTGTCGGGGACGCCGGCCGACCCCTTCGGCCGCGTACGAGGACGCCGCATGGTGAGCGGAGCCAACGCGGCCCTGGCGGATGCTCATCACGCCGTGCTCGTGTTCGACGAGCACGACCCACTGGCGTTCGATGCCGCGCTGGTTGCCGACCTCCTGTCGACCGGGCGCTCGTGGGCGGAGGGTGCGCAGGCCACCGACCCCGCTGCCACGCGCTACCTCCTCATCTGGAACTGCCTGTGGCGGGCGGGCGGCTCGATCGTCCACGGCCACGCCCAGGCGCTCCTCGGCAGCGGCGGACACCATGCCGCCATCGAGCGCTTCCGCCGCGACATGACGAGCCACCGCCAGCGGCATGGAGCGGGGCTGGTCGAGGACCTGGTGGCCGTCCACGATGCGCTCGGCCTCGCCGAGTGGCGCGACGGCATCGCGACGGTCGCCAGCCTGACGCCCCTCAAGGACCGGGAGGTGTTGATCCTCGCGCCTCCCGGCCGCGACGAACGTGACCCGTCGGTTGGCGCCGCCGTCGCCCGCGCGCTTCTGGCGTACCGCGACCGGCTCGGCATCCGATCGTTCAACCTCGCCCTGTGGCGACCGCCATTGGCCGCCGATCCGGCCGGCTGGGAGGAATTCCCGACATTGGTCCGGCTCGTCGATCGTGGCGATCCGTCGATCCGGCCGTCCGACATCGGCGCCATGGAGCTGTACGGCACACCCATCGTGGGAAGCGACCCGTACGACGTCATCGCCGCGGTTCGCAGCACATGACGAACGGCCCCGACCTGCGCCGGGGCCGTTCGAGGAGCCGAGGGCTGGTTCAGTCGCCCAGCCCGAGGGCGGCCTTCAGGTCCAGGATGCCGGCGCCGGTCGCATCCGCACCCCAGCACACGTTCTCGGCCGGGAGTCCGGCAATCGGAACGATCATCTTGCAGCCGGCAGGCAGGGGCGTGGCCGTCGTCTTGAGCCTGGCCTCCACCGCTGCCTGGCCGATGCCGGGCGACTGCTGTGCCAGCAGCGCCGCGGCGCCGGTGACGTGTGGAGTGGCCTGCGAGGTGCCGCCGACGAAGAAGAAGCTCAGCTGGCCGTTGGTCTGGTACGGGCCAACGACCCACGAGCCCGGCGCCGCGAGGTCGAGCTGCTGCCCGGCGAGCTGACGGCCGGAGAAGTCGCTGATGTACGACTGGCCGGCGACGGCCGCGTCGCCTTCCGCGACGTCGTCGCTCCACCACCAGTTGGTGAGGGACGCGTCGCCTCCCGCCTGCCACTCCCCGGTCCAGCCCGATGAGGCCACCGAGATGACCGGCGGGTACGCGCCGGGGAAGCTCATCCCGTCCTCTCCGTCGTTGCCGGCGGCCACCACGACGATGACTCCGGCGGCGATCGCGGCGTCGATGGCGGCCTTCTCGACCGCATCCAGCTCAGGCCCGCCGAGGCTCATGTTGATCACGACCGGCGACCCGGCCAGCGGCCCCCGCTTGAGCCCGATGATGTAGTCGATCCCGTGGGCGGTCGTCGACGACCAGCCCGAGCCGCTGCTGGCCCAGCACCTTGACCGGGATGACCGTTGCGCCCGGGGCGACGCCGTTCACGTGAACCAACTGCCCACCGATGAGCTCCCTGGAAGCCCAGGATGATGCTCGTGACGTGGGTTCCGTGGCTGTCCTGGTCGAGCTGCCACTTGTTGGGCTGGGTCGAGATCGTCCCGTGCTCGCCTCCACCGCCCCCGAAGGCGACGGCGTACTCCTCGGCGATGCGGTCATCCCCGAAGTAGAACGGCCAGCTGCTCAGCAGGCCGGTGTCGAGGACCGCGACGTAGACACCAGTTCCGTCAAACGAGACCTCGCGCGTATCGGTGGCGACGTCGGTGGCATCGATCATGTCGAGGTTCCAGGTCCCGACGCCGTCCCCGAAGCTGGTGGCCGGGTTGATGGGCACCGGCTTGCCGACCCGACGCGCATCCTCGTTGGCGGCAGCGACGTATGGCAGCGCCCGGATCTGTCCGAGGTCCGCCTCGCGCACCTTCATCGTCAGCGCGTTGAAGGTCTCGTAGACGTCAAGGACCTTGCCGAATCGACCGATGTCGGCCAGCAGCGTGGCCGATGCCGGTCGCTTGAGTGCCACATTGATGCCGATGCTGCGGTTGCCGCTGGCCGCGGCCGTTACGGCCACCGACGACGCCATGAGCAGCAGGACCGCGAGCAGCACGACGAATGCTCTTCGCATGGGAACCGTCAACCTCCAGGTGTGCCGGCCGATGCGCCGGCGTCGATCGCTTGCACGCCGACGAAACGACGCTCGGACGACCAGCGTAAGGTCACTGATTCTACGCGCCCGAGTGCGCCCGAGAAGCCGACAGCAACCCGTGGCGGTTCCTTCGGGCACCACGGAATCGTCGAGGACCATCGAGTACGATGCGGCCGTGTTCGAGCTGCGCCGCGACCCGGTCACCGGCTGGTGGTCGGCGATCGTCGCCGACCGGGCGTTCGCTCGTGAGGCGTTCGAAATCCAGGCGCAGCCGGTCGAGGGCACGCACTGCCGCCACTGCGACGAGGCCCCCGAGAACGAGCCGCCGCACCTCGTTCGGCGCATCGCCCTCCGCTCGCACGCGTTCCATCGGATCGACTCATCCAAGGCGCAGGCGGCGCAGCTGTCGCTGAGCGAGGTGGAGCGCGCGACCGGTGCGTGGGAGATCCTCGTCGCCCCGCGCGACCACCACGAGCGCCTCGCCGACGCCGGCCCGCAGCTTGCCAATGCCATGCTCCGCGCCGCGCGCGACGCGATGCGCGATCTCGGGGAGGCGCCACGCGCGACCGATCCCGAGGGTCGCCCGGAGCCGCTGTACGTCCAGGTCGTGCAGAGCTACGGGATGCAGGCAGGCTCGCGCAGCCAGCACCTCAACCTCGAGCTCTACGCGATCCCGCAGGTCCCGCACTGGGTTGCTGAGGAGATCGGCGGCGGCGCCCGCCAGGTGATCAAGACCCGCCGATGCGTGTGGTGTGCCCTGGCGGAGGCCGAGGAAGTCAGCGGTGAACGGCTGGTCTTCGCGGACCATCACGCCGTCGTCTTCGCGCCGGCAGCCAGCCGGTCATCGTTCGAGCTCATCGTCGTGCCGCGCGCCCATGCCGCCGACTTCACGGCACTGGACGACGAGGCCATCGCCGACGTCACGGCCACACTCCAGCGAGCCCTCCACTCGCTCGACGCGCTCGGCGACCCGCCGTACAACCTGTTCCTGCACACCTCACCCGCCGGCGAGCGGCTGGATCAGACCTTTCACTGGCACTGGGAGATCCATCCCCGGCTGCGTGTGATCGCAGGGCTGGAGCGTGCGACCGCGCTGGCGGTGAACCCCGCGGCGCCCGAATACGCCGCCGAGGTCCTGCGCGATCACCTGCATCGGTAACAGATCGGGGGTCCCGGTGCGTCAGGAACGAACCAGCGGGGGGCAGGGATTGCGGAGGACGAGGTGCATTCGATGGTGGTGCCCGGCCGTGCCTCGTGGGGCTCCCCCGCGATGAGCGACCGTGCGCAGGACGCTGGCGAGCGGGAGTTCGCGCGTCTCTTCGAGGAGTACTCCGCCCCCATCTTCAACTACGTGCTGCGCATGGTCTCCGATGCGGACCGCGCCGCAGACATCACCCAGGACACGTTCATCAAAGCCTATCGAAAGCTCGACACCGTGACCGACGCCGCTGCCACCCGCTCGTGGCTGTACCGCATTGCCACCAACACGGCGATCGACGAGATGCGTCGTCGTCGCATGGTGAGCCCGGTACGGGACGACGAGCCGATCATCGCCAACCGCCCGGACCACCGCCCCGGCCCGGAGGCGGAGGTGCTGGCCGGAACTCTCGACGAGCGGGTCCAGCGCGCGTTGATGACGCTGCGCCCGAACCACCGGCAGTGCCTGCTGCTCAGCGACCTCGAGGACATGAGCGCGATGCAGATCGGCGAGGTGATGGGCCTCTCGTACGCGGCCGTGCGGACCTTGCTGTGCCGAGCGCGGGGTGAGATGCGCCGAGCGCTCGCCGCCGAAGGGCTGACCCGATGACGTTCGACCGCGATCGGCATCCCGACTACGAGGAGCTGATCAGCGCCTCGCTGCGCGGCGACCTGACCGACGACGAGCGTCGGCGCCTGGATGCCCACCTCGACCGGTGCTCGACCTGCCGCGACACGCTTGCCGCGTTCGCCGAGCAGCGCCGGATCATGGGCGGTCTTCGTCACGTCCCGCCGCCGCGGGACCTGGGAGCCCGGGTGCGAGGCGGCATCGAGCGCCGCGCGCGGGTCGCCCGCGTCCCGTGGTGGCGGCGCCCGCCCGCGATCGTCGCCGGGGTCGGCGGAGGCCTGGCCGTCGTCGCCGGTGCACTCCTGGCGCTCGTGCTGCTCGACCAGCCGTCGCAGGATCCCGAGGTCGGCGTCAGCAGTCCCAGCCCGACCGTCGCGGTGACCGCCGCCGCGCCATCGGACGCCCCGACCCTGGCGCCACTACCGACGACGGCCGCCACGCCGGTCCCGACCCTGCCGCCTGCCTCCCAGGCGCCGTCCGCCTCGCTCGAGCCGGTCCCGACGGCGACGCCGGTCGAGTCCACGCCGGAGCCCGAGGTCTTCCTCGCCGTCACCGGTCCGGCCGACAACCAGACGATGACCGTGCGCGAGGGCGAGACCGGCGACACCCTCGCCGAGGTCGCACCGCCGCCGGAGTCCACCACCGCCACGACCGGGCTGCCGATCGCCGCGGAGCTTTCGCCGGACGGTCAGTGGCTCGCCTTCGTCGTCGACCTCGGGCTGAGCGGGCAGACCGAGATCCGCGCTACTCGCGTCGCCGAGGCCGACCCGTCGGACGACCCCGATGCCTCTCCCTCGATCGAATCGCCGGTGGCCGTCGGCGATACGGTCAAGCTGGCCGACTCCGTCGGCGGCTCGCCCTTCGTCGAGCACCTGTTCTGGTCGGCGGACAGCCGCCACCTGGCCTTCACGGCCGTCGACCGCAACGGCGGTGGAACCGACGCCTGGCTGTTCGATCCGGGCCGAGGCGAGGCCAGGCAGCTCACCGATGTCGGCACTGCCTACGCCGGCAGCTGGGCTCCGGCGGATGACGGGGCCTCGCTGCTGTGGATCAGCACCGCCGGAGAGACGCCCGAGAGCCATCTGACGGTCATCTCCGATGAAGCCGGCGAGACGCCCAGCCAGGCGCCGGGTGACCCGGCCGACGAACCCTACGCCTCGGCGTCGAACGTCTTCCAGCCGATCGTCAGCCCGAACGGGTCCCTGGTCATCTACTGGACCGGCACCATGGAGCGCTTCGGCGACGAATGGATCTTCGCCGAGGGCGGGACGCCATGGCTGGCCGAGAATCGACCGGACGGAGAGCGGGGCTTCGCGTTCGAGAGCGCTCGCGAAGTATTCCGCGACATCGGGGCGGGACAGGCAGGGTTCGCGTCCGCCGCCATCTCGTGGGCCCCGGACAGCGACGCCTATGTCGTGTGGAACGCGGCGTGGACGGGCGAGAGTCTCGACCCCGAGGCCCAGTATCCGGATCCGGCGCGCGTCTACCTCACGCGCGCCACCGATGCCCGCGGCCTGACGCAGGTCCACGCCCTCGACCAGGCGGATGTCCCGACGGACTCAACCGTGGTCGACGTGAAGGTGGCCGGCACCGGCTCGCACCTCGCACTGACGGCCCGCAAGCCGACGCCCGGCGACCTGGCAACGCCCGAGGCCGAACTGTTCCTCGTGACGCGCAACACCGGCAATGTGCCCGATGGGGTGGAGGTCCTCGGCTCCGCGCCGGAGCAGTGGTTCGGACCGGCGTTCTTCACCCCCGAGGAGTGGGCGGCCCTCATCAGCGACTAGCCACTCGGGTATCCTGTGCGGTGAGCCCTTTAACGCGGTCCGGCGAGGCCGCCAAGGAGAGACACCCGTGAGCGAACGCCGCATCCTCGGCGCCGATGAGCTGCGCCGGGCCCTCACCCGCATTGCCCACGAGATCGTGGAGCGCAACGGCGGCGCGGCCGATCTCGTCCTGGTCGGCATCAGAAGCCGCGGCGTCCCGATCGCCCAGCGCCTCGCCGCCCTGATCGAGCAGCACGAGGGCGTCGCCATTCCCGTCGGCTCCCTCGACATCACCTACTACCGCGACGATCTCACCCGCATCGCGCATGCGCCGATCGTCAAGCGCTCGGACCTCGAGGCCGATGTCGCCGGGCGCACTGTGGTCCTGGTGGACGACGTGCTCTACACCGGCCGGACGGTGCGCGCCGCACTCGACGCCCTCACCGACCATGGCCGTCCCAAAGCGGTGCGACTTGCGACGCTGGTGGATCGCGGCCATCGCGAGCTGCCCATCCGGGCCGACTTCGTCGGCAAGAACCTGCCGACCAGCGACACCGAGATCGTCCACGTGCGGGTCACCGAGACCGACGAGATCGACGAGGTCGTCATCGAGCAGCCGGAATCAGCGGCATGACGCATCGGAGCGCCGGCGCGAGCCTGGACCCACCGGCACCTGCTGGACGTCGACGTCCTGCCGCGCCCCGACATCGAGCGGGTCCTGGAGCTGGCTGACGAGATGCGCGAGGCCCGAGAGACCCGAGCGCATCGTTCGCTGCTGGACCTGGAGACGGTCGCGCTGGCCTTCTACGAGGCATCGACGCGAACGCGCGTGAGCTTCGAGCTTGCCGCCAAGGCACTCGGCGCGACCGTGGTCGACCTTGCCGTGGAGCGCAGCAGCGCAGGCAAGGGCGAGTCTCTGGTCGACACGCTGCGCACGCTCCGCCGCGTCGGCGCCACGATCGTCGTGCTGCGCCACGGCTCCTCTGGCGCTCCGTACCTGGCCGCGCGGGAAACGGACCTGAGCGTGATCAACGCCGGGGACGGCATCCACGCCCACCCGACCCAGGCGCTGCTCGACGCGCTCACGCTCCGAGAGGCGCTCGGCACGCTCGAGGGTCGCCGGATCGCCATCGTGGGGGACGTCGCGCACTCCCGCGTCGCACGCTCCAACCTGCATGCGCTGCGCACGCTCGGCGCTCGGGTGCGCGTCGGGGGCCCGCCCGGCTGGGTCGCCGGGTTCGCCGATTGGAGCGACGTCGAGGTGGTCACCTCCCTGCCCGAAGCCCTGGACGGCGCCGACGCGGTCATGACGCTGCGGGTGCAGGCGGAGCGCGGCGCCGTCGAGGGAGTCGGGTCGTTGGCCGACTACGTTCGCGACTGGCGGCTCGACGAGGAGCGCATGTCGCTGGCTGCGCCCGGCGCCCCGGTGCTCCACCCCGGGCCGACGAACGAGGGCGTGGAGCTGACCGCCGCCCTCGCGTCCGGGCCACGCAGCCTCATCGGCCGCCAGGTGGAGCACGGCGTCACGATCCGCATGGCCGTGCTTGCGCTCGTCGCCGGGGTCGCGTGATCACCGCTGGCTTCGGCCGGCTGACCGATCCGCCGGCGTCCCTGCTGCTGACGGGCGTGCGGGTCGTCGATCCCTCGTCCGGGACCGACGAGATCCGCGACCTCGGGGTGGTGGACGGAGTGCTCGCCGATCCGGCATCGGTAGCTGCCGGCGTAGCGCGCATCGACGGCCACGGGCTGGTCGCGGCGCCCGGCTTCTGCGACCTCCACGTCCACCTTCGCGAGCCGGGGGATCCCGCGGCCGAGACGATCCTCAGCGGCAGCCGAGCGGCGGCGCGCGGCGGCTTCACGACGGTGTGCGCGATGCCGAACACCGATCCACCCATCGACGATGCGCCCCGCGTGACAGCCGCCTGCGAGTCGGCACGCAATGCGCACTGCCGGGTGCGCATCATCGCCGCCGCCACCGCCGGCCGGGCCGGTGAGCGGCTGGCGCCGATCGAGGCGCTGGCGGCAGCCGGAGTGGTCGGGTACTCGGATGACGGCGCATCGGTTGCGTCGGAAGCCCTGGTCGCCGACCTGATGACGACGCTCGCCGCCATGGACCTGCCGCTATTCGAGCATGCCGAGGATCCGGGCCGGGCTGGCCCCGGGATGATGCGCGCCGGCGCCGCCGCCGGGCGGCTGGGTCTGCCCGGCTGGCCACCCGAGGCCGAGGTCGCCGTGGTCGAGCGCGACCTGGCGCTGGCGGCCAGCACGGGGGCACGCGTCCACCTCACCCATCTGTCGACGGCCGCCTCGATCGGCGCGGTCCGCCGCGCGCGGGATGCCGGCGTGCGGGTGACGTGCGACGTGACGCCGCACCACCTCGCCATGGCGGACACCTGGGTCGGTGGCGACCGTGCCTTCGCCTGGTCCGAGCCTCGGACCGTGTCGGGCCTCGCCTTCGACGGCAGCTGCCGGGTGAACCCGCCGCTCGCCTCGCGAGCGGACGCCGCGGCGCTGTTGGCAGCGGTGGCCGATGGCGCGATCGACGCCATCGCCACCGACCACGCCCCTCATCCTCCCGAGCGCAAGCTCGTCCCGTTCGCCGAGGCCGCGCCGGGCATGATCGGGCTCGAGACGGCCCTCTCGCTGGGCCTGGCCGCGGTCCACGCCGGACGGTTGGACCTGTCGACCCTCGTCGCCGCCCTGTCCGTGCGGCCGGCCAGCATCATCGGGGAGCGGCGCAGCCTCGACCAAGGCGAGCCGGCGGACCTCGTCGTATTCGATCCGGCGGCTCGATGGCGGGTGGAGGCCGATACGTTCGCATCGGGCTCATCGAACACGCCGCTGCTGGGCATGGAGCTGCCCGGAGTCGTGCGCCTGACGATCGCGAACGGGCGGATCACGTATCGGTCGTGAGGGGTCGTCGCGGGGTGGTTCGCAATATGGGACGATCTGGCCCGCCCGCTCGCCCCAGACTGATCGAGGAATGGCGTGTCCGTCCGCTACAACGAGGATCTCGACCCGAACGAGGGTCCCGGCTTCGGCTGCTTCATCACCCAGGCGATCCTCTTCGCGCTCATCCTGCTCCTCATCCCGGTCGGCCTCTTCGCCTTCAACTGGCCGGTCTGGCTGCTGGTGGTGCTGCTCTTCATCGACCTCGTGCTGCTCTTCTTCGTCAGCATGACGAGCGTGTTCCTGCTGCGCGTCTTCTTCGCCGATCGCCGGCGCGGGAGAGGGCGGACCACCGGCGTCGCGAAGCCGACCCGCGTGATCAGCACCTCGGACGAGGAGCCCGGCCCCGATGCCTGAGAACCCGCTCGGAGTGACCGACCCGTGCCGCTGATGGTGACCTTCTTCAACGTCCGCAAGGGCCGTGACCTGATGTTCAAGCGTGGGATGCGCGGTGTGTTTCCGACCCGCGGCGGCTTCCCGAAGGAAATGCGGCGGTTGGAGCGCGAGTACGGCATTCGCTTCGTCGGCTGGTTCAACGTGACCGAGGGGTCGACGTGGAACAACCTCGTGATCCTCGACCTGCCGAACTACGCGGTGCTCGACGCGCTGTATACCGACACCCGCACGCGGGGCATTGGGCACATGATCGCGGAGTCGATCTTCGACTCGAAGCAGACGATCTTCCTTCGCGAACGGATGGGTCCGGACCTCGTGTACAAGCCGTGACCGAGCGCAGCGCAGGTTCGCCGCGCCTCGTTGCGCTGCGCGAGCTCGCGGCCGAGGCGGACCTGGAGCGTCGGGACTTCCTGTATGAGGCCACCGAGCAGCTGCGGCGGTTCCTCGACACGAACCGTGATCGGCTGCGGGAGATCGGCCCGATCAAGCTGGTCGATGACGAGCAGGACCACCTGCTCTACCACCCGGTCGACGACACATGGACGACGCGGTTGACCTACCAGGATCCTGCCGATGGCGAGTGGTACGACCAGGAGCAGCTGGTCGACACGATCAGTGAGCTCGTCGAGCTGTACAACCCGGCGGACATCCTGGCCTGGTTCCGGGAGGCGGCGCAGGACCCGCCGGCACACCTGATCTCCGCCGATGAGCTGGTGCGCGAGGAGGAGCTGGTCGAGGGCGATGGCGACGACTGGGAGGCCGAGCTGCCGTCGACGCAACAGGAGACGCTCGCCGCCCAGCGCCTCTGGCAACTGGCCGATGCGTACCGTGCCCAGCTCGGCGCCGCCCAGGCGCAGATCCTGCGCGAGTTCGCCGCCAACGCGGAGGAGGTGCTGCGCCGGACCGGCGACCTGGCCCTGCTCGAGGAGTCCGAGGACATCCTGGTCCTGCGCGCCGACGGCCGGTTCGAGACCTCGCTCGACCTGTCCGATCGACCGCGTGAGGTGCTCGCCGACGTCGAGCCGCGTCGCTCCGGCCTGGCGGTCACCGAGGCGAAGGTGATCGCCGAGTTCTACGACCCTGCGGACGTCCTGCACTGGGTGACCGAGGCCCTCGCCGAACGCTATCCGGCGGTCGACTTCAGCGCCGTCTACGAATGACCGATGCCTCCCTCGCCGGCGCGTCCGTCGAGTCGCTGTTCGAGCGCTCTGGCGCGCTCCTGGACGGGCACTTCCTCCTGAAGTCCGGCCGGCATGCCGGGCGCTACCTCGAGAAGTTCCTCGTCCTCCAGCACCCGGCCATCGGCGTCGAGCTGTGCCGCCGTTTCGCCGAGGCCCTCGCGCCGTATCGGCCCACCCTGGTCGTCGGGCCGACCACCGGCGGCGTGCTGCTGTCGTTCGAGACCGCTCGCCAGCTCGGGGACCGCGTGCGGGCCGCCTTCGCGGAGCCCGAGCCGGGCGGCGGCAGGGCGCTGCGCCGTGGCTGGCCGGTCGCCGCTGACGAGCGCGTCGTGCTGGTCGACGACATCCTCACCACGGGCGCGTCACTGGTGGAGACTGTGGAGGCGGTTCGAGCCGCCGGCGTCGAGCCCCTGGCGGCGGCGATCATCGTCGACCGCTCGGTGGCGCCGGTCGAGCTCGGCGTCCCGCTGCACGCGCTCGGACGGCTCGAGATCCCGTCGTGGGATGCCGGCGAGTGCGAGCTGTGCGCAGCCGGCGTGCCGCTGCGCAAGCCCGGCAGCAGCTGAGCGGAGCTCGGCCGCTATCCCTTGGCGCCGCCCGTGAAGTTCCAGGCGGCCAGGTGCAGGGACGGCACGACGTAGGCGCCGAACCCGAAGATGCCGCCCGCCGACCAGGGTCTGGTCAGCGCCGACGCCGCCGGACGGCGCCGGGAGCGAGCGCATCGACGAAGGACTGGGTGAAGCGCAGGTTCGTCACCGGCCGCACGATCTCGCCCGTCCTCGATCAGCCACACGCCGTTGCGGGTGAGGCCGGTCACGACG
The DNA here is from genome assembly GCA_963806695.1 of uncultured Chloroflexia bacterium. Lineage (GTDB taxonomy): Bacteria > Chloroflexota > Limnocylindria > QHBO01 > QHBO01 > JACDBZ01. The sequence goes on along the minus strand of CAWDYT010000019.1, from coordinate 79,016 downwards.
ATGCGTCCGCGGATCGAGGACGCGCGTGTACCAGAAGTCGGTGACGAGCAGGCCGCGGCGCGACGCCGGCGAGCAGCTCCTCCGCGGTCCCGCTGCCGGCCTCGAGGACGAGGTTGGCGGGCAGGGCGCCGAATGCGCCGGCACCGGGGACCGCGTGGCCGGTCGATCGGCCGTCGAGCGCCTTGGCGGTCCGGCGGTCGTGCACGATCGCGGTAGTCGACGCCGTCGCGCGACCAGGTCGACGCGGCGACTTCGGCGTGCCCTCCGCGTCGAAGCCGATGCCGACCGCCATCGGATGGGTGACGTCGTCGGCCACTGAGATCGCCGGGTCGAACTGCGTCTCGCCGAGGCGCACGAACGATCGTCCCTCCTCGACCGCGCGGCCGTTGAAGCCGTAGATGGCGAGGAACGACAGGACGTTCACGACGCACGACGGAGAGAGGACGACCTCGTAGCTCCCAGGCTCGAGGTCGGTCGCGTCGGCGGCGTCACGGGCGCGCTGCGCGGCCTCGGCGCCGACGGAGGTCCCGTCCAGGTCGGCGAGCCGCACGGAGGCGGCTCGCGCGGAGCCGTCGGACGTCTCGGTCCGGGCGATGCCATCCAGCTGCGCCGAGGTGGTGCGCCCGATGAGCCGCTGGCCGGCCGAGTTCGCGAAGGCCACCTCGATACCCTCGCGTCGAGCAGAAGCCGGCGGTCTCCAGGCCCTCGGCGGCGCGGACGAACGCGCCGACGCGCTCGGCGCGTTCGTCGGGGGCGGCGGTGGCGGTGGCGTCGTCCCAGTGGTCGACGGGCGGCGCCTCGGCCGGCGGGCGCGAGGCCGGGCCAGGCCGGATCGACGGGCTGCAGCGCGGCGGCGTCGAGCGCCGACGGACCAGCGCGTCCATCGACGCGTCATCGGCGGCGGTCGAATCGGCCTCGGCGACGCGACCGTCAACCGCGACGCGCAGGTGGATGCGACGGACCGCATCGGCCACGTTCTGGTGGATGAAGCCGGTGGCGAAGCGGGTCAACGCATCGGTGCCGGTGGTGACGGTCACCTCGGCCTCCACGCCGGGATCCACCCGGTCGAGGACCCGCTCGCAGACGTCGATCGGCGCGCTCATCCCCGCACCCCCACCCGGACGCCGCGGAAGCGGCACGGCACCGCCGGATGGCCGGTGTGGCCGATCTGGCCGGGCTGCCCCTTGCCGCAGTTCGGCGTGCCCCAGAACGTCCACTCCGACTCGTTGCCGAGCATGTCCAGGCTCTGCCAGAAGCGCGGGCCGATGCCGGTGTAGGTCGGGTTGCGCACCATGCGGCCTCGCTTGCCGTTCTTGATCTCCCAGCCGATCTCGCAGCCGAACTGGAAGTTCAGGCGCTTGTCGTCGATCGACCACGAGCGGTTGGTGTCCACCAGGATGCCGTCGTCGGTGGCGGCGATCATCTCGTCCAGGCTCGAGGTCCCGGGCAGCAGGCCGACGTTCGTCATGCGGACCATCGGCAGCCGGTTGTAGCCGTCGCCGCGGACCGCGCCGCCGGACTCGGCCAGGCCGGCGAGCGCCGCGCTGTCCCGGCCCGACAGCGCACCGACCCAGATGCCGTCGCGGACGATGTCGACCGGGTGGGCCGGCGTGCCCTCGTCGTCGTAGCCGAAGCTGCCCAGCGCTCCGGGCAGCGTCGCATCGGCGGTGACGTTCATGAGGTCGCTCCCGAAGCGGAGCGACCCGAGCTGAGCCAGGTCGAGCCACGACGTCCCGGCGAAGGCCGCCTCCCAGCCGAGGATCCGGTCGAGCTCCACCGCGTGCCCGACCGACTCGTGGATCTGGAGCGCCATCTGCTCCGAGCCGATGATGAGATCGGTGGCGTCGAAGCTGGGGCACTCGGGTGCCGTCAGCAGCGCCCGCGCCTCCTCCGCGATCCGCGCCGCGTTGCCCGGAAGGTCGAGCTCGCGGACCAGCTCCCAGCCGCGGGTCCCGTACTGGCCGCGAATCCCGGGATAGCTGCGCCGCTGGGTCTCCGTCTCGCCGATTGGCGGTGGCGTCCATCCCCGCGCCGCACTCGACGATGCGCTGGTCGATCCGGTGTCCCTCGGAGCTCACCAGCCACTTCGTCGTTGTCCCAGATGTCATAGGCGGCGTTCGCGACGTCGGCGCCGTGCTCGCGCATCGTGCGGGTGACGCCCGATCAGCAGGTCCGCCTTCTCCGACAGCGGCACGCGAAGGGGGTCCTCGGCGACCGCGTTCTCCCAGTGGTCCTGCCGCGCCTCGACCGGCGTGAGCTCCAGGTCGGCGCCCGGAACCGATGCGCTGGCTCGCGCGATGGCGGCTGCCTCGGCGCCCGCACGTCGAGCGGCGTCCGCATCGAGGTCCGCGGTGGATGCGAAGCCCCATCCGGAGCCGATGAGCGCGCGCACGCCGATGCCGACCGACTGCTCCTGGGTCAGGCCCTCGATCTCGCCGTTGCGCGCCGACATCGACTCGTGGCGCCGGTCCATGACGCGCGCGTCGGCGTAGCGTGCGCCGGCGGCGATGGCCGCCTCGACGGCGGCCTCGGCGGAGTCGAACATGCGGAAAGGTTAGCGCGGCTAACCGATTTCGTGCGGGTGCAGGGTCGAATCCCTGCCAAATCGTCTCCACGGTCGGTAAGGCCGGATCTCGGCTCCCCTCGAGGGCTCGACGTCCTCCCGCTGAGCGTGACAACGCCGGTGCGATCCTGCCATCCCGTCTCCGGGTGACGATCTGGCCAGAAGTCGGCCGGAGACTGCGCCTAACCGTCTCCTCGTGACGATCTGGCAGGGATGGCCCGCGCCCCGCCCATCAGTCCGTGCGGCCGGGCCGGCGGCAACGCCGCCGCCCGGGCGATGCGCCGCATCGGCCCGTTCCACCGGCTCCTCCCAGGTGATCTCGGTGATGCGCGCCGGCGGCCACTCACCGTCGGGCGGCACGATCCCCTCCTCGGCCTCGAGCGGGATACCGATCGGCGCCACCAGGTATCGGCCGGCCAGCCGGCGAGCCTCGCGGTCGAGCGCGAAGCCGGCCTTGGCGCGGTGGAACGTGACGGTGGCATCGGCGCTGACGACCGGCGTGGAATGCGCGCCACCGGTGAGGTCGACCCGCGTCGGCGTGTCCACCGCGACCACCGAGCAGGGGCGGCCGGCGGCCGAGGCGTGGGTGCGGGTCGCGTTGACGAGGTCGACGGCCGTCGAGATCGGCTCGCGCAGCGGGCCGGACGCGCCCGATCCGAGCAGTGCGTCGACGACCACCGTCGCCTCGGCGATCCGCTCGCGGAGGCGCAGAAGGAGCTCGGGCGTCGGGGCCACGAACAGCTCCAGCGAGCCTGCCGAGGCCATCGCCTGCAGCACCACCCAGGCGTGACCGGCGGCGCCCTGGTCGATGCGGGAGGCATCGGCGACGAGAACGCAGACCACGCTGCGGCCCGAGGTCGCGAGCCGTCGGGCGATCACGAACCCGTCCCCGCCGTTGTTGCCCGGGCCGCACAGCACCACCACGAGCGGCGGACGAACGAGCGGCCCGCCGGGGCCGGCCAGCGCGCTCGGTCAGGCGGCCCAGCTCGGCATGGACGACCTCGGCCACCGCGGCGCCGGCCGACTCCATGAGCGCGTCCTCCGACAGGCCGAGGCGCTGCGCGGCCTCGTCGATGCGCGCCATCTCATCGGCCCCGATGAGGACGGGGACGCTGCGCTCGACGCGCGCCGCGGGATCGGGCATGCGGACTACGGCAGGGATTCGAGGTAGGCGACGATCGAGTCCAGCTGCTCCGGGGTGAACTGGTCGCCGAAGGCGGGCATCCCCATGCGGTCGATGCCCTCCGTCTCGGGACCGCCGGCGATCCAGAGCTGCGCCCAGTTGTCCGGGTACTCCGCAGCGAAGTCCTGCAGGTTCTCGCTGACCGGGCCGTTCTCGACGCCGTGCAGGTTGGGGAAGCTGCCGGAGCCGGCCAGGTCGGGACCGTGGCACGACGCGCACTGCGGCGTGGCCTGCGCGACCAGCTGCTCGCCGACGGCCGGGTCGGGCGAGCCGCCTCCGACGGCCGCGCTGGCGCCGGGGATGGCGAGCGGAGGGTTCTCGCCGACCAGGTTGCCGGCCAGGTACACGCCGCCGATCAGGAACAGCACCAGCGTGAGCAGGATGGCCCAGCGCGGCAGCCCGGAGGAGCGGGTCTCGATCGGCGTCTGCACGGTCATCGGTCGGTCAGTGTCCCGCGGCGACGGCGGCCTGGCCGGGGAGCGACGTACTCCACCGGCTCGGCGCTGGTGTACAGCAGGAACAGGTTCGCGAGCATCGCCAGTGCGGCAAGGGTGAAGAACACCAGCCCAAGGAAGGCGGGGACGCGGTACATGATCAGCGAGGAGGCGACGGCATCCGGGGCACCGCCAGCAGCGCGCAGCGAGCCTTCCGCCAGGCCTGCACCCATCAGGGTCACGCCGGCCAGGGTCACGCCGGCGAAGGCGAGCCACAGCTGCGCACCGGCCAGCGAACCGCCACCCCAGGCGCGGCGCAGGATGCGCGGCAACGCATGCTCGGCGACGGCGAAGCCCGCAAAGGTGCACGCGCCGTACGTGATCCACAGCACCACGCCTCGCTCCCATTCGGTGCCGCCGACCGCGGCCCGCACCGAGTCCAGCGTCCCGATGGCCGCCAACAGGCTGGTGGCCAGCAGGAAGACGAGTGACACTGCCGCGAAGGCGAGCGGCCCGGAGCCGAACAGCAGGCTCCAGCGCCCCTGCATCGACAGCGTGAGGTTGACCGTCGTCAGGGCGGCGGGCACGAGGAGCAGCATCGTCGCCACGGCGCCCACCGAGGTGACGACGTACGGGATGCTCGGGTCGCGCAGCGTGGCCAGCGGTGACAGCGGGGCCAGCGCCAGCCAGGTGAGCCAGGCCAGGATGGCGAGCCCACCGGACGCCAACGGTTGGCCCGTGGCGCGCGGCACGACGTAGTAGAGCGTCGCGTACATGACGCCCAGCAGCCACAGGGTCACCACGGCGCGCTCCACGAACACCGAGACGAGCGCGATGGTCAGATCCGGCAGCTCGAAGAACAGCTCGACGAGGCCGATGGTGGCATTCAGGCCCAGCAGGCCCAGCAGGCTCAGCAGCGCCACCCCCGCGAACCACGTGCTGATGTACGCCGATCGGATGGCGGCGCCGGCGGTGACCAGGAAGGACGCCGTCACGATGAGCGCGGCGGTCGCCAGCCCTCCCTCGATGAACCACGGCATCGCGCTCAGCGCCGAGTTCGGGCCGAGGTCGAACACGTAGAGGGCCAGGATCCCGCCGGCCAGCGCCAGGTTCCAGAACGCGACCGCGACGTTGAGCCAACGCTCGCCGGCCATGGGCCGACCCACAAGACGTGGCGTCATGAATGCGATGGCGGCGAACCCGACGTTCGTGAGCCAGCCGAAGACGGTGGCATTGACGAACGCCGCCTGCGCGCGCGGCGGGTCCAGCTCGAAGGCGAGGTCCGCGACGACGAGGGAGAAGGAGATGTCGACCGGCACGATGGTGATGCCGATGGCCAGCAGGCCGATGCCGGTGGCCGCAGCGAGCCAGACCGCCGCTGCGACGAAGAACCCGGTGGCCGCGCTGTCCGGCCGGTTCGGGATGAGCGAGCGCCGACGCTTGGGTGCCTCGTCGTACGGCCGGCTCTTCTTCGGGTTTCGGTTGACCGTCACCGTCATGGGGCGCGTTCACCCTCCATCGGGCTCGCTCAAGGGCTGTCTAGGCGGGCGCATTGTACCGGAAGGGGATGCACGAAAGCCGGCCCGGAGGCCGGCTTCGATGACGATTGGTCGAGTGGTTGCGGGGGACGGATTCGAACCGCCGACCTTCGGGTTATGAGCCCGACGAGCTACCACTGCTCCACCCCGCGGCCACCCATGGTAGTGCGGACTCCGGGGACGGTCAATCGGCCTCGACATCGGCCGCGGCTCACCGGCGCTTGAGGATTGAGCGCAGGACGAGGAGCGCCACGATGCCAACGATCTGGCCGCCGAGGATGACGCGGTTCAGATCGAGCGCCGGCTGCCACGTCGCGGTGCCGTCGCGGATGACGTACATGCCGGCCGGCTTCGCGGTGATGCCGAACCCGGCTCCCCCGTTGCCCTCCGTGTCGCCGCCGCCGCCACCGCCGCCACGGACCTTCGCGGCCGGGATGAACAGGGCCCCGTCACGTTCGATCGGCTCGCCGAACACTCGCTTCACGTGCATGCCCTCGAGCACATTGGCCGCTGCGGCCTGCACCACCGTCGTCATCGAACTGCCTCCAGTACTGTGGCCCTCCAGTATCCGCCACCGGTACCTCCGGGTCTTGTCGCTGGCATCTCCGTGGGTACCATGTCGACGTGCCCGATCGCGAGATCGCTGCCCGGCTCGCGGCTCTTCGACGCGAGAGCGTCGATCTCGAGCGGCGCCTGCGCGGCGACGAGCTCATCGCACCCGATTCAGAGGAATACTGGCGCGGTCAGATCGGCGCGTGGCGCGGCCAGATCGTTGACACGCTGGTTCGATACCCGCTCCTGCAGCGGGCGATCGCACAGATTCCGACCGGTGCCGCTGACGGCGAGCGCTGGGCCGACGGCGCGATCGGGGAGATCATCGAGGTGCGGGCGAAGCTGGACTCGACGATCGAGCGCCTGGGCTGAGGCCCGTCAGGTGGGGCGGTGCGCCCCCGGCTCCATCTCGATCGTCGCGTGGTGGATGCCGTGCAGGTCCAGCAGCGCGAGGTAGGGGTCCGGATCGAACGATTCTGGCCCCAGCACGCCGGCACCGGACCACGCCCCGGTTGCGAGCAGCTCCATGGCGATGGTCGGGTTGAAGCCGGTCTGCCAGCCGACGACCTGGAGGCCATGCCTGGCCCAGATCTCCTCCGCGTCGGCCATCTGGTAGGCGAAGGTCTCGCGCGGCCTCCCGTCCTTCGTACCGAGCACCCAGGTCCCGACCACCGCCCGACCGCGGAACTTGTCGCCCAGGCTGATGGGATCGGGAGTGATCGCTGCCAGCACGTCGCGCGGCGCGACTTCCACGCCCTTGACCGAGACGCGATCGGTGCGATCCATGCCCAGCGCGTGAATCGTCTTGAGCTTGTCGATGAAGTCGTCGCCCAGCGCGTACTTGAACGTCGCCTTGCGCGTCTCGATCCAGCGGGGCACGAGCAGGACCTCCTCGTGCTCGACGTTGACGCAGTCCACGGGACCGATGCCGTCGGGGAACGGGAAGGCCTCTGGCGCGCTGAACGGCTCGGTCGTGTGCCAGTCGCCGTTCTCCCAGACGATCGGCGGGTTCAGGCACTCCTCGATCGTGGTCCAGATGCTGAACACCGGGGCGAAGTCGTACCCGGGGATCTCGAGGTCTCCACCATCGCGGACGTGGACCTCGTGCACCTCGTCGACGGCGTGCTTCGCGGCGTGGGCGGCGAAGATGTCGGTCAGGCCGGGGTCCATGCCCATGCCGACCAGCGCCAGCTTCCCGCGGCTCTTCCACGCGTCATCCATGGCGAACTGCTCGTCGCCGAGCTTGAGCCCGGGAAGCTCGAACGGCCGATCCGGGTGCGGCTTCGACAGGCTGCAGGCCATGTCCATGTAGTGCGCATCGGCCTCGAGCGCGCCGGTGAAGATGGGCATGACGAACTGCGGATCCACCGCATTCATGACCAGGTCGGCCCGATGCGCGCGGGCGAGCTCGGTGACCGACGCCGCGTCGCGGGCGTCGACCCGCGCGGACGGAAAGCGCGGCGCCCCTCCCAGCGCGTCGGACAGGGCGCGGGCGCGTGCCTCGTCGTAATCGGCGAGGACCATGGTCTCCAGCCAATCGGCGGAGGAGGAGATGCGGGCGATCGCCTCGCCCACCGTACCGACTCCGACCAGCAGGACTCGCATTCCGGGTCACCTGAGCAAGCGTGTTCCGACGAAGGGCACGCGTCTGCGCAACAGGATCTCGAGTGCCGATGGCGACCGATTCAGTGGCCGAACGGGTCACGTTCGTCGCAGTCGGTGGCCGTGAGCGGATGCTAGCACGGATCCCGGCGACGACCGCCGATCGTTCGGGCACGGACGTCGCGTGGGCGCTCCGGCGGGTCGCCTGTGGCCCTGAGCGTCCCCGCGCGGGGCGGGCGACAATGCCCATGTGATCCTCCTCATCGGCATCGGTCTCGCGCTGTTCGTCATTCCGTGGCCGTGGAATGTGCCGGTCATCGTCGGCGCCGCCCTGCTGGAGTTCGGCGAGACGGTGTTCACGTGGCGCTGGTCGAGGCGGCAGAAGACGAAGGTCGGGCCGGAGACGCTCGTTGGCGCCAGCGGACGCGTGGTGACGCCGTGCCAGCCCGACGGGACGGTGCGGATCAAGGGCGAGATCTGGCAGGCGCGCTGCGAGGCGGGCGCCGGCACGGGCGACCGCATCCGCGTCGTCGGGCGCGAGCAGCTGGTCCTGGAAGTCGAGCCGCTCGCGACGTGAGCCGGGGCAATGCTGACGGTCACCGACCGAGCGGCGCATCGGTCTATGCTGACCCGTCGGTGGGCCGTTAGCTCAGGGGTTAGAGCAGGGGACTTTTAATCCTCGTGTCGTGGGTTCGAATCCCACACGGCCCTCAAACACGACACAACCCGGCTCGCGAAGAGGCGGGCGCTTCGCCCGCTCCGCCCGTGGCGGGGACGAAGCACCCACCCGATGAGGCCTAGGCCCAGCACCAGCCCGGCGGAGGTGGGCCGCCCCCTAGCCGCGGCCGCAACATGCCGTCGACGATCTCCTCGGAGGTGCAGTCGGTAAAGGGATCCGCATCCTCCACGAATCGTAGTCGAGCGGCCATCCATAGATGAGGGGAGCCCAAAACACCGCCACTGTGATAGCGACAACCGCCAGCGCGCCGGCGAGCCCACGACCGAGGCGCCGCGGCAGTCTCCACACGCCCCAGCCGAGCGCTAGCCCGAAGAACGGAATGGTGGGGACGAGGTAATGGAGGAAGACAAACTCCCTGTTGATACTGAGTAGCAGCCAAGGCAGGTACGTCGCGCCAACGCCGATGGCGACGATGACCTCGGGTCCCCAGAGCCGGCGCCCACGGATTGCCACGAACGCGGCGCAGCTGGCCGTCACGAGAGCGGGCAAATACATGACGGGGTTGGCAAAGGCAAGCACCTCACGGTACCGGCCCGCGGCGTCGACTTCGAAGAAGTAGGGCACGGCCCGCTTCCCGAGGAGCCACGACCAGGCGGGCGACGCGGATGGATGGGTTCCATCCAGCGTGGCGTGGAAGCCCAGCATCTGTAGCTGTCGGCCGCCGAACTGCCTGACCCACGCATCGTGATACCACGGAAGCGTCAGCAGGTCGCCATCGAGTCGGCCAACGTAGGAGACCACGTAGACGAGAACCGGCAGCACCATCAGCCAAAGGAAGATCGAAGACGCGGCATTCGTGACGGCCACGCGGGGACGGATCGCAAGCCGGCGTGCGGCGGACACCTCCCACGCCAGCACGAGGAGGATGACTGCGACGAGGATCGGGCCGGCGGACCACTTCGTCGCCACGGCCACGCCACCCGCCAATCCCGCTGCGGCACGCCACGGCCGCAGCAAGCCGCTTGAGCCTGGACCGCGCTGCACCAGACTGTCGCGGTCGGCGACGGCGCAGTACAAAGCCGCAACACCCGCACAGGTCGTAAAGGCGTCGAGCATCGCCACCCTAGATGACACGATCGACAGCGGGTCGAGCGCCAGCATCCCGGCACCGACGGTGGCGGCCAGGCTGGACGCTGTCAGGCGACGGATCAGCAGGTAAAGGAGGCCAACCGTCAGGACGCCGGCGATCGCTGCCGGCAGGCGCCAGGCGAACGGTTCGTACCCAAGAGCCGCGATTCCGGCAGCGATGAGCCACTTGCCGAGCGGCGGGTGCATCCACGAGACCTCGCCGGAGTGGAAACACAGGTCCACATCACGGCCGAATAAATACACGCAGCCGTCCTGGGCATAGAACGATTCATCGAAGATCAGCTCCTCGGGTGAGCCGAGCCCATAGAAGCGGCTGCCCATCGCAACAGCGAGCACGCTGAGGAAGAGAATGACTTCTCGCCGCGATTGGCCGACCATTGGGCGCACGATACCGCTCGGTGAGCCGGCCGGCGGCCCCCGCAGCCGTGCGTGACGCTTCCCCTGTGAGCCGCGACGCGCGGTCCGATGTCGGAGAAGTCCGCGTATCGTCGGGACTTCGGCGAGACGCCGGGGTTCGTCTATCGGCAGCACCTGGAATCGCTGATCGATCAGGGCGCGCCGCCCACGAGGTCCCGCGCCGCATCCTGCTCGGCTAGGCCCTCATCTGCCGATGGCCTTGGCGGTCACTTCCAGCGCGTCGACCTCAGCCTGGTAGATCGCGCCGATCCGGTCGCCGAGATCCTCGAGGGTCGCCGTGACGCGGTCCGGCGGTAGCGGGAAGGCGTCGGCGTAGCGATCCCTGATGGCCCACGCGGTCTCCGCGGCCGCGCTCACAGCCGGGCGTCCCGGTTCGCCCGCCATGACCGCCACGCGAAGGGTCTCGACCGCCTCGACCGCCTCGGCTGCTCCGTCGAGGTCGGGTGGTACGGCCGCGTCGGCCAGCTCCTCCCACTGGTCGGCGACGCCACGCCACGCCCGCGCCGCCTCGCCGAGGAGAGGGTTGTCGAGGGCGACGGCCGCTTCATCGAGTGATGCGGCGTACAGCTCTCGCAAGTGCCCGCCCCATGGCCCGACCTGGCCATCGACGCTCTCGTGGATGGCCGACAGCGAGCCGAACAGGCCGCGGCCGTCGGCGAAGACCCGCGGCCAGGCCTTCGCGTTCCGCTCGTCGGTCATCAGACGGCCCCACTTGCGCCAGGCCGGGAGCGAGAAGGAGTCGGATGGGGATCGCAGGTGGTCCACCTGGTCCTCCAGACCAGCGCGCAGCGCCGCCCGAAGCCTGTCGGCTGGGATCGGTCCTGGCGTTGTTCGCAGCCCGACGATCCGGTGCTTGAACGAGCCGATCCGTCCGCGTGCGGTGGCCATCACGGCAGGTGGCACTCGGTACGGGTTCCGGCCACGATCATCCACGAAGTACGAGCCATCGGAGTCGCGTCCGAAGACGACGACGACGAGACCGAAGTGTCCCGACAGGTCGTCGGGCTGGCCCCAGATCCCGATCGACTGGAGGTCGACCGAGGCGATGACGGGCACGCCGGCGTCCAGGCGAGCATCGAGCGCCTCGCGAGCCCCCTTCGCGCCGCCGGTCCCGTGCAGGTCTGGCTCGATGCCGAGCCGATCCAGCGTCTTGCCGGTCCACCCGGGGATCCACGGGTATTGCCACTGATTCCGGAATGCCAAGGTGAGGACCGGCCCGCGGTGAATCTTGCCGCGGTGTTGCGCCTGGAACTCCCACAGGATGTAACCGGCGCCCAGGCCGCCGCCGATGCCGAGGATCGCGGCCTCGGTCAGCGGCTCGCCTGTCACGCCCGAGACGACGCCCTGATTCGCCAGGACGTTGGCCAGCGTTGCCGTCTCCGGGTGCAGGCCGCCGCGCATCCGATAGCCCGATGGGGTGTCGGAGTCGGCCGTCGGCTCCGCGTGAGGTCCGTCCGTGGCGCCCTCGACCAGGGTCCGTCGGGCGGCGGCGTATCGCTCGCCGGTCTTGGCCATGCGCGCGCGCACAACTCGCTTGAAGGCCTTGTTGGTGGTCATCGGTCAGTTCTCCGTCACGGCCGTCGACGCACGCGCCCACACCGCCACGTCGTCGGCCGGTCGGATGGTCGACCGGTTCGTCCCGAGGATCCGGATCCCCTTTACCGCCGCATCGCCGCGCCGCGTGGGGGCTCGGTCTGGCAGTCGGGCGCGGGACCGCGCCGTCGCCACTGTACGACGCCTAGGAACCGCCTCGCAAGCAGATCATGGTCGGCGACGCTTCGTCAGCCGCGAGGGCTTCGGTCCGCGTCCACTCGTCCTCGCCCACTCGGCCTGCGCGTCGTGAGCGCTGGCCGCGCTCCCGCACGGCTCGCCTCGATCTCAGGGGATGCGCGCGAACCAGGCGAGCGAGCCGGCCGCGGCCACGACTGCCGTCACGAGCGCGGCAAGGACGAGGCTGTCCGTGATCTCACGTGGCTCCGTCCGCGTGCCGACGCCTTCGCCGAGGTCCTCGAACACCGACACGATCTCCTCGGCCGACTCGGCCTCGAAGACCTTGCCGCCGGTGGTCTCGGCGATGTCGCGCAGCGCCTCGCGATCGACCGGGACGGGGACCGGCATGAAGTCGACCATCACCGACCCATCGTCGGTGCCGAAGGCGACGGTGCTGACCTTGACGCCACGGCGCTGCGCCTCACGCGCGGCCGGCCCCTCGGGTCGCCCCGTGTTCGTCTCGCCGTCCGACATCAGCACGATCGACCCGGCGAGCTCCTGCGCATCCTCGGGCGCGTCCGCCGCGAGCAGGTCCAGCGACGTGTAGATGGCCTCGCCGATCGCCGTTCCCTGGCCCAGTGACAGCCGGTCGATCGCGCGGTCCAGGACCACCTTCGAGGTCGTCGGAGGGATGATGACCCGCGCCGTCTGGTCGAAGGCGACCAGGCCCACCCGGACACCGTCAGGGACGACCTCGATGAACCGATGGGCCGCCTCACGGGCGGCCTCGATGCGGTTGGGCGTGACATCGGTCGCCTCCATCGAGATCGAGGTGTCGAACGCGAGAACGACCGCCGGCTCGTTCGCGACCTCGGTCGCCACGGCGGGGCGGGCAGCCGCGATGACGAGCAGGGCCGTCGCCGCCAGGTAGACGGCGGCGACGACGTGACGGCGCAGGCCCGGGCGCCGCGGTGCCACCGTGTCGATCAGGTCCGGATCGGTGAAGCGGACCACGTAGGCGCGACGCCGGCGATGCCTGACGAGATACAGCACGACGAACGCCAGCGGCACCAACAAGAGTGCGAACCGCTCGGGCGCAAGGAAGGTGAGATCGGGCGCGAACGGGATCATCGGGAAGCTCCGTTGGTGGGATGGGACGCCGCCTGCCGACCCAGCGCTCGAGCACGACGGTGTCGGTACAGGCAAGCCGCGAGCGGACCGGTCCACTCCGAGTCCGTTCGGAGTCGCAGGTGCGTGGCGCCGGCTCGCCGGATCGACCGACGACCTCGCGGCGCGTCGGCGATCGGCGGCCTCGGCCAGGCGGCCGCGGAAGCGCTCGTCGCCCGTGTCGATCGTCCGCTGGCGGCCGGTCTCGGGGTCCTCGATCACCAGCAGGCCGACGTCGGGCAGTCGGAGCTCGCGCGGGTCGACGACCTCGACCGCGATGACCTCGCTTCGACGCCCGAGCCGTGCGAGCGCCGGGCTCCAGGTGTCGGTTGGAGCGAGGAAGTCCGATATCACGATCGCGAGTCCACCTCGTCGCTGGACGTGTCGGAGGCCGTCGATGGCGTGACCGAGATCGACCTGTCCCCCGAGCGGCGACCGTGCGACTCTGCCCATGAGGCCGGCCAGGTGCCGTCGGCCGCCGCGGATCGGCACGATCAGTGGCCCATCCGCCGTCGCCAGGAGCGCACCGATCCGGTCGCCGCCGAGGACGGCCAGCGAAGCCACGGCCGATGCGACGCTCACGGCCAGGTCCGCCTTCCGCCAGCCGACCGTCCCGAAGTCGAGGCTCCCGGAGCGGTCGACCAGGACGGCGACGTCGAGATCGCGCTCCTGGGTCGCGTCCCGGACGTGCGGCTCGCCGGTCCGGGCAAGGATCGCCCAATCCATGCGGCGGACGTCGTCGCCCGGCTCGTATGGCCTCGCCTCCCCCGGCTCGACGCCGTGGCCGAGCACCAGCGAGGGATGGCGGCCGTCTCGGCGGCCGAAGACCTTGTGGCTGACCGCGAGCTCGATGCGGCGGAGCCGTGCCGGCAGGTCGAAGCCGGCGCCGGTGCCGGCACCCGGGGCGGAGGTCACCGCGTGACCGGTTGATCGCCCGGCATGACGAGCGGCGGCGGCCCCCCGTGGGCAGCGTGGGCTGGCGCCGCCTGCGTCGGGTATGCCGCGGGCGCCGGGACGGTGGGTCGTGCCACGGAGCCTGGCGGCCACGGGTCCACACCGGGAGCCGGCACCGTGGTGAGCAGCTCGACGAGGACGTCGTCGATCGTGAACCCCTCGGCCAGTGCCCGGTAGGACAGCGCGAGGCGCGCGTTGAGGATGTCGTACGCGACGTCGTAGACGTCCTGCGGAACGGCACGCTCGCGACCGCGCAGGAGCGCCATGGCGCGGGCGCTCCGCACCAGCCCCAGCGACGCTCGCGGGCTCGCGCCGTACTCGAGGAGACCCACCAGCTTCTGCAGGCCGTGCGCCGCAGGGTCGCGGGTCGCGAGCACCAGGCGGATCGCGTAGTCGATCGCTGCCTCGTCGACCGCGACTCCCCGGGCCGCCATCTGAAGGTCGACCACGTCGGCCGCATCGAGCAGGCGGGCGGCCTGGGGCGGCTCGTCGGCCATGCGCGCGACGATCGCCCGTTCCTCGGTCGGGGTCGGGTAGTCGACCGGGACCCGCATCAGGAACCGATCGCGCTGCGCCTCGGCCAGCGGATAGACGCCCTCGGACTCGACGGGGTTCTGGGTGGCAACGACCAGGAACGGCTTCGGCATCGCGAAGGTGCGACCGCCGACCGTGACCTGCCGCTCCGCCATCGCCTCGAGCAGCGCCGACTGGACGCGCGCGGGGGCGCGGTTGATCTCGTCGACCAGGACGATGTTCGCCATGATCGGCCCCGGCTCGACGTCGAACGCCTCCGACGAGGGCCGGAAGATCCGGGTTCCGACGATGTCGGACGGGATCAGGTCGGGTGTGAACTGGATGCGATTGAAGGAGCCACCGAGGATCCGCGCCAGCGTCGCAAGCAGCAGCGTCTTGCCCAGGCCGGGCGCGCCCTCGAGGAGGACGTGCCCGTCTGCCAGCACGGCGACGAGGAGCCGATCGACGACCCGATCCTGGCCGACGATGACCCGGCCCAGCTCGTGACGGACCTGCGCGAGGCGAGTGGTGGAGAGGTCGATGCTCACGGTCATGCTCCTTCCTGGCCGTCGGTGCCGCCATCGGGCGCGGATGGATCGAGCGGCCCGTCCGGGCTCAGCCCCTTGAACAGCTCGTCCATGAACTGCTGCATCAGCTGGTCGATCGCGTCACCGCCCAGGGCATTCGGACCGTCCGGCTCGGTCGCGTCCGGATCCGGCGCGGGATCCGGTGCCGGCTCGGGCGCCAGGGCCCCGCCGTCGAGCTCGCTCAGGAGCTCGTCGAGCAGCTGGCGCAGCAGCCGGTCGGCCATCTCCGAACCGCCGGAGCCGCCTGGCCCCTGCGATCCGTCAGGCCCAAGCCCGAACAGCTCGCCCAGACCGTCCAGCCCGTCAGGACCGAGGAACTGGTCGAAGAGCCCACCGAGCGGGTCCAGGCTGTCGGCGGGGTTGTTGTCCTCGGGCTGCCACGTGCCGTCCTTGACCTTGTCCAGGATCTGCGCGGCCTGGTCGACCGGCACCGCGAAGCCGATGCCGTCGCTGCCGCCCGAAGCGCTCGCGATGGCGGTGTTGATGCCGATGGCCCGACCCTCCCGGTCGATCAGCGGACCGCCGGAGTTGCCGGAGTTGATGGCGGCATCCGTCTGGATCAGGTCGTGCAGCTCGCCCATCGGCGTCGGAACCGTGCGGCCGAGCGCGCTCACGATGCCGGTGGTGACCGTCTGGCTCAGCCCGAACGGGCTCCCGATGGCGATCGTCATCTCGCCGACCTGCACATCGGCGAGGGCGCCGAGCGGGAGGGGCTTCAGATCGGTCGCGGCCTCATCGGCCCGGATGACGGCGGTGTCGATGGACTTGTCGACCGCGACCACGGTGCCGGAGATGCTCGTGCCGTCCTGGAGGCGGAGCGTGACCGTCTCCGATCGACCGACGACGTGCGATGCGGTGAGGATGAGGCCACCGTCGGCCGCCACGAAGCCGGAGCCCATGGCGCCGTCGGCCTCGATCTGCACGACCGAGGGCAGGAGCCTCGCGGCCGTGTCCGCGAGCGGCTCATCGCTCCCCGGGAGCAGCGCGGCCGCGTTGTCCGGGCCGCCGGGACCGCCGGCGGTGCCAGCAGCGCACCGAGCCGGTTGCCGGTGGCGAGCAGCCCGGTGCCGACGAGGACGATGGCCGCGACCAGGACGGCGGTGCCGACGATGAGGCGGCGTCGGGGCCGCCTCGAGGGTCGGCTGTCGGGCATCGGGGCTGCACCGACACCGGCGGCCGCGGTCGCCAATGGTGGGGTGGTGGGCCAGACGAGAGGTGGGTGTCGGCGGCAGGTCGCGCCAGCTCTTGTGCTGACGATCGTCGCCGGCGAAGGGGTCGTCCACGGGAGCGGGCCTCCGGATCGGGTACGGTCGGATGCAGGTCGGACCGATGCCGGTCCGGGCCAGTGAATCCGGAGGCTAGGGAAATGGCCGATAACGTGGGCGTTCGGACGATGATAAGGGCGACCTAAAGGATCCGGGTCAGGAGGTCGCGTCCACCGTCCAGAGCGGGTCGGCCATCGCTCGGAGCTCGGCCACCGGGACCGCCTTCGCGTCCGCCGATCGGTCCGGCAGCCACACGACGAAGCTCGCGCCGTGCCCGGGGACCGAGGCCACGCTGACCGTGCCGCCGTGTGCCTCGGCGATCTGGCGAACGAGGGCCAGCCCCAGGCCGTGCCCGTCGCCCTCCGCGGTCGGAGCCCCGTCGCGCCAGGCGCGGCGGAAGACGAGGGCCTGGTCGTCGGGCGCGATCCCGCGTCCGACATCGCGGACCCCGAACCACAGCCATCCGCCGGCACGTCCGGCGCGGCAGTGGACCACCGAGCCGGTGGGCGCCACGCGGAGCGCATTCGAGACGAGGTTCGCCTGGGCGCGCTTCAGCGCGGACCGGTCCCCGTCGACGACCAGGCCGGACGGAGCGAGCCGGGACAGTCGGACGCCACGGGTCGTGGCCTCCGCGTCGTACTCCTGGGCGACCTCGGCCACCACCTCGGCCAGGTCGACGGACGTGCGTTGCTCGGGCTGGACACTCGTCCTGGCGAGCGCCATGAGCTCGTCGACCGTCGTCGACATCCGGTCGGCCGTCCGACGAGCCACCTCGGCAGCGCTGCGCAGGCCCTCGGCGTCCTCGGGCTCCGAGAGCGCGACATCGAGGGTCGTCCGGATGACCGCCAGCGGATTCCGCAGCTCGTGCGAGGCGTCCTCGACGAAGCGGCGCTGGGTCCGCACGCCCCGATCGAGCCGGTCGAGCATCGCGTCGAACGTGTCGGCGAGATCGCGCATCTCGTCGGGTGGACCGCCGAGACGGATCCGCCGCGAGAGATCGGTCGCCTCGATCTCCCGCGCGACGCCGGCGATCGTGCCGACGGGCCGCACGACCCGGCCCGCGACGACCCAACCGATGGCGAGGCCGACCGGCACCAGCACGAGGAGCGCCGCGAGCGAAAGATTGCGAACCTGCTGGAGCGTCTGCTCCCGGACGGCCTGCTCCACTTCCAGGAGTGCGTCGGTCGCCCCGTGCTCGCCGCTTCCGTCGAGCTCGGCGATGCTCATGCCGAGGATCCGCAGCAGCTCTCCCTCGAGCGTCGTCGGCTGCTCCTCCGGGATCGTCGCGGCGACCGCGTCAAGGGCGAGGTTCATGCCCAGCACGAGCACGCCCGCCGTCACGAGCAGGGCCGCGGTCACCAGCATCGCGAGCCGGAAGCGGACCGATCGAACGAATGCGGCGATGCGCCGCGAGTCGGCGACCGACTCATTCGACGCCCTCCGCGAGGCGATACCCCACCCCGACGACCGTCTCGATGGGCTGCCCGGAGCCCGCCTCGGCAAGCTTGCGGCGAAGGTTGCTGACGTGACGCGGACCGTGTTCGTGAACGGGTCGGCGCGATCGTCCCAGACGTGCTCGAGCAGGCGCTCCGGTGTCAGGACCTCGCTCGGATGGAGCATGAAGTACCGGAGGAGCGCGAACTCCTTCGGCGTCAGGTCGAGGCGATGGTCGTTGCGGTGAGCCTCGTGCCGCGCGGCGTCGAGCCCGAGGCTCCCCAGCCGGATCGTCGCGCCACCGTTGATCGTCGGGCGGCGGGCAAGGGCGCGAACCCGTGCCGCGAGCTCCGCGAAGCTGAACGGCTTGACCAGGTAGTCGTCGGCGCCGTCGTCCAGGCCTCCCACTCGATCGTCGAGACCGTCCCGGGCGGTCAGCATCAGGACGCGCGGTGGCGTGGCGCCCGGCAGCAGTCAGCTCGCCGGCGCGAAGCTGGCGGCAGACCTCGCGACCGTCGCCGTCGGGCAGGCCGAGGTCCAGGCACACCACGTCGTACGGGGTGTCCTCGAGGCGCTCGCGTGCCTCGGCGGCGTTCGCGGCGGTGTCGATCGCATAGCCTTCGCGGCGCAACCCGGTGGCAAGAGCGGTGGCGAGGTCGAGCTCGTCCTCGACGATGAGCAGTCGCACGGCGCCGCAGGATAGCGTGGTCTCGCGAAGTCGTCCATGGACCGGCCCAGAGACCGGCGACTCCGGGGCCCTTCCCGCCGCCAGTGTCGATCGACGACGCCGCCGTTCGTCGTCATGGGTGGAGGCGGCCATCAGTGGTCCGCCAGAAGGAGGATCAACCGAGATGGCAGCCAAGATCATTCACGTCGAGGTCACCGGTGACGACGGCACGGCGCTCCAGCGCTTCTACGGCGACGTGTTCGGGTGGACGTTCGACACCAACAACCCGGGCGGCTACGGCCTCGTCCGCCAGGGCGAGATGACCGGCGGCATCGGTCCGGCCGCGCAGGGACAGCAGGGCCGCGTGACGTTCTACGTGCACGCCGATGACCCCGCCGCGACGCTGAAGCGGGTGGAAGAGGGCGGTGGGCAGGTGCTGATGCCGCTCACCGAGGTGGCGCCCGAGACGACGATCGCGCTGTTCGCCGATCCGGAGGGGCACGTCATCGGCCTCATGTAGGCCGACACGCGGAGCCGGCCGCGCGGGCCGGCTCCCACCACCCGCCTGGCGCGCGCCCGTCGCTTGATGGTCAGGCGGCGGTCGTGTTCGTCGCCGGTCCGCGGCCGATGGCTGCGCGCACCGGGGCCAGGGCGCGGGCTGCCAGCGTATCGAACGGCAGCCGGATGCCGAGCACCAGCACCAGGCTGACCATCACCAACGCGAAGCCGATGACCAGCTCGAGGCCGACGTGCTCGCCGAGCACCAGCGCGCCCCATGCGATCCCGAAGGCGGGCACGATGAAGGTCACCGTGCTGGCCGCGGTCGGCGTGGTGTGCGAGGACACTCGGAAGAAGATCGGCCAGGCCAGGGCCGTCGAGAAGATGGCCACCGCAACCAGCGAGGCGATGCCGTCCGGCCCGGGGACGCCCGGCGGTCCCGACAGGATGGCGAAGGGCAGAAGGACGAGCGCGCCGGTGACCAGCTGGCCGGTCGCGACCTCGATCCCGCTCATGTCCGACAGCCGCCGTCGCACCCAGGTGCCCGCCACCGCGTAGCTCAGCGCGGCGCCCAGGGCCGCGGCAACGGCGAGGATCGTGGCCGGCCCCAGGGGCAGCGGCGACCATCCGACCAGCACGAGCACCGCGAAGACACCGATCCCCATCCCCACGAAGGCACGACCCGTCAGCCGATGGCCGATCCATGCCGCCCCGACGAGGGCGGTGAAGATGGGCGTCGCCGCGTTCAGCAGTGCCGCGAAGCCGGTGGGCAGCGTCAGCGAGGCGAAGGCGATGAGGCTGAACGGGATGGCGGAGAAGGTTGCGCCGACGAAGGCGATCGGGAGGATGCGGCCACGCGCCGAGCGCCAGGTGCGCCGGCCGGCGACGGCGAGAAGGATCAGCGCCGCACCGCCGATGCGGAACTCGGCCGCCCACAGCGGTCCGACCTGCGGCGCAGCGATGTGCAGGAACAGGAAGGCACCACCCCACACGGCGCCGAGGAAGAGGAGGGCGGCGAAGTCGACGCGGGAGATCCCGCCGGCGACCGCCGCGCGAGTCGAGGTCACCCACACAGGGTGGCGGTCCCGTGTCCCGATGTCGTCGGCAGGACGGCGGGGATCGGCCTACGTCATCCCGCCGCCCGGCGACGGTGGCCGCCGAACAGGGCCCGTGCCGCGTGGCGCGACCGCTCCGCACGTGGGCCGCAGCGGGGCGATCCCCGGGCGGACCGGCAGGCTCTCGGCGCGTGCGTTGACTGCGGGTCAGCTGCCGGGGATCTTCATCGAGGAGCAGCTGGCCGTCCTCCCGTGCGTCTCGAAGTAGTCGATCAGCGGTCCGCCCAGCGGTGTTTCCGTACGTCAGCTCCTCGGCCCCCTCCGATTCGTTGACGTGCGACTGGACGTCGAGCGCCCACCAACCGGGACCGAACCAGTCCGACACGTCGACGATGCCGCTCGTCTCGGCCGTCGGCTGCGTCGCGGTCGCCACCCACGACCAGATCCCGCTCGCCGAGGTCGTAGCGCCAGACCTCGGCGTTCGAGGTGTCCTCCTGGACCATGATGCTGTTGGCGCTGATGTCGAGGTTGTCCGGATTGTCGCATCCCGCCCTCGGCAGGCGTCGGCCTCGACCAGGATGCTGAACGAGTCGACGATCCGTGGGTCCTTGGCGTTCAGCTCCATCTTGAAGATCCGGCCCGTTCGAGTTCGTGCCGCCTGCGGCAAGCGCTCCAGGCGGCCGGTGGTCGCGCTTTCCGACAGCCGCGTCGTGCCGGTGTCGGCGAAGTACACCGTCCGCGGGGCGTCCGGGTCGTAGGCGATGTCCTCGACGCGGACGAACTGGAACACGTTGTTCTCGTTCGACCAGTTCTCGAGCGCGTCCTGGGGCGGCTCCGCCGTCGTCCCCGCGGCGATGTCCGTCGGGACCTGGATGAACTCGCCCGGACCAGTCATCGCCGAGGTTGATCTCGAGGTAGTCGTTGGCGTTGTTGAACGGATCGAACGGGTCGACCGGACCATCGTCCGTCGCCGGTCACCTGGAAGGCCCAGAGCTGGCCCTTGTCGGTCAGGACCTTGTCGGCGCGTGCTCGGCCGGTGTGGCAGGTACAGCTGCGATCGACGGGGCGCGTGAACGTGTCGTCGCCCGACAGCGATGCGATGTCCTTCCATCCACCCGGGACGACGACCGTGTTCTCGTGGTTGTGCCGTCCCAGGTCGGCCAGCACGGTCGAACGCACCTCGTCGGCGTGTCGAGGGCCACCGAGTAGCCGGCCTGCCGGTTCGGGGCGATGGACGGATCGGCGCCGTACGGCGCGCCCGTCGGCACCTGATGATGTCGTTCGACTCCTCGTTGACGAAGAAGGTGTAGTGCGCGAAGCCGTGCTCGGACCCGCCATGAACGCAGAGCAGAACCGGATGAAGCCCAGGTCCGCGGGACCGAGCGGCACGCTCGATCGGTCGACGACCTGCCTGTGGCGGCTGACGTCGATCGGTCACCCTCGACACCGACGAGTCCTGGAGTCGGCGAATCGGCGTCGGTCCGCCGCACCGGTCGAACGGGACGTGTCGACTGCTCGTGCGTGCATAGACATCCAGATCGACCTGCCGGTGACCGGCACGATGCCGATGCCGTCCGGGATGCCCTCGAACACGAAGCCATCCACGTCCGCATCCTCGCCGCGGTGATCAGCGGAACGATCTGGCCGGAGGCGGACGTGCCGGTCAGGTCAGCGCCGCCTGGCGTCGGATTCGGAAGCCGACTGGTGCCGCGGCGAAGGCGGTCATCGGCAGCGTCAGGGTCAAGCCGAGACGGCCGGAGCGCGGAGCGCGACGCCGACGGTGGGTGAGTGAAACGAGACTGCATGGAATGTGGCTCCTGCTCCTCGATCGGTGCCCGCTCCGACCGCTCGGGTGGAGAGGGGCTTCTGAGGCTCGTATGGTGCCACCAGCGACGACAAGAGCGCCACCCACCGCGGATCAACGGCGCATGAACTGCCGATCCGGTCCACTCCAGCTCGGTCCGGCGCGCGTCCCGGTAGACTCGGCCGCCCATGGCCGAGCCTTCCTCGGCGCCGATCCGCTTCGAGCTGCGCACCGGCGCCATCACCGCGCTGCCACTGGCCATCGCCGTCGGGCTGTTCGGCGTCTCGTTCGGCGTGTTGTCCGCGACGAGCGGCGGCATGGGCGCGCTGCCGGCGGTGGTGATGAGCGCCACCACCTTCGCCGGCTCGGCGCAGTTCGCGGCGGCGTCCGTCCTCGGTTCGGGCGGTGGGCCGATCGCGGCCATCGCCGCCGCGCTGCTGCTGAACGCGCGGTACCTGCCCATCGGGGTGAGCGTGGCCCCGTATCTCGGCGGCGGTCGGCTGAGCCGCTTCCTCCGCGCCCAGCTGGTGGTCGACGAGTCGTGGGCGATTGCGTCGCGCGGCGACGGCGCCTTCGACGCGGGGCGCCTCGTCGGAGCCGGCATCACCTTGTGGCTGGCCTGGGTCGGCGGGACGGTCATCGGCGTGATCGGCGGCGAGGCGCTGGGCGATCCGGCGACCCTCGGCCTGGACGCGGCATTTCCCGCCCTGTTCCTCGCCCTCCTCGCCACCCAGCTGCGCTCGCGCCGTGCGGTGGCGGCCGCGCTGCTCGGCGCCACGATCGCCGTGATCCTGGTCCCGTTCACGCCGCCGGGCGTACCGATCGTCGCCGCCGGCGCCGCCGCGCTCATCGGGCTGGTGCGCCGGTGAGCGGCATCTGGCTGGTGGTGGCCGCCATCGGTATCGGCACGATGGCGATCAAGGCCGCCGGACCGGTCCTCCTGGGCGGCCGCCCGCTGCCGCCTCGGGTGCAGGCCGTCGTGGCGCTGCTCGCGCCCGCCCTGCTGGCTGCCCTCGTCGCAACGGCGACGTTCGCCGATGGGCAGCGGCTCGTGGTCGACGCTCGCGTCCTTGGACTGGGCGCGGCGATCGTGGCAATCGCGCTGCGCGCTCCGGTCCTGCTCGTGGTGCTCGTCGCGGCCGCCGTGGCTGCGCTGGCACGCGTGGCCGGGCTCCCCTGAGCACGATCCAAACCATTCACTCACCCGGCGTTGACGTGGTCTTGACGCCGAGCCCCGAGCGTACCTGCATGCCCGTCCCAGGGATTCACCGCGTCCAGGTCGCTCTCGACTGTGAGTGCGGCACCACGGTCGAGGCATGCGACGACGAGGAGCTGCTGGACGAGCTGCTCGAGCACATCGCGGCCGCTCACGAGACCGGCCTGCGCCGCGAGCCGGCCGAGCTCATGACCGAGGCGTACGACGCGTGACGGCCAGGGTCGAACGGCTCCGCCGAAGGTTCCTTCGCGTCCACCCGCCATTCCGGCCTCATCGGTCCTGAGGGCGCCCCAGCGCGCGGACGCGACCGTGTGGTCTGGAAGAATGCGGACGTGTCCGATGCGACGCCACAGACGCGCCTCAGAGAGCTCGCCGCCGTCTTCGGGACGCTCGGCGTCATCGGCTTCGGGGGCCCGACCGCGCACGTGGCACTCATGCGACGCGAGGTCGTCGAGCGGCGCAGGTGGCTGACCGACCAGCAGCTGGTCGACCTGGTGGGGGTGACGAACCTCATCCCTGGCCCAAACTCGACCGAGCTGGCGATGCTCGTCGGGCGAGCGCGTGCGGGTCGTGCCGGCCTCCTGGTGGCGGGCGCGTCATTCATCGTGCCGGCGGCGGTCATCGTGCTGGCGTTGGCGTGGGCGTATGTCACCTACGGCGACACACCGAGCGGGGAGGCCCTGCTCTACGGGGTCAAGCCGGTGATCGTGGCAATCGTGCTCGGAGCGCTCGTCGGATTCGGACGCACGGTGCTGATCGCGCCGCTTCGCGTGCTCGTTGCGGCGACGGCCGCGGCCCTGTGGCTGCTCGGCGTCAACGAGCTTGCGCTGCTTGCCGGCGGTGCCATCGCGGTCGCCCTGCTGCGACTCGGCACCGGTCACCCATGGACGGCGGTCGGCATCGTGCTCCCCGCCTCGGCGGCAGGCGCCGGCGCGGCATCGGTCAACCTCCTGACGCTGGGGGCGGTGTTCCTGAAGGCCGGAGCCTTGCTCTACGGCTCGGGATACGTGCTGCTCGCCTTCCTTCGCGGCGATCTCGTCGACCGCCTCGGGTGGATGACCGATGCGCAGCTGCTCGACGCAGTCGCCATCGGGCAGGTGACGCCGGGTCCCCTCTTCACGACGGCCACGTTCGTCGGCTACGTCCTGGCCGGCATTCCCGGAGCGCTGGTGGCGACCATCGCCATCTTCCTGCCGGCGTTCATCCTCGTGGCGCTCGTCGGCCCGCTCGCTGATCGGGTACGCGACCGACCACTGACGGCCGCGCTCCTCGACGGCGTGAATGCGTCTGCCCTCGGCCTCATGGGGGCCGTGACCCTTCAGCTGGGCGTCTCGGCGGTGCCCGACGCGCTGGCCGCCGTACTGCTGATCGGCAGCGCCGTCGCGGTGTGGTGGGGCCGCATCCCGTCCGTGGCGCTGGTCGGAATCGGCGCGGCGATCGGGCTGGGCGCCGGGGCCGCCGGCATCGGTCCTTAACATACGCTTGATCCGCCGCTAAGCCCACGTTAAACGCGTCCGGTGAGTCTGAGGACGCAACTCGAGCGGCCACCTGTGTGTGCCTGCCGCTCGCTCCATTGGTCCCCCAACCGGAGGATGGATTGAACGTGAACGGCAAGTGGTGGCGGTCCATGCTGGGCGTCAGCGTGGTCCTGGTCCTCGTGCTGGCGGCCTGCCAGAGCAACGACCCCGGCGACGGGTCTGAGCCCGCGGCGTCGGCAGGCGGCGATGGGGGTGGAGCAGTGACCGGCGAGATTGCTGCGATCGGCTCCTCGACGGTCGAGCCGATCATGTCGATCGCGCTCGAGGACTTCGCCGCGGCCAACGAGGGGGTGACCTTCGAGGTCGACGGTCCCGGCACCGGCGACGGATTCGCGATCTTCTGCGAGGACGGCAGCGACATCGCGAACGCGTCGCGGGCGATCGCCGACGATGAGATCGCGCTGTGCGAGGACGCCGGCATCGAGTACGCCGAGCTGAAGATCGGCATCGATGGCCTGTCCGTCATCACCTCGCCGGAGAACGCGGACGTCACCTGCCTGTCGTTCGGTGACCTGTATGCGCTCCTCGGCCCCGAGTCGCAGGGCTTCGCGAACTGGAGCGACGCCAGCGGGCTGGCCGACGAGATCGGCAGCGACTTCGGCGAGACCCACAGTGCCGATTACCCGGATGCGTCGCTCGACATCACTGCGCCGGGCGAGGAGTCGGGCACGTACGGCTCGTTCATCGAGATCGCTCTCGGCGACGTCGCCGAGGCCCGCCTCGAGGCGGGAGCCATCACCGAGGACGTCGCGGAGACGCTGCGCCCGGACTACCAGGCATCCGCAGACGACAACGTCATCATCGAGAACATCGGCGGCTCGCCGAGCTCACTTGGCTTCGTCGGGTTCGCATTCGCGGACCAGAACGCCGACTCGGTGAAGACCCTCGAAGTCGACGGTGGCGATGGCTGCGTCGCGCCGACGCCCGAGACGATCGCCAGCAACGAGTACCCGATCTCGCGTGACCTGTTCATCTACGTGAACACGGCGCGTGCGGACGCGAACCCGGCCGTGGTCGCGTTCGTCGACTGGCTCCTGACCGACGGAATCGGTTCGGTCGAGGAGGCGGACTACGTTCCGCTCGACGAGACCGCACTGGCGGAGACCCAGGCCGCCTGGGACGGCCGCTGATCGGCACCACCTGGGAGGAAGGCCGAGCCCGTCGCTGGCTCGGCCTTCCCATGCCCCCTATCCTGTGACTCCCGCACCCGAGCCGTGGTGACATGAGCGCCTCATCCGCTGCCGGCAGCCTCACACCCCGCGACCTGCGCATCGCGCCCGCTCGACGACGCCGCGAGGCCACGATCCGCATCGCCTTCCTCAGCGCGGCCGTCCTCTCGATCGTCATCAGCGCCGCGATCGTCATCTCGCTGTTCGGCAACGCGGCGACCTTCTTCCTCGAGGTCGACAAAGGGCTGCTCTTCACTGACGGGTGGTTCCCGCGGCGCAATATGTACGACCTCGCCACGATCGTGGTCGGGACCCTCATCATCGCGGTCGTCGCGATGATCGTCGCCACGCCGCTCGGGCTCGGCGCCGGGATCTACCTCAGCGAGTACGCGTCCCTGCGAGCCCGCAAGACGATCAAGCCGATCATCGAGGTCCTCGCGTCGATCCCGAGCGTGGTGCTCGGGTTCTGGGCCCTGACCTGGCTCAGCCCGACGATCGTCCAGCCGCTGA
Source organism: uncultured Chloroflexia bacterium (assembly GCA_963806695.1). GTDB lineage: Bacteria > Chloroflexota > Limnocylindria > QHBO01 > QHBO01 > JACDBZ01. The sequence continues at coordinate 52,812 of CAWDYT010000019.1, read as the reverse complement.
CCGGCGCGCCGCTCTCGAACATGTTCGTGGCCGGCCTCGCCGTCGGCGTGCTCATCACGCCGCTGGTGGCGACCGTCTCCGAGGATGCACTGCACGCCGTGCCGCAATACCTGCGCGAGGCGTCGTACGGCCTCGGCGCGCGGAAGCGCACGACGAGCCTGAACGTCGTCTTCCCCGCGGCGGTCTCCGGCATCGTGGCGGCGCTGCTGCTCGCCTTCTCTCGAGCGATCGGCGAGACGATGATCGTTGCGCTCGTCGCCGGTGGGACCGGCGGCTCGCTCTTCCAGCTCAACCCATTCGAGCAGGGCCAGACGATGACGGCGGCGATGACGGCGCTCGCCATCGGCTCCGACCAGGTGCGGGGCGCTGCGCTCGCCTTCGAGAGCCTCTTCTTCGTCGGCTTCCTGCTCTTCGTCGTCACTCTCGTCCTGAACCTCTCGTCCGAGGCGTTCGTGCGTCGCGTCCGGAGGCAGTACTGATGGCCATCACGAGCGACGCCATCACCTCCCGTCGGGCGGTCGAGGAACGCCTGCGCGGCGGCAAGGCCGATGTCGCCGGGATCGCGCTCCAGGTCTTCCTCCTGATCTCGCTGGTGATCAGCCTCGGCGTGCTCGTCATCCTGCTGACGGACATCGTCGTCAAGGCCATTCCCGCCTTCACCGATCGCGGGTCGGACCTCATCACCGCTCCGCTCTCGGCACGGCCGGCGCGCGCGGGCATGAGCCAGGGCATCGTTGGGTCGCTGATTCTCACCGGGTTCGTGATCCTGATCGCGCTGCCGTTCGGGATCGGCGCGGCGGTCCACCTCGAGGAGTACGCGCGCGACACCGCGCTGACCCGCTTCTTCCGCACGAACATTCGCAACCTCGCCGGCGTCCCCGCCATCGTGTACGGCCTGCTGGGGCTCGCCGTGTTCGTCACGCTGCTCGGCATCGGGCAGACCGCGGTCGCAGGCGGGCTGACGCTCGCCATCCTCGTCCTCCCGATCATCGTCATCACGACGTCCGAGGCGCTGCGCGCCGTCCCCAACTCGATCCGGGAAGCTGCCCTCGGTGTGGGAGCGACGCGATGGGAGATGATCCGCTCGCATGTCCTGCCATATGCCGCGCCCGGCATCCTGACCGGGACGATCCTCGCGCTCGCGCGGGCGTTCGGGGAAACGGCTCCCCTCATCATGGTCGGGGCCGTGGTCGGCGTCTTCAACAGCACCGACCCGATCGGCATGCTGAGCGGGTCCTACACCGCGCTGCCGACGATCATCTTCAACTGGGCAGGGCAGCCGCAGGAGGAATTCCGAGCGCTCACGGCCGCCGCCATCGTGGTGCTCCTCGTCGTGATCCTGCTCGTCAACGCGACGGCCATCCTCCTCCGAAACCGATACGATCGCAGATGGTGAACGAAGACGTGACCACTCCCCCACAGACGCGACAGACGATCACGACCGACACCACGACCGACGCCGTGAGCCCGGAATCTGCGACGATCCGCATCGCTCCCAGGCAGCGGAACGCGGACGAGGAGGCGGTGCGGATGGCCGAGGCGGCGGCGCGGGAGGCGACGACACCGCAATTCCCCGCGAGCGAGGTCGTCTTCGAGCTGGAGGGGCTCTCGTGCTACTACGGCTCGTTCCGGGCCGTGCGCGATATCAGCCTGCAGGTGCCGAAGAACAAGATCACCGCCCTCATCGGTCCATCCGGCTGCGGCAAGAGCACGCTCCTGCGCTCGTTCAACCGCATGAACGACCTCATCGACGGCGCCCGCATCGACGGTTCGATTCGCTACCACGGGGTCGACCTCTACGACAGCGAGGTGGACCCGGTCGAGGTGCGTCGGCGCATCGGCATGGTCTTCCAGAAGCCGAACCCGTTCCCGAAGAGCATCTACGACAACGTCGCCTTCGGCCCGAAGGTCGCCGGCTATCGAGGCCGAGATGGACGAGCTCGTCGAGCGCTCGCTGCGTCGGGCGGCGATCTGGGACGAGGTGAAGGACAAGCTCAAGGAGCCGGGCACTCGCGCTGTCGGGCGGACAGCAGCAGCGGCTGTGCATCGCGCGGGCGATCGCCGTCGAGCCGGACGTCATCCTCATGGACGAGCCGTGCTCGGCCCTCGACCCGATCGCGACGCTGAAGATCGAGGAGCTCATGCACGAGCTCAAGGAGAACTACACCATCGTCATCGTCACCCACAACATGCAGCAGGCCGCACGTGCCAGCGACTTCACCGCCTTCCTGACGATGGCCGACGATCGTGCGGGGTATCTCGTAGAAATGGCGCCGACGCAGCAGCTCTTCACGAGCCCTGCCAACCGCCTCACCGAGGACTACATCACCGGCCGCTTCGGCTGAGGGGGAAGGAGCACGGCAATGGACCAGGGAGATCGCACCATGACGGCCGCGGAAGTGGCCGCGGCCGAGGCTGGTGCCCACACCAGCCCGCGGCAGACCTTCGACCGACAGCTCGACCAGGTGAAGGACGACGTGCTTCGGCTGGGAGCGCGGGTCGAGGATGCGCTCGAGCGCGCCGGCCGGGCGCTGGTCGAGCGCGATGCCGAGCTCGCGGACACCGTGCGTTGGGAGGACGCCGAGGTGAACGAGCTGCAGCGCGGCATCAACACCGAGATCGCATCAGTCATCGCGATGCAGGCGCCGGTGGCACGCGACATCCGCGAGCTGCTGGCCCTGTACCACGCGGCCGCGGAGCTCGAGCGGATGGGCGACTACGCCGTCAACATCGCAAAGCTGGCGCAGCAGCTGGCGTCGGAGCCGGAGACACCGATGCTCAAGCAGATCCCGCGCATGGAGCAGATCTGCCGGGAGCAGCTGCGCGCCGCGATGCGCGCGCTCGTCGACATCAGCGAGTCCGAGGCACGGGCGGTCTGCCTGCGCGACGACGAGCTGGACACCCTGTATGCCAGCGTCTACGAGGATGCGATGCAGCTGATGACCGTCGCCCCGGAGCGGGCACGTCAGGCCACGCACATGCTCTTCGCGGCGCACCATCTCGAGCGGCTTGGCGACCGGGTCACGAACATCGGCGAGGACGTCGTGTACCTGGCCACCGGGCAGATCGAGGATCTGAACAATTAGGGCTGAGCAACCAGTGCGAAGACGCCTGCTCCTCGTCGAAGACGACACCACCCTCCGGCAGGCCCTCACGTTCAACCTCACCCGCGAGGGCTACGAGGTCACGACGGCGGCCGATGGCGAGGCCGCCCTCGAGGCGGCGCGGAACGAACGGCTGGACCTCGTGCTCCTCGACGTCATGCTGCCCGGGATGAGCGGCGTCGAGGTCCTTCGCGTCCTGCGGCGCGAAGGCGTCAGCACTCCGGTCATCATCCTGTCGGCCAAGGGCGACGAGATCGACCGGGTGGTCGGCCTCAAGGTCGGCGCCGACGACTACGTGGCGAAGCCGTTCAGCCGGCCCGAGCTCCTGGCGCGCATCGAGGCGGTACTGCGCCGCCAGCGACGCGAGGTGGAGGGGCCGGAGCGCCACGTGCGCCTGGAGTTCGACCGGGTCGAGATCGACGTCGCTCGGCGCGAGGTCCGGGTAGGGGGCGAGGAGGTCCACCTCACCACCAAGGAGTTCGACCTGCTGGCACACATGGCCGCATCGCCGGGACGCATCTTCACCCGCGACCAGCTCCTCGCTCGAATCTGGGGCTATGACTACCTGGGAGACGGACGCACGGTGGACGTGCACGTCAGCTGGCTGCGGGGGAAGCTGCGCGGGGACGACGGGCACAACTACTTCCGGACCGTCCGCGGCGTCGGGTACGCGTTCTCGCCGCGACCCGCGTGATCGACCCGATCGCGTCGGCCGCCTTTGCCGCGCTGGTCGAGCGTCGAGGCGGGGACGTCATCGTCCTGGTCGACGAGACGCTGCGTATCGTGCGGGCAGGGGCGGAGGCGGCCGAGCTGGCGGAGCGGCCTGGCGAGCAGATCACCGGCATGAGCCTCATCGCGGCGTTCGGGTCGGCGACCCTCGACGCGGTGGCACGGCAGGCGCTGACATCCGGCGAGGTGGTGACCGGAGAGGCGGACCTCGGACACCTGGGCGGACGGCGATTCTCCGTCGACGCCGTGCCACTCGCCGCGGACGGCCTGGTGTTGTCGCTGCATGACGTCACTGCACTGCGACGGATGGAGCGCGTGCGGCGTGACTTCGTGGCCAACATCGGCCACGAGCTCCGGACGCCGTTGACCTCCATCAAGCTCCTGTCCGAGACCCTCACCTCGGGCGCGGTGGACGACCCGGCCACGACGAGGGACTTCGCGACGCAGATCGAGCGCGAGGCCGATCACCTGGCGCAGCTCGTGGACGAGCTACTGGATCTGTCCATGATCGAGTCTGGACAGACGCGCCTCGCGGTCGAAGCCCTCGACCCGGAGGAGGCCGTCGCCGCCTGCGTCCAGCGCATCGGCCCGGTGGCTGAGCGGCGCGACATCATGGTGCGTCGCCTGGAGCCCCCGGCCGAGGGCGTCCGGGCACTCGCCGACCCATCGAGACTCGGACAGGCGCTCATCAACCTGACCCACAACGCGGTGAAGTACTCCCACCATGGCGGTGAGGTGCGGGTCGGTTGGGAGCCGATCGACGGGATCGTCCGACTTCACCGTCGCCGACGACGGTATCGGCGTCCCGGACTCGCACCAGCGCCGGATCTTCGAGCGCTTCTACAAGGTCGATCGCTCGCGCGCACGGGAGCGCGACGCGGCGCAGCTCGGCGGGAGCGCCGGGCTCGGCCTGGCGATCGTTCGGCACATCGCCGAAGCGCACGGTGGCTCCGTGGGAATGATCTCCGAGGAAGGGTGTGGGGTCCACCTTCTGGATCGAGGTGCCGGCGGCGACCTCCGACTCAGCTGCCGCTCGCCCCACACGGCCCCGGAAGCGGCGCCTCGAGGTGGTCGGCTGCGACCAGCCGACCGTCCGAGTCGATGCTGAGGGCCCAGGTCGAGCCCTTCGGGTTCGGCAACGACGTCTCGACCGGGTAGCCGTCGGCCGCGGCCAGGCGGCCGATGAGGTCGGGGATCACGTCGCCCTGGCTGCACACGACCGCGTCATGCTCCGCGTCGCCCTGGCCACGCAGGAGCGCGAGCGCCTCTTCCTCACGCCCGGGGTAGCCGGCCTCCGACAGTACGGGGACCGCCTCCAGGGTCAGGCCGAAAGCATCGGCCACCGGCGCGACGGTGTCCACGCAGCGGCGAATGTCGGCGGAGATGACCGAGCCGATCTCGAAGCGCGACAGGAGCCGAACCAGCTCGTCGGCCTGGGCGATCCCGCAGTCATCCAGCGGTCGCTCCCGGTCGTCGCCGCTCCACGATGAGCGGCTCCCGGCGGAGGCGTGCCGAACCAGGAGCACCGCCCGCGTCGGGGTCGTGCCGCGGGCGAAGCGCTCCAGCACGTCGCGATCCGTCGGCCGCGTGATGCGCTCCGCCGCCTCGGCCAGCGACAGCCAATCGAGGGCGTCGACCTCGCGCGTCGGCGAGAAGGCACCCTCCTCCGCCTGCATCGCCCACCAGCGCACGATCTTCGGGCGTGTGCCGGTCGGTCCCGACTTGTCGTACCGCGTGTCGCCGAGCGGGCGGCCGACGCGGACGTGGTAGCCGGTCTCCTCCAGAACTTCGCGGACGGCGCCATCCAGGTCGGACTCGCCGGCGGCCAGCTTGCCCTTGGGCAGGCTCCAGTCGTCGTAGCGGGGCCGATGGATCACCGCGCACCTCGATCCCCGGCTCGCCGTTGAGCGCTCCGCGTGACGCCACACCACGCCGCCGCCCGCTCGGATGGGGACGACGGTCATGACGCCCATGCGCGCCGCTTCCGGCGACGGACCTTCGGCCATGTCGCGAGGAACTGCGCACGTGCCGCGCCCGCCCGCGACCGTTGTCGCTCCACCAGCTGGCCGGCCTCGAACGCGTACCGCGCGTCTCGCCCTTGGAGCGTCGCCCGGATGGCGGCGTCGGCGACCGTCGCATCCTGGATCGTGCCGAGCAGGTCCTGGAGCTCGGCGACGCGCGCGGCGAACTCGGCCGCCGCCTCCGCTCGCCCGCCGTTCAGCGCCCGGACGGTCAGCTCCGCGGCGTACCGAACGCGCTTCGCGGCGATCCGCGCTCGATGGAAGTCCTCATCGGGTGTCTCGTCATCGAACGCTTCGACACGGCGTTCGAGCTGGCGCCACGCGGCCATCGTGAGCCCGGGGAGCACGCTCGCGGCCCGCTCGCCGCGGACGGCCCGGCGGGTGGATGCTCTGCGGCCGCGACGAGCTCCTCCATCAGCATCGGATATGACGGATCCTCGAGGGCGGCCCGCAGGTCGGCCTGGGCACTCTCGCGCCGCTTGTCGAGATCCCTGAACAGCGGGGCGACGGGCTTGCTCCGCCCGACCTCACCGCGCAGGTGTTCCTCGAGGACGTCCAGGTCGCGCGCAGCGGCCAGGGCGCCACCGGTCGATCGGAGCTGAGGCTCGACGCGGGCGCGCCAGACGGGGTCGACTGCGTCACCGAGGGTGCGAAGGTCGCTGCGCAGGCGCCGGAACGCGACCCGCACCTGGTGAACGCCCTCGACGTCGCCCATGCGTGCCAGGGGATCGTGCTGGACCAGCCGATGGAGGGCATCGGCGATCGACGCGCCGAGGGCGTCGGCCAGCGTCGCGTCCGGGTCCAGCTCGATGCGGTGGACGTCAGGTGGCGCGGTGGCGCGGGATCCCAGGGCGCGGACGACCTTCGGGATCGGCTCGGCACCGGTTGCGCCGGCTGCCATGAGCTGATCGGTCAGGCGGTCCAGCTCGAGGTTGCCGCGCAGGTCCTCGACCTCCAACTCGCGGAACCGCGAGACGACCCGGCGACCCTCGACCACCGAGACCTCGTCGATCGCCAGCTCGGCCAGCGGAGCGGGCACATCGGGCTCGAGCAGGTGCATCCTGCGGCGACGGGTGCGGAGCGTGGCAACCGCCACCAGCGGCGCCGTCCTGGCGTAGGCCGTCAGCAGCGTGCGTGCGGCGAGGGGTGGCTCGCGACCCGGCCCGGCGAAGTGGAGCTCGTTGCGCTCGAGGGACTTCCCGCTGACCGACACCGGCAGCTTCAGCGTCCACGTTGGACCGCCCTCCTCACCCGTTCGGTACCGAAGCGTGACCCCGTGCCGCGCGAGCCGCAGGTCCGGCGTGTCGTAGTACGTCGCCCGCAGGTTGAGGTCGGCGAGGGGCTCGACGTCGAGCTCGGCGTCGCCGAGCGTCAACGGCGGGATCGAGAACCTTCCCGGAAGAGCGAGCTTGAGCTCGCGCTCGGTCATCGGCCGATGATGGCACGGCCTGCCCGCGCCATGAGGGTCTCCTGGAGCGGCGGGCCGATGCCCCTCTCCTTCTCTCCTCGGCGCCGCCACGTGCCATCCGGACCGAGCTGCCAGGCGGTCCGATCGGCGAGCGCCAGGTCCATCACGGCGCGAAGCCGCTGACGATGGGCCTCGGCGTCGACCCGCACCAGCACCTCCACGCGGCGGTCGAGGTTGCGGTGCATCATGTCGGCGCTGCCGATGTACGATCTCGTCGGCTCGCCCGCGTTACCGAAGTGATAGATGCGGGAGTGTTCCAGGAAGCGGCCGAGGATGCTGCTGCACGCGGATGTTCTCGCTCAGGCCCGGCGACGCCCGGCCGCAGGGCGCAGATGCCGCGCACGACAAGATCGATCGCGACGCCCGCCTCCGAGGCGGCGTAGAGAGCGTCGATGATCGATCTCGTCCACGAGGCTGTTCAGCTTGAAGATGATCCGCCCGGCTGCGCCTTCGCTGCGCGTGCCGCGCCTCGCGGTCGATCAGGTCGCACGATCCGGTCGCGCATTTCGTGGGGGGCGATCAGAGCGATTCGTAGCTCCGCAGTGCCGGGAGTACCCGGTCAGGTAGTTGAAGAGGTTGCCCACGTCGGCGCCGAGCTGCTGGTTCGGCGGTCAGCAGGCCGAAGTCTTCGTAGAGGCGCGCCGTCGTCGGGTTGTAGTTCCCGGTCCCGACGTGGACATAGCGCTGGAGGCGGTCGCCCTCCTGCCGCACAACCAGGCACAGCTTGCAATGCGTCTTCAGGCCGACGAGACCGTACACGACGTGGCAGCCGGCCTTTTCCAGCGTCCGCGCCCAGTTGATGTTCGCCTGCCTCGTCGAAGCGCGCCTTGATCTCGACCAGCACCACGACCTGCTTGCCGGCCTCCGCGGCCTCGATCAGGGCGTCGACGATCGGGCTCTCGCCGGAGGTGCGATACAGGGTCTGCTTGATGGCGAGCACGTCGGGATCGGCTGCGGCCTGCTCGATGAACGCCTGCACGCTGCTCGTGAACGAGTCGTACGGGTGTTGTACGAGCACGTCGCGCGGTCAGCGTGGAGAAAATGTCGACCTCGCCCGGCCGGTCGCGCACGAGACGCCGGGGGCGTCGCCGGCTGGAATGGCGGGTACTTCAGGTCGGACCGGTCGACGTCGAAAAGGTCCATAGGTACGTCAGGTCCAGCGGCCCCGAGCAGATGGACGTCTCCGTTCTCCACCTGCAGCTCACGCGCAAGCAGGTCGACGAGGTGACTCGGCATCCCCCCCTCGATCTCGAGCCGCACCGCCGGGCTGAAGCGGCGCCGAGGAGCTCCTCCTCGAGAGCGCGCAGCAGGTCCTCCGCATCGTCGTCGTCGAGCTCGAGGTCGCTGTCGCGCGTCACGCGGAACGGGAAGTGCGCCAGAGATCTCCATCCCGGGGAAGAGGCGCCAGGTTGGCCGCGATGACGTCCTCGAGGGGCACGAAGTCTCCGCTCCCCGGCACCGTAGGAAGCGCGGCAAGAGCGGCGGTACCTTGACGCGCGCGAAGTGCGTGCGCCGGTCGGATCTCCCACCCAGACCGCCAGGTTGAGCGACAGGTTCGAGATGTACGGGAAGGGATGGCCAGGGTCCACCGCGAGCGGCGTGAGCACCGGGAAGACCCGCTCGACGAAGTTCGCCGTCAGCTCCGCCTGTACCTCCTCCGGAACCTGGCGCCAGCGCAGGACGTCGAATGCCGGCCCGTGCCAGGCGATGGCTTGAGATCGCGCGTGAAGACCTGGCTGTGGCGCTTCGCAAGGGCTGCGATCCGCTCGGCCAGGAGCGCGAGCTGCGTCGTGGCGTCGAGACCGTCGGCCGATCGGAGGCCCGGTGCCGCCAGCTCCTGGCGTCGCAGCGTCGCGACGCGCACCTGGTAGAACTCGTCGAGGTTGCCGGCGAAGATCGCGACGAACTTCAGCCGCTCGAGCAGCGGCAGCGCTGGATCCTCGGCGACCGCAAGCACCCGCTCGTTGAAGTCGAGCCAGGAGAGCTCGCGGTTGAGGAACCGATCGTCGGATGTGATCCGGGACAGGTCGAGTTCCAGGGTGGGGGCCGTGGTGGGCATGGGTCACTCAGAGTACGCCCCGAATACTAACGACGGATGAAACCGAGCGCCCAGCCTCAACCCGGCTCCCACGGGGCCGGTGGCGGCATCCGCCGCCCGGCTGTGCTCTCCCATTCATCCTCGTCACTCGACGGGACTGTGGGGAACGGGACGAGAACTCGGTGGTCGGAGAGCGGCCAGCGCCGATGCGGGTTCCAGATCGGCTGTGGATGCCCGCGCCGCCGAGCGCGGAGGACGAAGGTCAGACGTTTCATGTCCCAAGGCTCGGCGAGCCCGATCAGGCCCATGTCAATCGACGGTCCGAGACGTGTCAAACGCCCCGGATGCCCCGACGCGCCCCGGGCGATGAGCCGGGACGCGTCGGTCGGAGCGGAGGGTTGGAGGCAGACCGGATGCGACGGGCCTGCGATCCACACGATCGCGCGGTCGCGTCAACGCCACGTCAAGCCGGATGCAGCATCTGCTCAAGGAAGGCGAGGACATCGCTGCGCTCGTCGACGAGCTTGCTCACCGGCTTGCCGACGCCGTGGCCCGCGTCGGTGTCGATGCGAATGACGATGGGCGCATCGCCGCCCTGGGCGGCCTGCATCGCCGCGGCGAACTTGAACGAGTGACCCGGCACGACCCGGTCGTCGTGGTCACCGGTGGTCACCAGCATCGGCGGATAGGCGACCCCCTCACGCAGGTTGTGCAGCGGCGAGTAGGCACGCAGCCAGCGGTACTGCTCCGGATCGTCCGCGGTCCCGTAATCGCTCGTCCAGCCCCAGCCGATGGTGAACCGGTGGAAGCGCAGCATGTCCATCACGCCCACCTCGGCGACCGCCGCGCCGAACAGCTCCGGATGCTGGGTGATGCTGGCGCCCACCAGCAGCCCGCCGTTCGAGCGACCGCTGATGCCGATGTGGCCGGCATCGGTCCAACCCGACGAGGCCAGCCACCGGGCGCAGGCGGCGAAGTCGTCGAACACGTTCTGCTTGTTCGCCAGCCGCCCGGCGTCGTGCCAGTCCTTGCCGTACTCCCCGCCGCCACGCAGGGAGGCGACCGCCAACAGGCCGCCACGCTCCATCCAGGTCAGCCACTCCGGCTTGAAGGTCGGCCCGACCGGGATCTGGAAGCCGCCGTAGCCGTACAGCAGGGTCGGGATGTGCCCATCGGGATGGACGTCACGCCGGTGCGTGAGGAACAGGGGCACCGGCGTCCCGTCGGCGGACTCGACGAAGACCTGCTCGGTGACGAAGTCGGACGGGTCCCAGTGCAACGCGGCTCCGGCCACGGGCCTGATGCCACCATCGACCATGGCCACGGCCAGCACGCTGGCCGGTGCGGCGAAGGTCATGAACGTCAGGAACAGGTCGGGATCCTCGCGGCGACCGGCAAGCTCGGCGATGGTGCCGATCTCCGGCAGCGCGACGTCCGCGACGTGGCGCCCATCGGTCTCGAAGATCGCGAGCCGATGGTGCGCGTCGTGGAGGGTGACGGTCGCGAGCCGATCGCCGACGAGCCGAGCCTGCTCGATCGCGTCGGGACCCTCCGGCACCACCTCGCGCAGCTCGGCCGCCGGATCGTCCACGTCGAGCGCGACCACCCGCCCGCGGGGAGCATCGCGGTCGGTCAGCAGGTACAGCGTCGTGCCGACGCCGGCGATGGGCAGGTAGCTGGCATCCGCCTCCGGGATCACGCGGCGGAACTGCGCGGCCGCCATGTCGCCTTCGCCGAGATCGGCCACGAACACGCGGTTGTCGGGATCGGTGCCGCGCCAGACATTGACCACCAGCAGCCGGCCGTCGGAGGTCACCATCGGCTCGAAGCCCCACTCGGGCTCCTCCGGCACCGCGAGCAGGACGCGGTCGGCCGATGGGTCGTCACCGAGGCGGTGGAAGCGCAGCTCCATGCTGCGATTCAGGGCGTCGTAGGTGTCGGCGGCCTCCGGCTGCGGGTAGCGGCCGTAGACGAATCCGCTGCCGTCGGGCGCCCACGCCGACGACGCGAATTTGCTCCAGCCGATGCGATCCGGCAGGTCCTCTCCCGTCGCCGTTCTGCGCACGCGCCAGGTCCGCCAATCCGAGCCGGCGTCGCTGGTGGCGTACGCAACCAGCTCGCCGTCCTCGCTGACCTCGACCGCCGTGAGGGCCGTGGTGCCGTCGGCGCCGAGCTGGTTGGGATCGATCAGGATCCGACCCCCCTCCCCCGGCATGTCGGACAGCCACAGGACGTCCTGGTCCTGGAGACCGGTGTTGCGCAGCTGGAACCAGTGGTCGCCGCGCCGCCATGGGGCGCCGGCCCGGGGGTGATCCCACACCTCGGCCAGGCGCTCCCGGATCTGCGCGCGGGCCGACGCGCCCGCCAGGACTTCCTCGGCGAGAGCGTTCTGCGCCTCGATCCAGGCCCGGGTCGCGGGCGCGTCCGTGTCCTCGAGGGGCCGATACGGATCTGCGACGCGCTCGCCGTGGTAGTCGTCGACCTGGTCGGCCGTGGGCGCCGGCGGATAGCTCAGTCGGGTCTGCATCCGCGCATGGTAGCGGCGGTTCGGGACGCGGAACCGACCGGCTGTATGATTGACGCTGCAACCATACGTCGATCTGCAGACTGATGATGTGCCGATGACCGAACCGATCACCCGCCATGACCCGCGCCTCGCCACATGGGCGGCGTTCCTTCGGGCCCACGCCCACGTCGTGGGCGAGCTCGAGCGTGAGCTGCAGGCCGAGCAGCGCATGGCGCTCACCGACTACGACGTCCTGGTCCAGCTCGCGGCCGCCGACGACCGACGGCTGCGCATGAGCGACCTGGCCGATCGGCTGTTGCTGTCGCGCTCCGGGGTCACCCGGTTGGTGGACCGCCTCGTCGCAGAGGGACTGGTCGAGCGCGTGAGCTGTGACACCGACCGCCGCGGGCTGTGGGCGGCGCTGACCGATGCCGGCCTGGAGCGGCTGCGCTCAGCGGCGCCGACGCACCTGCGCGGCGTCGGCGCACACTTCCTCGATCGGCTGTCCCCCGATGACCTCGCCGCGTTGCGGGGGATCCTCGCCCGCCTCGATCCGGAGCGCTGATCGGATCAGCGACCCTCGGCGGCCTGGTCCCGCAGGCTGCGCACCATCCCGGCCCGCTCATCGTCCGGGGCCAGCTCCAGGAATCGCTCGAAGGCGGCGATCGCGGCATCCGGATCGCGCTCCGTGCGCAGCGCAATGAGCCCGTCCAGGAACGCGACCTCGACCGGATCGGCGTTCGCGATGTCGCGGTAGGACTCCAGCGCAGCTCGTGCGTTCACGCCGTCGCCGGCGCGCAGATAGGCGCCGATGATCCGTTCGTACACGTCGGGCCGCTCGGGCTCGATCGAACGCAGGGCCTGGAGCGTGATGACCGCACGCGACAGGTCCTCGGCGGTCGATCCGGCCAGGTACGCGTCCGCCAGGTCCGAGAGCGCCGCGACGTCATCCGGGTTCTCGGCCAGCGTCTCCAGCAGGTCGCCGATGCGCTCGTGTCGCGCCTCCTCCGCGGCCTGGGCCCGGGCGAGCGCATCGTTCGTCGCGGTCTGGTTGGCGATCCCGGCCGGCGGCACGAGCCATCCGGCCAGGAGCAGCGCCCCGATCGCAGCGGCAGCAAGGATGGCGGCCCGACGAACGGGCCGGCCGGCCGCGGTGGGAGGCGCGGGCGGTCGCTCCAGCGCCACCCGCGTCTGCGCGGCGCGCGCCTCGGCCTCGGCCCGCTGGGCGGCATACGACGCCTCGTCAAGCGAGCCGGCCCGGCGGTCGGCCTCCACGTCGCGCAACGCCTCGAGCGCCACGCGGTGCCGCAGCTCGGCGGCGTCGGCCTCGTCGTCGGCGAGGTCCTCGTCGGGGCGCGCCCGGAGGACCGGCACCATGACCAACGTCCCGAGCACAGCCAGGCCGACGACGAGGAAGGCGAGCTCAGGCATCGAGCGCCTCCACCTCGTCGTGGAGCCGACGCCGCTCGTCGTCGCTCACCGTCGCCGCGGGGGCAGTGGGCGGCCGGCGCGCGGCACGCAGCCACACGACGAGGAGCGCGACCCCGACCGCCAGGACGGCGAAGGGGATGAGCCAGACCACGGTTGCGCTCGGCGCCAGGCGGATCCACTCCCCGTAGCGGGCCACGAAGTGGGCGCGGACCTCCTCGTCGGACGCGCCGGCGGCGATCAGCTCATCGATCTGGCGGCGGATCTCGCGAGCCGAGCTCGTCGGCGAATCGGCGACCGAGAGCCCCTGGCAGTCGGGGCAGCGCAGCTCGGCCGCCAGCGCATCGGCTCGCTCCGCCGCGCCTGTCGAAGCTCGTGGGGAGACCGCCAGGACGACGAGCACGGCGGCGACCGCCAGGAGCGTGCCTCCGGCGATCACCGGCAGCCAGCGTCTCATCGGGCCGCGGCCGGTTCGATGCCGGCCAGGTGCTCGTCCATGGACGCCTCGGTGAGCGGACCCCACTGCCGCGAGCGGACGATTCCGCCGGCGTCGACGAAGAACGTCTCGGGCGGCCCGGTCACCCCGTACTCGATGGCCAGCGTGCCGCGGTCGTCGAGGAGATGGTCGTAGCCGGCATCGCCGTACCGGTCGAGGAACGCCTGCGCGTCGCCCGGCTCGTCCTGGTAGAGCACGCCCACCACGACCACGCCGTCCTTGTGCGCGGCGGCCAGGACCGGGTGCTCATCGACGCAGGCCGGGATGCACCAGCTGGCCCAGAAGTTCAGCACGTACGGCGTGCCCGCCAGGTCGGCACTCGTCAGCGTCCCCCCGTCCAGCGTGGTCAGGCTCCAGGCGGGGGCCGGCGCTCCGATCCGCGGCGAGGCCAGCTCGCGCGGATCGCGACCGAACCCCTGCAGCAGCAACCAGGCGAGTGGCACCACCACCAGCGGGACCAGCAGCCAGCGCAGCGCCGACATTGGTCAGGCTCCCTCGACCGACGGGACCGGGGCGGCCGCGGGCTCCGCCACGATCGCACGATGCGCCTGTCGCTCGGGCCAGATGGCGAACGCAGCGCCGATACCGACGATCGCGCCGCCCATCCAGATCCAGACCACCAGCGGGTTGACGAACAGGTGCAGGGTCACGGCCCCGGTCGACGTGTCGTACGCGAGCAGCGTCACGTACAGGTCCTCGGCCAGGGACGTTCGGACGGCCGGGGTGGCGATGGCGGTCGGGGAGTTGGGATAGTCGCGCAGCGCCGTCGCCAGCGTGCCCGACTGCCGGCCCTCGTAGGCGACCTCGGCGCGCGTCTCGGTCACGCGGGGATCGTTGGCCAGGGGCTCGACCACGAGGCGCTGGTGGGTGACCTCGTAGCCCGCGATCGTGGCCGTCTCGCCGGGCGCGAGGGTCACCGTCAGGTCGGTGGCCAGCCCGGATGAGACCGCCACGCCGATGGCCATGACGAGCACGCCCAGGTGCACGGCGTAGCCGCCGTAGCGTCGCCGGTTGCGAGTTGCCAGACGCCACGTCGCTCGTTGCGGGGTCCTCGCCCCGGCCGCGGGCACGCGCCCTGGCGCCGCGGACGACCTCGTCCAGCATGATGCCGCCGGTGAAGGCCGCCAGCCCGAGGATCCCGAGCGGTCCGGGCTCGCGCAGTCCAAGCGCCAGCGCGACGGCGATGACGGCCACCGCGGCCAGCAGCGGGATGCTGAAGCGCTCGCGGACGGTGTGCCACGAGGCGGTGCCCCATGGCAGGGCCGGTCCGATGCCCATCAGGAACAGGAGTGCGACCATCATCGGCGCGGTGACCGTGTCGTACCAGGGCGCCCCGACGCTGATCGTGTCGCCGCTGGTCACCGTCACGAGCAGCGGCAGCATCGTCCCGAACAGCACGGCGAAGGTGATGCCCAGGAACAGGACGTTGTTCAGCAGGAACGCGGACTCGCGGCTCACCGTGCGCGACGGCCGGCCTCCGCCCGCCAGGTCGGGCAGCCGCCACACCAGCAATCCGAGGCCGACGCTGAGCGCCACGACGATCCCGCCCAGGAACCATGGCCCGATGTCGGATTGGGTGAACGAATGGACGCTGGCCACGATCCCCGACCGGGTGAGGAACGTGCCGACCAGGGTGAGGACGAAGGTCGCCACCACCAGGGCGCTGGTCCAGATGCGCAGGCCGCCACGCCGCTCCGCGACCATGGCCGAGTGGACGAAGGCGGTGGCCGTCAGCCACGGCAGCAGCGCGGCGTTCTCGACCGGGTCCCATGCCCAGTAGCCGCCCCAGCCGAGCACCTCGTAGCTCCACCACGCGCCGGCGACGATGCCCAGGGTGAGGAAGATCCACGGCACCAGCGTCCAGCGGCGGACGATGCGCAGCCACTCCTCGTCGAGCCGGCGGGTCACCAGCGCCGCGACGCCGAACGCGAACGGCACGGCCAGCCCGGTATAGCCGAGGTACAGCAGCGGCGGGTGCAGCGCCATGAACGGGTGGTTCTGGAGCAGGGCGTTGGGGCCGAGGCCCTCCGCGGCAACCGGCGTGGTGCGCAGGAAGGGATTCCCCGGCCAGGTCATGACGGCGAAGAAGAACAGGTTCACCGATGCGAGCGTGGCGCCCACCCACGGCATCAGCTGCCGGTGCCGGTCGCGGTGGCGCCACAGGGCGAGCGACGCCCAGCCGGTTGCGAGCAGCGCCCAGAACAGGATCGAGCCCTCGAGCGCGGCCCACAGGCTGATCGCACTGATGAAGGGCGGCGTGGTGGTCGCGTTGTTCTCCGCCACGTACAGGACGCTGAAGTCATGGCCGAGCAGCGAGACGACCATCGCCAGGCAGCCGACGGCTGCCGCAACGAACGAGCCGACCACCGCTCGCCGGCCGCTGACCACGAGTCGCCCGTCGCCGGATCGCGCGGCGAGCAGGAAGGCGACGGCCGCGTACGCGCTGGCGGCCAGCCCCACCAGGACGGCGACGTGGCCGATGGTCGGAATCACGGCCGGCTCACTCGTCCCCGGGATCGAAGGCGCGGTCCGACGGGAGTGCGCCGGGTGCCGGCGCCTGGTAGTTCTCGTCGTGCTTCACGATCACCTGGGTCGCCTCGAACACGCCGGCCGGGGTCAGCTCGCCCTTCCACCACGGCTCCCGAACCCTCCCGGAAGGAACGCGTCGGCGCCACCGTCGAGTGCACCTCGATCTCCGCGTCGCCGTCGGTGAGGACGAACGTCAGATCGGTCGCCGGGCCCTGCACCGAACCCTCCTTGACGATGCCGCCGAGCCGCATCGCCTGGCCGACGGCGTCGTCCATGGCTGCCAGCTCGGTCGGGGTCCGGTAGTAGACGAGTGCGCTGCCGATGCTGCTGAACGCCAGGTAGGCGACCACCGCGACCACCACCGCGACGAGGACGACGACGCCCCACGGCCGTCGTCGGGGTGGAAGAACGGGCTCGGGGGCGGCGCTGACCGTCATCGGCCCTCGTCGTCGCGATGCCCATTGCCGCGCAGGCGCCACCACAGGCTGAGCGTGTAGAGGCCCAACCCGCCGAGGATGACGGTGTAGGCCGCGAACACGAAGCCGGCATCGGTCATCGGGTCGCCTCCGTCGGTGAGCCGGTCGGGCGGAGCTGACCGCGCGGCCATCAGGCGCTCGACCCGCCCGGCCTCCTCCCGAGCGGACTGCGCACGCGCCAGCTGGTAGCGGCGAATCATCAGGTAGACCCAGGTCAAGGTGAAGGCGGCCAGCATCCCGAGCAGGGTGCCGACGAACGCCATCGGTGCCGCGGGATCCAGCACGCGGTCCGGGGAGCCGATCGTCGCGGTCTGGTGCAGGCCGCGCCACCACTCCACGCTGAAGTGCACGATCGGGATGTCGATGGCGGCCACGATGCCGACGATGGCCGCGCGGGTGGCGCGTCGCTCGGGATCATCGGTCAGGCGACGGAAGAGCAGGTAGCCGATGTACAGGGCCAGCAGCAGCGCCGTCGTGGTGAGCCGCGGGTCCTCCCACTGCCAGAAGACGCCCCAGATCGGGCGGCCCCACATCATCCCGCCCCAGATCGCGAACGCGGTGAACACGACGCCGACCTCCGCGCCGGCCAGGGCGACCGCGTCGAACCGCAGGTCCCGTCGCCAGAGCCACAGGATCCCGGCGACCGCAGTGACGCCGAACGAGAGGTAGGCCAGCCAGGCCGATGCCACGTGCGGGTACATGATCCGCTGCGCGTCGCCCTGGTTCAGGTCCGCGGGAACCACGAACAGCGCCACCGCGGTCATCGCCGTCACCGCAGCCAGCGCCACGAACCCAAGCACGCGGGTCTTCATCAATCCTCCAGCAGGTAGCCGTACGTCGCGGCGCCCGCCACGACCATGATCACGTCGAAGGCGACGAGCAGCTGCAGCCACGCACCGAGCTCGCCGAGCGGATCGCCGGCCAGCGCCGCGGCCGTCGCCTTCACCGCGGCCAGCAGGAGCGGGGCCAGCACCGGCAGCATGAGCAGCGGCAGCATCACCTCCCGCGCCCGCAGCCGAAGCGTCACGCCCGCATAGAAGGTCCCCACCGCGGCGATGCCGATCGAGCCGAGCAGGACCGTGGCGACCAGCGGCACCCAGGCGGCCGCCACGTCGACGGCGAACAGGACGCCGACCGCCCCGAGGACGAGCAGCCCGAGCACGCCGACCAGGGCCAGCCCGGCCAGCGCCTTGCCGCCGTAGATCGCGCGGCGGCTGATCGGGTACAGCGCGAGCTGCTCGAGTGCGCCGTCATCGTTCTCGAGCAGGTGGAGGCGGCTCACGGCCAGCATGCCGGCGAACACCATCGCCAGCCAGAGGAGGCCCGGCGCGGCCGCGGCGAGGCGCGCGGCATCCGGCCCGAGGGCGAAGCCGAACAGGAGGAGCACGACCGCGGCGAAGAACAGGGTGCTGACGATCGCGTGGCGGCCGCGCAGCTCCGCGGTGGCGTCCTTGCGCGCGATGGCCAGCGCGATCCGCGCCTCGTGCGCGAGGACGTTCATCGGACCGGCTCCACGGCCGGTGCCGCGCCGGGAACGGTGGGTGGCCAGGTCGCAACACCCTCGCCCGCGACGTGCGCAACCAGTCCGCGCTCCAGGACGACCCGGCCGTCGAGGAAGGGCGCCAGGCGGTCGGTGGCATGGGACGCGACCAGGACGCTGACGCCCGGCCTCGCGCCACGCGACGAGCAGCTGGTCGACGATGGCCATGCCGTCGGCATCGAGCGACGCGTAGGGCTCGTCGAGCAGGACGAGCGACGCCTGCCCGAGCAGGATCCGACCCAGCGCGAGCCGCTTGCGCATGCCGGCCGAGAACTCCCCGACGCGGTCCCTCGCGCGGTCGTCCAGCGCCACATCGGCCAGGGCGCGCTCGACGCGCGCGGCGGCGTCCGGAGTGCCCAGCATGGTGGCCGCGAAGGCGAGGTTCTCCCTCGCGGTCAGGTCGTCGTACAGGCCGGTGGCATGCGAGAGGTACGCCACGCGCTCCCGAACGAGGTCCGCGTCGCGCCCGACGTCGAGCCCGTCGACCTGGGCCCGGCCGTAGGAGGGCCGAATCGCGGTCGCAAGCAGGCGCAGGAGGGTCGTCTTGCCGGCGCCGTTCGTGCCCAGCACGGCAACGGTGCGCGCCGCGTCGATCCGCAGGGAGACGCCGGCCAGCGCCGGGCTGCCCGCGAAGAGGCGGGCCAGGTCGGTCGTGACGACCGACGGCGGACGGCTGTCGGGGGCCCCAAGGGAGCGGGGCGAGACGTAGATCGTGGTCTGCGGCATGCTCGACACGCGGGGGGCGAAGTGGGCACTGGCACTATGCGGTCCGCGGCAGGGGGCGTCAAACTCGCGCGGGGCCGCCGTAACCGGCGGCGTATCACGACATGATTCCCCCGCCCGACCACGCAGGAGCACATTCGCCGATGACTCGATCGCGATCCGTGGCGTTCGCCGCCTTCCTCGCCCTGCTGCTCGTCGCCTGTGGCGACGCGACCAGCGACGCCCCATCAGACGAGCCCGCCGCATCGGTGGCGGCATCCGAGGCCGCCGAGCCGTCGGAGGCTGCGGAGCCGTCCGCGGACGCCGGCGACGGCCGTGCAGGTCACCCTCACCGACTTCGCATTCAGCGAGGGCGAGATCACGATCGCCACGGGCGACACGGTGACATTCGTCAACGACGGATCGGCGCCGCATACGGCGACCGAGGGTGCCGATGGCGTCGCGGCCGACGACCCGTTCTTCAACGAGCAGCTCGCCCCGGGCGCCGACGTGGAGGTCACGTTCGACGAGGCGGGAACCTACGAGGTGACCTGCCTGCTCCACCCGCAGATGAACATGACGATCGTCGTCGAGGGCTGATCCGGCCTCGGTTGATCGGCACCGGGGGCGGTGTTAGGGTTCGCGTCCTGATGGACGCCGGGCTCTCGCAACCGCCCCTCGCCGTTCCCCGCTCCCGCGCCGCGCGGCGAGCTGCCGCGCAGCGCGCCGAATGCGCCGCCACCGCCGCGCTCACCGTGCTCGGGCAGAAGTGGGTGATGCGCATCGTCCGCGAGCTCGGGAACCGCACCCAGCGGTTCTGCGAGCTGCAGGACGCGCTCGGCGGGGCGAACTCGGCGACGCTCTCCCAGCGACTGAAGCTCCTGGAGGACGAGGGCCTGGTCGCGCGTCGAGCGGTGAGCGCCGTCCCGCCCTGGGTCGAGTACTCCCTGACGCCGAAGGGCGCCGACCTGTGGAGCGCCATCGCCGGCATCGACCGATGGGCGGAGCGCTGGGCGTCGAACCAATGAGCCACCCGGTGGCCGAGGAGCGTCCCGCCGCGCACGGCGACGCCCTCAACGCGATCCGCGCCGTCGTGGCCGAGGCCGCCGGTCCGGAGGCGGCCGCGCAGCGCGTCGTCGACACGCTCCACGACCGGTTCCCGCATTACGACTGGGTCGGCATCTACTGGGTCGACGGGACGGACCTCGCGCTGGGGCCATGGGTTGGCCCGGAGGCCACCGAGCACACCCGCATCCCGATCGGGACCGGCGTGTGCGGCGCGGCTGCGGCGTCGGGCCAGACCGAGATCGTGCCGGACGTCAGCGCCGATCCCCGCTACCTCGCCTGTTTCGCGAGCACGAAGAGCGAGATCGTCGTCCCGATCCTGGTCGAGGGCGGCGTGGTGGGTGAGATCGACATCGACGGCACCGACCTCGAGGCCTTCGACGAAACCGACGCGCGCTTCCTCGAGGAAGTGGCCGCGCTGCTCGCCCCGCTACGCCCTCGGGCGTAACCGGTCGCGTACCGCATCGGTGACATGGCCACCGATCCGGGTCCGTTCGAGAAGGTCTACGACGCGCACGTCGTCGGCATCTATCGGTTCGTCTATGCCAGGGTCGGCAACCACCCCGATGCGGAGGATCTGACGGCCCAGGTGTTCGTGCGCGCCGTCGAGCAGCTCGACACCGACCGTGAGCCAGGCCAGATCGCCGCGTGGCTGTACCGGGTGGCCCACAACGCCACGGCCGACCACTGGCGGGCCTTCTATCGGCTGCCGGTGATCGGCGCCGATCACGTCGCGCCCGGCTGGGAGCCTGTCGACGATAGCGGTCGGGCTCAGCCGGAGCCCGACGGTCGCGCAGCCGCGCGGGTGCAGGCGCTGCTGCGCCGCCTGCCCGCGCAGTACCGTCGCGTGCTCGAGCTCCGCTTCCTCGAACGACAGAGCGTGGCCGAGACGGCTCGCATCATGGGCATCAGCAACGGCAACGCGCGCGTCCTCCAGTACCGCGCCCTGCGGCGCGCCGCGCTGCTCGGGGATCCGACCGATGGGTGACGAAGAGCGCCGCGAAGACGCCGCGCGGTTCGACCACTACCTCGAGGCGCTGCTCGGGGAGGGGCGCCCGTCGCCGGACTCGGTGGCCGACCGCGACGAGGCGGAGATGGCCCGGTTGGCGGCCGAGTTGGCAGCCAGTGCACAGGCACCCGCCGGCACCGAGCCCGATGCGGCGTTCGTCGAGCAGCTCCGACGCCGCATGCGCGAGGCGGATGCGGGCATCACGGCGGTCCGGACGCCTCCACCGGTGCGATCCCAGCCGGCTCCGGCCGGCAGCGGCCGATGGCGACTGTCCCGCCGCGACGTGCTGCGCGCGGGCATCGGGGCGGCCGCCGGCCTGGCTGCCGGGCTCGTCGGCATCTCGCTGCGCGAGCGGTCGCAGGACGCGGATCAGCTCGGCGGCGAAGCGCCGCTGGTTGCGGGCGAGGGCTACTGGGCCGAAGTCGCTGCGGTCGAGGAGCTCCCCGCCGGGACGGCCGTGCGCTTCAGCACCGCGGCCTTCGACGGCTTCGTGGTCAACGATGGGGGCACCATTCGGGCCCTGTCGTCGGTGTGCACCCACATGGGCTGCACCCTGCATTTCCGGCCCGATTGGGAGGACCTGCGCTGTCCCTGCCACGGGGCCAGCTTCGATCTCGCCGGCCGCCTCGCGAACGGACGCAGCACGTGGCGCGCGTCCGGCGGCTATCGCGGCGACGCCAGCGCCTATCCGATCGAGCTGCCCGACCTGGTCAGACCGCGGGTCAAGGTGGAGGACGAGCGCGTCTGGGTCTGGACGGCGCAGGCGTAGGGGCCGCCGCGCGCTAGAAGGCGACCTCGAACATGTAGCCGACCAGGTACGGGATGGCCAGGATCACGAGGATGATGGCGAGGACGATCCCGGCGTAGAGGAACAGCGTGAGGTCCGGTGGCTCTCCCCGGTCGGGCGGTGGGGTCAGCCGCTTCGGCAGGTGCGACGGGCGACGCGGGCGCTGGTGCTCGTAGCGGTTCGGCCGCGAGACGTCCGGCAGCTTCAGCTTCGGATCCGTCACGGCGCTACCCGTAGACCTCCGGATTGATCGGCGTCGGCAGTCGCTCGCCGCGCAGGCCGGCCAGCAGGTTGGCCGCCGCCATGGCCGCCATCTGCCCGCGGGTGACGCGCGATGCGGATGCGATGTGCGGCACGACGACACAGTTCGGCATGGTCACCAGCGGATGGTCGGCCGGCAGCGGCTCCGGATCGGTCACGTCCAGGCCCGCCGCGAAGATCTCGCCGTCGCGCAGCGCGGCGGTCAACGCCTCGGGATCGACGACCGGGCCGCGCGAGGTGTTCACCAGCACCGCGTTGGGCTTCATGGCGCGCAGCGCGTCGGCGTCGACGAGGTGATGCGTCTCGGGGGTCAGGTTCACGTGGAGGCTGATGAAGTCCGACTCGCGCAGCAGCTCGTCGAGCTCGACGTGGCGCGCGCCGAGCTCGGCCTCCTCCTCGGGCGTGGCCGGTTGGACGTCGTGGTAGAGGACGCGCATGCCGAAGCCTCGACCGCGGCGCGCCATCTCGCGGCCGATGCGGCCGAAGCCGACGATCCCGAGCGTGGCGCCGTGCACGTCGACGCCCATCAGCAGCATCGGCCCCCACGTGCGCCAGTGCCCGTCTCGGACGTAGTCGACCGACTCGGGGATCCGGCGCGCGGCCGCCATGAGCAGGGCGAAGGCGAGGTCCGCGGTCGTCTCGGTCAGCACGCCGGGCGTGTTGCCGGCCGGAATGCCGCGACGGGTGACGGCCGGCACGTCGATGTTGTCGAAGCCGACCGCAAAGTTGCTCACCACCCTGAGCTGCGGTCCGGCGGCGTCGAGCAGCTCGTCGTCGACGCGATCGGTCAGGAGGCTGAGCAGGCCATCCACGCCTGCCACGCGCCGCAGGAGCTCGTCACGGGGCGGCGGCAGCTCCTCGGTCCATAGATCGACCTCGCAGGCCTCCCGGACCGGATCGAGGCCCTCGTCCGGGATGACCCGGGTGACGAGGACGCGCGGCCGATCCGTCACGAGCTGGCGCCCACGAGCTCCCCGGTGCGCTCCAGCTTCGCCAGCGAGTCGGCCACTCGCTCGAGCGCCGTGCTCAGGTTCTCGCGCGAGTTGGCGTAGCTGAAGCGCAGGTAGCCCTCGCCGTGGCGGCCGAACGCGGTGCCGGCCAGCCCGCAGACTCCGGCGTCGTACAGGAGGTGGTCGGCGATCTCGGCGGAGGTGCGGCCGAAGGAGCCGACGTTCGGGAAGGTGTAGAACGCGCCGTGCGGCATGACGCAGCTCACGCCCGGAATCCGGTTCAGGCCGGCCACCATCAGCTCGCGACGGGCCACGAACTCGGCCCGCATGGCATCGGCATCCTCCTGGGGGCCGGTCAGGGCCTCGAGCGCGCCCCACTGCGCGAACGCGTTCGTGCAGCTGACGCTGTTGATCACCAGGCGGCTGAAGTGGGGCGCCAGCCAGTCCGGCACGATCCCGTACCCCAGCCGCCAGCCGGTCATCGCGAACGTCTTGCTGAAGCCGTCGAGGGTGATCGTGCGCTCCGCCATGCCCGGCAGCGTCGCGATCGAGAGCGGCTCGCCCTCGTACTGCAGGCGGCCGTAGATCTCGTCGGCCAGGACGACCAGGTCGTGCTCGACCGCCAGCTCGGCCAGGCGGCGGATGTCGGCCTCGGTGAGCATCGAGCCGGTCGGGTTGTGCGGCGAGTTGATGACGACCAGCTTCGTCCTCGGCGTGATCAGCGAGGCGACCTCGTCGACGTCCATGCGGAAGTCGTTCGCCTCGCGCAGCGGCGCCGCGACCGGCGTGCCGCCGACGTAGCGGGCCATCGACTCGTAGATCGGGAACCCGGGGTTCGGGTAGATGACCTCGTCCCCGTCGTCGACCAGGGCGAGCATGGTGAAGAACATGATCGGCTTGGCGCCCGGCGTGACGATCACCTGGTCGGGCGTCGCGCGGATCCCCTTCCAGCGCTCGACGTCGGCGACGATCGCCTCTCGCAGCGGGGCGATGCCGGTGGCGGCCGTGTAGTGCGTCTCGCCCCGTTCGAGCAGGGCGTCCGCGGCGGCCTCGGACACGTTGCGCGGGGTATCGAAGTCCGGCTCACCGATCTCGAGATGGATCACCTCGCGGCCGGTCGCCTCGAGCGCACGGGCACGCGCCGCCGCCTCGAACGCGGTCTCGGTGCCGATGCGATCCATGCGCGTGGCTGGCTTCACGTTCAGCTGCCTCGGAGCTTGGGGAACGAGATGACGCCCGGGACGGGTAGTGTACCGATGCCGCCGCCGCGGCGGCACGAATGGGTGGTTGCCGGCGCAAGCGACCGCGATGCTATAGTTTCCAGAGCGAACATCACACCGCTGCACCAAGGTGCAAGGAGAGCGATACCCACATGACGATGTCCGAGACCCCCCGGGAGCCGATCTCCCTCACCGGCAGCGCGCCGTCTGGCCTGCTCGTGTCGGTGACCGAGGCGGCCGCCAAGAAGGTCCTGGAGCTTCGCGCCCGCGAGGGCAAGGCCGATGCGGCCCTCCGCCTCTTCGTGAAGAGCGGCGGCTGCTCGGGCTTCAGCTACGGGCTGGCGTTCGACGACAAGGTCAATGAAGGCGATCGGGTCGAGGATCACGCCGGCGTGCCGGTCGTGATCGACCAGTTCAGCCAGCAGCACGTGGACGGGGCCGAGATCGACTATGTCGACTCGCTCATGGGCTCCGGCTTCGCGATCAACAACCCGAACGCGGTCAGCAGCTGCGCCTGCGGCTCCTCGTTCAACACCGACGGCTCACCGGCTCGCGCCGGCGGCTGCGCTCACTAGACGCTCCTCCTCCGCGACGAAGCCCCGGCGCCATGCCGGGGCTTCCTCGTGTCTCGGACCGCACGGCGCGGTGGTCCGGAGGCTGCCGGGTACCATGCTGCGGTGACCAGCACTGGCGTCGCTGTCGACGACCCGTTCTCGCGGGCCGAGGGACTGCGCCGTTCGTTCGCAACGGCCTGGGGGGCGATCGGCGCCTCGTGGGGTGTGGCCCCGTCCACCGCCGCGGTCCAGGGCTACCTGCTGGTCTCCGACGGCCCGTTGACGGAGCCCGAGGTGCGTCGCGCGCTCGGAATGAGCCATCGGGCGGCGAGCCTGGCCCTGGCACAGTGCGAGGAGTGGGGGCTGATCGAGCGAGCCGAGGCGCCACGCCGTTCCGGCCAGCGTGGGCCTGCTGCCGTGGCCTGGACGGTGGTCGGGGACCACTGGGAGTGGTTCCGGAGGGTGGCCGCGGCGCGCAAGCAGCGCGAGACCGATCCCGTCCTCCCGATCATCGCGGACTGTGCGGATGAGGCGCGCAGCGCCGCCGCCAGCCGCGGCGGCGACGCCGAGCTTGCCCGCCTTGGCGAGCGACTGGATGCGCTGCTCGAGTTCGTTCGCCGCTTCGATCGCGGCGTCGAGATCTTCGTCCGGGGCGACGCTCGCGCCATCGAGGGATTGTTCGAGGCGCTCGACCGGCTCGAGCCCGAGACGGCGGACCGCCTGTGGGCCCTGCTCGGCGAGCTTGGGCCGGACGACATGGCCCGCGCGCTGGACGCCCTGGCCAAGCTGCCGCCCGCCGCCGCCCGCCGCCTGATCGGTCTGGCCGACCAGCCGGTGCTCCAGAAGCTGATCGGCGTCAGGTAGGGCCTACTCGCCCGAGCCGTCGTCCTCGAACACCGATGCGCCGGCGGTGACCGCCGCCACTCCCCCGCCGCCGAGGGAGGCGGGAAGCGGCCGCCGCACGGGGACGGCGGTCACGTATCGATCGACGAGCTGCCGCGTGCCGGCGATCCCGAGCTCGTCGAACAGGAGGCCGAACTTCGCCCGCAGGTTGGCGCCGATCTGGTCCGCTGCGGCCAACGGCAGACTCCACAGCCGTGCCTTGAACGGACCGATGGCCTTCTTGCGCGTCTTGTACAGGAACTGCTCGTCGGTCTCGCCGTCCTTGCGCTCGGCGGCGCAGTTGGCGAGGCACCAGGCCATCATCTCGCCGCGGAGGTCGGCGGGCAGGCCGGGCTCGTCGTACAGGATGTTCTGGAACCCGGTGGCCAGATGCACCTCCGCCGTGCCGTGCTCCGGGAAGTGGTTGAACGCCTCGTCCGGCAGGGTGCTGGCGCCGTGCTGGACGCAGCCGGCCAGCCCGTACTCCTCGCGCGCCACCCGGCTCAGCCGGTCGAGGGTGTCGAAGTCGATCTTCACCTCGGCCACGCTGCCATCGGGCATCGGCACGCCGCCGTGGCTCGTACCGGTCTGGATGCTGACCTTGCTGATCCCGGCCACGCCGCCGATGGCGGCTCGGTACGCGTCGAGGTAGGCGCGCAGCTCCTCCTCGGTGGAGTTCGACTTGCCGACCTCACCGATCTCACCGCCGATGCTGATGGTCACGCCGTCGGGCTGGAGCTCGCGAATGAGGCGGGTGAGCTCGGCCGTGTTCTCGGCGTTGACCCGCTGCTGTTCGGTGACCGTCGGCAGGGTCAGGTCGACCAGCGTGGAGCTGTCCACGTCGATGTTCAGGAAGCCGGCGGCGATCGCCTCGCGGGTCAGGTCCTTGAGCCCGTCCATCTCGGCGGTGGGATCGCCCGCCCACTTGGTGGCGTTGAACTGGAAGTGATCGCCCTGCAGGAAGACCGGTCCTTGCCACCCGGCGCGCATGGCGGCCGCCAGGACGACGGCCGTGTACTCGGCGGGCCGCTGGTCGGTGTACGCCATCTCGCTCTTGGCGATCTCGAAGATCACCGTGCCGGCGTCGCGCTCGACTGCGGCCGCGAAGGCCTGCCGGGCGGTCAGGTAGGTGGCGGCACGCACGTTGATGGCCGGCACCGTGAAGCCGGTCGGGTCGAGCTCGCCACGTCCGCGGGCGACGTACAGCTCGTGGATCGACGCCGATGGGCATCCGACGGCCTGCGGACGCGGCCCAGATCACCCAGCGCGCCGCATCCCGCACCGCTTCGTCGCCGAACACCGCCGCATCGACGAGCTCATCCATCAGCCCCCCGCGCAGGCGGTCCTCGTCATGGACCTCCAGGCCGTCCTCGCTGATGGTGGCGACGCCGTCGAGCCGGGCGCGCAGGTCGGCGGGAGTGGCAATGCTCATGCGGCCCATCCTAGCGAAGGGCCGAGACGAGCGTGAATGCCAGGAGGGGCGCGATGCCCAGCCCGACGACGGCGGCCAGCAGATACCAGTCCCGCGATGCCGCGGCATCGGCCACGCCGCGCGCCCGAAGCCCCGCGGTCCACCAGCGAACCGCCGACAGGCCGACGACGTACAGCACGCCGGCGAGTCCCACCGTGGCCACCACCAACGGACGCACGGAGTCGCAGTCGCCGAAGGCGAGCGGACCCCCCGGCGGGCACTCCACGCTCAGCTCGGCCGCAATGAGCCCGGCGGCCACCAGCACGACGACGCCACACCAGGCGAGGTGCGCGAGGGGCAGGCGGCTCAGCGTCGGGCGAGGGCGGCGCTGCGCTGCGCGGCCAGCTCGGCCTCGCGGGCCGTGATCCGCCGGTACTCGAAGTACAGGTACACGCAGGCCGCGGCCCCCAGACCTGCCACGATCATCCCGAAGCCGATGCCGACCAGCGGGAAGCGCGCCGGGAAGAACGAGCCGCCGGCCAGGTTGAAGGCCATGAGCGGAATCAGCAGCAGCACGGTGAACAGGTACGTCAGCAGCACGAAGATCCGGATCGCTCCCCATCCGAACCCATGACGCCCGCGACCGATCTGCACGAGCACACCGACCACCAGGATGATGGCCAGGTTCGTCATGCCGATGCCGTTGGCGACGAGGAAGCCGACGTCGTCGCTGAACCGCAGGAACGGGATCTCGACCGTGATCAGGTAGTAGATGTAGTTCGGGACGTAGAAGATCACGAAGTACATGAACAGGAAGATGGGCACGGCTTTCAGCACCGCCACCAGCCACGTCTCGTGGCCGTACAGGAACCAGCTCATGAAGTCGTCCGCCCAGCTCAGGAGCCGGGTGAACGCGCCGCGAGGGCGGTAGACGGGATAGCTGCTCATCTACTCACCGGTCTGCGTGAGGAGGAAGGTGATCAGCGCCTGGAGCTGGCTGTCGCCCAGGGCGGACTCGGGGAACGGCGGCATGCCGGTCGGCTCGCCCCCGTTGTAGTTTCCGGATGAGTCGCGGATCCAGTTCTCCAGGAAGACCCGCGGATCCTCGTCGTAGTCGGCCTGCATCTGCTCCGCCTCGCTCGGCACGACCGGCATGTCGGCGACCAGCTCCGAGCCGATGGTCTGGAGATTCGGCCCGGTGCCACCCTCGAGATCCTGGCCGTGGCACCCGGCACAACCGGCCGAGACATAGATCTCGGCGCCCGCCTCCGGCGTATCGGGCGCCGACTCCACGGGAGCCTCGCCCGCCTCGGTTGCCCACGACTCGACGAGCGTGACGACCGCCTCGACCTGCTGCTCATTGAGCGGCCCGCCGACCTCTGAGCTCCATGCCGGCATCGGCGAGTTCACGTTGCCCGATACGACGACGCCGCCGTAGCTGACGGCCAGATGCACGTAATTCGGGTTGACCCGCAGCTTGTCCGCCAGTGACGCGGTGTGCAGCGACGGGGCAGAGCGACCGTCGGGGTCATTGGGGATCTCGCCGCCCTCGCCCTCGGGCCCGTGGCAGCGGGCGCAGCCGGCGGAGGCCGGTTCCGACGGGTCGTCCGAGAAGATGATCTCGCCGAAGTGGAGGAGCTCCTCCTCCTGCTCGGCAGCAATCGCCTCGCGCCGGATGCCATCGGTCAGCCAGTACAGCATGGTGAACACGGCCGTGGCGGCGACGAGCAGGACCCCGAGCGTCTTGAGTCGCATCGGTCAGCCGACGCAATGCTCGATCGCGGTCGGCGCACGATCGTCGAACGTGACCGTGCCGACCGGTGGACCGGAGATGACCTCGCTGGTGACGACGACGTAGGCGCCATCCTGGAAGTTCACCGCGAAGCGGTCCATGCCGCGCGGAGCAGGCCCGTCGCGCTTCTCGCCGAGGACGGTGTATTTCGACCCGTGGCAGAGGCACTCGAACCACTGGCTGGCATCGCACACCTGCGGGATCTGGCAGCCGAGGTGTGGGCACTTGCGCCAGAAGGCAGCGACCGAGCGGTCGGCGATCGGGATGTCCTCGCTCACGTCGGCGCCCGGATCGGTGACGGGCAGCGAGCCATCCGCCGCGACGGCCCCGCCCGAGGCGTCGGCGACCATGGCCTTGGCGGCAGGGATGTTGACGAAGAACAGGTTCGCCTGGTTGTAGATGTACGGCAGGCCCTCGGCCCACTGGGCGAACTGGCCGTTGATGTCCTCGGCGCTGCCGATGACGATGTCGGCCCCCAGGCCCTCGGTCAGGTTCGGCCACAGGAACGCCAGCGTGCCGCCGAGGAACTCGAGCGACAGGATGCCGACGCCCACGCCGAGCATGCGGCGCATGAAGCTGCGCCGGGTGATCTCGCCGGTGGGCGGCCCGTGCACGGGGCCGTACGAGGTGTGGGTCATAGCGTGAAGTACAGGCCCTCCCACGGCCAGACCCAGTTCCAGCCCGGGCCGCGGAAGAAGGAGCCGATGAAGGTGATGATCAGCCCGCCGATCATCAGGCACATGAACGAGACCCAGAGGAACTTCCGATCGCGCGCGGCCTTGTACGGGCTGCGGTCGACGTACGGGACCAGCAGCAGACCGCCGAGGTAGACCGGCACCACCAGCACGCCGGCGACCGTGGTGTTGAAGTAGCTCAGCAGCTCCTGGAGGCCCAGGAAGTACCACGGCGCCTTCGCGACGTGCGGGGTCACCGCCGGGTTCGCCATCTCCTCGAGGGGGGCGCGAATGAAGACCGATGCCGCGATGAGGAGCCCGGTGATCAGCATCGACATGACGAACTCGGCGCGGAGCAGGTGCGGCCAGGTGAGCACCGTCTCGTCCGGTCGCTTGTCGACGCGGACCATCGACTCCTGCTTCACGTAGGCCAGCAGCCGGAACCGCTCCGTTCCCGGCACGCCGGGTGGGCCTGGGAGCTTGGGGCCGACGCCCGGCGCAAGGACCGGCGGTCGCGTCGGCGCCTGCGTCGGCGCGTTCTTGTCGGCGGTGGCGTTCGGTCGCTTTTCGATCGTCATCGTCTGCTCCTTAGCCTACACCGGCCCGGAGATGCCGCCGTCCTTCCGGATCCTCCAGAAGTGGACGATCATCAGGATGGCGGCCAGCAGCGGGAAGAGGATCACGTGCGCCACGTAGAAGCGCAGCAGCGTGTTCTGGCCGACCTGGATGCCGCCGAGCAGCATGAAGGTCGTTTCCTGCGAGACGACCGGGAAGTAGGTCGCCATCTGGGTACCCGACGGTGATGGCCCAGAACGCGATCTGGTCCCACGGCAGCAGGTAGCCGGAGAAGCTGAGCGCCAGGGTGAAGAAGAGCAGCAGGATGCCGATCACCCAGTTGAACTCGCGCGGCGGCTTGTAGGCGCCGTGGTAGAAGACGCGGATCATGTGCAGGAACACGGTCAGCACCATCAGGTGCGCCGCCCAGCGATGCATGTTGCGCACGAACGAGCCGAAGGCCACCGACGCCTCGATCGCCTGGATGTCCTGGTAGGCGCGGCTGATCGAGGGCACGTAGAAGAACATCAGGTACAGCCCGGTCACCGTCAGCGCCAGGAACAGGAAGAAGCTGATGCCGCCGAGGCAGAAGGTGTACGTGTAGCGCACCGCGTGGCGCTTGACCCGCACCGGGTGCAGGTGCAGGAACACGTTGTTCATCACCGCCAGGGCGCGGGTGCGGCTCGTGGTCGGGTAGGGCTGGCGGAAGAGACTGCGCCAGGCCTGGGACTCCTTGATGGCGCGGGTGACCCGGTTGCCCTCGCCGTTGCTCATCGGTCCACCGCCATGCCGGCCTGCTGGCCGACCTGTCCGAGCACGTTGTCCTTGTAGCTCTCCAACAGAACCTTCCCGTCAGGCGTGAACCGTTCGAGCTCGAGGCGGTCCATGGTGATGCAGTTGGTCGGGCAACGCTCGACACAGAGGTTGCAGCGAATGCAACGCTCCTCGTCGATGATCATGGCAATCCCGCGCGGCCACGACTGGAAGAAGTCCTGCTCCGGGTCGTCGCCGCCGACCTGCGCCTTGTCGACCATGTAGATCACGCCCTCGGGGCAGACGTCGGCGCAGAGCCCGCACAGGATACAGCGGGGCCCATCGATGTTGATGTTGTGGTTGCACTGGAGGCAGCGGGTGCCCTCGGCGATCGCGCCGCGGGTGTCGTAGCCCACCTCGACCAGCGACGTGAAGTCGCGGCGCAGCTCCGGGCGGCGCCATCGGGATCTCCTGGCGGCGCGTCGCCTCGTAGAAGCGCGGCATGTCGTGCTCGAGGCTCTGGGTGATGACCGCGCGGTTGATGACCGGCAGCTCCTCGAGCTCCTCGCCGCGCAGGCCGGCCAGCCAGCGATCGACCGCCCGCGCCGCGCGTCGGCCGAGCCCGGCGGCCTCGATGATGGTGGCCGGGCCCGGTGACGAAGTCGCCGACCGCGAAGATGCCGTCGACGTTGCTGGCGAACGTATCGGCGTTGGTGGCGAGCTTCCCGCGGTTGAACTCGAACTTCAGCTCGTTCATCGGCTGGCCGCGCTCGTCCTTCGGCGTCGAGCCGTTGAGCGGCGCCGTGCGCCACGAGGACAGCGAGCCGCCCTCGAGGACCGTCGCGCGTATCGGTCACGCCCACGTGGCGGTTGAGCTTCGCGCCGTACTCGCCGAGGACGTTGAAGTCGGAGGCCTGGCTGGTGCACGGGATGACCATGTCGCAGGGGATGACGAAGTCGCTGCCGGGGATCGGCTCCGCGCTGCGACGGCCCGAGGCGTCCGGAGGCCCGAGGCGGGTGCGCACGAACTTCACGCCGGTCACGCGACCATCGGGCCCGGCGACCACCTCCTCCGGCGAGCTGAAGTACTCGAACTGCACGCCCTCGAACCGGGTCTCGTGCTGCTCCTCCTCGTCCACGACCATCTCATCCGGCCCGCGGCGGTAGACGATGGTCGAGGTCTTCGCGCCGAGACGCAGCGCGGTGCGGCTCGAGTCCATGGCGGTGTAGCCGCCGCCGATGACGACGACGTGCTCGCCGACCCACTGCGGCTGGCCCGAGGTTGGCGCGCTTCAGGAAGTCGACGCCGTAGATCACGCCGTCGAGCTCCTCGCCCGGCACGTTCATCGCCACCGGGTACATGCAGCCGGTGGCCGCGATGACGGCGTCGTGCTGCGCGCGCAGCTGCTCGAGGGTGATGTCGCGCCCGATCTCGACGTTGTAGTGGAACTGCACGCCGTGCTTGGCCACCCAGTTCACGTCGAGCTCGATGACGTCACGCGGAAGGCGGAAGGCCGGCACGCCGATGAGGGTGGTGCCGCCACCGGACGGTAGCGCCTCGTAGATGTGGACCTCGTGGCCCCAGCCGGCAAGCTCCTTGGCCGCCGACAGCCCTGCCGGCCCGGCGCCGATGACGGCGATGCTGCGGCCGGTGGGCGGCTGCACGACGACGTTGTCCGGCATGTTGTTGCCGTAATGCCAGTCGACCAGGAACCGCTTCATGGCCCGGATGGCGAGCGGCTTGTCGATGTCGGCGCGGCGGCAGGCCTTCTCGCACGGGGCGGAGCAGACGTAGCCGCAGATCGCCGCCACCGGGTTCGGATCGCGGGCGAGGATGTAGCCCTCCTCGAACCGGCCCTCCGCGGCAAGCATCAGGTAGCCCCGGCAGTTCGTGTTGACCGGGCAGCCTTCCTGGCACTCGATGTTGCACTGAAGCCAGTCGACGCCGACCTCGGCTGTCTGGAACCTCAGCGGTATCGCGGTATCTGAGATCACGGCGTCGTTGTCGCTCTCCGGGCGGCGTTAGACCAACTGGCTGAAGGAGCGGCAAGACCGATGCTACCCGCTCGCGAGCGTCGCGTGCAAGGCGAGTCCCACTTCGTCGAGGGCCAGGCGTGCCTCGCGGCCCACCAGGCGAGGGAATTCTCTCCAGGTGGGCGTGCGCCGAACCGGCCCGCCAGCCGTCCGAATGCCCACCCGGTGGGCGCCAT
This sequence comes from uncultured Chloroflexia bacterium, assembly GCA_963806695.1. Lineage (GTDB taxonomy): Bacteria > Chloroflexota > Limnocylindria > QHBO01 > QHBO01 > JACDBZ01. The sequence continues at coordinate 19,652 of CAWDYT010000019.1, read as the reverse complement.
GGGCTGGACACGACGGTCCAGTGCAATCCCGACCAGATAACGCTCATCCGGTGGGAATCTGGCACGGTCGCGAAGCTCCATTTCGGCGTCGCGTCGCACGCCCCAGCCGTGCTCGTCGTGTCCTCGAGGAGTGGCCCGGGCGAGCGGGATTCAGGGCGCGCGCGTACCCGCTCAGCTCGCGAAGTGTGCCGCCATCACCCGGCGCACGAGCGGTGCGGCGTCGGATCCGCCGGTCCCCAGCGGGATGTGGGGCAGCACGGTGGCCACCGCGATCGTCGGGTCATCGGCCGGCGCAAAGGCCGGGAACCAGGCATGCGGGTCGGGTGTGCCGGTCTCGGCTGTACCGCTCTTTCCCGCCACCGGGATGCCGAAGCCCGAGAACGCCGCCGTGCCGGTGCCGTACGGAAGGGTGACGACCGCCTGCAGCGTGTCGGTCACGAAGGCGAGGTCCCCCTCCGATGTCGCGGCCTCGTGCAGGACGGTCGGCTCGACCTCCTCCACGATCGTGCCGTCCGGCAGTGTGGCCGACGTGACGATCCGGGCCTGCCACAGGGTTCCGCCGTTCCCGATGGCCGCGAACGCGTTGGCCAGCTGGAGCGGGGTGCCGAGGAACGCGCCCTGGCCGATCGACAGCTGGATCTGCTCGAATCCCGAGTACCCGCCGCGGCCGTTTTCGGCCAGCCAGGCGTCGTCGGGCACGATGCCCGTGTCCTCGATCAGGTACCCGATCCCCGTGGGTGCCCCGAATCCATAGTCGAACAGGACATCGGTCAGCGCCGTCTCGTTGGCCTGGTACACCTGGAGGCTGAGTGGCATGTAGGTCGTGTTGCAGCTGAACGCCATGGCCTCGGCCAGCCCGACCAGCCCGGGCAGCGAGTGGTTCATATAGTTGCGGAACGTGAAGTCGCCGTACTGCCACGTGGGAGGACAGCTGACCAGGCTCCCCGGCGCGACGACGCCGGTCTGGAGCGCGGCGATCAGTCCGAACGGCTTCATCGCCGAGCCGCCGGGGTACGCGGCCAGCACCGCCTTGTTGAAGATCTGCGCCTGGTCCGGTGCGGACAGCGCAACGCCGCCGAGCGTCGTGCGCAGCGTCATGGCGTTCGGGTTGAAGCCGGGCTGGCTGGCGAGCGCCCACACGTCGCCGCTGCGCGGGTCGACGACGGCCGTCGCCGCCTGGCCGTACCCCGCCAGCGCCTGCTGCGCGGCGGCCTGGATGGCGGGGCGGATCGTGATGGCGACGTCCGCACCCGGCACCATCTCGGTCTCGTGCAGGACGGTCTCCACGCCGTCGGCTGCGACCGCGACCAGCCGCCACCCCGGCGTGCCCCGCAACAGATCCTCGGCGCCGGCCTCGAGGCCACTGCGGCCGACGACATCGCCGGGCCGATAGCCTTCGGCCTCGAGCTGGCCCAGGTCGTCGGCCGTCACCTCGCTGACGTAGCCGATCGACCTGCCCGGCGAGCGCCTCCTGCGGATAGACGCGCACGCCGTCGTCACGGGTCTCGGCCCAGACCACGTCGCCGGCACCGACGATCCGGCCCCGCGCCCCGAGCTCGCGGTCGAGCCGCAGCGTGCCGTCCGTGCCGAGCTCGGGGAAGACCACGGCCGGGCTCCAGCGCAGGAGCCACCCATCGGTGCCCTGCACCCAGGTGAGCGTCCGCTCGAGGTCCAGCTCTCCGAATCGCTCGGTCGCGACGGCGAGCTCGAACGGCACGGACAGGCCCGGCACCGGACCCGCAAGCGGCGTTGCAGGGTCGATCGACGGTCCGGGGGTCGGGATTGGCGTGGCCGACGGGTCAGGCGTGGCCGACGGGTCCGGCGTCGGCACCGGCGTCGGGCTCGGCGCGGGAAACTCGGCCGGTCGTGCCTCCGGGGGGAGGGCCGCGACCGCGGGCTCACCCAGTGTCGCCGACATCTCCGAGACCCGCGTCATCTCGTCGAAGGCGGCGTGGAGCTCGGAGAAGCGCTCGACCGGCCACGCCTCGCGCAGTGCGGGGTCCAGCATCGCGTGCATGGCGGCGTAGTCATCGGCCGCCCATGCGTCGAGGTAGGCACGGGTGAGCTCAGCGGCCGCCTCGGGCGCGGCGACCGGGAAGGTCGTCGGCACCGGTGTCGGATCGGGCGTCGGCTCCACGACGCACGCCGCGAGGACCAGCGGCGCGCACAGCAGTCCAGTGCGCAGGATTCGCCGGAGGATCATCGCGCCAGCGTCACCCGCCGGAAGCCCTCGGCGGCCCGGTACCCGGCCCGCTCACCGAGCTCCTCGCTCCGCCGCCGGACCCAGCGCGCCACGTCGTCGAACGCTCGAAACTGGCTGGCGTGACGCGCCAGCGACGCGACCTTGCGCTCCAGGGTGGCGCCGATGTCGACCAGCTGGTTCGCCTCGTTCGTGCTCCACAGGTACAGCTCCGCGACCTTCCACGGCTGCAGGCCCTCGTCGAGGTGGGCCCGAAAGTTCAGCGGGTCGCGCGCGGTCGGGAAGACGGCGTCGACCGTTGCCTGGCCGACGACCCGATGATCGGGGTGGTTGACCCACTCGTTGTTGACGAACAGGACGGTCGGGTCGTGGGTCATGACGACCTCCGGGCGGAAGGCCCGAATCGCGCGTGTGATGCGCTCGCGCAGAGCCAGCGATGCTTCGACCTGGCCATCGGGCTCGTCCAGGAAGTCGACGCCCTCGACGCCGAGCTCCGCAGCGGCGGCGCGCTGCTCGTCCACCCGCATGCGCGCGAGGGCCTCCATGTCGGCCGACGGGTCGTCGCTTCCCTTGTCGCCGCGGGTCACGAGCAGGTAGCGGACCGTGGCGCCCTCCCCCACCCAGCGGGCCACCGTGCCGGCGGCGCCGAACTCGATGTCGTCGGGATGGGCGGCCACCACCAGGACGCGCTCGGGGGTTGGCAGCTTGTCGTCAGGCATCGGGCGCGGAGATCCTAGCAGTCTCCCCGAGCGGCACCGTCCGCGTGCCATCGGGGTCGAGGAGCTCGGCCGTCCAGGGGTGGCACGTGAAGTACAGCACCTGGTGCCGCTCCGCCAGGTCCGCGATCGCGACCGCCGCTCGCTGCGCACGCTCGGCATCGAAGTTCACGAGGATGTCGTCCATCACCACCGGGAGCGGCTCGGCATGCCGGGCGAACTCCTCGATCAGGCCGAAGCGCAGCGCCAGATACAGCTGCTCCGCGGTGCCACGCGAGAGCTCCTCGGTGACGCGTCCCTCCCCGCCCTCGGTCTCGACCCGGACGTTCGCATCGCCCGGCGGGGCCACGATTCGCGCGTAGCGGCCGCCGGTGATGCGCTCGAAGTGCCCCTCTGCCGCCCGCACGACATCCGGCTGGCGCTCGCGCTCATAGCGCGATCGCGTCTCCTCGAGCAACCGCAGGGCGAGCGCCCCGACCGCCCATTCGCGCGCCATGGCGGCCGCCTGCCCCTCGAGCATCGCGAGCTCCTGGCGGCGCGCGCCGACCTCGTCGGCTGCTTCCAGCTGCTGCATCCGCGCCTCCAGCGCACCGATTCGGGCGGTCGCGTCGCGCTCCTCCCCGTCGAGTCGCTCGAGCTCATCGTGTGCCTCGGCCTCGGCGACGTCGAGGGCTGCCGGATCGGTCCCGCGCGCCTCGGCCACGAGCGCGTCGACGCCGTCCGGCCCCGCGATCATGGCCAGGCGCTGCCGGTGGGCGCGCGCCGCCTCGCGCTGCGCCCTTCGCTCATCGGCTTCGCGTGCGCGCCGTCGGAGCTGGTCGGGATCCGGGCAGCCGATCGCGGCCAGGTGGCCGTCGACGGCCGCCTCCCGCTCTTCCACCAGCACCAGGGCCGGCCGACGGCGGATGGCCAGCTGCGACTCGCGCTCCGCCAGTTCGCTCGCTCGTCGCTCGACGTCGAGTGCGCGGTCGAGCCGCTCACCGAGAGCGACGATCCGGGCGTCGCGCCCGGCGCCCGCAGTGGACCCGAGGGATGTGAGCAGCGCATCGGCGCGCTCGGCCCACGCCGCGCCATCGCGGTCAAGCGCCTGAAGCTCCGCGCGCTGATGATCGCGATCCGCGGCAGCGCGACGTGCCACGCCCGCGGCGCCGAGCAGCTGTCGTGCCGCGTCGGGCGACGCGTCGGCCGGGAGGGCGGCGTCGCGCAACCACGCGTGCCATTCGCCCTCCGCGGCGGTCGCCGCCTCCGTCGCCGCAGCAACCTCCCGCTCGCTCCGCTCGAGCTCCGTGCGTCGCGCGGTCAGCCGGGTCCTTGCCGCCCCGGACAGCTCCAGTCGAGCGCGAGCAACCGCCAGCTCGTCGCGCGCCTCGGCGACCTCCCGTGGACCGGCATCCGGGCGCAGACCGGCGCGAGCCAGGAGGTCGGCGCGTTCGCGCGATTCGTGCGTGACGGCAGGGCGCGGGCGAAGCAGCAGGAACACGATCGCGGCGAGCGCCGCGCCAGCCCCGACCCCGACGAGGGGCGCGTCCGCCACCGCGCCGCCCACGAAGCCCAGCAGCCCTGCCAGGATCGCCAGCCCGGCGGCGGCTCGCGTTCCGAGCCTACCCGGCGGTGACGTCGAGGGCTGGCGCGCGTCCTCGATGCGCCGGAGCGCGTCGAGCCGACCCTCCACGTCTTGCTCGCCGCCTCCGGCCGCATGCTCCTCGGCCTCCAGCTCGCCGACCTCCTCGGCCAGCCGGCGACGCCGCTGCTCAGCATCGGCGTTGGCCGCGGTGGCACTCGCCATGGCCCGTTCGTGTCCCCGGGTCGCTTCGACGGCCTGGATCGAGCCGTCCAGCGCCATGAGCTTCTCCTCGTCCCACCCACCGACGCGCGCGCGCTGCTCGGCCACGGCGGCCTCCTGCCGATGCAGGGCCGCCTCCAGGTCGCGCCGCCGGGGCTCCACGGCGGCCCGCATCGCCGCCTCGTTGACGGACGCGGCCACCGCGTCGCCGGCCGCCACGACGTCGGGGTCGAGCACGATCGCCGCACGTGCCCGCGTCACCTCGCCGAGCTCTTCGTCGATGGTCCGCACCACGGCCCGCGCCTCTGCCACGTCGGCGGCGAGGCGATCGAGCACGGTGACCGCATCCTGGGGAATGCCGTCGAGGGCGGGATCGCCGGCGTCGAGCTCGCGCTCCAGCTGCTCGAGTTCGACGGCGATGGGTCCGGCGTCGCGCAGATGGCGGACGCGCGCGGAGCGCTCGCGGGCGACGTGGGCCCTGGCGCGGAGTGACGCCGCATCTGCCACCAGCTCCTCTCGCTCCCGATGCGCCGCGGCGTGGTCCTCCGGCTGGCGCGCCAGGTCGGCGATCTCGTGCCGCAGCTCCTCGATCCGCGTCAGAAGACGGTTCATCGGGCGCTGGCTGCCCCGCGGCAGAAAGATCCCATCGAGCTGCTGGCGCAGACGTCGCTCGACGTCGACCGCACTCGTGCCTCCCAGTCCGGCTCCGGCGCCGTAGATGCGGCCACGAACGCCGTCGGCGGACAGGCTGGCGAACGTCTGGAGTTCGCTCAGGCCGAACGCGAAGATGTTGTTGAACAGGTCCCGATCCGCCCCGTGGAGCAGGCGGTCCAGGGTCTCTTGGCCGCCCTGGTTCCCGTTGGGCGCGCGGACGGCCAGTGCGCCGACGCCGCCCCGCTCGCCGTGCCGCTCCACCGTCCAGCCCTCGCCCGCCGCCGTCTCGAGCACCAGCCGCCCGCCGCGCCGGCCGCCGGACAGCGCGGGATACCAGGTCCGGCCATCGCGACTGGACTCGAAGCCGAACAACAGCGCGCGGAGCGCGTTGAGGAGCGTCGTCTTCCCCGCCTCGTTCGCCCCGACCAGGACGGTGAGCCCTTCGCGGAGCCGCCAGTGGGCGTCGTGGAACCGACCGAAGCCGTCGATCTCGATGCGCTCGATGCGCATCAGCGATCCTCCTCCGTCACGAGCAGCAGCTCGAAGCCGAGGGCCTCGGCATCGTCGAGCAGCGCGCCGGTCAGGTCGCCATCCTCAGGACGCGCCCCCCGCAGCAGGCGGCGGCCGCGCTGTGATTCATCGAAGAGCGGGGCGATCGCCTCGCGCAGCGTGCCCATCCAGCGCTCGTGCTCGTCCGGGTCGGTCGTCCGCTCACCCCGGCGGGCCGCCGCGACGGTGCGGAGGAAGTCGCCGACGAAGTCCGGCGCGTCGCGGCGCGCATCGAGATCGACCTCGGGGCGGGTCGCGTCGCGGATCGACTCGACCCAGGCGAGCGGCGGGATCGGGCCGCGCTCCTCGTCCAGCAGCAGCCGGAGGTCGTCCAGGTAGCCGGGCCGTCGCAGCGTGGGATGGAGCACGCCGCGGCCGACGAGCCGGAGCCGGACGACGATCGTCCGGCCGTCCGCGGCGTCGAGCGCCGCAGCCACTGCCTCGCGGCACGCCCGCCGCAGGGCCTCGTCGTCCGCGAGCGGACCGATGTCGAGATCGATCGGCTCCCAGCGGACGACGTCCGCGGCGACGAAGCGGGCGGTCACCCGTCGAGCCTCGTCGACGTCCACCAGGTAGCAGCCTCGCGCGCCGAGCTCGCCGGGGTCGCGCCCCTGCGGGATACCGCAGTAGTACGCCGGTGGATCGGCGAGGACCTGTCCAGGCTGGTGGATGTGGCCGAGCGCCCAGTAGTCCATGCCGGAAGCACGGAGGTCATCGACGGAGCACGGCGCGTAGTTGTGGTGGCCTGGACGATCGCCGACGTTGGTGTGCAGCAGGCCGATCGAGAACGGCGCGTCGGTGTCGGCGTGGAACCCGGCCGCGTAGTTGTCGACGACGGCGGCGCGAGGATACGAGCGTCCGTGCACGCGCGCGATCTCCACGCCGTCGCGCAGGACCGAGACGGCTCCCACCGCATCCGTACCGAAGCGGTGTGCCGCGTGCGGGAAGTCGAGGGACGGCGCCCACGACCGACCGTCGAGAGGATCGTGATTTCCGTGCACCACGAAGCTGCGGATGCCCGCGGCGGCGAGCTCGGCGAGCCCATCGCGGAATCGGGTCTGGCCGAGCAGGGTGGGGCTGGCGACCTCGAACACGTCGCCGGCGACCAGCACGAAGTCGACGCGCTCGTCGATCGCCAGGCGGACCACGTTGCGCCACGCATCGGTGGTCGCGGATCGGAGGACGGAGAGGACCTCGGGCGGTGCCTCCGCGCTCAGGCCCTCGAGCGGGCTGTCGAGATGAAGGTCACCGGTGTGCAGAAAGCGAAGGGGCTGAGGACGCGACACGGCCCGCCAAGCGTAGCCGATGGCCGTGACAGCTCATCGGTCGCGAGGCGGGCCATGGGTCCGTCGCGATGGCGCCGGCCGCTCCCCCCGCGCGAGCGTCAGCTCACGTTCGGCCGGCATGCGGACTCGTGGATCAGACGGCGCGGCGACCGCTCAGCAGCTGGAACAGCAGCACGACGGCCGCGACGACCAGCAGCAGCCAGATCAGGCCCCCGCCGATGTTGCCGATCAGGCCCAGGAGCCAGAGGACCAGCAGGATGACGACGATCGTCCAGAGCATCGAATTCTCCTCAATCGTTGTTTCCCTCCTGACGGCACCCGAGAGCACCATCTGCAGGCTCTAGTGGCAGATTGCGTGCCAAGGGACGACGAGCGCTCACTCGCTGCGCGGGCGACGCTCCTCGATCACCTGGTACACGAGCAGGATGGCGGCGAGCAACATGAAGAGGTTCACCCACTGGCCGAGGCGCAGGAACACGCCGACGAGCCACAGGACCAGCGCGATGGCCGTCGCGATCCAGATCACGGGATCGGGTCGAGCACGGTGACCAGGGCCAGGACGGCCAGGATCACGAGGAGGAGGAACGTGGCGACAATGATGCTCATGGCGGCCACCGGTTCCCGCTCATCCTTCATGCGGCAAGCGCCTCGAGCAGCTGCTCGACGTGCTCATCCGGCTTGACCTTGGCCAGGACCGCCTCGATGCGCCCGTCCGGGCCGATGACGAACGTGGTCCGCTCGTTGCCGAAGTAGTCGCGGCCCCTGAAGCTCTTCGCGATCCACACGCCGAAGGCCTCCGCCAGCCGATGCCCATCGTCGGCGAGGAGCCGATAGGGCAGCGCGTACTTGTCGCGGAACTTCGCGTGGCTCTTCACGCTATCTGGTGAGACGCCGAACACGTCCACCCCCGTCTCGGCCACGCGCGACCAGCTGTCACGCAGCCCGCACGCCTGGGTCGTGCACCCCGGCGTGTCGTCCTTCGGATAGAAGTACAGGACGTACCGCGAGCCGGCCAGCGACTCGCTCGACACGATGCCGCCGTCGTCGGCGGACAGCTCGAACCGCGGGGCCGGGTCGCCGGCGCTCAAGCGCGTCATGGATCCGAGTCTACGCGCTCCCCATCCGCTCGATGGCGACCAGCACCGGCGGCAGCTCCCGCGGATGCATGCGGGCCACGAGTGCGTCGGCGAAGGCGCCGATGTCATCGTCGGCGGCGTGGTCGAGGTCGTGATCGGCGCCGGGAATGATCACCAGACTCGGGTCGGTTCCGCCTTCGCGAAGGATCTCTGCCAGCAGCCGTGACTCGTCGGGATCGGCCCAGACGTCCTCCGACCCGTGAACGAGCACCGCCTCGACGTGCAGCATCGTCGCGAGGGCGAGAGCGGGCGTGTGGATGGCCTGCTCCCACCCTGCCAGGTCGAGCGTGAGGGGCTCGCCACCGACCGACAGCTGCATGGTCGGCTCGCCGCGCCCGACGCGCTCAATGAGCTCCTCAGCGGCTCGGTCGAGCGCGGCGACCAGTGGATGCTCGAGATCACGGCCGGTCCCCGCGCGCAGCGCGACCCCACGCCGCAGCACGCTCCGCAGGGACCGCGCCGAGGCCCCGACGAGCCCGACCGCCCCGATCGCGGGATCGCCGATGGCGACGCTGAGGGCGATGCCCGCACCCTCACCATGGCCGACGATCGCCGTCCGCCGCAGGTCGAGCTCGCGCCGCGAGCGCATGGCGCCGATGGCGTCGCGGGCATCGTCGATGCGGGTGAAGAATGGGGCCGCCTCCCACGCGCCGTCGGACGCGCCCGACCCCCGCGGGTCATAGCGGAGGCTGGCGACCCCGCGGTCGGCCAGGGCATCGGCCAGCCGGTGGAAGAGACCCCGGCGAGGGCCAGACGGTGCGAACCAGCCCGGATGGCCGGCGGCGTCCCACGCCCCGTCCCGATCGCGCGGCAACCAGGACGGCACGAGCAGGACCCACGGGGCCCGGCCCTCCGTCAGGGGGAGCGTCAGGGTTCCGGCCAACGAGGCGTCTCCGGCGCGGAAGCGCAGCTCCTCGGAGTGGGTCATCGGCCGATGGTACGCTCGCCGCCCCGGTCCCTCACCTCAGGCGCCACCGGACGAGACCTTGCTACCCCACCAGCGGCCGCCATGTCCCGAGCGCCATGCTGATGCCGATGGCCGCCGCGGCGAGCAGGAGCGCGGCGGCGATCCAGGCCCAGTCGGCCGGACGCATGCGTTGGATCCGCGCGGCGGTCCGACATGGCATGGCGCCGAAGCCACGGGCCTCCATGGCCAGAGCCATCCGTGTCCCCCGGCGGACGGCGCCGACGAGGAGCGCCAGCAACTGCCCGGCGAACAGCCGCGCGGCGGCGATCGGCGAACGCCCGGCCTCGACCCCACGCGCGCGCCTGGCCATCGCCAGGGCCTGCCAATCCTGGCCGAGGAGCGGCAGGAGGCGGAGGGCGGCCAGCGCGCCGATGGCGAACCGAGGCGATACGTGCAGCTGCTGGACCAGCGAGTCCGCCAACTCGGTGGGCTGCGTCGTCGCCGTCGCCAGCAGCCCGGCCAGCACGATGGCGATCAGCCGGAGGGCCAGCCCCAGGCCGTCGACGAGCGTCTGGGCGCCGATGGCGATCGGACCGAGCTCAACGACCGTCGGCCCGACCTGCTCGGCGGCGAAGAGCACGTTGAAGACACCGATTGAGATCGCCGCGAGGAATACGATCCATGCGCGCGCCACGAGGAGTTGCGGGCGGAGGCCGCTCAACGCCACCGCGGTGACCAGGCCCAACAGGATGATCGTCGCCGTCAGCCAGTCGAGCGAGGCGAACAGGGCCAGCATCAGCACGCTGGCGGCAGCCAGCTTGGCGACGGGATTGGCCCGGGCCAGCGGCGCGCTCTCGTCTGGAATGAGCGGGACGACGAGGCGCATCAGCTCGGTCGCCCGGGTAGCGCGAACGTGCGATCGGCGAGGGCGTGAGCGAAGGCCCGGTCGTGGGTGACGAAGCAGATGCCGCGGCCACGGTCACGCAGCGCCGCGAGCAGGTGGAGGAGCTCTGTCCAGGTGCGCCGGTCCTGGCCGAAGGTCGGCTCGTCGAGTACGAGTAGGTCGGGTGCGGTCGCGAGGGCCGTGGCCACCGACAGCCGTCGCTTCTCCCCACCGGACAGCGTGTACGGGTTCGCTTCCGCCAGCGGGCCGAGGTGCAGGCGGTCGAGGAGCTCGTCCGCACGCCGCCGTGCGACCGCGTCCTCGATCCCCGCGCGCCGCGGTCCGAGCAGGAGCTCCTCGCGCACCGACCCGGACAGGAACTGGTGCTCTGGGTCCTGGAAAACGGTGCCGATGCGGCGAACCAGTACGTGCGCCGGCCAGCGCGCGATGGCCTCGCGGCCGTGTCCCGCGAAGAGCGCCTCTCCGGCCACCACGGACCCGATGCGCGGCGCGAGGAGCCCGGCGAGCATGAGCGCCAGCGTCGACTTGCCGCTCCCGTTGGGGCCGATGATCGCCAGCGCCTCGGCCGAGCGTACCTGGAGGTCGACGTTGGCGACCGCATCGTCGATCGTGCCCGGGAAGCGGAACGTGGCGCGGTCGGCGAGCACCAGGGCCGCGGAGCCCGGTCGCTCGCGGCGGGGCGGTGCGGCCGGCGGCTGGTCGGGAACCCAGACGCCCGCTTCGGCCAGGGAGGCGCCCTGCTCGCGGAAGACCTCCCGTGGCGGCCCGTCCGCGACGACCCCGCCCCCCGCCTCCAACACCACGACGCGATCGACGAGCGAGACCGCCTCATCCACCCGGTGCTCGACGAGGAGCAGCGTCGCGCCGCTCCGCTCCAGGACGAGGTCGAGCACCCGGCGCAGCTCGCCCGCGCCGTCGGGGTCGAGATTCGCCGTCGGCTCATCGAGAAGGAGCAGGCCGGGGTTGAGGGCGAGCGTGCCGGCCAGGGCGAGCCGCTGCTGCTCCCCGCCGGACAGTGCGTGGGTCGGGCGCGTCGGGTGGTACGGGAATCCCACCGCCGTCAGGGCGGCGTCGACCCGCGGCCAGATCGCGTCGGTCGGGACGCATCGGTTTTCGAGGCCGAAAGCCACGTCGTCGCCGGCTCGGGCCATGACCAGCTGCGCCTCGGGATCCTGGAACAGCATCCCGCTGCGATCGCGCACGTCGCGCGCGTCAAGGCCATCGACGAGGAGCGTGCCCTCGGTCTCGCCACCTCCGTCTGGGTCGACGAGGCCGGCAACGGCGAGCAGCAGCGTCGACTTGCCGGCGCCGGACGGCCCCGAGGACGAGCACGCGCTCGCCTGGCTCGACGACGAGGTCGACGCCACGCAGCGCCCACTCGCGCCGTCCCGGATGCCGAAGGCCCCACCCGCGGGCCTCGACCCGCGCGGGCCGGGCCGGAGCCACCGGCACTGCCGCCGACACCGTCGTCATGGACGGCATTGTCGGGGGTCGCGGTCAGACCTCGCGCTGCTCCCTCCCAACGGCGAACGACCCAAGCACGCCGGTCGCGAGCAGCGCGCGCACGAGGAGCCAGGAGCCGATGCCGGCGATGACCGCGCCGCTCGTCACGGTGGCGATGGTGTAGATCGCCCAGTAGTCCGGGCCGGTGTCGGGGTAGTACAAGGCGATGTCGTGGATCGCGGCGGCGAGGCCGGCGAGCGCGCCGGCGACGACAGCGATCGGCAGCGTCCAGACTCGATACCCGCCGAGCGCGAAGGCGAGCTCTGCGCCGCCGCCCTGGAGGGCGCCGGACACGACAGCGTCGAGGCCCCACTGCGAGCCGATGAAGGCCGATACCGAGGCGGACACGATGCCGCCGAAGAGCGCCGCACCCGGCTTGCGGACGATCAGCCCGACGAGCACGCCGGGGAGCAGCCAGACGCCGTACAGGATGGCCTGGGCCGGGGGAAGCGCCGTGAACAGCGGCGTCGCCGCGGCCCAGAGCGTGTTCCATGCGACGAAGACGACGCCGAACGCGACGCCGATGACGGCGGCCACCACGATGTCGACGACGCGCCATCCATCGGCTGGCCGGGGAGAAGTGGTCATGGGGAAGGTGCTCCTTGGCTGGCTGTCTCGACGACGAGCAGGGTTCCGTCGTGCACCGCGACCGACGCCGGCGTCGCGACGACCTCGTTGCTGATCCCCCGGGATCGACCGATGCGCAGGGTCGCCCCCTCGAGCGCCCAGCGCAGCCCCTCGGTCGTCACGCCGACGGCGTCGGCGCCGATGGGCAGCAGGCTGACCAGGCTGCCGACGCGACCTTCGAGCGCGAGCGAGCCCGAACGCAGGACGCGCGCGGTGGTTGGACCGCGCACGATCCGCACCGGCAGCCGCGCGGTCTCCGGATCGGCCAGCAGGAGGAGGTTGGCGAGCTCGTGGTCGAGCCGTTCCCCGCCGAGCGCGCCGAGCAGGACGATCTCGGTCGCCCCGAGCGCCACCGCAGCGCGCAGCGCCAGCTCGGTGTCGGTGGCGTCCTTGTCTGACGGATGCCGCTCGATCGGCACATCGGCCTCATCCAGCTTCGCGACGAGCGAACGTTCGATCGAGTCGAGGTCGCCGACGAGCCGGTCCGGGCGGCGACCAAGCTGGTCGAGCGTGGCGGCGCCCCCGTCCGCGGCGATCACCAGCTCGGCACGGTCGAGCCAGCGGACGTCGTCCGCCGCCAGGTCGCCGGATGCGACCACCGCCACCAGCATCAGCCCTCCTCGTTTCGCTCGCTCGACTCGTGTGACCGACCCGCTGAAACGACGAACGGCGCACCTTCCTGAGCCCGAGGGCTCGATGGGGCGCGCCGCGGCACGTGCTGCTTCGACTTCCTTCGCCGGCATGACCCGGATCAGGTTCGAGGGTCTGCGGTCGCATCGGCGTCCGCACTCTCAGCGCTGTCGCGCTCCCCTGTCGTCTCTTGGGTTGTGCGTCCAGCCTAGTGGATATCATCGGCCGATGCACCCCAACGTCTCGCGCGTCGCGGATGCGGCGCGCGGTGCCGGCATCGACCTTGAGATCCGCCGCTTCCCCGAGGGCACGCGCACGGCGGAGGACGCGGCGCGTGCCATCGGCTGCGAGGTCGGCCAGATCGTGAAGTCGCTCGTGTTCATGGCCGACGAGCGCCCGGTGGTCGTCCTGGTCTCTGGCGCCGATCGGGTGGACACCGAGCGGCTGGCGGCGGCAACCGGCGCCTCCACCACCCGCCGCGCGACCGGCGACGAGGCGCGCACCGCCACCGGGTACGCGATCGGCGGCGTGCCGCCGTTCGGCCACGCCGAGCCACTCAGCGTGCTGGTCGACCCCGGTCTCCTCGCCCATGACACGCTGTGGGCAGCGGCCGGGCTGCCCGACGCGGTGTTCCCGATCGAGCCTCGCGCCCTGGTGCAGGCCAGCGGCGCGCTGGTGGCCGAGCTGGCGGAAGCCCGCGGCGCCTGACGTGCCGCTCGGCATCGGCTTCGCCGCGCTCATCGTCGTCGGCGGCGTCGTCGCGGCGGGGTCCTGGCTCCTGCTCCGCTCGACCGCGGCCAACCCGGGACTCGCCCGGCGCCTTGCCGGGCCGGCCGAGGTCGCGGTCGGCCGCCTGCTCGACGCCGGGCCGCAGCCGGTGCGCCCGGTGCGGGTGGCCGGCCGGATCCGCTGCCGCGATCCGCTCGTGTCCGGTGACGGCGAGCGGCTCGTCGCGTTCCACCGCGACGTGGAGGTCCGGATCGACGGCACCTGGCGGAGCGTGGAGCGAACCCGCGAGACCCGGTCGTTCGACCTGTGGGACCACGACGGGTCCCTTCCCGTGGACCCGGCACGCGCCGCGGAGCCGCTGATCACCATTCCGCAGGTCTGGCGCGGCAGTCCCGATCTGCTGGAGGAGCCGCATACCTCGGCCGTGGCCCGGCTGGCCGAGCGCCACGGACCCGCGACCGATGCGCGCGCCACCACGCGCACGATCAACGTGACCGATCGCCTGCTCGTGCTGGCGCGGCCGGTCGAGGACGCCGCGGCAGGCGTGCGACTGGAGCCGCCGGAGGGCGGCTACCTCGTCACCAACCTGGCCCTGGCCGACGCGATGCGTCTGCTCGGCGGGCGAAGCCGGCGGGCCGCGGCGGCCGGCGTCATCGGCCTCTGGATCGGGATTCTCCTCGTGGCGATCGGCGGCATCGGAGCCGTGCTCGACTTCCTCGTTGCCTGAGCGGAACGGCCCGTCTCGCGAACCGTACGGGGGCCGACGGGACCATCGAGGGAGTGTTGCCGCGACATGCCGTATCTAGCATCAGATGCACTGGACCTACCGAAAGCTCCATTCGACCCGATGGAGCGCGGTCGGCGATCGGGGGAAGGATTGGATCGATGGCGGACCCCGAGACCGACACCCTGCTCAGCGTTGCCCAGGCGGCGGCGCTGCTCGGCGTGCATCCGAACACGATCCGCGCGTGGACCGACGCCGGCAGGCTGACCGCCTACCGGATCAACTCGCGCGGCGACCGCCGCTTCCGGCGTGGCGACGTCGTCCGGCTGCTGGTCGAGGATGGTGTTGCCAGCGATGAACCCGACGCCACCGGCGCGCACACGCGCAGTGAGCTGGGAGTCTTCACCCGGATCGCGACGGGCCTTGCCGCCACGCCAACCGTCTCATCGGTCTCGCGCGTCCTGGTCGAGGCCATTCGCACCGAGCTGCACGCCGAGCGGGTGGCCGTGTACACGACTACGGACGACCGCCTCGAGCTTGCGGCGCACGCGGGCTTCGATATGCCGCCGCCGCTCATCCTCGACCCGACGGCCGAGCGGGACGACGACGCTGCCGATGCCGTCATCCGCCTCGCGACCCGCCGTGGGCCGGTCGGGGTGCTGCTCCTGGACCGTGTGACTGCGGAAGCGATTCCGGCCCCGTTCGCCACCTCGCTGGGCGCGACCGCAGCCACCGCTCTTGCCGGCGCGCGGCTGCTGGGCCGCGCGCGTCGGGACCTGCGCCGTGCCCGTGCGCTCGGGGCGGTCAGCAAGGAGCTCGCCGGCGAGCTCGACCTGAGTCGCGTGCTCGATGACATCATCGAGCGCACACGGACGTTGTTCGGCGCCGATCGGGCGGGCCTCTGGCAGTTCGACGACACCCGCCATCCGGTGGCGCTGGTCACCCGCGGCCTGAGCCCCGGCTTCCTCGCCCGGAGCGCGGCGCTCACAACCGACAGCCGTACGATCGGCGTCCGCGCCATGCGGGACGGCAGGCCGCGCTGGGCGCGGAACGCGCACGCCAACCGGGAGGTCGGCGAAATGCGGGATGCATACGGCGACGAGGGGATTCGGACCGTCTGCATCGTCCCGCTGCGCAGTGGCGGCATGTCGATCGGCGTACTGGGCCTGTACCACGACACGGACTACCGGTGGCCGGACGGGGAGCTCGCGCTGGTCCAGGCCTTCGCCGACCAGGCGGCGATCGCCATCCAGAACGCACGGCTGTATCGATCCGTTGCCGAGCAGGCGGCCCGGATGCAGTCGATCCAGGACCTTTCCGCGCGCCTGAACCGACTGACCGATGTGCGGGCCATCGGCGAGGCGATCGTCGCCGAGGCCATCACCCTGGCTGACTACCACGACATCCGGATCTACCGGGTGGACTGGGAGCTGCGACGCTGCGATCCGATCGCCTTCACCCGAGAGATGCTCGATGCCGATGCAGAGGACGCCGTGGAGTTGCTGCGGGTCGAGCTGGGCGAGGGCTTCACCGGGTGGGTGGCGGAGCACGGGGAACCGCTGCTGATCAACAACGCCCTCGACGACGAGCGCGGCAAGACGATCGAGGGGACCGATGACGTGCCCGAGTCGATGCTCGTCGTCCCGATGCTCTACGAGGGGCGGGCACTCGGGGTCATCGTGCTGTCTCAGCTCGGCTTCGACCGTTTCAGCAATGACGACCTGCAGACGATGTCGATCTTCGCCGGCTACGCGGCCCAGGCGATGGCGAACGCGACGACCTACGAGCAGCTGCTGGCGAAGTCCACCGAGCTTTCGCGCCGCGCCGACTCGCAGCGCCGCCTGCTCCAGATCAACGAGCGGCTGCTGTCGACCCTCGACCAGGCCGACGTCCTCGAGACGATCGCCGACGGCCTGCGCGACGTGGTGGCCTACGACAACCTCTCCGTCTATCGCGCCGACCACCCGACGCGCACCATGGTCCCGGTCCTCACCCGTGAGCGACACGCCGAGCAGGTGAGCCGCTACCTCATCCCGTTCGGCCGGGGCCTGATGGGCTGGGCCGTGCAACACGCGCAGCCGATCCTCGCCAACGATGCGCTGAGCGACCCGCGCGCGCTCCAGATCCCCGGCACGCCCGAGGACCCGGAGGCGGTGGCCGTCGTTCCGCTGGTCGCCGACGGCGAGGTGCTCGGGGCGCTCAACGTCTCGCGGGTCGGCGGCCCCGAGGTGTACTTCAGCGACAGCGACTTCGAGCTGATCCAGCTCTTCTCCGCGCAGGCCTCCATCGCGCTCCGCAACGCCGACGCGCACCACGCCGTCAGCCAGCGAGCCGAGACCGATGCGCTGACCGGCCTGGCGAACCACGGCGCGTTCCAGCGCGACCTCGGCACCCTCATCGATTCGGCCGCGGCCGCGTCGCGCAATGCCGAGCGCCGCATCGCCCTGCTGATGATGGACCTCGACCGGTTCAAGTCCTACAACGACCGCCACGGCCATCCGGCCGGCGACGCCCTGCTGCACCGCATCGCCGTCGCGATCTACGGGGCGGCGCGCTCCGAGGATCGCGTCTACCGCTACGGCGGCGACGAGTTCGCCCTCATCCTGCCGGCGGCGACGGTGGCCGAGGGTGCGCGGGTCGCGGAGCGTGTGCGTCGCGCGGTGGCGCGCCTGACCGCCGCGGACCCCGTCCCCGGTCACGATCTCGATCGGGGTGGCGGGCGTCCCGACCGACGCCATGGATCGCGCGACCCTGATCAGCGCGGCGGACACGGCGCTGTATTTCGGCAAGCGCTCCGGACGAGGACACGGTCGTCCGCGCCGATCGGCTGCCCGCCGAGGTCGGCCGACCTGCGCGGGACGCTCGAGGAGCTGGCCGCCGCCCTGCGGCGAGGGCGACGATTCATCGACGGTCGAGCACCTCGTCGAGCGCGCCAGCCAGCTCGGGGTCGCGGCGCACGAGCGCCAGGACTCGCTGCGTGACGCCCTGCTGGCGATCTCACGCTCGTTCGATGCGCGCGACGCCGCCCAGCGCGGCCACGCCGATCGGGTCGGCCGGCTCGCCTCGGCGATCGCGACGGAGCTCGGCATGTCGGAGCAGGAGCAGCACGACCTCGAGCTGGCCGGACGCCTCCATGCACTCGACGAGGGCGGGCTCCACGAGCTGGTCCGGGTCCCGTCACTCCACGAGGTGGGCCAGCTCATCATCGGGCATCGGCGACTCGTCGCCGCAGCGGCTCGGCGACGGCGACGCGCGCCGACCCCGCGCGGACACGCCGGCTCGCACGTCATCGGAGTGGCCAACGCCTACGACGAGCTGGTCGCCGAGGCGGGCGGACGCGGGCTGGGCCGGCACCGATGCGCTGCAGGCTCTGCGACGAGACCCGGCGACCTGGCGCGACGACGTGCTGGATGCCCTGGCAGCCGCCGTGCACGACCGCCGCGACGCGGGCCGAAGGCGGCGCGGGGCCGACGCCGGCCGGGAGGCTCGCGGCGCCGCCTGAGGTATCATCCCGGCGCCGATGACGACCTCCCGCCTCGCCTCGCTGCGCCCGGCCGGGGCCGCGAGCCTGGCGCTCGCGGCCGCCCTCGTCCTCGGCGCCTGCGCGACCGACGGGCCCGACCCGACCGGTCCGCCGACGCCGGCGACCGCCGACGCTCGATCCGTCGATGACCCCGGCGCCGACGCCCGAGCCAACCCCGACGCCCGGAACCGACCCCGCGCTTCACGAACGAGCCCGATACCGCCCTCGCCGAGCTGATCCCGACCGAGGCGAACGGCGTGCCCGTGGTGGTGGCGCCGTTCGACGAGTTCGCGCTGACACCGGGCGACATCGCGATCGCGTACGGCGACATCGGTGACCGCTTCGCCTCGCTCGTCCTCGCGTACGTGGAGCAGCCGCGCATGACGCTCTACGCCATGCGCGTGGACGGCGAGCCGGTGACGACCGAGGACCTCGAGCCGCACCTCGCGACGGCGGGGCGCTACGTCGGGCATCGCGGGCCTGCACCGTGAGCCGTGGAGCACTCGGCGGAGGCCGGCGGCCACCAGGTCGTGGGTGCGCCCCGAGGACAACGCCACCGCGGCCGGCACGATGATCTACACCTGGTCGAGCGGCGACCTCGTGTTCCTGCTGATCGGCGTCGACGACGCCGTGAACAGGGCCATCGTGGCCGCGCTGCCTGGCGAGCCGGCCCCGTCGCCGACCCCGGTCCCGACCGGCTCGGCGGGCCGTCCGCACGAGTGCGAGCGGCGGCGGCTGACGGCCCGTCCGGCACCCGCGGGCCTATCATCGGAGCCGTGCTGCGCCTGCCAGGGCCGATCGTCAGCGTCGACTGGCTCCGAGACCCACCTGCTCGACCCCGCGCTCCGGATCGCCGACGTCCGCTGGTCGATGGCGGGTCCTCCCGGCCGGGATCTCTTCGCCGCCGGACACCTGCCGGGCGCGGTCTTCATCGACGCCGATCGCGAGCTCTCCTCGCCGGGCGAGGGACCGGGCAGGCATCCGGTCCCGACACCAGCGAAGCTGGCCGCGAGTCCTGGGCTCGCGGGGAATCGGCGACGAGCACGTGGTCGTCGCCTACGACGATGCGGGCGGCAGCATCGCCGCGCGCCTGTGGTGGCTGTACCGGCACTTCGGCCACGACGGGCGTGCGGCTGTGCTCGACGGCGGCATCGCGGCCTGGACGGCAGCCGGTCTCCCGCTTACCACCGACGCGCCGGTTCACGAGGTCGCCACCTGGACCCCCGGCGCTCCGCGCGACGACCTTGTCGGCACGGAAGCGGTGGCCGCCATGCTGGGTGGACCAATGCTGCTCCTCGACGCTCGCGCCGGCGAGCGGTACCGCGGCGAGACGGAGCCGATCGACCCGCGTGCCGGCCACATCCCGGGTGCCATGAGCGCCCCGTTCGCCGCCAATCTCGGCCCGGACGGTCGCTTCCTGCCGCCCGAGGAGCTCCGGCTGCGATACGAGGCGCTCGGCGCCGGCGAGCGGCCGGTGGTCGCCTACTGCGGCTCCTCGCTCAGCGCGACGCACGACCTCCTCGCGCTGGAGCTCGCCGGCCTCCCCGCGCGCGAGCCTGTACGAGGGCTCGTGGAGCCACTGGTCGTCGGATCCCGACCGGCCGGCAGTCGTGGGAGCGAACCCGTGACCGTCGACGACTGGTCTGGCTGGGACGACGAGGAGCTGTCGACCGATCGGCCGGAAGCGCGACGGCTGGGAGGCCCGAGCGTGGCCTCGATCCTCTATTCGAAGGGCAGCACCGAGGCCGGCGTGCGCAGTGGCCGAACATCCGCACGCCTCA
>CAWDYT010000018.1:0-116808 GCA_963806695.1 uncultured Chloroflexia bacterium | reverse complement strand
AATCGGCGACGAGCACGTGGTCGTCGCCTACGACGATGCGGGCGGCAGCATCGCCGCGCGCCTGTGGTGGCTGTACCGGCACTTCGGCCACGACGGGCGTGCGGTTGTGCTCGACGGCGGCATCGCGGCCTGGACGGCAGCCGGTCTCCCGCTCACCACCGACGCGCCGGTTCACGAGGTCGCCACCTGGACCCCCGGCGCTCCGCGCGACGACCTTGTCGGCACGGAAGCGGTGGCCGCCATGCTGGGTGGACCAACGCTGCTCCTCGACGCTCGCGCCGGCGAGCGGTATCGCGGGGAGACGGAGCCGATCGACCCGCGGGCCGGCCACATCCCGGGTGCCCTGAGCGCCCCGTTCGCCGCCAATCTCGGCCCGGACGGTCGCTTCCTGCTGCCCGAGGCGCTCCGGCTGCGATACGAGGCGCTCGGCGCCGGCGAGCGGCCGGTCGTCGCCTACTGCGGCTCCTCGCTCAGCGCGACGCACGATCTCCTCGCGCTGGAGCTCGCCGGCCTCCCCGGCGCGCGGCTGTACGAGGGCTCGTGGAGCCACTGGTCGTCGGATCCCGACCGGCCGGCAGTCGTGGGAGCGAACCCGTGACCGTCGACGACTGGTCTGGCTGGGACGACGAGGGAGCCGCCGATCGCATCGGCCGGAAGCGCGATCGGCTGGCCCGCCTGCTGAGCGTGGCCTCGATCCTCTATTCAAAGGGCAGCACCGAGGCCGGCGTGCCGGTGGCCGAGATCGCGCGGCTCACCGGCATGACGACGCGCACGGTGTACCGGGACATTCGCGCCCTCGAGGACGAGCTGGACGTGCCGGTCTTCCAGGCGGGCCGCGGCCGGTACGGGATCGATCGCAAGTTCTTCCTGCCGCCACTCCGCCTGTCGGTCCCCGAGGCGATCGTCCTGTTCCTCGCCTCGCGCCTCATCGCCCGGTGGTCGGACCAGTACGACGCGGCCGTCGTGTCGGCCTTCACCAAGCTCGCCGACGCGCTCCCGCAGCCGATCGCGCGGCACGTGGCGGCCACGATGCTCTCGATCGGGGAGCACGTCGCCAATGAGCCGTTCAGCCGCAGCTTCTCGGCGGTGGCCCGGGGCTGGGCCGAGGGCCGCGTCGTGGAGATCGACTACGACCCCGGGACGGCGCCGCGCAAGCGGACCCGCGTCCACCCCTATTTCCTCGAGCCGGACGCAGCGCTGCGCAGCGTGTACCTCATCGGCCACGACGAGGGAGCCGATGCGATGCGCACGTACAAGGTCGAGCGCATCCGCTCGGCGACCCTGACCCAGGACCGCTACGAGATTCCCGAGACCTTCGACCCCGATCAATGGCTGGCCGACGCGTGGGGCATCTGGTCGCCGGACGGCACGCCGCCGATCCGCATCCGGCTGCGATTCGATGCCGCCATCGCGCACCGCGTCCGCGAGGCCGTCTGGCATCGGTCGCAGGAGCTGACCGAGCTGCCGGATGGGAGCCTCGAGATGGCCGTGACCGTGAACGGAATCGTCGAGATCCGGCCCTGGATCCTGTCCTGGGGCGACGGGGTGGAGGTGCTCGAGCCGCCGGACCTGCGGCAATCGGTTGCCGATTCCGTCCGCGGTGCGGCGGCCCGTTATGCGGACTGAGGCCGAGACCCGCCTCCGGTTCGGCGACCGCTGATGGAGCGCGGCTGGCGCTGGCTGCGCGGCCGTTCGGCCGTCGAGCTGGCCGGGCTGGCGGCCGGGCTGGCCGTGTTCGGCTACGTGGGCTGGGACAGCGCGCTGTGGGATCCGCGCCTCCAGATGCTGCTCCACCTCCTCGCCGTCGGCGCGATCCTGGCCCTGGCCCTGGCCGCCTTGCAGGGAGCGGAGCTGCCGCAAACGCGCATCGACGTGCCGCTCCTCGGCCTGGTGGCATGCTTCGCGCTCGCCACGGTGTTCGCCCTCAACGTCGGCATGAGCCTGCGCGCGATGGGATCCATCGTCGCCTTCGCACTGGCGCTGCCCCTGGCCCTGCTGGCGGTCCGTCACCGACCCACCTGGGTCGGCCTGCTGGCCTCGGTGCCGGTGCTGCTGTTCTCGGTCCCGACCCTGGCGGTCATGCTGTGGCGTCGCGTCGAGTGGATCCTGGTGGGCGCGCCCGGTCTGCCGCCGCTGCGGATGGAGAGCGAGGGCACGCCGTTCGGATCGGTGGCGTTGCCCCCGTTCGTGATCTGGCCGGCGTGGGCACTGGCCGGCCTGATCGAGGACCCGGCGTGGCGACGGCCGATTCGCATCGGCCTCGTCGTGGTCGGCATCCCGCTCACGATCCTGTCGGGATCCCGATCGGCCTGGCTGGCGATCGGCGTGACGGCCATCGTGGCCGGCATCCCGTGGCTCTGGGCCCGGCGCCATCGGCTCGGCTCGATCCGGGACCTTCGAGGTCGCGGTCTGCTCATCGCCATCGGCGCCGTGGCTGCCGGGGTGCTGGTGGTGGCGCTGGTCGTGCCGCGGCTCACGGTCGTCGCGTCGCTGCTGTACCGGGTCGGCCTGTGGCGCGACACGCTCCGGGCGTGGGCCACCGACCCGCTGCTCGGCATCGGTCCCGGGTTCATGCCGTACGCCCGCCAGGCGGCGG
This sequence comes from uncultured Chloroflexia bacterium, assembly GCA_963806695.1. Lineage (GTDB taxonomy): Bacteria > Chloroflexota > Limnocylindria > QHBO01 > QHBO01 > JACDBZ01. Next base: position 114,212 of record CAWDYT010000018.1, on the reverse strand, counting down.
CACCGGACTTCAGCTTCCCGGTCCGCCAGCCGCATTCCCACAACCTCCCGCTCGGCGTCCTCGGCGACGCGGGCCTGCTCGGGCTGGCCGTTGCCATCGGCCTGGTCGTCGCTCTGGCCTGGGTCGCCGGCCCGTGGCGGATGCGGACGTCGACCGGTCGGGCGGCCGGGCTCGTCCTGGTCGGGCTCGCCGTCGGCGGCCTCACCGAAGACCTGACCTTCCTGCCGAACTTCAACCTGCTGGCGATCCTGCTGGTGGCAGTGGTGCTCACCGATGCCGGCGCCGTTCGCTGGGCGCCGCTGCGAGCCCGTCGGGTCGTGCTCGCGGTGCCTGCGGCAGCCGGAGGCCTCGCCCTGCTGATCGCGATGGTGGTGTCGGACGCCGGGGCGGTGGCCCATTGGATCGGGCTGCACGAGGGGGCAGGGCGCAACTGGGCGCCGGCCGTGGCGTGGTTCGAGCGCGCGGAGGAGCTCGACCCGTGGCATCCGACGATCCCGAAGTCGCTGGCCGTCGTGGCCGATGCAGCCGGCGACGATGCCGGTGCCCGGCGCGCGGCGGAAGCGGCGGTCGCGCGGAACTCGGGCGACGGCAGCTCCTGGCTGAACCTTGCCCTCGCCTGCGAGGTGCTTGGCGATGGGGCATGCCGCGAAGCCGCCCTGGAGCGGACGGTCGCGACCGGCAGCTTCGGTGGGCCGGAGACGGCGAACGCGGCACTCGGCTACGACGAGATGGGCCAGACGGCACCGGCCGATGCCGCGTTCCGGCGGGCCGTCCTCATCCAGCGCCTCACCACCCTGGCCATCGATTGGCCACGCACCGTCCCGATCGGCGACGCCACGCTGACGGAGGACTTCGGCTCGATCCTCGAGCTCAACCGTCTGCTGGGCTGGTGGGCCATGGGCGAGCCGATCGATCCGGCGACGATCGCCGATCCGGGCACGCGCGCGGTCGCCCATGCCATGCGGGGCGAGGTGGAGGAGGCGGACGCCTGGCTGGAACGCGCGATCGATGCGGCGCCGGCCGAGTCGATCACCTGGGAGCTTGCGATCGCGCTGCGTGATCACTGGGGACGCGCCACGGAGCGCGAGCAGGAGATCGCGGAGGTCGTCCGCGGCGGACCCTTCCCGCCCCGCGCCGGCAGCAGCGCGCTGCCGACGATCACCTGGGACGTCGCGAGCTTCCGCGGCTTCCCCATCGATGGCCTCGCGCTCGAGGCGAATCGTGTCGTGCCGGAGGTGCCGTGGCCGTGGGCCCTGCAGGAGACGCTGCCCTAGCCTGCGGTTGACCTAGGCATCCGGGAACGGCAGCCGCTGGATCAGGGCCAGGCGTGGACGCTCGACGCTCGATGCCGCGGCGATCGGTACCCGCAGCCAGCTCTCACCGGCCGCCCCGCTGCGGTAGCGGCTGTCGAGCCGGCGCGCCGAGAGGGCGTCGAGCCCGAACCTGGCGAGCGCCTCCGCCAGCAGCGTGCCCTCCCCACGCAGCGCGTGGGACACGACGCACCGGTCGCCGTCGAGCAGGACCGATTCCAGCTGCGCGCGTCGCGCGGAGAAGGCCTTGCGTCCCCATGCCGCGCCCTCGGCCCAGAGGAGATCGGACGCCACGAAGCCCGGGCGACCGGCATGGGAGTCTCCGGCGAGGCGTCGTCGGAGGAGACCGGTATCGAGCCATCCGCCTTCGTCCAGCACGAGCAGCCAGCCGTCGAGGACGACCGCATCGGCCATCAACCGATCGGGCAGCTCGTCCGCCAGCTCCGCGAACGAGGTCAGCGCGTCGGCGAGCCCCTCCGCCTGGAGGCGGACAAGGCGCCCGCCCTCGACCCAGACCAGCGCGCGGACACCGGGCCACCACGGCTCGAACAGGTAGGCCGAATCGTCGAACGGACCGACGCCGGCTGTCGCCTGCATCGGCGCGATCCGGGCAGGCAGCCGGGAGCCACCCGGTGCGGTCGGAATGGATAGGTCGAGCTGATCGCCGGGCACGGGCCCGCGGACGTCAGGCCGTCTTGCGACGGCGCTTCGGCGGCGCCTTGGCCTCGGCGGCTTCGGCGGCCTTGCCATCGGACTCGGCGCTCGCCGCGCGGCGATCCTGGCGGGCTGCCGTGACGGAAGCCTCCAGGGCGGCCATGAGGTCGGTGATGTTCGTCGGCTCGGCGCGCACGGCCGGTTCAGGCTTCTCGCCGGCGACCTTCTTCTCGATGACGGCCATCAGCGCCTGGCGGTAGTCATCGGCGTAGTCGTCGGTGCTGAAGTCACCGGTCATGCTGGCCACGAGCTGCTCGGCCATCTTCTTCTCGGAGGGCTTGATCTCGATCTCGTCCTCGGGAAGGCTGAGCTCGTCCACGGCACGGACTTCGTCAGGCCAGTGCAGGGTCGTGAGCAGCATGGTCTTGCTGAACGGGTTGAGCGCCGCCAGCTGCTCGCGATCCTTGAGCACGATCTTGCAGATCGCGGTCTTGTCCTTCTCGGCCAGCACCGACTTCAGGAGGTAGAACGCTTTCGCGCCGATCTGCTCCGGCTCGAGGTAGTACGCCTGCTTCACGAACTGGGTGCCGGCGTTCTCGCGGTCCGCCTTGACGAACAGCTCGATCTCGATGGCGCGCATCGTCTTCAGCGGGACCGAGTCGAGGTCCTCCTCGCTGACGACGACGTACTTGCCCTTGCTCCACTCGTAGCCGCGAACGGTCTCCGAGCGCGGGATGACCTCGTCGTGGTACGGGCAGTACACCTTCATCTGGATCCGGTTCAAGCACGTCGCGTGCAGCAGGTTGAAGCCGATGCCTCCCTGCTCGGTCGCCAGGTACAGCTTGACCGGGATCGTCACCAGCCCGAACTGGATCGCCCCCCGCCACATCGATCTCGCCATGTGCGGTGCCGTGCTCCTGTTGCGGCGCTCGTGCCCCGCCGTGCCCTGCGGTGCGGTCCGAACGCGGAAGGGAACCATACACCGGGCCTGCAACCGGACCACCCGCCATGGGTACCCCATCGGTACCACGCCGAAGGGCCATAGACCGACGCCCCCCATCGCGGGAAACTGGCCCCGATGAACGACGCGAGCGCTGCCCTCCGCGCGTACGTGCTGGAGGACGACCCGGACATCGCCGCCCTCGAGGCCGATCTCCTCCGCGAGATGGGCTTCGGAGTGATCACGTGCACCAGGATCGTCGAGCTTGGGGACCTCATGGACGTCGCCCTGCCGCATCTCATGGTGATCGACGTCATGCTCCCCGACGGGGACGGCGGCGACATCACCGAGCTGCTGCGCTCTGCCTGGCCGGGGATCCCGGCGGTGTTCGTCTCGGCCGCCAGCCGAGAGCGCCTGGCGGAGCTCGAGCCGCTCGGCCCGGTCGTCGCCAAGCCATTCGACATCGACGCCTTCCGCGAGGCAGTGGATGCCGCGCTGGCCGGGGCGCGGGAGCTGCGCAGCGCGTCGTGAGCGCTGCGGGCGCTTCACAGCACGCGATGGCCAGCGGGACCGGTGACAGCGACCAGCGCCCGCACCGAATCCCCGTCGCCGCGGCTCAACCGATACCAGTGCTCGATCGTGACCGCGCGCGACAGCATCGCGCTGATCGGGCAGTAGCGCGTCGAGGACAGCTCGATCGATCGCCGGAGCGCCTCGGGGTCGACCTCGCCGGCGAGGCGATGCTCGACCGTGATCGCGGTGAACACCCGCGGATGGTCGTCCGCCGACTCCGCGCTCACTCCGATCTCGTACGAGCTGGCCGCCTGCTGCTTCTTGCGCAGGATCGACGCGACGTCCATCGCCGTGCAGCCCGCCAAGGCAGCGAGCAGCGCCTCCTTCGGGTCGGCGGCGGAGCCGTTCCCGTGGGGCGGATCGCCGTCCATGACGATCGGCTGTCCCTGATCGGTGCGCGCCTCGACCCGGCCGCCTGCGGGGTCGACCGTGGCCACGATGCTGATGGACATGACGCCAGCCTATCCCAGGGGACGAGCCGCCGATGCGCGTGATCCGGCCCAGCGCCCTCGACCCGACCGGGCGGCGGCGTGCGCTGCTCCTGTCACTGTCCATGCTCGCCGTCGGCGTGCTGGCCGGCCAGCTGATGCTGCTTGCGACGCCGACACCCGCGGCCACCGGCGTCATGGCAGGGGCCGCGGCGCTCGGCCTGGGCGTCGGCAGCGCGTGGCTGCTGCGGGCCATGCGGCCGAACCGGACGCGCGACCTCGGCAGCGCGCTCATCGACCTGTTGACGCCTGCCTTCGACGACTCCTACACGCTCCTCGTCGCCCCCCGGCTGCCGATCCGCGACGCGGAGCGGCTGGATGGCGTGCTCGTCGGGCCGGCCGGCGTCCGTGTCATCACCGCGCGCAACTGGGAGGGACGCTACCGCGTGCGCGGGCGCCGCTGGGAGTTCGACGCCCATGGACGCCGCGGCTGGATCCGGTGCCGCACCAACCCCAGCTTCGAGGCCGTGAACCTGGCCGAGGGCTTCGTGCGCTGGGCCAGCGATCGGCAGCTCGGCGACATGTCGCTTCGCCCCGCGGTGGCCTTCCCGCTCAGCCACTCACGGGTCGTGCTCGAGGAGCCCGAGGACGAGATCGTCACTGCCGAGAACGCCCCGTGGTGGGCCAACACGATCGGGCGCGTACGGCGCCTCGATCCGTCCGCGGCCGCGCGGGTCGTCGAGGCAGTCCTCGACGGGGCGGAGCGTGCCTCGGGCGTCGCGACGACCAGGGCTTCGATGGACCGGCCCTGAGCTCGACCGACCGTCAGCCCTCGGCGGCTTCCTCCGCGTCCGGCCGACCATCGACCTCATCGCCCTCACCCTCCACCGTCTCATCCTCGTCGGCCTCGAGGAAGGCGACGACGTGGGCGGCGTCGCGGCGCACGGCCAGGATCGGGACGTGGCGGTCGACTGACGGATACACCGCCGACGACAGCGCGACGTCGGTCATCGGCAGATAGCGGTCCGGCACGTTCAGCAGCCCGTCGACCGGGCGGCTGCCGACGGGAACGTGGATGGCCCCATCCAGTTGGAGCGGCGGGATCGCCATGCGCACGTGGGCGGCCTGCTTCTGGATCCGCATCTCCGCGCGTCCATCGGCGACCAGGTCGGCGGCGATGAGCACGAGGACCTCGTCGACGGTGACGATGGCCGATGACGCCCGCGCGATGGCCTCCGGCGCGGCGTGCTCCACGATGGTCGCCGACTCGATCGCCAGGTGTGCGCCGGGCAGCTGGTTCAGGATCTCGGCCACGCGGCGGAACGGGGTGTGCACCGCCCCGCTCACCCGGTATGCGGCGGTATAGAGCTCGACCTCGACGGTCGCGACGCTGGCGAAGCCCTCCATCCCGAACGCGCTCATCGCCGAATCCTACTCGCTCACCGACCTGACTCGGCTTCGCCGGTCGCCGCGATCCGCTCGGTCTCGCCACCCGCCCCGGTCGCGAGCAGGATGCGTCCCGACGCCTGCTCGCCGAAGAGCGCCTCGACCGTTCCGAGCGTGTCGATCTCGCCCGGCGTCTTGTCGTCGCGGATGCGCGCGATCCGCGGGAACCGCATCGCGAACCCGGATCGGTGACGCGACGAGCGCATGATCCGGTCGAACGCGATCTCGACCACCACCTCGGGCACCACGGTCCGATAGCGACCGTGGTCGTCGAGGGTGATCGCCTTGAAGCGCTCGGTCATCTCGGCGATCTCCGCATCGGTCAGTCCGGTGTATGCCTTGCCGATGGTCAGCAGACGCGCATCCGGCGCCTCATCCTCGCGCACGGCAAAGGTGTAGTCGGACAGCACGCCGCGGCGCTTCCCGTGGCCCCACTCGACGCCGACCACCACGCAGTCCAGCGTCGCCAGCGCCTTCTTCAGCTTCAGCCAGCCCATGCCCCGCCGGCCAGGCTGGTAGGTGGAGTCGGGGTCCTTGACCATCAGGCCCTCGTTGCGGCGCTCGCGGGCGTCGTCGAACTGCCGGTCCACGTCGGCGACGGACGTCGCCGTGCCGAGGTGCGACACCAGGAGTCGCTCCTCGCTGCGATCGGGGAGCGCGAGTGCCCCGAGCGCCTCGCGCCGCGTCCGCAGCGGCTGCTCCAACAGGTCGGTGCCGGCGTGGTGCAGCAGGTCGAACGCGACGAGCACCACCGGCACCTCCTCCAGCAGCTCCGCGGACGGGCGCACCCGTCCCAGGCGGGTCTGGAGGGACGCGAAGTCCAGCACCGATCCGGCCTTCCACGGCACCAGCTCGCCGTCGATGACCAGCGGCGCCGCGTCGCGCAGCGCGGTCGCCGCCGCGGCGATCTCCGGGAACGAACGCGTCACGTCGTTGAGGTCGCGGCTGAACAGCTGCACCGAGCCCTCGGCGTGGACGTGCAGCTGGGCTCGGATGCCGTCGTACTTGTCCTCGATCCAGGCCTCGTCGCCGACGCGGCGCATCACCTCGGCCGCATCGGCCACCGGCGACGCCAGCATGAAGCGGATCGGACGCCCGACGTGCAGGCGCGCCTCGTCGAGCCGGCCGTCACGCGCGAGGAGCGCCGTCTCGCCGATCTCGCCGGTGAGCATGTGCGCGCGACGCACCGCGTCGAGCGGTGCCTCGAAGGCGGAGGCGACCGCCTCCTCCAGCAGCCCCTCTCGCAGACCGATCCGGGTCTCGCGCGACAGGATGCGGCCAAGGAAGCGTGCCTCGTCGGCGGTCGCGCGGCGGAAGAGATCGGCCAACAGGGCGACCCGCGCATCGGCCTTGGGGGCGTTCGCGATGGCGGCGAACGCGTCCCGTACCTCGACGATCCGCAGCGGCGGGCCCTCCGGCCGCGGGCGGTCGAGCAGCTCGGCCGCGGCGTCGCCGAAGTCGGAGTGCCGAAGGTACGCGGCGCCCAGCGCCGACTGGTCGGCACCGCTGGCGGCGGCCAGCGCCGCTCCCTGCTGTACCCACCCCAGACCGAGCTTCGCGGTCGGATCGAGCACCGGCCGGCCGGCAAAGAAGACGGCCGCGGCGGCCAGATCGTCGGGTGGCAGACCGCGCAGGTAGGCGGCCAGCCGGTCGCGCTTCTCGAGCTTGCTGCGCGTCGATCCCACCGAGGCGGCCACCGCCGCCAGGTCGGTGAACGGGGTGGATGCGGCTGGCATAGCTCTCAGTCTACGGAGCCGATCTTGACCTCGGCCGATGGGGGGCCGATGCTGCGCGCATGGTCTTTCCATGGCAGAAGCGCAACGTCCCGCCCGAGCTGGCGGCACGCGTTCCGCCGGGCCAGGTGCTGACCGAGAAGTTCCCGGTCCTCCATTTCGGCAGGGTTCCCAGCTACGGCGACCTCACCGGCTGGGACTTCCGCGTGTGGGGTGAGGTCTCCGAGCCCTTCAGCCTGCGATGGGCCGAGTTCCGCAACCTGCCGATCAGCGAGAACACGCTCGACATCCATTGCGTCACGCGCTGGTCGAAGCTCGACACGACGTGGGAGGGAGTCGCGTTCAGCCACATCGCCGAGGTCGCTCAGCCGACTGCGGCGGCGCGGTACGTGATCTTTCACTCGGAGGGCGGCTACACGGCCAACGTCCCGTTGGCGACCGCGATGCGGGCGGAATGCATGCTGGCCTGGTCGTACGACGGCCAGCCGCTCACCGCGGAGCATGGGTATCCGCTCCGGGCCATCGTGCCCGGCACCTACTTCTGGAAGAGCGCGAAGTGGCTGCGCGGGGTGGAGTTCACCACCGATGACCACCCCGGGTTTTGGGAGCGCAACGGGTACCACAACGACGCGGACCCGTGGAAGGAAGAGCGCTACTCGCGCTGACCCTGGGGCTCCTCGTCCATGCGCTTGGCGCGCTCGATCAGCTCGGCCACGCGCCGGCCACCCTTGCGACCGATCTCGCGGAAGTGCTCATTCGAGTACCGCTCACTGACGGCCTTGCCGCCCTTGGCGCCAATCTCCTGGAAGAACTCGGCGCCGTAGCGGGCTCGCGTCGTCTTCCCACCCTTGCGCCCCGCCTCGCGGACGCTCATGTTGCCGTCGTTGTCGGCGGTGCCATTCCGGTCGGGGATGCCTCGCTCCGACACGATGGTCGCCTCCTCTTGCTGCGGTAGCCGGCCGAGGCCGTGCGTAGTGGCGGAGCAGGGAAGCAAGATGCATACCGCGACCGTGATTCGCGCGAATTCGGTCGAGCACGCGCCTCCCGTACAATTGCGCGCCGATGCACCCGATGCTGCGCAACACCGTGATCGGCGTGGTGGGCCTGATCATCGCCGGAGGGCTGACGGCCCTGGCGCTGCTGGGCCGCGACTCGAACCTGTCCGTGCTGGGCCTGCTTGCGGCGGGCATCATCGGTGCCCTGATCGGCCTGTTCCTCTACAGCCAGGGCTGGGTCTGGGGCTCGCGAGCTGCGCGACAGCGCGATACCGGGCAGGCGGTGCTCATCGCCATCGGAGCCGGACTGATGGCGCTGGTCGCGGCCGTCGCGCTCGCCGGGCTTCTCGTCCTGGCCCTGCTGTTCCTCGTCGACTGAGGGTCGCTGGTAGGATGGCGGCCCGTCCAGACGGCGCCCCCATCGTCTAGAGGCCTAGGACGCCACCCTTTCAAGGTGGAGATCAGGGGTTCGAATCCCCTTGGGGGCACCACCGATCCGCTCGCCCATCAGCGTCGGTGCCGTAAGGTGGCCGCGGAGACCCATCCCAGCGCAGGGGGAGAACCCACCCGTGGCCCCGCGACTCGTCGTCTCGCTGCTCGTCGCCGTGCTGCTCGTCGCGACCGGCCCGCGCGATCCCGCCCGCGCGGCGGCCCCGATCCCCACCGCCACGGTGGTCCAGAGCGGGCTCGTCATCCCATGGGACCTCGCCTTCGCTCCGGACGGCACGATGTTCGTCACCGAACGGCCGGGCCGCATCCGGGTGTACGCCAGCGGGGCGCCGGGCGCGGCACTCGTCAGCACCACCACGGTGCCGAACCTCCGCTCGGAGCACGAGTCCGGCCTGAACGGGATCGCCGTCGACGTCAACTTCGCGAGCAACCGGTTCATCTACGTCTGCGCCTCCGTCGACCCCGCTCCCGCCGAAACGGTCGACAACGACCTGAACTGGACCAACCAGGTGATGCGCTACCGGGTCACCTCCCAGCGGACGCTGACCGATCGGACCGTGATCTTCGATGGCGCGCGCGCCGCGTTCCAGCACAATGGCTGCTCGGTCGAGATGGACGCCTCCGGCCACCTGTGGGTCGGGATCGGCGACGCCCGCCAACCGGCCGATGCCCAGGACCCGGACAGCTTCAACGGCAAGATCCTGCGGATGGAGCGCGATGGCGGCGTGCCGTCCGACAACCCGATCCTTCCCGGAGCCGGCGGCCGAACCCAGGTCTACACATGGGCCACCGCAATCCGCAGGGCATCGCCTTCCAGCCCGGCACGGGGCGGGTGTACGCCTCCGAGCACGGCCCCAACGAGAACGACGAGATCAACCTCGTCCAGCCGGGCGGCAACTACGGCTGGCCGTGCTACACCGGGACCGCGACCCCGTTCACGCCGGCCGGCTGCCTCGCGGCCAACGCGTACCTGGCGCCCACGTGGGCCTCGGGCGCTTCCACCATCGCGACCTCCGGCATGGCGTTTCTCAGCCACACCAGCTGGGCCGACTGGCGCGGCAGCGCCGTCGTCATGCAGCTCAAGGAGCAGGACGTCCGTCGCTTCGTGCCCTCCGCCAGCGGCGCGGTCATGACCCAGGCGGACCTGTTCTTCGATGGCGAGTTCGGTCGGCTCCGCGCGGCCGTCCAGGCGCCGGACGGAGCGCTGTACGCGACGACCTCGAACGGCAGCAACGACATGGTGCTGCGGATCGTGCCCGGCAGTGTCGTCGTCGAGCGCTATGCCGGCGCGGATCGCTACGCCACTGCCGCGCTCGTCTCGCGTCGCACGTTCGCCCCCGGCGTCCCGGTCGTCTATGTGGCAACGGGCGCCACGTACCCCGACGCCCTGACCGGCGGCGCAGGCGCCGCGCGCAACCGAGCGCCGGTGCTGCTGGTATCACGGTCCGGCATCCCGACCGCCACCCGCGCCGAGATTCAGCGCCTCGCACCGCAGCGGATCGTGGTGCTGGGCGGGACGGGCGCGATCTCTGCCACGGTCGCCGGCCAGCTGGCCGCCCTCGCGCCGGGTGGCGCGTCGCGGCTGGCGGGCGCCGACCGGTACGCCACCGCTGCCGCCATCTCCCGGGCCAATTTCACGGCCGGGCGCGCGAGTCGCGTACGTGGCCACCGGCGCAGACTACCCCGACGCACTGGGCGCGGTCCCGGCCGCCGGGATCGAGGGCGGACCGATCCTGCTCGTGCGCCCCGGCTCGGTCCCCGATGCCACCCGCGCCGAGCTGGCGCGGCTTCGGCCGCAGCGGATCGTCGTGCTCGGCGGAACGGCGGCGGTCAACGCGTTCGTCGCCTCGCAGCTCCAGGCGTACACCGCGTCGCCAGTCCAGCGGCGAGCCGGTGTCGACCGCTACGAAACTGCGGTCGCGGTCTCCCGCGCTTCGTTCGCATCGGCGTCGCGCGTGTTCATCGCCACGGGGGCGAACTTCCCCGATGGGCTGGCCGGCGGACCCGCCGGCGCGGCGACGCGCGCCCCGCTCCTTCTCGTCCGCCCCGACATGCTGCCGACGTCCGTGCGCAATGAGCTCCTGCGGCTCGACCCGTCCCGGGTCACAATCCTCGGGGGGGCGGCTGCGGTGAGCGAGTCGGTGCGGACGGAGATCACCCGCCTCCTCGGGCCGTAGCCGGGGCGTACGAGGTCAGATGTGGTTGATCTCGACGCGGTCCCCGCAGTTGGGGCAGAACAGCAGGAGCAGCTTCGGATCCTCCGGCACCGGTCGCCAGGAGTAGACGTCGGCCTCGGAGATCTGCTCACCGCAGCGCGGGCATTCGTACCCCATGTCCAGCCACTGGTCGCGCGGGACGTTCTGGCGCCCCATCAGCGTCGCTCGGGCGGCGGAGGCGCCCATCCGGGCTTGGGACCAGTGGCTGTAGCGCCGTCGTCGGGCGCGTCCGCGGCGGCGATCGCCGCGCGCGTCTCCTCGGACTTGGCCGACGGCGCCAGCAGCGGGTAGGACATCGCGTCGTAGCCCGGCCAATGCCCGACGTCGCCGTCGCGGATCATCACCGTGGTCTTGATGAAGGCGCCGGTCACGTCGCGGACCGAGCGATCCATGACCTGGAAGTCGCGCCCGCTGACCTGCCGGAGGGCGGGCGGCAGGGTCTCGGGCAGGTAGGCCGGATTCGGGTTGGTGGCGAGGGCGACCTCGAGCGCCTCGACGACCTGCTCGTCGGGCAGATCGCGCGGGAGCGGCCGGCTGATGTAGGCCATGCGGGGGTCGCGGCTGGGGCCCTTGAAGGTGCGGACGAGCGACTTGAACATCGGCGGCGCCAGTGTAGCGTCAGGGGCTCCGACCGGGTCGCTGCAACGCCGGTTGGTATACTGCCGTCCCCTGTGAGGAACCCAGACGCGGCCACGCTGCGCGCTTCGAACGCCACCTTTCCGGCCGCGTGCCCAACCACGCAACGAGGAGCTCCCTGATCACTGTGCGCGTCAGAAAGGCCGTCCTGCCGGCAGCGGGCTTCGGCACCCGCTTCCTTCCGGCCAGCAAGGCCGTTCCGAAGGAGATGATGCCGCTCCTCGACCGGCCAATCATCCAGTACGCGGTGGAGGAGGCGGCCGCCTCCGGGATCGAGCAGATCATCATCGTCATCGCCACCGGGCGCAGCGCGATCGAGGATCACTTCGACTCGAACGCGAGCCTCGAACGCTGGCTCGAGGAGCGCGGCGACATCGAGATGCTGCGGACGATCCGGCGCATCGGCGAGGTCGGCACGGTCGCGTTCGTCCACCAGCGCGAGCAGCTCGGGCTCGGTCACGCCGTGCTGATGGCCAAGGACCTCGTCGGCGAGGAGCCGTTCGCGGTCCTGCTCTCCGACGACGTGATGCTGAATCGATCCGGTCCGCCGGTGACGAAGCAGCTCATCGACGCACACATTGCCCACCGCGGCTCGGTGATCGCCGTCCAGCGCGTGGATCGCGCCGACGTCGCGCGCTACGGCATCGTCGACCCGCTCCACGAGGAAGGACGCCTGGTCGAGATCCGCGACCTCGTCGAGAAGCCGTCCGTCGAAGACGCGCCGTCCGACCTCGCCGTCCTCGGCCGCTACGTGCTGACCCCGAAGATCTTCGACGTCCTCGAGCAGACCAGCCGCGGGGCGGGCGGCGAGATCCAGTTGACCGATGCGATCCGTAGCCTCATCCGGGAGCAGCCGGTCTTCGGCTACCAGTTCGACGGCACGCGCCATGACGCCGGCACCCGGGTGGGCTGGCTGAAGGCCAACGTGGCCGTGGCCCTGGAGTCGGAGGACGCCGACGAGTTCCGCACCTACGTCCGTGGCCTCGACCTGAGAGACTGACCAACGTGGAAATGATCGGGCGGCTGATCAGCGCGCGCTATCGGCTCATCGCCCCCCTCGGCGAGGGCGGGATGGCAACGATCTGGCGCGCCGTCGACGAGCAGCTCGATCGGGAGGTGGCGGTCAAGCTCCTCCGCCCGCAGTTCAGCTCCGACCCGGGATTCGCGGCCCGCTTCAAGCAGGAGGCACGGGCGGCCGGCGGCCTCTCGCACCCGAGCATCGTCGGCGTCTACGACTACGGGACCGACGGGGCCGATGGCGATCAGTACATCGTCATGGAGCTGATCGAAGGCCGCGACCTGGCGACCATCCTGCGCGAGCGCGGGGCGCTGTCGACCGACGACTCGGTGCGGATCGCCATCGCGGTGGCCAGCGCGCTCGAGGTCGCCCACCGCAAGGGCATCGTCCATCGCGACGTGAAGCCGGGCAACATCCTCATCACCGACGGCGGCGACGTGAAGGTGACCGACTTCGGCATCGCCCGCGCCGTCGCTGAGGCCTCGATGACCGTCACAGGCACCACGCTCGGATCGGTGCACTACTTCAGTCCCGAGCAGGCGCGCGGCGACGAGGTGACCGGCGCATCCGACGTCTACGCCCTCGGGATCGTGCTGTTCGAGATGCTCACCGGCCGGCGACCGTTCGAGGGCGACTCGGCCGCGGCGGTCGCGCTGAAGCGCCTCAACGAGGATGCGCCCCGTCCCTCCGACGTCGGCGCCACGGTGCCAGCCGGCCTCGAGAGCATCGTGATGCGAACGCTGGCCCGGGAGCCGCAGGACCGCTTCCCCGACGCGGGGGCCCTGGCCGAGGCGCTGCGCGTCTGGCGGCGCGACCCCGACGCAGCAGCCGCGCTGGCCGCGGGTGCCGGCGCCGCAGCGGTTGCCGTCGCTGCTGCCACCCCGCCCGCCGGCGAGCCGACGGTGTACGTGCCGCCGCGGGTGACCACCCCGGCCGATCGCGCACCGGTCGCTCCGCCACCGCGCAGCGCGCCGCCGCCGACCGCGGAGGAGGAAGGTCAGCCGTGGTGGCTGTGGCTCCTCATCATCCTGGGCATCCTCTTGCTCGGCGCCATCGGATTCCTGGGCGCCCAGCTCCTTTCTGGAGATCCCGAGGCATCGGCGAGCCCGAGCATCGCGCTCCTCACCGTTCCCGACTGCGAAGACGTGGCGCTCACCACCCTGCGCTCCGAGGCGAACGAGCTGGGCCTCGAGGTCGACACCGAGGACGAGCCGTCGGAGGACGTCGAGGAGGGACGCGTTATTCGCTGCGAGCCGGCCTCGGGCGAGCAGGCGGACGAGGGGTCGACCCTCCTGGCGTTCGTCTCGAGTGGCGCCGACGAGGTGGCCGTTCCGCGTCTGCGGGGCCAGACGCTCGACCAGGCGCGGCAGACGCTCGATGACGCCGGACTCTCGACCGGCGCGATCGACCGCGAGCCGGATCCCGACATCCCTGATGGCTCGGTGATCCGCAGCGACCCGTCCGAGGGCGTGGACGTCGCGCCGGACAGCCAGGTGGACCTGGTGATCAGCACTGGACCGACGCCATCTCCGACTCCGTCGCCGACGCCGACGCCGGTCCCGACCCCTGTGCCCACGCCTGAGCCGACCCCGGTTCCGACGCCCGCTCCGACGCCGGTGCCGACGCCCTCGCCGACCCCGTAACGAGGCGCTCCCGAGCGTCCGGACGGTCGGCGGCCGGTGCTAGGATGGCGCCGAACCGCCCGAATCCGTCCTGCGTGGAGGCAATCCTCACCAACCATGGCAACCACAGCCCCGATCACGGTCGACGAAGCGACCTTTGAATCGGAGGTTCTCAACGCCGACAAGCCAGTCCTCGTCGATTTCTGGGCCCCCTGGTGCGGCCCCTGCCGCCTCGTCTCCCCGGTCGTCGAAAGCTTCGGTGACAAGCACCGGGAGAGAATGAGCGTGGCCAAGGTCAACACCGACGAGAACCAGCACCTGGCGATGCGGTACAGCATCTTCAGCATCCCCACCCTCATCGTCTTCCAGAACGGCCGCGAGGCCGCCCGCCTGGTCGGCTACATGCCCCAGGAGGTCATGGAGGAGCGGCTCAGCCAGTTCCTGGCCTGAGCCACCGGAGGCTCGTCCTCGGCATTCCACCGCGAGGGAGCACCCGAGCGCCAGCCGTCGGGGCTCCGCTGCGCATTGCCCGCGACGTGGCGTCGAGCGCGGGGCGCCCTGCAGGTCACACGATCGTCAGGCTTCCCACGCTCGGGGCAGCCGCTACACTCCGCCGGGGACAAGGGAGGCTGCCCGAGCAACGAATGATCATCAAGACCGAACGCCGAGCGGGAGCGGAACGCCGCCAGGCGCAGGACCCGTTCGCCGACGATCGGCGTTCTGGCGACCGCCGCACGATGTGCTGGGAGGTCGAGAACTGCGACCTCACCATTCGATACCGCTGCCCGGCCTTCATCCTGCGGCGGCCCTGCTGGGAGCTGTGGGCGGTGGAGGGCATCGGTCCCGCGCGGGCGTGCTGCCACAACGACAAGGAGTGCGAGCCGGGTCGATGCGTGATCGCCGAGAAGCGCTTCGCCGGCGCTACCGAGCCGCTGACCGTCCACGTCGGGCGACGCGGCATGCCGCTCGGCTACTCGAAGCCGCGCCGCCACCACTGCCCGAACTTCTACCTGACCCACGGGTCGAAGGGCCGCATCCCGATCCAGGCGCCGCAGCTCATGCGCACCCTCATGAAGCAGGAGGGCACGGTCGCCCGGTGCGAACTGCGCGGTGGCGTGCACCTCGACCAGGGCTACGTCAACGACCTGTGCCTGACCGGACAGTTCAACGACTGCGTCTTCTTCGAGGATGCCGCGGACTGAGCCGATGAGCGGCCGGCCGCCCCTCGCCTACGCCGAGGCGGTCGAGGCGCTGACCCGACGGGGCCGGTTCGGCATCAGCCTCGGACTCCAGCGCGTCGAGCGCCTGATGGCCGAGGTCGGCCATCCCGAGCGCGGCCTGCGCGGCGCGCTGGTGGGGGGCACCAACGGCAAGGGTTCGGTGGTGGCCATGGTGCGCGCGGTCCTGCGTGCCGCCGGTTACCGTGTCGGCACGATGCCGAAGCCGCACCTGGTGAGCTATCGCGAGCGGGTCGCGATCGACGGCGAGCCCATCAGCCCCGATGCCTTCGCGGCTGCCGTGGCCCGCGTCCTGCCCGCCATCGATCGTGTCGCGGACGAGATCGGGCCTCCGACCGAGTTCGAGGCGCTCACCGCGGCGGCCATCCTCGAGCTCGCGCGACGCGAGGTCGACCTGGCGGTGGTCGAGGTCGGCATGGGTGGCCGCCTCGACGCGACGAACGTCCTCGACCTCGGCGTGGCCGCCATCACCAACGTGCAGCTGGACCATGAGGCGTACCTGGGGCACACCCTGACCGCCATCGGCGGCGAGAAGGCGCCGATCATCAAGGCCGGCAACCTCGCCGTCACCGGCGCCTCGGGCCGCGGGCTGCGGCCGATCCTCGACCGCGCTGCCGAGCTCGGGGTGCCGCTGCGCCGAGCCGGACCTCGCCAGCCGTACGAGGCCCGGCTGGTGGCCTCCGACTGGGATGGCATCGTCGTCGATGCCCGCACGCCGGCGGGCCCAGTCGGCGATCTGCGCATCGGCCTCCTGGGCGCACACCAGGCGCAGAACGCCGCCGTGGCAATGGCGCTGCTGGACGCGTTGCGCGAACGGTGGGGCATCGGGATCGCGGAAGGGGCCCTGCGCGACGGAATGGCGGCCGCGCGCTGGCCGGGCCGCATGGAGCTGCTGGACGGAGCAGGGCTCGGTCCCCGGGCGCGTCCTGCTCGACGGCGCCCACAACCCGGCGGGCGCCGCGGCGCTCGCGCGTTCGCTGTCCGACCTCGGGCTCCGCCGTCCGACGATCGTGTTCGGCGCGATGCGCGGGAAAGACGTCCGCGGCGTCCTGTCCGCGCTCGCGCCGCTCGAGCCTCGCTTCGTGTTCACGGCGGTGGCCGATCCCAACGCCCATGCGCCGGACGATCTGGCGCGGCATATGGGCTGCGCTCGGCGGCCGGTCACGGACCGCGCCCACGCCGGCCCAGGCGCTGGCCGGCGTTCGCGCCGATCCGGTCGTCGTGGCCGGCTCCCTCTACCTGGTCGGCGAGATCCGGGGCATGATCACCGGCACGAGCGAGGAGACCTGATGCCGCCGCGGCTGACCTGGGGTGAGCGGACGTATGTGATGGGCATCGTCAACGTCACGCCCGACTCGTTCTCTGGCGACGGCATCGCTCGCCCCGACCGGACCATCGACGAGGTGGTCGCCGCGGCGCTCGATCAGGCACGGGCCTTCGTCGCCGCGGGGGCCGAGATCCTGGACGTCGGTGCCGAGTCGACCCGTCCGCGCAGCGCCTACGGAGACCACCCCGAGGTCGACGCAACGACGGAGGCGGCGCTTGCCGTGCCGGTCGTGCGCGCCCTGTCCGAGGGCCTGGGCGACGGCGCGCTGGTGAGCATCGACACGAGCAAGGGCGACGTCGCGGCCGCGGCGCTGGCAGCCGGCGCGACCATTGTCAATGACGTATGGGCCGCGCGGCGCGATCCGGGCACCGCGGCGGCCGCGGCCGATGCCGGAGCCTACCTGGTGCTCATGCACAACCAGGAGCAGGTCGACTATCCGCACGGGGTGTTCGACGACGTCGCCGCCTGGCTGCGCGAGGCGATCGCGGGTGCCCTCGCTCAGCGGCGTCTCGACGCGACCGGTTGCTGGTCGACCCAGGCATCGGCTTTGGCAAGGGCACCGCCGAGAACCTCGAGCTGCTGCATCGGCTCGCCGAGCTCAAGGTCGCGGTCGGTGATCTGCCGCTCGTGGTCGGCACCAGCCGGAAGCGATTTCTCGGTGAGCTGCTCGACGGCGCAGGCCCGGAGGACCGGGTCGAGGGCACTGCCGCCAGCGTGGCCGTGGCCATCGCGTCGGGCGCCGACGTGGTGCGCGTGCACGACGTCGCCCACGTGGCACGCACCCGGCGCGTCGCGGACGCCATCGTCCGGCGATGATCGGCCCATGAGCTCACCGACCGACCTGCCCGACCGGCTCAGCCTGATCGGGATGCGCTTCGAGGGCCGGCACGGCGTGCTTCCCGACGAGAAGGTGACGCCCGCAGCCGTTCGAGGTGGACGTCGTCCTGCACGCCGACCTTGCGCCGGCGGCCGAGCGGGACGACCTGGCCGCCACGGTCGACTACGCGGCGCTGTTCGACAGGGTCCGCGCCATCGTCGAGGGGCGCTCGTTCGACCTCATCGAGGCACTGGCCGGCCGAATCGCCCAGGACATGCTCGCCGCAACTCCCGCCGAGCGCGTGAGCGCCGTCGAGGTGCGCGTCCGGAAGCCGGAGGCGCCCATCGACGGCGCGTTCGAGACGGTCGAGGCGGCGATCGTCCGGCGCCGGGCCGGTTAGTCCGAGGGGAGCTCGCCCAAGGTCAGGTCGATCTCGGTGGTCGAGTTGCCGCGCAGCACGCGCAGCGTGATCGTGTCGCCCGGGTCGTGGGGCAGGATGAGGGCCGCCAGGTCCCTCTCCTCGCTCAGCTGCTCACCGTCGAGGGCGACGATGATGTCGCCATCCTTGAGGCCGGCCGCCTCGGCCGGGCTGCCCGGGATGATCGAGTCCTGGCCATCCGTGCTGCCGATCAGGGCGCCGTAGTCGACCGGAAGGTCCTCGGTCTCGGCGAGTGCCGGGCTGATGGGGGTGTAGCGGACGCCGATGAACGGCCGGGCCAGCTCCGCGCCGTCCAGTGCCTGCTCCATGATCGGCTTGGCGACATCGATCGGGATCGCGAAGCCGAGCCCCTGGGCATTCGTGCTGACCGCGGTGTTGATGCCGATGACCTGGCCCGAGCTGTTCACGAGCGGACCGCCCGAGTTGCCGGGATTGATGGCCGCATCGGTCTGGATCAGGTTGCGCAGCGTCTCGGCGCTGGTCTGGCTGGCGTCCGACGCCTGGATCTGGCGGCCCAGGCCGGAAACGATGCCGGTCGTGACGGTGTGCTTGTAGCCCAGCGGATTGCCGATGGCGATCGCCACCTGCCCGGGCTCGAGCTCGCTCGAGGTGCCGATCGGCGCGGCCGGCAGACCGGTTGCGTCGACCTTGACGATCGCCAGATCGGTCAGGGTGTCGATGCCGTACACCGTGCCGTCGAAGGTGCGCCCGTCGTTGAGCTCGACGATCAACGACTCGGCGTCCTCGACCACGTGACGGTTCGTCAGGATCCAGCCGGACTCGTCGAAGATGACGCCGGAGCCGGTCCCGCTCTCGCCGCCGAGAAGCCCGCCGCCGGAGGTCGAGATGAGGACCACGGCCGGCGCGACCTCGTTGACCGCGTCGATGACCGCGCTGGACTCGTCAATACGAACGTCGCTCACCGGCGCCGCGTCGCCGGGACTCTCCGCAGCGATGCCATCATCGGCGCCCGACGGCTGGTCGACGAGATTCGTGACCGCGACCGCCGAGAGGGCGCCGGACAGGATCCCGGCGACGACGGCGATGGCCACGATGGACGCGGTGCCCGGCCCTCGGCGCTGCGTGGAGCGGGCGGGAGCGACGGGCGGACGGCTCGACCAGCTGGGGGCGTCGCCCCAGGTGGTCTGCGGGGCCTCGCGCTCGGCGGGCGCGGGGCCGTAATGCTGGACCTCGACCGGCTCGGTCGGATCGCGATCGGTGGATCGATTCGGATCGTGCGTCATGGGTTGGTCACTGCCTGTGCTGCGTGCTGCCTCGCCGGGCGGGCAGGAGTCACGCTATGGGCCCCGCATTGCGTGCAGGATGCGCGCCGCGTGAAGTTTCGTTGACCTTCTCGGCCTCCGGCTCGGCGGGCGCAGGCTGCTTGGGGAGGCGGATGCGGAACATCGTTCCCTGCTCGAGGACGCTGGCGACATCGATCTCGCCACCGTGCATCTCGACGATCGAGCGGACGATGGCCAGCCCCAGCCCGCTGCCGGAGGCACGCGCGTCGCCGGTGTTGGTGCCGCGGTAGAAGCGCTCGAAGATGTGCGGCAGCTCGTCCGGAGGGATGCCGGGCCCGGTGTCGCCGACCTCGATCAGGACACCGTCCTCGTCCTCGTCCATGCGCACCGAGACCGAGCCACCGCGCGGCGTGAACTTCAGCGCGTTGCCGATCAGGTTCGTCATGAGCTGGACCATGCGTTCGCGGTCGAAACGAAGCTCGACGGCCTCGGCCGGGACGGCGCTGTCGAGCGCGACGCCCCGCTCCAGCGCCACCTCCGAGAGGGCCTGCACCACGGCCTGGACCGGGTCGCGCAAGTCGCCGGTGCGGATGTCGAGCGGGAAGATCCCGGCGTCGATCCGCGACAGGTCGAGCAGGTTCGTGCTCAGCCACTCGAGTCGGGCAATCTGCTCGCCGGACCGCTCCAGAAACTCACGCCGGGTCACCTCGTCGACCTCGCCGTCGCGCTGGAGCTCGGTGTACATCTTCAGGGCGGCGATGGGCGTCCGGAGCTCATGGCTGACGTCGGCCACGAACTCGCGCAGCCTGTCCCGATCGGCCTCGAGCATGCGCAGGGTGCCCGACAGGCGGTCGGCCATCACGTTGAACTGCTGCCCGAGCTCGTCGACCTCCACGACGCCCGACGGGACGGCCCGCTCGTCGAGCTGGCCCTGTGCGACCGTCGCCGCGACGCGGCGCAGGCGGCCGATCGGAAGCGTGATCGAGCGTGCCGCGATCACGCCGGCGACGAGCGAGACGAGGAGCGCCAGCATGCCGGCGCCGACGAGCGCGTCGGTGATGCGGCTCAGGGTCTCTTCGCGCGTGGAGAACGGCTCGCTGATGACCACGGTGTACCTGGTCTGCTCCCCGCTCGGCAGCTCCACCGGAACGCTGGCCCGGACCTCGACGTCCGTCTCGCGGCGAAGGCCCTGCGCCTCGAGCTCGGCGATGTCCCCCGGCTCGGCGACCGCCACCAGCTGGTCGTCGGCGTTGTAGATCGTGACCGTGGCGTTGAAGATCGACGCGGCGTCCGCCGCGACCGGGCGAACGACGTACGGGTCGCGGAGCTCCGCCACGTTGACGGTGCTGGGCTGGTCTTCACCACGGCGCAGCACCTCCTGGCTGAGGAACAGCGCCGCGGACGCGGCCGACGTCCGTGCCCGCTGTGCGGTCTGCTCGCGGAAGTACCCCGGCAGGATCTGCGTGATCGCCAGGCCCGATACGACCAGGCCGACCAGGGCGACGGCCGAGAACGCGAGCACCAGGCGCACGTTGAGGCGCCTGACCAGCGAGCGCGGTGCATAGGGGTCGAAGCGGGCCCAGCGCCCCGCGGTGCTGCGATCGGCGTCAGTCCTCGGCGAAGGCATACCCCACGCCTCTCACCGTCCGGATGTAGCGCGGGTGCGACGGGTTGGGCTCGATCTTGTCCCGGATGTGGCTGATGTGGACGTTGATAGTTCGCTCGTCCTGCTCGAGGGCATCGTCGTAGTCGCGCACCAGCTCCAGCAGCTGGGCCCGGGTGTAGACGCGGCCCGGCCGGGCCGCGAGGTGGCGGAGGAGGTCGAACTCGGTGGTCGTCGAGACCGATGCGGTCGCCTCCGCGCGCCACGCGACGTCGTTCGAGGTCGATCACCAGGTCACCGCGCCGGATCGTGCGGCCGGTCTGGGTGTCGGCCAGCTCGCCATACGCCCGCCGCAGCAGCGCCTTGATGCGGCTGACCAGCTCGCGCACGCTGAACGGCTTCACCAGGTAGTCGTCGGCGCCCATTTCCAGCCCGACCACCTTGTCCACCTCGTCCGCGCGGGCGGTGAGGAAGATCACCGGAGCGCGCGTCTCGCGTCGCAGCTGGCGCAGGACCTCGAAGCCATCGATCCCGGGGAGGCGGACGTCGAGCACGACGAGGTCGGGCGCGGCGTCGGCGAAGTTCGCGACCGCGTCCTCGCCGGTCGGCTGCACGCTGACGTCGTACCCCTCTCGCTCGAGGGCGACCTGGACGCCGCGGGCCACGGCGGGCTCGTCCTCCACGATCATGATCGTGCCGGGCATGCGCGGAGTATAGGAACCATCACGACGCAGTCGGTTACGACAGCCTGAAGATTCCTCAACCTCCCGGTCGCCGTGACGTCGCTTGCCCGCCTCCGCCTGCCGGGGTACCATGCCGCCTCGCACCCGATTGCACATCGATGAGTTCGGCGCTGCCCGCGACGGCCGAGGCGCCCGACACGTTCAGAGAGGATCACCAGCACCGATGGACCTGGAGCTCACCCTCGACGCCCGCGAGGCGCAGGGCAAGGCGAACAAGCGGCTCCGCCGCGAGGGGATCGTGCCCGGCGTCGTATACGGCAAGGGCGAGGGCTCGACCAACGTCCAGGTCGACGCCAAGACGTTCGAGACGCTCTACCGCGCCGCGGGCAAGACGAGCGTCGTGAAGTTCCGACTTCCCGGCGCCAGCCGTGCGACCAGCGGCTTCATCAAGAGCGTCCAGCGCCACCCCCTGAGCGGATCCGCCCTCCACGTCGACTACTACCTGGTCAACCTCAACGTCGAGATGGAGGTCGACGTGCCGCTCGTGTTCGTCGGCGAGGCACCCGCGGTCGAGGAGACCGGCGGCACGCTGCTCCACAACCTGTCGGCGATCCACGTCAAGGCGCTGCCGGGCGACATCCCGCACGAGGTGACCGTCGACGTCTCCGTCCTCAAGAGCCTCGACGTGGCGATCCACGTGAGGGACCTCAACCTCAATCGTGACCTGGTCCAGGTCCTCACCGATGGCGAGACGCTGGTCTCCACCGTCGTCCCGCCGCGGGTCGAGGAGGAGCCGGAGCCGGTCGTCGCCGAGGGCGAGGAGCTCGAAGGCGAGGAGGGCGAGGGCGAGGCTGCCGAGGGCGAGGGCGCTCCGGGCGAGGGTGGCGACGGAGCTGCCGAAGGTTCGACACAGGACTCCTCCGAGTCCTGACCAGGCGGCCGGCACGCCGACCAGCCCATCGGCTACTGGTACGAGCTACTCCTCCCCGATGAGGTCGGCGACCTCGGCGCGGATGGCCTCCACGTCCATCTCGAGGATGTAGCCACGCCCGTCGCCGCGGTCGCCCGCGAAGACGATGAGCGGCGGCTGAATGACGAGCTCTTTGAGCTCTGCATCAGTCGCGCGGCTCGCGACCTCCAGCAGCGTGTGCAGGTCCTCCAGCGGCAGATCGGTCTCCAGCGAATCGAGTCCGTCGAGCACCTCGCCCAGGTCGACGTCGCGCTCCGGATCGGTCAGGCGCTCGATCAGTGACACCACCACCTCCTGCTGGCGGGCCATCCGGCCGTAGTCCTGGTCGACGCGGGTGCGGACGTAGCTGAGCGTCGTCGCGGCATCCAGCTCCTGCGGCCCAGCCTCAAGGTCGAGCTGGACGATCGGATCCACCAGTGGCTCCTCGGGATCGACGTCGACGCCGTCAACGGCGTCCACCAGATCGGTGAAGTCCTCCATGTCGAGGACGACGTAGCCGTCGATCGGCTGCTGGTACAGCTCCTCCATGGCCCCGACCAACGCGTCGATGCCCTGCTCGTCGTACAGCGCGTTGATCTTGCGCGTATACGTTGAGCCGTCGGAGAGCGGAACGTCGACCGTGTCGCGCGGCAGCGAGATCAGCGCCACTTCCGACTGATCGGGGGCCACGCTGATCACCATGATCGCGTCGGTGCTGGGTGTGAGGCCGTCCTCCTCGCGCGTCGTGTTCATATCGGTCCCGAGGTACAGGACGGTCCAGCGCTGGTCGAGGAGATCGGCGTTCAGCTCGGGCGTGGGCGACGCCGTCGGTTCCACGCTCGGAGACGCTGGCGGCGAGGCCGGCTCGGAGCAGGCGCTGAGGGCGACGATGACGGTGAACCCGGCGACTGGCGTCACCGCGCGGAAGATCGGGGCGAAGGTTCGCTGCATGGTCCCCATTCTGATCTGATCCGGGTGGCATCATCGGTCTGTATGACCGATGCCGAGCGCCCGATCACCGTGCTCGACTACGAGCCGCTTGCTCGCTCCCTGATTCAGCCTGGGGCATGGGATTACTACGCCGGTGGCGCCGGCGACGAGGTCTCGCTGGCCGACGCGAGGGCGGCCTTCGACCGCATTCGCCTGCGGCCGCGCGTCCTGGTCGACGCCACCTCGCGAGACCTGACGACGATGGCCTTCGGGCAGCGCCTGGCGCATCCGGTCATCGTCGCGCCGATGGCGGCCCACGACCTGGCCCATGCCGAAGCCGAGCTCGCCACCGCCCGCGGTGCGGCCGCTGCCGGCGCGCTGCTGACCCTGTCGACGATCTCGGCCATGCCCATGGAGCAGGTGGCTGCGGCGGCCCCGGACGCGCCTCGCTGGTTCCAGCTGTACGCCCCGGCCGATCGAGACGCGTGCCGGGCGCTCGTCGACCGCGCGGTCGCGGCCGGCTTTACGGCCGTCGCCGTCACCGTCGACCTGCCCCTGCCCGGCAACCGCGAGCGTGACCTGCGCAGCGGGTTCGTCCTGCACATGGGCTCGCACATGCCGGAGGACCAGCCGACCGACGAACGGGGCATCATCGAGCTCCCGACCTTCGGCTGGGACGACCTCGCCTGGCTGCGGTCGGTCTGTCCGGTCCCGCTGGTGGCGAAGGGGATCCTGCGCGCCGACGACGCGGTGCGGGCCGTCGAGGCGGGTTGCGACGGGATCTGGGTCAGCAATCATGGCGGCCGCCAGCTGGACACCGCCATCGCCGGCATCGAGGCCCTTCCCGAGATCGCGGCAGCAGTCGGCGACGACGCGCTCCTGGTCGTCGACGGTGGGGTCCGTCGCGGCATCGACGTGCTGAAGGGCCTGGCGCTCGGCGCCGACCTGGTCGCCGTCGGCCGCCCGGTGCTCTGGGGCCTCGCCGTCGGCGCGGCGGACGGCGTCCGCGAAGTCCTCGAGATCGTGCGTGACGAGCTCTCGCTGGCCATGGCGTTGGCCGGGGCACGCTCGGTGGCCGAGATCACCCCGGACCTGATCGCCACTCGCTGACCGCAGGCCGCCGAATCCGACCCTCCGCCGCGCCTCGTACGGGGAGCGGTGAGTCACGTCATTTCGTCACGACCCCGGCGACGAGGGGCCCTTCGAGCGCTGGCCATGGTGCCCGCGCTCATCGTGCTGCTTGCTGCCTGCGGTGGGGCGCAGACCGCCGTCTGCGGGCTGACGGAGTTCGCCGTCTCTCTTCAGGCGGACCTGGATGAGCTGGCCGCCCTCGATCCGGCGGCAGTCGCCGAACCGGGATCGGAGGCGCAGGCCGCCGCGCTCGCAGCGGTCGACGCGCTGAACGAGACGGTCGCGAGCGCCCAGGAGGCCCTCGACAACGCGACCGAGGACCAGGTCGGGTCGGTGATCCGCACGCTGTTCCAGGCGGCGCTGGACGCGACGCTGCTGGCGACCGACGCCCTGGCATCGGCGATCCAATCGGGTGACGCCGAGGCCGTCGCCGATGCGATGGTCCTGGTCCAGGCTGCGTCGGATGCCATCGGGGCCTTCGAGGCGGCCGTCGCCGACAGCAGGGTCGATTGCCCCGAACCATCGGCCGCGCCCTCGGCCAGCGGGGCCGCAAGCGCGCCGCCTTCCGCTACGGCGGAGCCCACACTTCGAGCCGACGGCGGAGCCGACCGCCGAGCCAACGGCGGAGCCGACCGTCGAGCCCACGGCGGAGCCGACCGTCGAGCCCACGCCAACGCCGACACCGGAGCCGACTCCCACGCCCACACCGGAGCCGACACCCACCCAGGAGCCGACCGAGGAGCCGACACCAACGCCAACTGCCGAGCCGACACCCACCGAGGAGCCGACTGCCGAGCCGACACCGACCGAGGAGCCGACCGCATCGCCGTCGCCGTCGGCCAGTGCATCGGCCAGTGCATCGGCCTCACCATCCGCCATCGCCAGCGCGTCGGACGAGCCCAGCCCGTCACCGAGTGGGGAGGGGAGCGGCGAGGATACTGACGTCCCGTGGGGCTGGATCGCGGGATTGGGCCTCTTGGGCGTCGCCGGACTGGGCGCATTCCTGGTCTACCGCGCGCAGAACGAGGAGCCGCCGGACGCCGACGGTGGTGGGCCGGACCAGGTTCCGCCGCCGGCCGGGCCGGACGACATCCAGGAGGTGCCACCGGCGGGGACGCCACCCACCGGTCCGTCGACACCCGAGCGCTGATCGTGCGCGCCGGACGGTAGGCTAAACCATGCCGAGCCAGCAACCACTCGACCGGATCCCGGTCCTCCTGTTCCTCGTTCTCTTCGTCCTCGCCAACGTCATCGCATACGAGATCGGCTTCCGGATCGGTGTGTGGGCGAAGCGACGCGGCCCGGAAGACGACGGGGACGATGGCCCGACCGGGCTGATCGTCGGATCCATCCTCGGGCTCATGGCGTTCCTGCTGGCGATCACGATGGGCATGGCGTCCGATCGATTCGACAACCGCCGCAGCCTTGTGTTGCAGGAGACGAACGCCATCGGCACCACGTACCTGCGGGCCGGCTACCTGGCCGAGCCGGCGTCGTCGGAGTCGCAGGAGCTGCTGCGGCAGTACGTGCCGCATCGGATCGCCACGTCCGACCTATCGGAGGTGGCGGCGAATATCGAGGCATCGGAGGAGCTGCATACCGAGCTGTGGGCCATCGCCGAGGATGTCGCCCGCACGGACGGCTCCGATGTCACGGCGCTGTACATCGAGTCGCTGAACGAGGTGATCGACCTGCACACGATGCGTGTCGTTGCCGGCGTGTACTCGCGTGTGCCCCCGACCATCCTGTGGCTGCTCGTCGCGGGGGTCGTGCTCAGCCTGGGGTTGGTCGGCTACAACGCAGGCCTCAGCAGGAAGCGCAGTCCCGTGATCGCCACAGTGCTCGTCGTCGCCCTCGGCGCGGTCATCTGGCTGGTCGTGGACCTGCGACCGGCCACAGGATGGCCTGATCACCACCAGCCAGCAGCCGCTCATCGATCTCGCCGAGTCGCTCGAGTCCTCGCCGTAGGCTTGCGTAGCTAGCGAGCCACACTCCAGGCGGGTGCGCTGGGAGACTGGAGCCGAAGGTGGGATTCGAACCCACGACCGTCGGTTTACGAAACCGATGCTCTACCCCTGAGCTACTTCGGCCCGCGCCCGGCGAGTCTGATCTGATCGCCGCACCGGCGTCGAAGTGCGATGCCGAGCCTTGTTTCAGTCTTGACTGAATGTTCTGATCGTGCAAGCATCTGCACCGATGATCCTGAAGGACGAGGACGAGTTCCTCGAGGCAATGGCCCGCACGCTTGGCGCAGGCATGCCACCCATGGCCGGCCGCATCTGGGCCTACCTCGCCATCTGCGACCCGCCTGAGCAGACAGCCGCGCAGATCGCCGAACGGCTCCAGGCCAGCCGCGGATCGGTGAGCGGCATGGCCCGGCTCCTCGAGCACGTGGGGCTGATCCGGCGCGGCACCAGGTCCGGTGACCGACGCGAGTACTTCAGCATCCCGCCCGGCGCGGTGCGGACGCTGATGGACCGCGCCCAGCAGCAGCTGCGCGCCGACCGCGAGGTGACCGAAGCCGGTCTGGCGCTGATCGCCCACCGCTCACCGGAGGCCCAGGCGCGCCTGCGGGACCTGCACGACATGTACGCCTTCTTCGAGGCCGAATGGCCTGCCGTCCTCGATCGCTATCACGAGACCCAGACCGATGCGGAACGCATCGGTGAACGAAAGGAAGCCTCCGCATGACCGTCCGGTCATCCACACCGAAAAGCTCACCAAGTCCTACGGCGAGCACCGCGGCATCGTCGACGTCGACCTGACGGTCAACGAGGGCGAGGCCTTCGGCTTCCTCGGTCCCAACGGCGCCGGCAAGACGACGACGATCCGCACCCTGCTCGACCACATCCGCCCGACCAGCGGCCGGGCGACGATCTTCGGGATCGACACGACCGAGGACCCGGTCGCCATCCACAGGCGCCTCGGCTACCTGCCGGGCGAGTTCACGCTCTACGACAAGCTCACCGGCGGCCAGACGCTCGAGTACTTCGCCAACCTGCGCGGCGGCGTCGACAGCGCCTACCAGCAGGACCTGATCGCGCGCCTCGACGTCGACCCGTCGCCGCAAGTTCCGCGAGTACTCGAAGGGCAACAAGCAGAAGATCGGGCTCATCATCGCCCTCCAGCATCGGCCCGACCTGCTCCTGCTCGACGAGCCGACGTCCGGCCTCGATCCGCTGATCCAGCAGGAGTTCTACGCCGTCATCCGCGAGGCCAAGGCCGAGGGCCGGACGGTGTTCCTCTCGTCGCACATCCTGTCCGAGGTCGAGAAGACCTGCGATCGGGTGGCGATCATCCGCGACGGCCGTCTGGCCCGCGTCGACCGGACCGAGGCGCTGCGCGACCTCGCCCACCACCAGGTGGAGCTGGTGTTCACCGACACGCGTGCCGCTGGCGGAGTTCAGCGCGCTGCCCGGCGTGTCGGACGTCGTGGCCGAGGATCACACCCTGCGGATGCGCGTCTCCGGCAGCATCACCCCGGTCGTGCGCGCGGCCGCGCAGTACGAGCTGGCCGACTTCGTCAGCCGCGAGCCGTCGCTCGAGGAGACCTTCCTGGCCGAGTACGGCAAGGACGCGGTCGAGGCGGCGTCACCGATGACCGCCGCGACGCCGCACGGCCGCGATCCGGCCGTCGCCCTGGAGCCGCATCTACGGCTTCGGCAGCATCTTCGCCAAGACCATCCGCGACTCGCGGCGCGCGATGCTCATCGCCGGCCTCGTGCTGGCGCTCGTGTTCCTCGGCGTCAGCCGGGCCATCACCGCCGAGTTCGACACGCCGCAGTCGCGGGTCGAGCTCGCAGAACCTCATCGACGCCGTGCCGCCGATCCTCCAGGGCATGGCCGGCAAGGTCGTCAACGTCGACACCCTGGGCGGCTACCTCCAGTACAAGTACGGCGTCTTCTTCCCGCTCGTGCTGAGCCTGTGGTCGATCCTGGCCCTGTCGGGCACGCTCGCCGGCGAGGCGCAGCGCGGCAGCCTCGAGTTCGTGGCTTCCACCGGCCGCTCGCGGCGTCGGATCGCGATCGAGAAGCTGTCGGGCCACCTCCTGGTGCTCGGGCCTCGTGCGTCCTCGTCGTCTTCGCGGCGATCGCCATCGCGGGCAGTGCGTTCCCGGTCCTGCCGGGCGACGAGATCAGCGTCCTCTCCGCCTTCGCCTACGCCATCTGGCTGGGCCTGCTGGCGCTGGTCGCCGGGGCGATCGCCTTCGCCCTCGGCCCGTTCGTCGGACGTGGCGCGGCGGCAGGGATCGCCGGCGTCATCACCTTCGCCGGGTTCATCCTCAACGGCTACCAGGCGGCGGTGCCGGAGCTCGCGCCCTTCGCCAACCTGACCTGGTGGGGCTGGACGTCGGACCACATCGCCCTGGCCGGCCAGTACGACTGGCTGCCGGTCATCGCTGGTGGCGGTCGTGGCGGTCGCCCTGCTCGCGGTCGGCATCGAGGCGTTCGCGCGGCGTGACATCGGCGTCACGACGGCCCTGCCCACCCCGTCCATGCCGCGCCCGCTGCTCGGCCTGGCCGGGCCGGTGGGCCGCGCCATCAGCATCAACCTCGGCTCGTCGCTCGCCTGGGGCGTCGGCGTCGGGCTCTTCGGCCTGCGTCCTTGGGAGCGCGGCAAGCGGCTTCATGGACCAGCTGCAGGATTCACCGCAGTTCATCGAGCTGCTGTCGACCGTCTTCCCGAACGTCGACTACGCATCGCGCGGGCGGGTTCCTGCAGCTGCTGTTCGTGGAGTTCGGCGTGATCCTCGCCGGGCTCGCCGCCGCGATCGTTCGTGAGCGGCTGGGCGTCGGACGAGACCTCGGGACGGCTCGAGATGGTCCTCGCCACGCCCCTCAGCCGGGCCCGCTGGGCGCTGGCCGGGGGGCATCGGCATGTTCGTGAACGTCGCGATCTTCGTGACGCTCACCGCCGCCGGAATCGGGATCGGCGTGGCGCACCACCGGCAGCGACGTCGGGACGCCGCTGGTCGGATCGCTGGTCCTCGGCCTGTACGCCGGGGCGCTGGCCGGCATCGGTCACGCGGTCGGTGGACTGGCCGGCACGCGCTTCGCCGCGACGGCCGTCGTCGTCTTCGTCGTCGTGACGTGGTTCGTCCAGCTGCTCGGGCCGCTGCTCGGCCTCCCTGACCTCGTCCGAGACCTGGCCCTGACCTCGCACTATCGGCCAGCCGATGGTCGGCAGCTGGGATGCGGCGGGCATCATCGCCTCGCTGGCACTCGCGATCGGCGGCGTGCTGGTCGGCGCGTGGGGCTTCGCACGGCGCGACCTTCGCGGCTGACCGGCGGGACGCCGGCGTCTAGCCTGTTCCCTCCGGCATGGCGGTGCCCGCCTCTGGCGGCATCCAGCCATGGATGAGCTCGTCGTGGTAGCGCGGCGGGCCGTCCGCGGCTGAGCCCCTGGGCACCGGCGCCATCGGTGCCTTGCCCCTGCTGGCCAGGGCGTAGTAGGCGCAGATGTCGGTCAGCGGGCAGAGGCCGCAGATCGGTCGCGGGGCACGGCAGGTATCGCGGCCATGGCGAATGGTCTCGACGTGGAAGGGGTACATCTCGTCCGGCTCGAGCACCTCCTCGAGCAGATCGTGGGCCTTCGGCAGCGGGGTGCGCGGCGGCAGCATGCCGAGCCGAGTCGTCACCCGGTGAACGTGCGTGTCGACCGGCATCTGCGGCCGCCCGAACCCGAAGAGCAGGATGATCGCGGCCGTCTTGCGGCCGATCCCCGTCAGCGAGGTCAGCCACTCGCGCGCCTCCGCCAGCGGCCATGTGCCCAGGAAGCCGAGGTCCCAGGTACCGTTCGTCGCGGCGTGCACCTCGGCCAGGACGTGCTGGATGCGCCGCGACTTGGTGGGCGCCAGGCCGCCCGGGCGGATCACCTCCTCCAGCTCGTCGGTCGGCGCGGCCAGCACCGCGTCCCAGTCGGGGTAGCGCTCGCGGAGCGCGGTGAAGGCCCGGAACGAGTTCACATCGGCGGTGTTCTGGCTGAGGATGGTGAGCACCAGCTCGCTGGCGGTGTCGACCCGCGGCCCCGCCCATGTCGGGTGGCCGTATCGCTCGCCGAGACGCTCGAGCACGACGTCCGCCAGCCGCCTGCGCTTCCGCCGGTCGGCCGCCCGCTTCTGCGGGCTGGGGCCCCTGGCCATACCGATGCGCCCTACGGGCGCGCGAGCCCCAGACCGACGCCGATGCTGCGCGCCAGCCGCGCGGCCGCGGCGACCAGCAGGCGCTCCGTATCGGCCATGGCAGTCGGCAGGTCCATCGGGCGGTCGACGATGGGCTGAACGACTGCCAGCGCCGTCGCCGCTTCCAGCGCCTCCGCGCCCGGGCCGAGTCCACCGCACAGGATCACCACCGGGGTGCGTCGCGGGCGTGCCAGGGTGGCGATGCCCATCGCCGCCTTTCCATGCAGCGTCTGCTCGTCGGCGCGGCCCTCGCCGGTGATCACCAGGTCGGCCGCCTCGAGCGCCTCGGCCAGGCCCACCAGCTCCGCGACGACCTCGACTCCGGGGCGCACCCTGGCGGATGTGAAGCCCAGCAATCCTGCCGTCGTGCCGCCCGCCGCGCCTGCGCCGGGCAGGTCGGCCACCAGCTTGCCGGTGGCGGCCTCGATGCCGCGGCCCAGCGCCCCGAGCGCCGCGTCGAGCTCCGCGATCGCCGCGGCGTCGGCGCCCTTCTGGGGACCGTAGGTCGCGGCCGCACCGCGTGGCCCGACCAGTCGGTTCGTCACGTCGGAGGCGACGGTGAGCTTCACCCCGCCCAGGCGCGGGTCGAGGCCGGCGGCATCGATCCGCCTGACCTGCGCAAGCGCAGCCCCGCCCTCGGGCAGCTCGGCACCGTCGGATCCGAGGAAGCGCACGCCAAGGGCGCGGAGCAGGCCGCTGCCGCCGTCGGTGGTGGCCGAGCCGCCCAGCCCGAGCGTGATCCTCTCCACCCCGGCGTCGAGCGCCGCGCGCACGAGCTCGCCGGTGCCACGAGTCGAGGCCCGACGCGCGTTGTCAGGCGTCCGCTCCTGCGGGGCCAACCGCGCCAGGCCCGAGGCGGCGGCCATCTCGACGAAGGCTGCGCGACCGTCGTCCAAGAGGAGCCAGTCGGCCTCGATCGGCCGTCCAAGAGGGTCGAGCGTCGCCACCGTGCGACGCGCGGCACCCTCACCGAGGCCATCCGCCACTGCCGCAAGCGTGCCCTCGCCGCCGTCCGCCATCGGGCGCCGAAGGATCTCGTCGTGTGGGCGGACGCGCGCCCAGCCAGCGGCGATCGCGGCGGCCACGGCGACCGAGTCGAGCGCACCGCCGAACGAGTCGGGCGCCACGACCACGCGCAGGGTGCGTTCGTTGGTGTCGGTCATCGACCCGACGCGCGACTCAGCCCGACTTCAGCGCCTTGCGGCGCTCGACGTAGGCCGGGATGCCGACGATCGGCGGCCGGATCTCGTCGCCGATCTCGAGGACCTCGAGGTTGAAACGCTCCTTGCCGGTGTTGATGACCTTCATGCCACGCCCCACCTCGGTCAGCAGCTCGAGCCTGTGGCGTTCCT
Source organism: uncultured Chloroflexia bacterium (assembly GCA_963806695.1). GTDB lineage: Bacteria > Chloroflexota > Limnocylindria > QHBO01 > QHBO01 > JACDBZ01. Next base: position 82,296 of record CAWDYT010000018.1, on the reverse strand, counting down.
CCAGCTTGCGAATGGCGCCCTGCAGGATCACGTACGCCATCTGCGACAGGTTCGGCAGCGGCTGGTTCCGATGGATGCGCCGTTCGAGGTCGACCTGGCCGATCGCCGCCAGGCCGTGGGATTCGAGGATGTCGATCAGCAGACCGGTCTCGACCGCGTAGCCGGTGAAGAACGGCAGCCGCTCGAGGAGCGCCCGGCGACCGGCGTACTCGCCTGACAGCGGCTGGATCATCCCGGACAGCTCCGGGAAGAACAGGTTGATGAGCGGGCGGGCCATCAGCTCGGTGACGCGGCCACCGCCCTCGGCCTGGAGGATGTCGCCCTGCCGGATCGGTCGCTGGTAGAAGCCTTTGACGTAATGGATGCGTGGCTCCCGCAGGAGCGGACCGAGGAGGCCGTACACGAAGCGCGGCTGGATGTTGCTGATATCGGTGTCGATCCACGCGACGATGTCGCCGTCGAGGACGTGGAGGCTCTTCCACAGCGCCTCGCCCTTGCCGCGGTGGGAGCCGACCTCCGGCAGGATCTCGGGGTGCCGGAACACCGGCACGCCGAGATCGGTCGCGATCTCGACCGTGCGGTCCTCGCTGTCAGAGTCGATCACCACCAGCTGGTCGATGAGCGGCGCGCGGTCCATCAGCGCGGCCTTCACGCGCTTGATGACCGTCCCGATCGTCTTCTCCTCGTTCAGCGCGGGCAGGCCGACACTGATGGTCAGGCCGTGGCGCTCCTTGAGGTCGACGAGCTTGCGGATGTCGCTGAACTCGTGGGCATGGAAGGTGTTCTCGGCGAACCATTTGTCGACCACGACCGGCAGCGAGCGACTGCGCTCCACGAAAGCATCGGCGTGGGCCAGCGTGCCCTCCGCCGCGCGGAGCTCCTCGAACGTGGCCAGGCCCAGCGACTGCTTCGTCTTGACCACGATGACCGTGGGCTTCGCGCGGCTGGCCACCGAGTCGGCCAGCGTCCCGAACAGGTACCTGCCGTCGGGCCCGGCGTTCGACGGCTGCGCCGAGGCGCCCATGACCACCAGGTCGTGGTTGGCGGCCTCCTTGATGATCGCCTGCCGCACGCTGGTGGACTCGCGAATCATGCCGGTCGCCCGGCGGGTTCCCGCGTGCTCCTTTACGAATGCGTCGACTGCCGCCTGCTCTCGGGCGACTGCCCGGTCCCCGACGCCCTTGGGCACGACGTGCAGGACGATCATCCTCGCCCCGAACCGCTTCGCGAGATCGCGGCTGATCCGCATCGCCAGCTCGGCGTGGGGACCGCCCCGCACCGGGACCAGGATCGACTCGACCTTCTCGATGCCCCGCTGCTTGACGACGGCGATGTCACACGGCGACTCGCGCACGACGGCGTCGATGGTCGGGCTGAAGACGGGGCGCGGCTGCGGATGCACGCCGGCGAGCTCCAGCTCGGTGGCCTCGGCCTCCGCACGCGCGGTCTGCGCGGCCGTGGGCGGCCCGCCCCAGCCGAAGATCACCAGGTTCGATCCCTCCTCCCCGACCGCCTCGATCACGCCGTCGGCGGCGTGGCGGCCGATGCGGACCATCGTCCGCAGCTCGACGCCCTCCTCGTCTCCGAAGTCGAGCACGCGCTGAAGCAGCCGCCGCGAGGTGCGGGCCTGCGTCGCTCCCTCCGACAGGCTGACGCCCTCCGGGACCTCGACGATGCCGAGTGCGGTGATCTCGGTCGGCCGGCCGTTGGCGACGCCGGCGCCGATGCGCACCAGGTCGCGCGCGGTCCGCGGATTGGCGAGCGGCAGCAGGACGCGGTACGGCGTCTTGCGCCGTGCGGCCGCCATCAGCCGGCGGCCTCGCCGTCCGTGGCCGCCCCGCTCGCGGCGTGCATCTCCTTCCAGCGGCCGACGAGGTATGGCTTGAGCTCCTCGAACTGGCGCGCCTGGTCGTCGATCACCCGCTCCGCCTGGTCGGTGGTCATATCGAGCGTGTCGGTGATGAAGCCGGCCGTGCGCCCGAAGTAGAGCGGCGTGAGCGCGGCCAGCAGGCGCTCCCGATCGGCGCCGGGCCGGTGGAAGGCGACCAGCGTGTCGTACAGGCAGCGGATCCACAGCTCGGCGCTGAAGTGGAAGTCCGACGGCGTGTCGGGCATGTCGAGCGCCATCACCCGGTCCAGCTGCTCCGGTGCCAGCATCTCGCGCCATGTGTCGGCGTGGGTGAGCCTGGCCTGCTCGAGGTTGTCGATCAGCTTGGCGTGGTTGACCTGGATCGCCTCGGGCGCGACGACCCGCTCGAAGCCGTACTCGGGGATCGCGTGCGATCCGCGTACCCGGAGCCAGCGATCCTCGTAGTGGCCGGCCAGCTTGAACAGCGTGCCGACGACCTGGCGGAACATCGGTCCGAGGTCGGAGGCCGGGTCCTTGGCGTCGTGGATCTTCGCCCCCAGCCGAGCCTGGCAGACGGCGAAGCCCTCGTTGATGGCCGAGTGCGTCATCCAGATGTCGATGCCGAACCGCGCCGTCAGCTCGTCGAAGGTGTCGAGCTCGAGGTAGCGACTGACGAGGTCGCCCGAGACGGCGAAGTCGCCGCCGATCGGCTGGCGGATGCGGGTGCCGTACAGCGCCCGGGTCAGCGGGTAGCTGATGTTGTTGGTGATCGTGCCGTCGTACTTGTAGCGGCTGTACAGCGGCGCAACGTAGTCGTAGCCACCCTTCAGGATCGGCCCGGCCAGCAGCTCGACCCATTCGGGCACGATCGAGCGCAGGTCGGAGTCGACCATGACCATGGCCTTGACCTTCAGCTCGCGGGCCACCTCGAACAGGGCGCGGACCGCCGTGCCCTTGCCGCTCGTGCCCTGGTAGGTGAACGAGATGCGCTGCAGCTTGTGCTTGGGGCTGACCAGGATGACCTTCTCGAGGTAGTCCGGGCTCTCCGTGCTGACGGCCACGCGCGGCGTGTCGTCCGGCGATCCGCCGTCGGAGTTGACGAGGATCGGCTTGAGCTCGGGGAAGTACTGCACCATGCCGGCGGTGGCGGCGCGCACGACGTAGCCGATGGTCTCGGCATTGCCGAAGGACGGGATCCCGACCATCAGGTCCGCGTTGCCGACTCGCCGGACCTCGGCCAGGCCGTCGGAGTCGAGCGCGGAGCCCGGCGCGGCCGGTGTGGTGGACGTCAGGACGTGCCTCCTCGTCGTGCGACGCAGTGATCGCTCGGGGGCCTCAAGGGTAGCACCGCACCGGCGAGCCTCGGCCGGTCAGTCGCGGATGCGGCGGATCCGTTCGCGCGAGCCGACGATGTGGCCGAGCATCCCGACCGGCACATCGGACCGGAGCGCCAGCTTCAGCCAGCGGTCCGTCATCGAGCCGGGCTCGTAGCGCGCGTTCTGGTGCTTGGCGACGTAGTGCGTGAAGCCCTCGGACCGCCAGGTCGCGAGCCAGCCGCTAACCGGGTGCTTGACCAGCGGGCCGATGCGGACGTCCTCCGTCGGCACGAGCACGGACTCGAGCAGCCGGCGACGCTCCTGGAACGGGACGTCGAGCAGCGGCTCGCCATCGAGCTCGAGCAGGTCGACCGCCACGGTGCCCGCTCCCTCGGTCCGAACGGCATCCACGGTCGCCGAGGCACCCGGAAGCGCCGATCCGACCCTGTCCACGAAGGGACCCGTATCCGGCACCGGGTCGCCCCGCTCGTCCCAGGCCGCGCCATCGCGTCCGTTCCACCGAATCACCGTGCGCTCGCCCGGCCAGAACGGTTCGAACAGCCAGTCAGGGCTCAGCACCTCCGCCCGGGCCGGCATCGGACGCTGCGGGAGAACCGGCTCCGACACCGACTACTCGCGGTGATACAGGTCGAGCTGCCCCTCCTCGACCCGGGCGCCGACCTCGGTCCTGATGGCCTCCCAGGCATCGAGGTCCCACTCGCCCACGAAGGTGATCGCCGTGCCCTCGCGTCCCGCTCGGCCGGTGCGGCCGATGCGGTGCACGTACGTGTCGGCGTCCTCGGGGATGTCGAAGCTCAGCACGAAGGGCAGGTCGGTGATGTCGAGCCCGCGGCTGGCGACATTGGTGGCGATGAGGAACTGGATCTGCCCGGCCTTGAAGGCGGCGAGGGTGCGGTCCCGCTCGCGCTGCGACAGGCCGCCGTGCAGCGCCGCAACGTTCTTGCCGCGACGCTTCAGCGTGGTGGCCAGCCGGTCGACGCCGATCTGGGTGTGGCGGAACACCAGCAGCCGGTCGAAGCCGTAGTGCTCGTTCAGCTCGACGAGCGCGGCGACCTTGTCCTGTTCGGCGACGAAGTACACCAGCTGCCGCACCGTCTCCACGGTCCGCAGGTCGGGGCGGACGGTGACGTGCGCCGGGTTGCGCTTCATGAAGCGATCGCAGATGCGGAGGATGGCGTACGGCATCGTCGCGCTGTACAGGGCGGTCTGCCGGTCGCGCGGGCATCGCGAAAGGATGGTCTCGACGTCGACGATGAAGCCCATGTCGAGCATGCGGTCCGCCTCGTCCAGGATCACGGTGTGGACCCGGTCGAGCTTCAGCTCGCCTCGGCGGATGAGGTCGAGCACGCGGCCGGGTGTGCCGACCACGACCTGGGCGCCGCGCTTCAGGCCGCTGACCTGGCGGTCCATGCTCGAGCCGCCGTAGATCGCCACGGTGCGCACGCCGCGGAACTGCCCGATGCGGGCGATCTCGTCGGTGACCTGCACGCACAGCTCGCGCGTGGGGGTCAGCACCAGCGCCTGCACGTGCGAGCTTCCGGGGTCGATCTTCTCGACGATCGGGATGCCGAACGCGGCCGTCTTGCCGGTGCCGGTCTGTGCCTGGCCGATGAGGTCCTCGCCGCGCCGGAGTGGCGGGATGCCTCGCGCCTGCACCTCCGTCGGAGTGACGAAGCCCATCCGCTCGATCGCGCGGGCGATGGTGGCCGGCACCTCGATCTCGCCGAAGCGGTAGCCGGCGGCGGCGGCCAATGCTGCCACCTCGAACTCCGAAGGCGCACCGTTGGACGATGGATCCGGGCCGATCTGGACCGCCACCGCGTCGGTCTCGCGGCGTGCGGGGCGGCGACGGGTGCGGGTGGCGCGGGTGGTATCGGGTTCGGGCAACGAATCTCCGGGAAAGGGATGTGGTCGGCGCGCCTGGTCGGGCGACCTGCGCGCCAGCGGGCGTCGTGCGAGGCGCGACCGGCGCGGCGTATCAGCCGTCCGGCGGGTGACGCCGCTCCAGCGATCCTACCACGGCACCCTCGTCCTCACCGTGACGGTGCCCTGGCGGCGGGTCGACGGCGGCCCTGCTCGCGTCGTGCTGCGGATGCCGCCGCAGCCGATGCGCGAGCACTCCATGGCTGGGGCTGAGCACGAAGGCCACCAGGAACAGGACGGTGGCGACGAGCACGATCGTGCCGCCTGGGCTCCAGCCGAGGTGATAGCTGACGTACCAGCCGATCACTCCGTAGGCGGCACCCAGCACCGCGCCAAGAACCATCATCGGGGTGAAGCGGTCGACCAGCAGACGGGCGGTTGCGGCGGGCGTGACCAGCATCGCCAGCACCAGGATGATGCCGACCGCGCTGAGGCTGACGACGATCGTGGCGGTCAGCAGCAGAAGCAGCAGCAGCTCGAGCGCGAACACCGGGTAGCCCAGCGCCTGGGCGTAGGTGCGGTCGAAGCTGACCAGCAGCAGCTCCTTGCGCAGTGCCACCAGCAGGCCGATGACGGCCGCGCCGGCAAGGACGCTGATCAGGATGTCGTCCCAGCCGACTCCCAGCAGGTCGCCGACGAGGAAGGCCGAGAGGTCGCGCTGGTAGCCCGATTGGGTGCTGATCAGCACGATGCCGAGCGCGAAGGCCCCGGCGAAGAAGATGCCGATGGCGGTGTCCTCGCGGATCCGCTGGCCGCGGCTGACGACGGCGATCGCGACCGACGTGATCGTGCCGGCCACCATCGCCCCCGCGAAGATCGGCAGCCCGGCGACGTAGGCCAGCACCACGCCCGGGAAGACGGCGTGGCTGAGCGCGTCGCCGATGAAGGCGAGCCGCCGCAGGACGACGTAGGCGCCGATCGCGCCGCACGTCGCGCCCATGACCACGACTTCGATCAGCGCGCGCTGGAAGATCTCGAGGGCGAGCGGATCGGTCAGCCAGTCCATCGGCTCAGTGGTCGTGCGGGTGGGCGTGGTCGTCGTGGTGGCCGCCGCCGTGGACGTGGGCGTGGTCGCCGGCATCCACGATCATCAGCTCACCGCCGAAGGTGGTGTGCAGCGTGGCGGGCGTGAACGTCTCGTCCGGCGGGCCGTAGGCCACCACCCGCCCGTTGACGAAGCACAGCAGGTCGCTGACGTCGGCCGCCGCCTCGAGATCGTGGGTGGCATAGATCACGGTCGTGCCGGCGTCGCGCAGCTCGCGCATGAGTGCGGTGATCGCCTGCTCGGTGCCACGATCGACGCCGGTCATCGGCTCGTCCAGCAGGAGAACGTCCGCCTCCTGGACCAGGGCGCGCGCCAGGAAGACCCGCTGCTGCTGCCCGCCCGAGAGCGCACCGATCTGGCGGTCGGCGAGATCGCCCATCCCGACGCGAGCGAGGCCGTCGCGCACCGCGGTGCGGTCGACCGAGCCGCCTCCGACCACCGGTCCGATCCGCGGGTAGCGGCCCATCATCACCACCTGGCCAGCGCTGATCGGGAAGCTCCAGTCCACCAGCTCGCGCTGCGGGACGTACGCGATGCGCCGCCGGTCCACCGGCCCACCGTCGAGGGTCACCGTGCCGCTGCGACGCGGGACGAGGTCGAGCACCGCCCGCAGCAGGGTGCTCTTGCCGCTGCCGTTGGGGCCGATGACGCCGACCAGCCGCCCCGCGGGCACCCGGAGATCGACCCCCTCGATCGCCCAGCGTCCGTCGTAGCCTGCCGCGAGGTCCCGCAGCTCGAGCATGCCGCTCGTCGTCATGGTGAGACGCAGTATCGTCTCACCGGCCGCCCCGGTCAATGCGTGCTAGCCTCTGCCCATGGGCACGCCGACCCTCGATCCGGTCTCCACGGCCGACCGCCTGGCCGCGGCCGGGGAACGCGTCACGCGGCAGCGGCTCCTCGTGGCCGACGCGCTCGCGGCGGTCGGTCGCCAGGTCAGCGCCCAGGACCTCTACGGCCGGCTCCGCCGTCGCGATCCACGCATCGGCCGGGCAACGGTCTTCCGCACGCTCGAGGCGCTCGTCGCGGCGGGGGTCGCGCGGCGGCTGGAGCAGGACGGCCATGTCTACGGCTACGTCGCCTGCCGGCCCGAGCACCATCACCACCTGGCCTGCGATCGCTGCGGGCGGGTGGAAGAGATCGGCGAGCACTACATCACGCCGGTGGCTGACCGCGTCGCCGCCGACCTGGGCTTCACCATCGACGACGCCCGGATGGACTTCTACGGCCTGTGCGCCGACTGCCGGGCCACGGTGGAGCGCGCGGCGGGCTGATTCTCAGCCGGCGGTGGCGGCCACCCGGTCGGCCGAGAGCGGCGCGGACGCGTCGCCGACGCTGCCGGCGTAGCCGCCCGGGTTCGCCTCGCGCCAGGCCCATGCATCGGCCAGCATCTGCTCGAGGCTCGAGTGCGTCGGCTGCCAGCCGAGCTCCCGGCGCGCGCGTCGCGAGGAGGCGACCAGCACCGGCGGATCGCCGCGGCGGCGCCTGAGCACGCGAGCGGGGATCGCCCGGCCGGTAACGCGGCGGGCCGCCTCGACGACCTCGCGCACGCTGAATCCCGCGGCTGACCCCAGGTTGTAGACCTCGAGCGACGGGTCGCCCTCGCCGGTCGCCTCCAGCGCCAGCAGATGGCCATCGGCGAGGTCGCGGACGTGGACGAAGTCCCGGATGCAGGTGCCGTCCGGGGTGGGGTAGTCCTGGCCGAAGATCTGGACGTGGCTGGCCTCGCCACCGGCGACCTTCAGCACGAGTGGCATGAGGTGGGTCTCCGGGTCGTGGTCCTCGCCGTTGCGCTGCGTGGCACCGGCGACGTTGAAGTAGCGGAGGCTGATGGCGCGGAAATCGTGGGCGGCGCAGAACCAGCGCATCGCGCCCTCGAAGGCGAGCTTCGTGGCCCCGTACGGGTTGATCGGCTCGGTCCGGTCCGCCTCGGCGATCGGCACGCGCCGCGGCTCCCCGTACACCGCCGCGGTCGAGCTGTACACCAGCCGCGTCACGCCGGCTGCCCTCATCGCCTCGAGCAGCTCGACCCCGCCGGCCACGTTGGTCCGGTAGTAGAGCCCCGGGTTGGCCATCGACTCCCCCACCAGCGAACGGGCCGCGCAATGCAGGACCGCGTCGATGCCGGTGGCCAGCACCGCGCCGATGCGAGCCCGGTCGGCGATGTCGCCCACCACGAGCTTCGCGCCCCCCGGCACGGCGGCGCGATGGCCGCTGGCCAGGTTGTCGTACACCACGACCTCGTGCCCCGCCTCGACCAGTCGTTCCACGCTGGTCGATCCGACGTAGCCGGCGCCGCCGACGACGAGCAGCCTCAATCCACGTCCCTCCCCTCGCTCAACGTGCGGCCGCGGTACGGGCCGTCGCCGGCTCCGCGTCGTCGGATGCGAGCCGCGCCAGCGTCGCGGTCAGCCGGGTCGACACCCGGGTCGCGCCGGCCTGCGTGGCCTCGAACACCTGGTCGGCGGTGCGGAACCGGCCGGCCGCCTTGACGCCGATGCGGGGCCCGACGCTGTCCCGCAGGATGCGCGTTCGGGCGACCGTCACGCTCGCCGACGACTGCCCCGTGCCGGTGACGACGTAATCGGCGCCGGCGCGCTCGGCGAGCCGGCACGCCTTGCGGATGAGATCGTCGCTGAGCGCCGTCGTCGGGCTCCATGATCACGCCGGATGCGGCCAGCGCCGAGTGCGCCATGTCGACCACGGCCAGCATGTCGTTGAAGACCGTCTCCTCGTCGCCGGAGGCAAGGGCGCCGCCGTTGAGGACGAAGTCGATCTGGGTCGCGCCCTGCTCGAGCGCCTTCGAGGCCTCGAAGGCCTTCACGCTGAGGACCTGGCTGCCGTGCGGGAACCCGATCACGGTGCCGAGCGTGACGCGCGACCGTCCCAGGCGCCGCTTGGCGGCCTTGACGAGCCAGGGGTTGACGGTGAGGGCGGCGATCTCGTGCTCCGCGGCCAGCGCGACCGCCGCGTCGAGGTCGGCGAGCGTCGCGGTGGGTTGGGTCAGCCGGTGCTCGAGCCGGACGGCCCGACGCACGCTGGCGGTCATCGGAGCGCGTTCCTCCGCTCGGCCTTGGGGCGACAGATGATGACGATCCGGACATTGGGTCCGGACGGCCGATTGTAGCAGCCACCCCCTCGCTGTCAGCCCGTGGGCTCGGGCCCGACGCAACGGGCGGTGCGCCTTGTCACCGCTCCGCCGCAATCTCCCGGGCAAGCGCCAGCAGGGTGGGCCGGCGGTTCAGCGACGGGTCGTCGAGCGCGCGGTCGGCGAGGCGCCCGAGGATGCGGCCGACCTCGGGCCCGGGAGCCAGCCCCAGCTCGGCCTGGAGGTCGTCGCCGTCCACGGCGAGCCGTCGGTGTCGGAGCAGCTCCGGCTCCTCCTCGAGGGCTGCCGCGACGCGTCGCTCCAGCTCGTCCTGGTTCTCCTCCCCGGCGCGGCCCGCGCCGGAGGCGGCGTTGTCGGCGTGCCGAAGCGCGAACAGCAGGTCCCGATCGACGTCGTCGGTGCGACGGATGAAGCGCCGGACGGCGGCATCGGTCCAGCCGGGCTCGTAGTTGTACATGTGATGCTCGACGGCGCGCGCGATGCGCTCGATCCGTCCGCGCGGCAGGCGCAGCCGCTCCATGACCGTCCTCGCCAGCTCGGCCCCGACCGACTCGTGACCGATGAAGTGCCCGTCGGCCAGCGTGGTCGCCTTGCCCAGGTCGTGGAGGAGTGCCGTCCAGCGCACGATGGCGTCGTCGTCCACGGGAGCCGCGTCGACGGCCGCCAGGGTGTGGTCGAGCGCGTCGCCCGGCACCGCCTTGTCCTGCGGGATGCCGCGCAGCGCCGTCAGCTCGGGAAGGATCACCTCGAGCAGTCCGACTCGGCCGAGCAGGGCGAGCGCGCGCGACGGGGCCAGATCCAGGCGCAGGATCCTGGCGAGCTCGTCGCGGATGCGCTCCCCGGAGACCGAGGCCACGGAGGGAGCCAGCTCGACGATGGCTGCTTCGGTGGACTGGGTCGAGCCGAAGATCGAAGCGGCTGGCGAACCGAATCGCGCGGATGAGTCGCAGGGCATCCTCGCCGAACCGGTCTCGTGGATCGCCAACGGTGCGCAGGATGCGGGCCTGCAGGTCGGCGGCCCCGCCATGCAGGTCGACGACCCGTCCGCGTCCGGTCGCGAGATCCTCCGGCACCCAGGCGACCGCGTTGATGGTGAAGTCGCGACGGGCGAGATCGTCGGCCAGCGACACGCCGAAGCGCACCTCGTCGGGTCGGCGCCGGTCCCGGTAGCCTCCCTCGGTCCGGTAGGACGTGACCTCCACCGCCGGGTCGCGACCGACGGTGACGGTGCCGAACCGGTTCTCCCACGTCGCCCCGGGAAAGAGCGCCGCGACCTCCTCGGGGCGCGCGGCGGTCGCCACGTCCCAGTCGCCGTGGTGCGGCAGGCCGAGCAGTCGATCACGGACCGAGCCGCCGACGAGCGCGGCCTCGTGACCGGCATCGGCCAGCGCGGCCAGGACGCGCGTGGACCGCCGCGGGCAGATCGGGGATGGCGAGCTCGGAGGGGGGCGGCACCGCGGCCACCGTCAGGTCGCTGGCTGCAGCGGCTTGGCCGGCTCCAGGAACAGGTACGTGCGCCAGGCGTCGTTGCGCTCGTCGGACAGGTAGGACCCGAACAGGTAGCGGAGGTCGGCCCGCGGCGCGCGCGGCTCCCGCTTGAGTCGCATGCGTGCCTCGGTCAGCGTCTTGCCGCCCTTGCGATGGTTGCAGCCACGGCAGGCGGCCACCAGGTTCTCCCACTCGTGCCGGCCGCCGCGGTGCTTGGGCATGACGTGGTCGATGGTCAGGTCACGGCTGGTGGTGCCGCAGTACTGGCAGGTGTGCCGGTCGCGGGCGAAGACCTCGCGCCGGCTCAGCTTCACCCGCGGCTGCGGCCGTCGGACGTGGTACTGGAGCCGGATGACCGACGGTGCCGGGATCTCGATCGTCGGGGTGCGAATGACCTGGTGGTTCTTCGCCAGCAGCTCGGCCTTCTCCGAGCCGAGCAGCCGGAAGGCGCGCCTGATGTCGCAGACGTTCAGGGGCTCGTAGTTCTGGTTCAGGACCAGGACCGGTGCATTGATCATCATCGCGTGCCTTCCTGCGCGCGATCATACCAACGAAATTCGCTCCTGCTCGCACCGGAGCCCAGCGAACGCGGGCACCGGGCGGGGCCGGTCAGCCGCCCTCCGGCGCGACCTCGAAGACGAGCGGCGCTTCGCCCTCCAGCACGAGCCGGCCCTCATCGTCGATCGTGTACGAGGTCACGCCGTCGATGGCGAGCAGGAACGCCTGCTCCTGCGCAGCCGCCGCCTCCTCGGTGCAGGCCATGCGGGTCGTCGCCAGCGGACCGAACTCGACCGTCGAGCCATCGATCGTGGCCGACCCGGAGAACGTGTTGCATCCGGTCGAGCCGCTCACCGTGCCGTCTTCGGCGAAGGCGATCGTGGGGGCCGACTCGCCGACCGGTTCGGCGCCGTCGAGCTCGACCAGGACCCAGGACGTCCCGGGCAGCTCGGTGGTCGCCTCGCGCGTGGTGATCGCGCAGGCGGACAGGGCGGCGGCCACGACGGCCAGGAGAACGAGCGAGCGCTTCATCGGTCCAAGCATACCGATGGCGTCCATCGGCGCGATCCCCGGATCGCCGATTGGGGCCCGGAGCGTCCCCAGAGTAGAATGTCGGGCCGAACCGAGCGGCGCACCGCGCCGGCATCGGCGCAGCGCAGGAAGCACGAATGACCACCATCGAACGAAGCACCTGGGCCACCAAGGTCGGGCTGGCGCGCATGCTCGCCGGCGGCGTGATCATGGACGTCGTCACCGCCGACCAGGCGCGGATCGCCGAGGAGGCGGGCGCCGTGGCGGTGATGGCCCTCGAACGCGTCCCGTCGGACATTCGCAAGTTCGGCGGCGTCGCCCGCATGTCGGACCCCAAGCTGATCTCGGAGATCAAGGAGGCGGTCAGCATCCCGGTCATGGCGAAGTGCCGCATCGGCCACTTCGCCGAGGCGCAGATCCTCGAGGCGCTCGAGGTCGACTACATCGACGAGTCCGAGGTGCTCACCCCGGCCGACGAGGAGCACCACATCGACAAGCACCGCTTCCAGGTGCCGTTCGTGTGCGGCTGCCGCGACCTCGGTGAGGCGCTGCGCCGCATCGGGGAGGGGGCCGCGATGATCCGCACCAAGGGCGAGGCGGGCACCGGCGACATCGTCGAGGCCGTGCGCCACATGCGGGCCGTGCAGAAGGGCATCCGCCAGCTGCAGCACATGCGCGAGGACGAGCTGTTCGCCGCGGCCAAGGAGCTGCGCGCGCCGCTCGACGTCGTCCAGAAGACCGCCGAGCTCGGCGCGCTGCCGGTCCCGAACTTCAGCGCCGGGGGCGTGGCCACACCCGCCGACGCGAGCCTGATGCGCCAGCTGGGCGCCGAGGCGGTGTTCGTCGGCAGCGGGATCTTCAAGAGCGAGAGCCCGGAGCGGTACGCGAAGGCGATCGTCAAGGCGGCCACCCACTTCGACAATCCCGAGATCCTGGTCGAGGTCAGCTCGGGCCTGGGCGAGCCGATGCGCGGGCAGTCGCTGGGCGAGATCCCACCCGAGGAGCGCCTGGCCGTCCGCGGCTGGTAAGCGGCCGATCCAATGACCGAGGCGGAGATGCGGCGACCGCGGATCGGTGTGCTCGCCGTGCAGGGCGCCGTCCGCGAGCACGTCGCGGCCATCCGCGACGTCGGGGCCGAGCCGGTGGAGGTGCGGCTGCCGCGCGACCTGGTCGACCTCGACGCCCTGGTGCTGCCCGGCGGGGAGTCCACCACCATGCGCAGGCTCATCGAGGCCTACGGCCTGCGCGAGCCGATCGCCGCGATGGCACGTGGCGGCACGCCCATGCTCGGCACCTGCGCCGGCATGATCCTGCTGGCCGAGCGCATCGCCGACGGCGACGAGCCCATCTTCCCGATGCTCGACCTCGAGGTCCGGCGCAATGGGTACGGGCGCCAGCTCGACAGCTTCGAGGCCGACCTCGACGTGCCGGCCCTGGGCGACGAGCCGATGCACGGCGTCTTCATCCGCGCGCCGATGGTGACCGACGTCGGGCCGCGTGCCGAGGTGCTGGCCCGTGACCCCGACGGGCAGGCCGGTGGCCGTTCGCCAGGGCCGGGTGCTCGCCACCGCCTTCCATCCGGAGCTGACCGGCGATCGGCGGCTCCATCGGCTCCTCGCCGATCTCGTCGCGGAGGGGGCGTCGAGGCCGGCGTGATCGACGCCGAGCGGACGATCCGCACCGCCCGTCTCACCGATCGGCAGGCGCTCGCCGACCTCTCGCGCCGCGTCCACGCGTCGGCCGATGCGCACCGGCGCAGCCTGGGCGTGCCCGCGCCGGCCGCCGAGTCGCCGCGCATCAGCCTCTCGACCCTCATTCCATCGTGGCTCCCGCTGCGCGCGCCGTCGGTCCACCTGGTGGCCGAGGTCGACGGCGAGCTGGTCGGCAGCTGCCGCGCGGTCGAGGAGCCGCACCGCGACGACTGGGTGGTCACCGAGCTCGACGCGGCCGATGTGCCGATGAGCGCCGAGGTGCGCTGGTCACTGCTCGGCGCGTTGATCGAGGAGGCCGAACGGCACGACGTGGGCCGCATCCACGCCGCCTGCGCCGACGCGCGCGAGAACCTCGAGCTGTTCGGGCAGGCACGCTTCATGGCCTACGCCCAGGAGGAGATCTGGTGGCGTGCGCCGGAGACGGTGCGCGGCCCGCGGTCGTGGCTGCGCACCATCGTCAGCCGCGACGGGCGGCGCGGCCAGCGCGAGGAGACCATCGACCTGCCGAACCTCCAGGCCGCCGGCGCGCCCGATGCGTGGCACCTGTTCGACCTGTGGAGCCACACCACCCCGCCGGCGATCGCCCGCATCGAGGACTACCACGCGGCCGATTGGGAGTCGGTCGGCAACGAGGCGATCGTGCCTCGCTCGTCGCTCAACCCGGTGCTGCACTTCACCGAGGTCGACGCGTGGCTGCTGCCGTCCGAGCAGCGCGCGGGTGGCTTCGCGCAGCACGGCGCCTGCCGCGGCGGGCCGCACTACCTGCGCTTCCTGGTCCGCGAGGGGACCGACGGCGCACGGTTCCTGCGCGCCGCCCTGACCCGGATGGGCGGCGAGGCAATCGGTGCAGGCATCCTGTCGCCGGTGCGAACATATGAGTCGACGGGCATGCGCGCCGCCGAGGCCACCGGCTTCGAGCCGATCGGCCGCGTGACGCTCCTCGTGCGCGAGGTGCGGGCGCAGGTCCGCGAGCCGGCGATGATGCCGGTGACGACTCGATGACGCAGGGGAGGCTGGCGAAACCCGTGGTACGCCGAGAGACGACCGACGACCTCGACGCCCTGATGGAGGCGCTGCCGCCAGAGATCTGTGATCGGCTGCGCGGCGTCGCCAACCGCACCGACCTGCTCGAGGTGGTCATGGACCTCGGGCGGCGTCCCGAGGCGCGCTTCACCACCGGCGAGGAGGACCTCCTCGACCGCGAGATCACCGATGCGGACATCGCCTACGTCATCGACCACATCGGGGTCTTCGGCGACGACAACCGGGCCGGGATCGAGCGCACGCTCCACCGCATCTGCGCCATCCGCAACCGCTCGGGAAAGGTCGTGGGGCTCACCTGCCGCATCGGACGCGCGGTGTTCGGGACGATCGACATCATCCGCGACATCGTCGACGCGGGGCAGTCGCTGCTCCTTCTCGGCCGCCCCGGCGTGGGCAAGACGACGATGCTGCGCGAGGTCGCGCGCGTGCTGGCCGACGACCTCGGCAAGCGCGTGATCGTGGTGGACACCTCGAACGAGATCGCCGGCGACGGCGACATCCCGCACCCCGGCATCGGCGACGCGCGGCGGATGCAGGTCCGCACGCCGACCGAGCAGCACCAGGTGATGATCGAGGCGGTCGAGAACCACATGCCCGAGGTCATCGTCATCGACGAGATCGGCACGGAGCTGGAGGCGGGCGCGGCGCGCACCATCGCCGAGCGCGGCGTGCAGCTGGTCGGCACCGCCCACGGCAACACGCTCGAGAACCTGATGCTCAACCCGACGCTGTCCGACCTGGTGGGCGGGATCCAGCCGGTGACGCTCGGCGACGAGGAGGCCCGTCGGCGCGGCACCCAGAAGACCGTCCTCGAGCGCAAGGCTCCACCCACCTTCGACGTGCTCGTCGAGATCGTCGAGCGCGACAGCGTGATCGTCCATCGCAACGTGGCCGAGACGGTCGACGCGATCCTGCGCGGCCACATGGTCCCGCCCGAGGCGCGCTACCGGGACGATTCGGGCGAGCTCAAGGCGCAGACCAAGTACGACTACCGCATCAGCGAGACGGCGGAGGGCAGCCCGACCTTCGCCCCGATCGAGCCGACCGGTGGGTTCGGCGCCTTCGGGCGCAGCGGCCGGACCGGCCCCGGTGGCAACCGGTACGAGCGCGGCCTGCGTCCGCTGCCCGGCAGCGGTCCGGGCGCGTTCGGCGGCGAGGCGCCGGCGGGCGGGCGCGGTCAGCGAACCCTTCCCGGGGAGCGCCTCAGCGGGGCGTCCGGCAGCAGCGAACGGGACGCACGACTCGAGCTCGAGCAGGCCCTGGCCGAGATGGACGACGAGGCCGCGCTGAACCGGCCGATCGGCGCCCAACGCCCGGCGTCCCCGCGTGCGCTGGGCGCGAGGCCGATGAGCGTCTTTCCGTTCGGCGTCAGCCGCAAGCGCCTGGAGCAGGCGGTCCGCGAGCTCAGCGTGCCGGTGACCGTCGCGCGCGATCTGGACGAGGCGAATGCCGTCGTCACGCTGCGCAACTACTACAAGCGCAAGCCGGCCGCCCTGCGCGACGCCGAGTCGGGCGGCGTGCCGATCTACGTCCTCAAGACGAACACGATCCTCCAGATGGAGAACATGCTCGCCTCGCTGTTCGACCTCGAGGCCGACCCGCAGGAGGCGGCGCTGCGGGAGACCGCGGAGGCGATCGGGCTGGTGCAGGCCTCGGGCCGTCCCATCGAGCTGTCGCCGCAGAACGCCTACGTGCGACGCCTCCAGCACCAGCTGGCGGAGCGCAACGCGCTCATGTCGCGATCGCGCGGATCGGAGCCGAACCGCCGGGTCGAGCTGCTGCCCGAGGACGGGAAGGCCTGGCGGTGAGCCGCGGCGGACGGATCGTGGTGGTCGTCGTCCTCGGCCTGGTGCTGCTGGCGATGATCGCCACCAGCGTGCTGCCCCCGGCGTGACCACCGAGCCCGCGGCGCGCGGACGGTTCATCACCCTCGAGGGACCCGAGGGAAGCGGCAAGACGACGGCGGCCCGCCACCTGGCGGAGTGGCTGCGCAGCCGCGCGGTCCCGACCGTGCTCACCCAGGAGCCGGGCGGCACGCCGCTGGGCGAGGAGGTGCGGCGGATCGTGCTCCACCAGCGGGGCATGAGCGACGACCTCGACCCGCGCGCGGATGCCCTCCTGTACGCCGCCGGTCGCGCGCAGCACGTGGCGCGGGTCATCCGGCCGGCCCTGGACCGCGGCGACTGGGTGGTCTGCGCCCGCTACCTCGACTCGTCGCTCGCCTACCAGGGCGCCGGCTACGGCAACGACATGACCGAGATGCGCCGCCTCCAGCAGTTCGCGACCCACGGGCTGATGCCGGACCTCACCGTTCTGCTCGACGTCCCGGTCGATATCGGCCTCGAGCGCACGCGACGACGAACGGAGTGGAACCGCTTCGAGGACACCGAGGACCGCGCCTTCTTCGAGCAGGTCCGGCACGCCTACCTGCGCATGGCGGCGGACGAGCCGGGTCGGTTCGCCATCGTCGACGGCTCGGGATCAGTGGCGGATGCGGACGCCGCCATCCGCCGGGTCGTGACCGAGCGGCTCGGAGTCGTTCCGACTGACGGTCGAACCGTCAACCGATATCAGTGGTGGTATCACCGCTGACGGCGACGACGCACGGATCGCGCTGACGCACCGCGGTCCATCGCTTGGACGGCCCGCTCGACGGGTGGCCCTCGGGCGCTCCCCTGCGCCATACTGTCGCCCGGGGTCTCGGTGACCGTCGACGAACGAAGGAGCGCGCCCGGATGAAGCTCGTCACCGCCATCGTCCACAACGAGGATGCCGCGACGCTGGTCGACGCGCTGCTCGAGAAGGAGTACCGCGCCACCCGCTTCAACTCGTCCGGCGGATTCCTGAAGCAGGGAAACGCGACGATCCTCGTGGGCGTGGAGGACGACCAGGTCGACGCGGTGCTCGAGCTGATCAGCGCGAACTGCCACTCGCGCAAGCAGTTCGTGAACCCGATGCCCCCGATCATGGAGCCCGGCGAGTTCTACATGCCCTACCCGGTCGAGGTCGAGGTGGGCGGCGCCACCGTCTTCGTCCTGCCGGTGGAGCGCTTCGAGCGCCTCTAGTCGTGGCCCGGGCGCCGCGCTTCGTCACCCTCGGCCTGAGCGCCGATGACCGCCACCTGGGTCGACGCCCTCGAGCCGGATGCGCCCGACGTCGTCGCCTGCTGGCGCGTGTTCAGCGAGGATCTGCCCGGCCTGATGGCGCTCCGCCGGGAGCTGCGCGACGCGTGTCGCCATCGGAGACGCGCCACGCATCCTGGCCCAGCAGGAGGCGATCGGCGACGCGCTCGAGGCGGTCCTGCGTGGCCTCCCCGATGAGCTGCTGCGCGCGCCCGGCGGTGAGGAGGACTGGAACGTGGCGCAGGCGTTCGCGCACACCACGGCCGCCCGGCGCTTTCTCGCGACCTGGGCGGCGCTCGACGCGGGTGACGGCGACTGGCCGGAAGGCGACCCGCCGCGCGTGACGCCGTCGGTCCCGGGGCGGCCGGACGCCTCGCGCGACGAGCTGCTCGTGCTGCTCGACAAGTCGCGCGTTGCCCAGCGATCGGCCGCCGAGCGCATCGCAGGCCACGAGCGGCAGCGCTGTCGGCATGGACCACCCGCTCATCGGTCATCTGCGGTGTGGCGAATGGCTGGTGTTCGTGGGCATCCACGACCTCATGCACCTCGAGCAGCTGCACCGCCTGCGGGAGGCTGCCGCGGCCGATGCCTGAACGGCCGGCTCCGCTCGTCCTCGTCACGGTGCCCGCCGAGGGCCAGGCGTTCGGAACCCACGCCGCCGTTGCGGCCGATGGACAGCGACTGCTGGCGACCGACCTTTCGCGGCGGCTGGGTCGCCTGGGCGCTGCGGTGGCGCCACTGCCCGCTGCCGCCGCCGAGGGATTCCATTGGGGTCGATGGTTCACCGCGGCCGCCCGGCAGGCGCTCGAGACGGCCGCCGGATCGGTCGACGCCATCGGCTACGCCGGCGGCGGTGCGCTGTGCCTGGCCTCCGACGACGCGTTGGACGCGCTGCTGTCGCCGATCCCGGGCGAGGTGGTGGCGAACAACCGGTTCAGCGCCGACGCCTTCGTCGTCGCCGGCGACCTTGCGCGGGCGCTCACCGCGTTGGAGGGCTGCGACTCCGACAACGCGGCGCCGCGAGCTCTCAACGAGGCCGGCCTTGCGTGGCGCGACCTCGGCGCGACGCCGTGGGCGCGGTTCGACGTCGACACCACGCTCGATCTCGCGCTGCTGCGGCTCGCCACGCGGCTCGACGGGGTGCGTCCGGTGGACGGGTCGGTGCGCGGGTTCCTCGAGATGGCGCGCCTGCCCGGCGGGGGCGGCCTCGAGGTGCCGCACCTGGAGCGGCTCGGCGAAGTGATCCGCGACCGCTCGGCCGAGCTCGTGGTGGCGGGCCGCGTGCCGGGTACCACGATGGCGGAGCTCGAGACCGAAGCCGCCTGCCGGGTGCGGGCCTTCGTCGAGGAGCGGGGCATGCGGTCGGCGCGACGGGGAGCGCCGCCGAAGTCGCTGCTCGCATCGTTCATGGCGCGGAGCTCGCCGGCCGAGCTGATCGCCGAGCTTGCGGGCCTGGGCGATGCGGTGGTGCTCGACACGCGGGTCCTGATGGCGGCCGGGGCCGGCGTCGGCGGATGCGGTCGCCTGGCCCCCGGAGGAGGAGCGCTTCGCCTCGGACTTCGGCGACGCCGCGCGGATCGCGACCCCCTGGCTCCGTGAGCTGACCGAGGCGGCATCGGAGGCCACGGTGCCGGTCCTGATGGGCGGGCATGCGCTGGTGAGCGACGGCCTGCAGGCTGATCGTCGCCGCGGCCTGGCAGGGGCGGTAGGCCCACGTGGCAGAGCGCCGCTGCTAGACTGGATGCAGCACGCGACGGCTCGCCGTGCGCGCGCATGAACTGAGACCAACGACCCCGCGGTCCCGCGGGACTGCGGCGCATCACGTCAACGCGTGGAACCGGAGTGGAGATGGATCACACCGGACTGCTCTACGTCATCGGCTTCGCCTTCGCCGCGACGATCTTCGTCTTCGGCACGATCCTGTTCAGCTGGCTCGTGACGCATCGGCGACGACGACCCCAGAAGGGCCTGCCCTACGAGTGCGGGATCGACACGATCGGCGACACCTGGAGCCGGTTCGGCCTGGCCTTCTACCTGTACGCCCTGCTCTTCGTCGCCTTCGACGTCGAGATCATCTTCGTGTACCTGTGGGCCATCACGGTGCGGGCCATCGAGTACCAGGGCATCGTGCTCATCGGCATCTTCCTTGCGATCCTGATGTTCGGCGAGTTCTACGCGTGGAAGAAGGGTGACCTGCGATGGCAGTAGACCGACCGACCACCACCACCCCGGAGCCGGCGCCCGGCGACGCGCCGATCATCATTCCCGACGCCGCGGCCGACGACGAGCTGCTCCGCGAGTTCCGCATGGAGGAGCACCCGCAGGGCGGCTTCCACGGGCTGCTGGAGGTGATCCCCACCAAGGCCGACTACGTCCTCGACCTGATCCGGGCGAACTCGCTGTGGCCGCTGCTCTCCGGCCTGTCGTGCTGCGCGATCGAGATGATGAGCTCGGCGACGAGCGTCAACGACATCGACCGCTTCGGCATGTTCCCGTTCCGCGCCAGCCCGCGACAGGCCGACGTCCTGATCGTGGCCGGCACGCTGACGACCAAGATGGCCGGCCCGCTCGTCCGGCTGTGGGAGCAGATGCCGGAGCCGAAGTGGTGCGTCGCGATGGGCACCTGCACCACCAGCGGTGGGCGCTTCAAGCGCAGCTACAGCGTGGTGCAGGGCGTCGACCGGGTCATGCCGGTGGACGTCTACGTGCCCGGCTGCCCGCCACGGCCCGAGGGCCTGATCTACGGCATGCTGAAGCTCCACGAGCTGGTGAAGCAGCGCCGCGGTCAGTGGAGCACGTACGTCGATCGCGGTCCGCAGCGGACGCGCTGGGAAGGAGACGTTCGCTGAGCGCCGCCGTCACCGCCGGGGCGCTCATCCGGACGCTGCAGGAGCGCCTCGGCCCCGAGCTCCGGGACCTGGGAACCGACGAGGACACCGTCGAGTTCACGATCGATGGCGCGCGCGTCGTCGAGACGCTGACGCTGCTTCGCGACGACCCCGAGCTGGCCTTCTTCTTCCTGGCCGATGCGGCCGCGGTCGACTACGGCGTCGGCGAGCGCTTCGAGGTCGTGTACCACCTCTACTCCGACCGCCATCCGGCGTGGCTGCGGGTCCGTGCGCGCGTCGACCGCGCCGACCCGCGCATCCCGTCCATCACGTCGCTGTGGGAGGGGGCCATGTTCCACGAGCGCGAGATGTACGACATGATGGGCATCGTCTTCGAGGGCAACCGCGACCTGCGCCGGATCTACATGTCGCCCGACTACAAGTCGTTCCCGCAGCGCAAGGACTTCATCCTGCCCGACGACGCGGCCGATTCGCCGGCGCACGGCGTGAACCCGCTCGAGCGGCCCGAGACGTGGGACCTCACCCGGTTCACCGAGGCGCTCACGGTCAGCGTTCCGACGGGCGACTGCGGCCGGACGCAGCCGCCCGCGGTGCGGTCGACCGGCGACCTCGAGGCCGACGAGAGCCGACCGCGATGACCGCCATCGATCCCGAGACCCGCATCCCGGACCCGATCGAGCTCGATCGCCTCGAGGAGGAGCGGCTGCGCGCGGCCGCCGGCCTGGCGCCGATCCACGCCGAGGGCGGCGAGTACGCCGGCTTCGA
Organism: uncultured Chloroflexia bacterium; assembly: GCA_963806695.1. Taxonomy (GTDB): domain Bacteria; phylum Chloroflexota; class Limnocylindria; order QHBO01; family QHBO01; genus JACDBZ01. Next base: position 61,027 of record CAWDYT010000018.1, on the reverse strand, counting down.
CACGGTCGGCATCCCCGACCGCCCGCCGCAGACCGAGCGCGAGCGCGACGTCTACACCCTCGACGAGGGCGAGATGCTGGTGAACATGGGTCCCCAGCACCCGTCGACCCACGGCGTGATGCGGCTCGTGGTCAAGGTGCGCGGCGAGATCGTGGTCGACGTCGACCCGGTGCTCGGGTACCTGCACCGCGGCATCGAGAAGCTGTGCGAGAACGCCACCTACACGACGGTGCTCACCTACGTCGACCCGATGGACTACCTGGCCACGATGCACAACGAGCACGCCCCGGCGATCGCGTTCGAGAAGCTGTACGGCATCAAGGCGCCCAAGCGCGCGGAGTACATCCGCGCCCTGGTCGTCGAGCTGAACCGCGTGTTCAGCCACGGCCTGATGATGGGCTTCCTGGCGCTCGACATCGGCGGGCTCACCCCGATCCTGTACAGCTTCATCAACCGCGACGAAGTCGTCGACATGCTGAGCGCGATCTCGCGGGCAGCGGATGCTGTTCAACTTCTTCCGGGTCGGCGGCGTGAACTTCGACACCAACGACGAGTTCCTGTCACGGCTGGGGACGTGGCGCACGCACGTGCTGAGCAACATCGAGATGAACGAGCGGATGATCACCGAGAACGAGATCTTCCGCGGACGCACGCTGGGCATGGGCCGGCTGTCGGGCGAGGACGCCATCAAGCTGGGCGTCAGCGGACCCAACCTGCGGGCCTCCGGCGTGCCGTTCGACATTCGCAAGGCCCATCCGTACTCGATCTACGACGAGCTGGAGTTCGACGTCATCACCCAGGAGGGCGGCGACTCGTATTCCCGCTACATCCAGCGCATCGCGGAGATCAAGCAGAGCATCCACCTGATCGACCAGATCATGGACAAGATGCCGCACGGCGCGGTGCAGACCCAGGTGCCGGGCATCATCCGCCCGAAGCCCGGCCGTGCGTATGCGGCCATCGAGTCGCCGCGGGGGCTGTACAGCGTGTACGCCATCAGCGACGGCGGGCCGAACCCGTATCGGTTCCGGATGCGCGACCCCAGCTTCATCAGCCTGCAGGCCGTTCCGAAGCTGATGCCGGGCCGCCTGGTGGCCGATACGATGGCGGTCATGGCGAGCTTCGACCCGGTGATGGGCGGGGTGGACAAGTAACCGATGGACTGGGAGCTGATCCTCGGCATCGGCCGATTCGTCCTGGCGACCACCCTGCTGCTGCTGCTGACGATCCCGACCGCCTTCATCATCATCCAGATGGAGATGAAGATCATCGCGCAGCTGGCGCTGCGTTACGGGCCGAACCGGATCGGCCCGCGCGGGATGTTCCAGTCCACCATCCATGGCTTCAAGGTGCTGGCCAAGGAGGACACGGTCCCCGACCAGGCCGACCGCTCGACCTTCACGCTGGCCCCGTGGATGGTGTACATGGCGGCGGCGATGAGCATGCTGGTCATGCCGTTCGCGCCCGGCGCCATCGCGGCCGACCTCAACATCGGCATCGTGTACTTCTTCGCGGTCCTCGGCCTGTCGGTGGTCGGGCTGCTGGTGGCGGGCTGGGCCAGCTACAACAAGTACTCGCTGCTGGGCGGCCTGCGCGCCGCGGCGCAGATGGTGAGCTACGAGATCCCGCTCACGCTCTCGATCGTCGGCGCCGTCGTGCTGGCCGGCACGCTGAGCTTCAGCGAGCTCATCGAGTGGCAGCACGAGCATGGATGGCTGCTCATCTGGCAGCCGGTCGGGCTCGCCATCTTCTACATCGCCTCGCTGGCCGAGATCAACCGCACGCCGTTCGACATGGTCGAGGCCGACTCGGAGCTGGTGGCCGGACCCTTCACCGAGTACTCGGGCATGCGGTTCGGCTTCTTCTTCTTCGCCGAGTACGTCGCCCTGTTCATCATGAGCGGCATCCTGATCAGCCTGTTCTTCGGCGGGTGGCTGGCGCCATGGCCGTTCCCGGCGCAGCTCGGCGGCTTCGCCGGCACGCTGTACGGCATCTTCTGGTTCTTCCTCAAGACCTACATCTTCGTGGCGATCGCGGTGTGGATGCGTGGGACCTTGCCGCGCGTGCGCGTCGACCAGCTGATGGGCGTGGCGTGGAAGATCCTGCTGCCGCTGGCCCTGGTCAACCTGTTCGTCACCGCCATCGCGGTGGTGGCGTTCGACCTGTGAGCGAGAGGGTGCGCTGATGGCCTTCCCCGGAGTCGGCATCGCCAAGGGCATGGCGGTCACGTTCAGGAACTTCTTCACGCCCAAGGTCACGCGCCAGTACCCCGAGGAGCGCCCGCCCATCCCCGACCGCTGGCGGGGACGGCTCGACCTGATCTACGACCCGTTCGGCGAGCACAAGTGCGAGGTCTGCTTCCAGTGCGCCCAGGTCTGCCCGGTCGAGGCCATCGACATGAGCGGCTTCGACTCGCAGGGCAACCGGATCCGATACGGCATGCCGGAGATCTACGACGAGCGCCGTGACCCGAACGCCTACCGGCGCGCCGGCCTCGCGGCCCGCCCGATGCGGAACCCCGCCCGCTGGGACGAGGCGATCGACACGCCGTGGGTGGACGAGGTGGTCGACGGCTTCGGCGGCCGGCCGGAGGCGCTGGTCGCGATCTTCCGCGCCGTCCAGGACCGCTACGGCTACCTCCCCGAACGTGCCCTGCGCCGAATCAGCGACCGCATGAGCATCCATTGGGCGCAGGTGTTCGGTGCCGCTGGCCTGGGGGGCTTCCGCCTGCTGCCGGCCAGCGGGCACGTGGTGACCGTCTGCGACTGCGCGTCGTGCCGGTTCGCCGGAGGCGACCAGGTGCTGCGCGCCCTCGAGCAGGAGCTCGGCATCCGTGCCGGGGAGACCTCCGCCGACGCGAGTGTCAGCCTCGAGACCCGACCCGACGTGGCCGCCGGGGCCATCAGCCCTGCCATCCGCGTCGACACCCTGGTCTACGGCCCCGTGGACGTGGAGAAGGCCCTTCACGTCGTCCGCGAGCGGCGCGCAGCGGATCGCGACGCCGTGGCCGCGGGCCGCACGAGCTGATGGCCGGCGCCATCTCACCGCAGATCCGGATCCTGCCGACCGGAGAGCCGCGGCTGCTCACCGACATCGGGCGCGTGGATCCGACCAGCCTGGCCAGCTACCGCGAGCACGGCGGGTACGCGGCGCTGAACCGGGCGGTCACCATGCTCACGCCCGAGGAGGTGATCGGCGAGATCGAGTCCGCCGGCCTCCGCGGCCGGGGCGGGTCCGGCTACCCGACCGCCGCCAAGTGGCGTGCGGCCCGCGATACAGCCTCCGATCGCAAGGTCGTGGTGGCCAACCTGATGGGTGCGGATCCCAGCGCGCTGGGCGACCGCGCACTGGCCGAGGGGAACCCCCACCTCGTGGTCGAAGGGCTGCTCGTCGCCGCGTACGCCGTCGGCGCCGGCGGAGGCGATCATCGCCGTCCGCCGGGACTGGACCGATGCGATCGAGCGGCTGCGGACCGCCATCGCCGAGGCGACCGATGCGCATCTCGGCGGCTACCTGGTGCTGGGCACCGACACCAGCATCACCTTGAGCGTGTGGGAGGGATCCGGGGCGTACGTGGCCGGAGAGGAGACCGCGCTGCTGAACGCGCTGTCGGGCGATCGCGGCATGCCGGCCATCCGTCCGCCGTACCCGCGCAGCGGGGCCTGTCCGACGCGCCCACGGTGGTCCGGAACGCCGGAGACCCTGGCACACGTGGCGTGGATCCTCGCCCACTTCGTCCGACGCGTTCGGCTCGGTCGGGATCGAGGGCGCACGCGGGACGAAGCTCGTCACGATCATGGGCCACGTCGCACAGCCCGGCCTGGTGGAGGTCCCGCTCGGCACGCCGCTGATCGACGTGGTTGGCCTGGCTGGCGGCGGCACCGGACACCACCAAGGCGCTGTTCGTCGGCGGACCGGGCGGCGGCGCCATCGATGCCGGATCGCTGACCATCGGCTACGACTACGAGTCGCTGGAGGCCGCCGGTGCGATCGTCGGCTCCGGGTCGATCCTCGTCACCGACACGAGCGCCTGTATGGTCGACACGGCTCGCTTCTTCGTGGACTTCAGCGCGCGGGAGGCCTGCGGCAAGGCGGTGCCGTGCCGAATCGGCACGAAGCGGCTGGTCGAGGCGCTCGACCGGATCCTGGCCGCCACCCCGCGCCCGAACGACGCGATCCTGCTGCGCGAGCTGTCGCGCAAGGTCAGCGACACGGCGCTGTGCCGGCTCGAGCAGCTGGCTCCCCGGGCCGATCCTGACGACGCTGAATCGCTTCGGCGACGAGTACCGGGCGCATGCCGAGCGCGGCGAGTGCCTGGCCGGGTACCACCCGCCGCTGGACGTGCCGGCGATGCTCGAACCGCTCGCCGGCATCGACGCCGCCGCGTCGCTAGAGTAGGGATCCGATGAGCTTCGGTACGACGAACGGCCACCCCGCCGGCGACGGCAATGGCAGAGGCGGCGACCACGCGGGCGGCAAGGTCACCGACTTCACCCCGCTGTGGCCGATGGTTCCCGGCACCGGCAAGATCAGCGTCACGATCAACGGGACGGAGGTCGAGGCCGAAGAGGGCCAGACCATCCTCCAGGCCTGCCGCGTTCTGGGCATCGACGTCCCGACCCTGTGCTACGAGCCGAAACTGGCCCCCTACGGCGCCTGTCGCATCTGCGCCGTCGAGGTCGAGGGCGTCGAGGGCACGCCGATCAGCTGCGGCACCACGATCGAGGAGGGGATGGTCATCACCACCCACTCCGACCGGGTCATCGAGAACCGGCGCATGGTGCTCGAGCTCATCTTCAGCGACCACGATGCGTACTGCCTGCCACCGTGCCAGTTCAAGTGCCCCACGCGGGTCGACATCCCGGGCTACCTGAAGCAGAACACGCTGGGCAACTGGGAAGAGGCGACGCGCATCCTGAAGCGCTCGCTGCCGTTCCCCGCCATCCTCGGTCGCGTCTGCCCCGCACCGTGCGAGACGCACTGCCGGCGCGAGGAGGTCGACACCGCCATCGCCATCCGCGACTCGCATCGCTACTGCGCGGACCGCGTCCTCGAGGTGGACGCCCCGGCCCCGATCCCGTGGCCCAAGGACCCGCCCACGGGCCGTCGCGTGGCGGTCATCGGCGCAGGCCCGGCCGGGATGTCGGTGGCGTACTACCTCCAGCTGCGCGGCCACCAGTGCGACGTGTTCGAGGCCGATCCCGAGCAGGGCGGCATGCTGCGCTACGGGATCCCGCAGTACCGCCTGCCGAAGGGCTGGATGGACCGCGAGCTCAACCACGTCTGGGAGCTGGGGGCGACCTTCAAGCCGAACATGCGGCTCGGCCGAGACTTCCACCTGGGCGACATCATCGACGAGTACGACGCGATCTACGTCGGCATCGGCTGCTACAAGCCGAACGAGCTCGGCATCCCGGGCGAGGACGCCGACGGCATGGTGAACGCGCTCGAGAACCTCTACAACTCGACCCGCGGCATCCCGGTGCCGCGGCTGAAGGGTGCGCAAGGTGGTCGTCATCGGCGGCGGGTTCACGGCCATCGACTGCACCCGGACCAGCGTTCGCCAGGGCGCGGCCGAGGTCACGCTCGTCTACCGCCGCGACCTCAAGGACATGCCCGCCGCCGACGAGGCGCACGAGGCCATCGAGGAGGGCGCGCGCCTCATCTTCCAGGCCGCGCCGGTCCGGATCGTGACCGACGACAAGAACAAGGTCACCGGCGTCGAGTTCCAGCGCATGAAGCTGGGCGAGCCCGACGAGCAGGGTCGCCGACGACCCGAGCCGATGCCCGGCACCGAGTTCATCATCGAGTGCGACACGGTCCTCGGCGCCATCGGCCAGGGCCCCGAGCTGTCGTGGGTCGAGTCGGAGCCGGAGGAGATCCGCTCGAAGCTCGAGGTCAGCCGGCGCGGGACGCTGGTCGCCGAGGAGCACATCTTCCGCACCGACGTGCCGAAGGTCTTCGCCTCCGGCGACGTGCGCACCGGTGCCGCCACCGTGGTCGAGGCCATCGGCGAGGGCCGGCGCGCCAGCTACGCGATGGACTACTGGCTGCGCGGCCACGACCTCGACGACCCGCAGATCCGCCGCATCGTCACCGAGCCGCAGCCGAACTTCCTGACCATCGTGCCCTTCACCGACGACGTGAAGGAGCCGAGCGGCGATCATGGGCAAGCTCGGCCCCGAGGAGCGGAAGGGCAACTTCAACGAGTACGAGTTCGGCTACACCGGCGACCAGGCCATGGCCGAGGCGTCGCGCTGCCTGCAGTGCACCTGCGAGGCGATCGGTCACTGCGACCTGCGCGAGGCCGCGATCGAGTACGAGACGACGCTCAACATGGCGATCGACGAGCGCTCGATCCAGGACAACCCCTACGTCGGCGTCAACCACGGCTACGGCCGCGACGAGACGCACTCCTTCATCCTGCGCGACTACAGCCGCTGCATCGACTGCGGCCGATGCGCCCAGGTGTGCAAGGAGATCGTGGGCGCCGGCTGCTACGACTTCATCGGCAAGGGCTTCGACTCGCTCGTCACGACCGCCGACTTCGTGTCACTCAACGAGACGCCGTGCGTGTCCTGCGGCCGATGCGCCGAGACCTGCCCGGTCGGCGCGTTGATGCCTCGGCCGCGGATCCTCGAGACGTACCAGCTCGACGTGAGCCGCTGCATCTTCTGCGGCATCTGCGCCGATGCCTGCCCGTACGACGCCCTGCGCTGCGGCCCCGAGTTCGAGTTCAGCGAATATCAGCGGGACCTGCCGATGCTGGACATCCTCGAGATGTCCGACCGGGAGCGACCCACCCGCTAGACCGATGCGGCCGGAGGGCGTTGATGGTCTGGCTGACCACTCCCCGCCGCTGGCTACCACGACAGCGTCGGGCACCGGTCAGCCAGCCCTTCCTTCTACGACTGCCACGTCGCGGCCGATGGCGTCGGTTGGGCCAGCGGAGCGGGCCAATTTCCCGTCCGGTGAGCACTAACGCCGTGGGGTGGCGGCGTGGTGTCCGGATTCCCACCCAGTGAGCACCAGCGGGCGAATCTGACCGTTCGCGCCTTCATGGGTTGCGGTACCGCCCGACTGGAGGGAATCTGTCCCGTTCGGCAGCGCTACGGGAGCCTTGCACTGCCGATGGGGCCATGCGGCACAGCTCCGAGTCGAAGCCGCCGTCGCGAGTGTCCTGAGCAGGAACGCGACGGGTGGCTGCGCTAGAATCGAGCGCGGCCCCCGAGCGGGGCCGTTGAGCGCTCGACACAACGCATCGGAGCACTGACCCTGGACATTTCCAGCGTCCTGTTCTTCCTGCTCGCCATCGGCGTGGTGGAGGCGGCTTGGCCGTCGTCACCCTGCGCAACATCATCCATTCCGCCGTCGCCATGATGATCTGCTTCGGGTCGCTGGCCGGCATGTACGCGCTGCTCGGGCGCGCCGATCGTGGCCGCGGCCCAGGTGCTCATCTACCTCGGCGCCATCAGCGTCCTGATCCTGTTCGCGATCATGCTGACCCAGGCCGGCGACGCGAACCTGCCGGCCCCGTTCCATCGCCAGATGCCGATCGCGGTCGTGGTTGCGCTGGCCATCGTCGGGCTCGTCGGCTGGGCCGTGATCCAGACCGATTGGGGCCTGGCGGCCGAGGCGGCGGGCGCGGCGGTCGACGCCATCGCCACCGCGCGTCTTCACCGAGTACGCGCTCCCGTTCGAGATCATCAGCCTCCTCCTGCTCGTCGCGATCATCGGCGCCATCTACCTGGCGCGACGGCCGGAAGAGGACGAGCGGGCGAACTGACCGATGGGCATCGAGGGCTACCTGATCGTCTCGGCCATCCTGTTCGGCATCGGTGCCTTCGGCTTCATGGCGCGGCGCAACGCCATCCTGATGCTCATCAGCATCGAGCTGATGTTCAACGCGGTGAACCTCAGCCTCGTCGCCTTCAATGCCTACCTGCCGCCCGCCGCGAACGCCGGTGCCGTCTTCGCGCTCATGATCATGGCCATCGCCGCCGCCGAGGTGACCGTCGGCCTCGCGCTCGTGATCGCGATCATCCGGACCCGGCAGACGCCTGAGGTCGACCAGTACTCCGACCTGAAGGAGTAGGGCCGAACCGATGGAGCTGCTGATCGCCCTGATTCCCGCGCTGCCCCTCGCCGGCTTCCTGTTTGCCGTCATCGTCGGGCCGCGGCTGGATCACGTGCCGGTCCACGGCCATGGCCATGACGACGACCACCACGACGCCGATGACGCCCATGCCGATGACAGCCACGACGACCACGCGGTCGACGACAGCGCTTCCGCTCGATCCCGACCGAGGAGGAGCAGCAGGCCACCAGCCCGCACGCCGGGCACGCGGACGATCTCGCCAACGCCGAGGGGGCCGCGGGCGTCATCCCGCCGGACCTGAACGACGGCCTCGGGCAGGCCGGCCACGTGACGCCGGGCGCCGAGCGGCCGCGCTATCGGTCCTGGATCGTGCCGACCGCGCTGGTCGGCCTGATGTGGGCTGATCAGCATGGTCGTCTTCGCCGACGTCATCTTCGGCGGCCACGACGTTCGAGGTCACGATCTACGGCTGGATCATCTCCGGCGACTTCCAGATCGACGATCAGCTTCCTGGTCGACTAGCTGACCGCGATGCTGCTGCTCGTCGTCAGCACCGTGGGCTTCCTCGTCCACGTGTACTCGATCGGCTACATGGACGGCGACCGCGGCTTCTGGCGCTTCTTCGCCTATCTGAACCTGTTCATGTTCAGCATGCTGCTGCTGATCCTGGGCGACAACTTCCTGATGCTGTACGTGGGCTGGGAGGCGGTCGGCCTGTGCAGCTACCTGCTCATCGGCTTCTGGTACAAGAAGCCCTCCGCGGCCGGCGCGGCGAAGAAGGCGTTCGTCGTCAACCGGGTCGGCGACTTCGGGTTCGGCCTGGGCGATCATGATGATCTGGGTCAACCTCGGGACGCTGGCTTCCACGAGGTGCTTCGAGCGGATCGGGACGCTCGACGAGGCGACGATCACCGATCATCGCCCTGCTGCTCTTCGCCGGCGCCGTCGGCAAGAGCGCCCAGTTCCCGCTCCACGTTGGCTGCCGGACGCGATGGAGGGCCCGACCCCGGTCAGCGCCCTCATCCACGCCGCGACGATGGTCAACGCCGGCGTGTACATGGTCGCGCGCGCCAACCCGATCTTCGCCGAGGCGCCGACGGCGATGTGGGTGGTGGCGATCATCGGCACCTTCACCGCCATCTTCGCCGCGGCGATCGCGCTGACCCAGAACGACATCAAGAAGGTGCTGGCCTACTCGACCGTCAGCCAGCTGGCCTACATGTTCCTGGGCCTCGGGCATCGGCGCGTGGGCCTCGGCGATCTTCCACCTCGTCACCCACGGCTTCTTCAAGGGCCTGCTGTTCATGGGCTCCGGCTCGGTGATCCACGGGGCCGGCGGCGAGCAGGACATGCGCTTCATGGGCAACCTGCGCGAGCGGATGCCGTGGACGTACCGCACGATGGTGATCGGCTCGCTGGCCCTGGCCGGCATCCCGATCTTCGCCGGCTTCTTCAGCAAGGACGAGATCCTGGCCGAGGCCTTCAACCGCGGCTACCTGTCTTCTTCCTGATCGGCCTGGTCGTGGCCCTGATGACGGCGTTCTACACGTTCCGGATGATCTTCATGACCTTCTGGGGCGAGTGGCGCGGGCCGCGGGCCGTCTGGGACCACGTCCACGAGAGCGCCGCGACCATGGTCGCGCCGCTGATCATCCTGGCCGTGCCGACCACGTTCCTCGGCCTCCTCCTCGGGATCCCGCCCGAGGAGGGCCTGATCCACACCTGGCTCGAGGAGGTCTTCCACGACCGCCGAGGAGGCCCATGCCGGCGTCCAGCCCGGCTCGATCCTGGCCGAGGCCCGTCGAGACCAGCGGCGAGCCCCACGGATTCGAGCTCTTCGGGCTCGGCGGACTCCTGCTCCTGATCGGCGCCGTCGTCGCGGTGTCCGGCGTCTGGCTGGCCTACCGCTGGTACGTCCGTGACCCCGAGGCGCCGCGACGCTTCGTCGAGCGCATCCCGCTCGGCCTCGGCCCCGGCATGTACCTGCGCCAGCGTGAACAAGTACTACGTCGACGACTTCTACCAGCTCGTCTTCGCCCGCGGCGGCGTGCTGGTCGCCAATGCCCTGTGGTGGTTCGACGCGAGGATCATCGACGGCGCCGTGAACGGCACCGGCTGGCTCGCACGACCATCGGGCGGGGCTGCGGAAGATCCAGACCGGGCGGGTCGAGAACTACGGGCTCGGCATCGCCGCCGGCCTGGCGATCGTGCTGCTCGTGTTCGCGACGGTGGTCCGATGACCGACCTGCCGATCCTGTCGCTCGTCGTCTTCACGCCGCTCATCGGCGTCCTTGCCCTCCTGTTCGTCCCCGGTGGCGCGCATCGGGCCATCCGCTGGGTGGCGCTGCTGGCCGTCGCTGGTGAGCCTCGGCTTCAGCCTGCGTCCTGCTCGGCTACGACCCGTCCGGCGCCGAGTTCCAGTTCGTCGAGGACCTGCCCTGGATCGAGGCGTTCGGGATGCGCTACACGCTCGGCGTCGACGGCCTGTCGATCGTGCTCGTGCTGCTGACCACGCTCCTGGCGGCGATCTCGATCTTCTACTCGTGGGAGCCGATCCAGACCCGGGTCAAGGAGTACTACATCGCCCTGCTGCTGCTGATGGTCGGCATGCTCGGCGTGTTCGTGGCGCTCGACCTGTTCCTGTTCTACGTCTTCTGGGAGGTCAGCCTCATCCCGATGTACCTGGTCATCGGGATCTGGGGCGGCCCGCGCCGGATCTACGCGACCGTCAAGTTCGTGATCTACACCCTCGTCGGCTCGCTGCTCATGCTGGTCGCGATCCTGGCGGTGGCGATCGCCCACGGCAACGGCCGGCAACGAGTTCACCTTCAGCTACGAGGCGCTCCGCGGCTTCGCGCTTCGCCGACAGCCTCCAGGCGCTGGCCTTCATCGCCTTCTTCCTGGCCTTCGCCATCAAGGTCCCGATGTGGCCGCTCCACACCTGGCTGCCCGATGCGCACGTCGAGGCGCCGACCGCCGGCTCCATCCTCCTGGCCGGCGTGCTGCTGAAGCTCGGCGGCTACGGCTTCCTGCGCTTCAGCATCCCGCTCCTGCCCGACGCGGCGGCGACGCTTCGCGCCGATCATCATCGGCCTGGCGCTGATCGCCATCCTCTACGGCGCGCTGGTGGCGATGGTCCAGCCCGACATGAAGAAGCTGGTCGCCTACTCGAGCGTCAGCCACATGGGGTTCGTGATGCTCGGCGCATTCGTCTTCAACGAGCAGGGCCTGCAGGGCGCGGCCTTCACGATGATCAGCCACGGCATCACGACCGGCGCGCTCTTCCTGCTGGTCGGCATCATCTACGAGCAGACCCACGACCGCCAGATCGCGCACATGGGCGGGCTGAACGCGCGGCTGCCGCGCTACGCCGCGATCTTCGGCCTGTTCACCTTCGCCAGCATCGGCCTGCCCGGGCTGTCCGGCTTCGTCGGCGAGTTCCTCGTCATCCTGGGCGCCTTCGCTTCAACCCCTGGGTCGCGGCTGCCGCGATGCTGGTCGTGATCGCCAGCGCGGTCTACATGCTGTGGATGTTCCAGCGCGTCTTCTTCACCGTCCCGTCCGACTGGATGCGCCGATGGTGGCCGACGCTGCGCGACATGAACCGCAACGAGTGGATCGCGCTGGCGCCGCTCGTCATCCTCGTCGTGGCCCTGGGCGTCTATCCCGGCCCGGTCCTCGAGCTGTTCGCGGCGCCGGTCGACCGGATCATCGAGGCGGTCGAACGCCGCCGGCCTGACCGGCCTGGGTCCGCTGTGGTGAGGCCGCCGGTGAGATCCGCTATGGTCAACGATCTCGTCACGCTGCTGCCGGAGCTGATCCTGACGGTCGCTGGTGCTCGTCATCATCACCGTCGACCTGTTCCTGCCGCGGGCGCAGCAAGTGGATCCTGACGCCGCTGACCGTCGGCCGGCCTGATCCTGGCCGGCGCCGCGTGCGTCGTGGTGTGGGGCATCGAACGAGGAGGTCTACAGCGGCTTCTACGTCGTCGACGACCTGTCGGTCTTCCTCAAGGGCGCCACCATCGTCATCGGCATCCTCAGCGCGCTCTTCGCGCCGTCGTACCTGGTCGTCCGCCGCATCCCGCTCGGCGAGTTCAACACGATCCTCGTCACGGCGACTCATCGGCATGTGCGTGCTCGCCTCGAGCAGCGACCTCATCACGCTGTTCCTCGGCCTCGAGCTGATGGTGATGCCGAGCTACCTGCTGGCCGGCCTGCACAAGACGGACCGCTACAGCAACGAGGGCGGGCTGAAGTACTTCCTGCTCGGCAGCTTCGCCAGCGCGATCCTGCTGTTCGGCGTGGCGTGGATCTACGGGCTGACCGGCACGACGAACATCGCGGAGGTCGGCGGCCGCGCTGGACGGGACCAGATGAACGGCGCGCTGCTGGTGGCCATCGGCTTCCTGACCGTCGGCGCCACCTTCAAGATCGCGGCGGTGCCGTTCCACTACTGGACGCCCGACGCCTACCAGGGCGCGCCGACGCCGATCACCGGCTTCCTGTCGGTCGGCCCGAAGCTCGGCGCCTTCGCGCTCCTCATCCGCGTCTTCGCCGAGGCGCTGGCGCCGCTGCGCGCCGATTGGCTCGGGGTCTTCCTCGTCCTGACCGTGCTGACCATGACGGTCGGCAACATCGTGGCGCTGACCCAGGTCAACGTGAAGCGGATGCTCGCCTACTCGAGCATCGCGCACACCGGCTACATCATGGCCGGCCTGGCCGCCTACGCCGCCACCGACGACCCGCAGGTCGCCGCGCCGGGCATCGAGTCGGTCCTGTTCTACCTCCTCGGCTACGGCGTGATGAACATCGCCGCCTTCGCGGTGGTGGCCATGCTGCAGCGCGACACGCACCGCTACGGCGGCCTGGGCTCGTTCGCCGGCCTGGCCGGGCGGGCGCCGTGGCTCGCCGCGGCCATGGCCGTCCTCATGCTCAGCCTGACCGGCATCCCGCCCACCGTCGGCTTCTTCGCCAAGCTGTACGTGCTGCTCGCCACCGTCGACGCCGGGCTCGAGTGGCTGGCGGTCATCATCGTGCTCAACGCCGCGCTGGCCGCCTTCTACTACCTGCGCGTCGTCGTCTACATGTACATGCGCGATCCCGAGCCCGAGCCCGCGCCGCTCGACAGCTCGCCATCCGGATCCCTGGCGCTGGCGCTGTCCGTCGCCGGCGTGCTCGCTGCTCGGCATCTTCCCGGGTGCCGTCCTCGGCCTCCTCGAGGTTTCCGCGGCGAGCCTCTTCTGATGCCCATGGCCCCCACCGCCGAGTGAGCGAGCCGGCGGGCCGCGGCGTCGGCGCTGCTCGGCGACCGTCGCCTGCTGATCGCCACGAACCGCGGCCCGGTCACGTTCGCCAGCGGCGCCGATGGGCACCTCCGCCCGCGACGCGGGTCGGGTGGCCTGGTCACCGCCCTCGGCCAGATCGGGCGTCACGTGCCGATCACCTGGGTCGCGGCCGCCATGAGCGAGGGCGACCGGCGCGCCGCGGCCGATCCCGAAGCTGCTGCGCGAGGCGGCTGGGGGCGACGACGCGATGCGCCTGCGCTTCGCAACGGTCGAGCGCATCGGTCTACGAGCAGGCCTACAACGTCGTCGCCAACCCGTTCCTGTGGTTCCTGCAGCACCAGATGTGGAACCTGCCGGAACGCCCGGTGATCGACGCGGCGCTGATGCGGGCCTGGGACCGCGGCTACGTGGCGCTGAACGAGGCCTTCGCGCAGGCGATCGTCTGGCCAGGCGCGCGGCGACCGGTCGCCGCGGATCATGCTCCACGACTACCACCTGTACCTGCGCCGCCGAGCCGATCCGCCGCGCTCGCCCGCACGCGGTGCTCAGCCACTTCACCCACATCCCGTGGCCGCCGTCGTCGATCTGGCAGACGATCGCGCCGAGGATCCGCGAGGGCGATCGCCACCGGGCTGCTCGCCAACGACGTGGTCGGCTTCCAGACCGAGCGCTACGCCCACAACTTCCTGCGCATGGTCGAGTCGTTCGTCCCCGGCGCCACCGTCGACTACGAGAACGCGACCGTCCGCCGCGGCCGGCGGACGACCCACGTGCGCACCTACCCGATCAGCATCGACGTCGATGCCACGCGGCGCGTGGCCGGCTCCCGCGGCGCACGGCGCCGTGCCGACCAGCTGCTGGGCGGCGCGCGGGAGCGCGTCATCGTGCGGGTCGACCGGCTCGAGCCCTCGAAGAACATCCTGCGCGGCTTCCTCGCCTACGAGACGCTCCTCGCCGCGATCAGCCGCGCCTGCGCGGACGGATCAGCTTCCTCGCCTTCCTCGTCCCGTCGCGCACCGGGCTGCGCGAGTACGGCAACTACGGCCGCACGGTCCAGAACGCGGTCGACCGCATCAACGCCCGATTCGGTCGCGCCGGCTGGCGACCGATCCAGCTGTTCTACGAGAACGACTACGCCCAGGCCCTCGCCGGCCTCTCGATCGCCGACGTCGTGCTCGTCAACCCGCTGGTGGACGGCATGAACCTGGTGGCCAAGGAGGCGGTCGTCGTCTCCGAACGCGACGCCGTGCTCGTCCTGTCCGAGACCGCGGGTGCCTACGACCAGATGGCCCGAGGCGCCCTCGCCGTGGCCCCGGCCGACGTGGTCGGCACCGCCGACGCCCTCGCGAGCGCCCTGGCCATGGACCCCGACGAGCGGCGCAAGCGGCTCCGCGTGCTGCGCGCCGGGGTCGAGCGCCGAGGACATCTCGTGGTGGCTGCGCCGGCAGCTGGAGGACCTCGCCGAGCTGGCCGGCACGCGCTGACCGATGCGGCTGCTCGGGGGCCTCGGTCGATTCCATCGCGACGCCCGTGTCTTCCTGGTCACCACGGCGGTCGCCGGCGGCGCGCTGAGCCTGTACTGGATCGACTTCAACCTGTACCTGGCCTCGCTCGGCTTCTCGACGGCGACGATCGGCGTGGTGGCGACGGTCGGCTCGATGGCGGGCGCGCTGACCGCCTTCCCGGCGAGCGCCCTGTCGGACCGGGTCGGCCGGCGCACGGTCATGGCCGGCGGCGTGGTGCTGGCGATCGTGGCGGTCGTCGGCCTGCTGCTGTCGAACGCGCTGGCGGCGATCGCCGTGTTCGTCGCGCTGTGGTCCGCCGGCCAGCAGGCGCTGCTGGTGGTGCAGGCGCCGTTCCTGGCCGAGCACAGCGAACCGGCGCACCGCAACGAGCTGTTCGCCGCCCAGTCGGCGATTCAGACGATGACGAACGTGCTGGCGGCCGCGCTCGGCGGCGTGTTGGCGACCGGCATCGCCGCCGTGGTGGGACTCGATCCGGAGGGGCCGGGCACCTATCGGGTGATCCTGGTGATCATGACCGTGCTCCTCGTGGCGGCCCTCGGGACCATCGGCCTGCTCACCGACGATCGCCCGCGTTCGCGGCTCGGACCTCGACGCATGCGTTCGCTCGGGGAGCCCGCCTCCTTCCCCGCCGAGCAGCCGCGCGTCCGCACGCTGATGGGCATCGTCGATCGAGGATCGCGGACGGTTCGTCCGCCTCCTGTTCCCCGGCTTCCTCATCGCCATCGGGGCCGGCCAGGTCATCCCGTTCCTCAACCTGTTCGTGCAGGAGAAATTCGGCCTCGACCTCGCCTCGCTCAACGCGCTGTTCGCCTTCACCAGCCTCGGCACCGTGGCCGCCATGCTCGCCCAGCCGCGTCTGGCCCGCCGGTTCGGCCAGATCACCTCGGTCGTCATCGTCCAGGCGGCGAGCATCCCGTTCCTCGTTCGTGCTCGGCTTCTCACCGATCCTGTGGACGGTCGTGCTCGCCATGGCGGTGCGCAACTCGCTGATGAACGCCGGCAACCCGATCTTCTCGGCCTTCGCCATGGAGCATGTCGCGCCGACCGAGCGCGCCACCGCTGGCCGCCGGCATGAGCGTCCTGTGGCAGATCGGGCTGGGTGATCGGGGCCGCGTGGTACGCCCTGCTGCAGGCGACGCTGGGCTTCGACGCCGGCTACGCCGTGAACTTCATCACGATCATCGTGCTGTACTCGGTCGCGACCACCCTGACGTGGCTCTGGTTCCACGAGGAAGACCGGCAGCCGAGAACGGCCTAGGCCAGTCGCCGATGCGAGCCCGGCCAGCAACGCGGCGGCATCCTCGACGCGGGGAAGGACGACGTCGGCGGCCGCGGCCACCTCGCGCCGGGACCTCGGCGTCCGCTCCGCCGACGCGCGATGATCGCGCCGCGCAACCGCCCGGCGGCACGCGCCTCGGCGACCGCGGCGAACATGTCGAGATCGGTCACGTCGTCGCCCATCGACGACCGCGCCGCGCAGGCCGAAGCGCTCGATGATCGCGCGCGTCGCCGCGCCCTTGTCGCCGAGCCCGACCGGACGCAGCTCGACGCTCATCCGCCCGTGCTCGGAGCTCGAAGCCTTCGGGCACCCGACCGATCGCGTCCAGCACAGCCTCGCGGGTCTCCCCGCTCGGGTCGGGAGCGTTTCGGTAGTGCACCGTCGCCGACATGCCCTTGTGCTCGACCGTGACGCCGTCGAGCGCCGGCAGGCGGTCGACGACCTCGCTCACGAGCCGACCGACGCGTCGGGCTTCCACCGAAGCGGGTCGGCGCGCCGGCCCCGGGCTCGAGCCACTCGGTGCCGTGGTTCCCGACGACGAGGAGGTCCGGCACGTCGGTCATCCGCCGCGCGTCGAGCGGGCGCGCGTCCTGTCACGACCGCGACGACTGCCAGCCGTCGGGCGAGCGCCTGCAGCGCGCCGGCGGCGCCATCGACGAGCCGAGCGGCACCGGGTCGGTCACGATCGGCGACAGGGTGCCGTCGAAGTCGGTCAGCGAGCCCGGCGGGTGAGGCACGACAGCGCCGCGGTCGCGAGCGCCATGGGCGCGCTCCAACGATCCATCGGTGTGGCGGCTAGACTCCGGCCACGTGAAGCGTCTCTCCTCCTGGGCGCTCCCGATCATCCTGGCGGTGGCGGGGGTGGCGCTCATTATCGTCGGCACCATCCGCCTGGGCGACGAGCCGGCCGCCAGCCTGCCGCCGATCGCGCGGCCCAGCGCCACCATCCAGCCGACCGCCACGCCCGCGCCGAGCCTGTCGGCCCGACCGGCCAGCGTCCGTCCGAGCGTCGATCCGACCGCGTCCGCCCACGCCGGAGCCCACGGCGACGCCGCTGCCCGACGACGTGGTGGCCGTCCAGATGGAGGTGCCGTCGGTCGGCATCAACATCGCGGTCCACCAGTCCACCAGCGCCGAGACCGACAGCTTCCCGCCGACCGATGCCGCCTACATCCTGCGCAGCAGCAGCCAGCCCGGCCGCAACACGAACTCGTACGTGTTCGCGCACGCCCTCAACACGCTGTTCAAGCCGCTGTGGAACGTGCAGATCGGCGCGGAGGTGCTGGTCCGGATGTCGGACGACTCGGTCCTCGCGCTACGTCGTGACCGAGGTGCGGCCGAACGTCGCCTGCCCCGATCCGAACGCGGACCCGGCGCTCAATCCGCCGAACCCGCCGCTCGCCCTCCAGATCCACGACAACTGCGAGGAAGGGGCGTTCTGGACGCAGCCCACCGACCACGAGCGCCTGACGCTCCAGACGTCCCAGGGCTACAACCGCAACTGGGGCGAGCTGGTGGTGATCGCCGAGCCCGCCGGCTGAGTCAGCTCCGCCCGCGAACGAACCAGGCCGGAACGATCGTCGCCGCCGCCACGACCAGCGCGATGCCGAAGACCAGCTGCAGCACGCCCGCGGCCTCGCCCTGCGACCACGTCTCGAGCAGGGCGACCAGCGCCAGCGAGGCCTGCGGGTCGACGCCCACGAACTCCGGATGGCCGAGCGTCGGTGACGAGGTCGTCGCGCCGCGGCGGGTCGTTGATGAGCCGCGTGAGCTCGTCGATCCGGTTCTGCCCGATGGAGGTCAGCAGGGCCAGCCCGACGCTCATGCCGATCGTCCGCGTGATCTGCAGCATGGCGCTGGCCACCCCGTACGCCCCGGCCCCGGCGGCCTCGACCGCCGCCGTGGCCCGCGGCGACACCGTCAGGCCGAAGCCGGCGCCGAAGATCGCCAGGTCCCGCACCAGCCGCTCGAGGTCGGTCTCGACGCCCCAGCCGAGCGCCAACCACAGGCCGACGGCGCTGATCGCGACGCCGAGGACGGTCACGATCCGCTCGCCGAGCACGCCTGACGCCACGCCGCCGACCAGCGCCCCTACAGCGATCGCAAGTGTCAGGGCCGTCAGGGCGGTCGCGGCCTGCCCATCGGTCCCGAACAGCACGCGGTTCACGAACACCGGGCCGCCGATGATGGCGGTGGCCAGCGTGTAGCCGGTCAGCAGGCTGACCGCGTTGGCGGCGCTGAACGGGACGTCGCGGAAGAGACGCAGGTCGATGAGCGGGGACGAGGAGCGCAGCTCGAACCACACGAATGCCGCCAGCGCGAGCGCGCCGACTCCGAGGCCGCCCAGTACCAGCGCATCCCCCCAGCCGGTCGCTCCGGAGGCGGTGATGCCACCGATGCCCGCCGCCAGCGCGATGCTCAGCAGCGCCGCGCCGACCAGGTCGAGGCGTCCGGGCACCCGCGGCGTCTCGATGCCCCCGGCCACCACGTAGATCAGCAGCAGCGTGACGATCCCGATCGGCACGTTCAGCAGGAAGATCCACTGCCAGCTGGACACGTCCGAGCCCGGGGATCGGCACGTTGAAGCTCAGCAGCACCCAGGCGCCGTACGCCGGTCCGATGGCCATGCCGATATAGGTGGCCGCGCCCTCGAGACCGAGAGCCGCGGAGCGCTGGCGCCCGCGGAACAGGTGGCTGGCGAGGGCCATCGACAGCGGCACCAGCGCGCCGCCGCCGAAGCCCTGCACCACGCGCGCAGCCGATCAGCCAGGCCAGGCCGTTCTCCGGACCGGCCATCCGCGACAAGCCTGCCCCGGCGCTGCCGATGATGAACAGCAGCAGCGCGACGACGTAGAGCCGGCGCGCACCCCACAGGTCGGCGCCTCGACCGGCCAGGGGCATCGCGACGACGTACGCCAACAGGTAGGCGTTCACGATCCAGCTGACCCGCCCCAGGTCCGCCCAGCCGCCGAAGTCGGCCACGATCGAGGGCAGCGCGATGGCCACGACCATCAGCTCGGCGCCGCCGAGCAGGACGCCCAGGCTGGCGACCACGAGCGCCGACCACGCCGCGACCGGGTGCATCCGGATCGGCTCCGGCGCGGGCTCCGCGGCGGTCACAGGTCGGCGCGCTCCACGGCCAGCCGAGCGAGCCCGAGAAGGATGCCCGCCGTGAGCAGCGCCGCGCCCGCGCTCTGCCATGCAACGGCATCGGACGCCGTCCCTTCGACCAGTTCGGCGAGCTCGACGAACGCCACGCCCGGGACCAGAGACCGAGGGATCCGGCACGAGCCAGGCGATCAGCCCTGCCCCCGCTGCGACGAGCAGCGCCAGCAGCGCTGCCACGCGCGGCCGCGCCACGGTCCCGGCAAGGACACCCAGCGCCACCACCGCCACCACCGTGGCGGCCACCGCCCCGACACGCACGGCGTAGGCGATCGGCTCCAGCCGCAGCGACACGCCGCTCGCCGTCAGCCATCCGAGGACCCCGGTGGCGATCATGCCGGCCAGCGCCACGGCCGACAGCGCGACGAACCAGCCGCCCAGCAGCGTGCCGCGCGGCACCGACCGGGTCACCAGCCAGCCGGCGCGGCCCTGCTGCCGGTCCTCGGCGACGGACCAAGCGGCGACGGCCGCGATCACGAGCGTCGCGGCACCCAGGCCGATGGCGAGGCGCTGCATCGTGACCGGCAGGGCCGCCGGAGCGAGGGCGACGACGGCGCCGACAGCCACGAGTGCCAGCAGCAGGATCACGAGGCGGAACGTGATCCACAGCTCGCGCACGGCGAGCCAGGTGACGACGACGGCCTGGCTCACCGCGGTGCGACCGCCCCTCCGCCATCGCGGCGGCCCTCAGTAGCTCGCCTGCGATCGGCCAGCGCGTGGATGCCGCGCATCGACAGCGGCAGGTCGTTGGCCGCGAGGTCCGCCGTGCGGGCCAGCAGCGCCGGTCGCCCACCGCGGAGGAGGGCGATGTGGGTGACCAGCCCCTCCTCGCTGGCCGGGTAGCGGCTGGCCAGCAGCACGGTGCGGCGCCGGCCGGGCAGCCGCAGCAGCCGCGCACGCTCCTCGGCCTCGAGCGCCCGGAGCGGCTCGTCCAGCAGCAGCACCTCCGGGTCGGCGAGCAGCGCGGCCGCGAAGGCGGTCCGCTGCAGCAGGGGTGGACCGCCACGGCGGACCGGTCGATCCGCCGCATCGCCGATGACGTGGACCCACGCCAGTGCGCGCTCCGTGCGGCGAGTGGCCTCGGCCGCCGGAAGCTCGAGCAGCCCGGCGGCAAGTGCCAGCGCCTCCCGCGGCGTCATCCATGCCGGGATGCCGGGCTCCGGCCCGACGTACGCGACCCGGCGGCCCCATCCCTCCGCCGACGGGTCGGCCATGCCGGCGAGCTCCATCCGACCGCGCGACGGGCGCGACAGGCCGACCAGGACCCGCAGCAGCATCGACGCGCTCTCGTCCGGGTCCGCCACGACGAGCAGGCGCATTCCGACCGGAACCGACAGCGTGCAGCGGTCGAGGAGGTGCCCTCGGGTCAGGTCGGTGCACGACACGGCCGCCGGGCGCAGGACCCGGAGGGACGGCGCGCTCCACAGCGCGTCGGGGGTCGAGCTCGCCAGCACCGCACCTCCTCGTCGGCCCTCCGGGTGGCCGTCGGCCGATCCTAGCACGGGGCCTTGACGCCGCCGGTGGTCGCGCATATCATAAGCATTCCCTTATATAAACTGCCGTTTGATAAAGAAGGGCTATGTGATTCCGACGCCTCCCGAGACCGCGGTCGACCATGACCTCAGGCGCCTGCGAACCCTGTACCGGGCGCTCGGCGACGAGACGCGCCTGCGCATCATCGGCCTGCTCGCGGAGGTCGGGCCGCTGCCGGTGCGCGAGCTGTCGTCGCGCGTGGGCCTGTCGCAGCCGCTGATCAGCTGGCACCTCCGCATCCTGCGGCTGGCGGGGCTCATCGACACCAGGCGCCAGGGTCGCGAGGTGATCTGCCACCTGCGCATCGACGCCTTCGAGGAGCTGCACGAGGTCGAGGGCCGCCTCATCGGCGGCACGGCCGGTGTGGCGCGCGCGACCGGCGCAGCCGGGACGGTGCCTGATGTCAGCTAGCACCCCAAGCGCCCCGCCCGCGAGGGGCACCTCCGTCCTCTCGAACCGGTTCAAGCAGGGCGGACGCGCACTGCTGGCGCCGCTCGTGCGCCTGGCGATGGCCCTGCACCTCACGCCGAACACGATCACCGTCATCGGGCTGAGCATCACGATCGTCGCCGCCACGCTGGTCGCGTTCGACATCCTGCTGGTCGGGGCCGCGCTGCTGGCCTTCGGCTCGGTGCTCGACGCGGTCGACGGTGGGCTGGCACGCGCGCAGGGCACCGGCACGCCGTTCGGCGCCTTCTTCGACTCGACCCTCGATCGCTCCGGTGAGGCGATCCTGTTCATCGGCCTCGGCATCTGGCTGCTGCGCACCCAGCCGGACCCGGTCCTGCCCATGCTCGCGCTGCTGGTCGCGATGGCGGCGTCGCTCCTCGTCAGCTACGCGCACGCCCGGGCGCAGGGCATCGGCCTGTCGGCCGACGTCGGCCTCGCGCCGCGCGACCGAGCGCCTGGTCCTGATCGTCACCGGGGTCGCGCTGGCCGGGATCGGCTTCACCGGCGGACTCATCGGCATCCTCGTCATCCTCGCCATCCTCACGGTGGTGACCGTCGTCCAGCGCATCTGGCACGTGTGGCACCTGAGCGCCGCTGCCCAACAGCAAGGAGAACTGACCTCGTGGCATCAACCAAACAGACGGCTCCAACGGCAAGGCCGCGAGCAACGGCCACCGGACCAGCGACGGCAAGGTGCGCGTCGCCATCGTCGGCGTCGGCAACTGCGCCACGAGCCTGGTCCAGGGCCGCTTCCACTACGCCGATGCCAAGGACGGCGACTTCATCCCCGGGCTGATGCACGTCAACCTCGGCGGCTACCACATCCGCGACATCGAGTTCGTGGCGGCCTTCGACGTCGACAAGAACAAGGTCGGCAAGGACCTGTCGGAAGCGATCTACGCCGAGCCGAACAACACGTTCCGCTTCGCCGATGTGCCGCACCTCGGCGTGACGGTCGACCGCGGCATGACCCACGACGGTCTCGGCAAGTACCTGAGCGAGATCATCGAGCAGGCGCCCGGCCCGACCGCCGACGTCGTCGGCATCCTGAAGGAGCGCAAGGTCGACGTGCTGGTCTAGCTACCTGCCGGTCGGCAGCGAGCAGGCCACGAAGTGGTACGTCGAGCAGGCGATCCAGGCGGGCGTCGCCTTCGTCAACGCCATCCCGGTCTTCATCGGCCGCGAGCCCTACTGGCAGCGCCGATTCGCCGAGGCCGGGCTGCCGATCATCGGCGACGACATCAAGAGCCAGGTCGGCGCCACGATCACGCATCGCGTGCTGACCCGCCTGTTCATGGACCGCGGCGTCCGGATCGACCGCACCTACCAGCTGAACTTCGGCGGCAACACCGACTTCCTCAACATGCTGGAGCGCGAGCGGCTCGAGTCGAAGAAGATCAGCAAGACGAACGCGGTCACCTCGATGATCGACTACGAGATCGACGACGAGGACATTCACGTCGGCCCGTCCGACTACGTGCCGTGGCTGAAGGACCGCAAGTGGTGCCACATCCGCATGGAGGGCACGACCTACGGAGACGTGCCGCTCAACCTCGAGCTCAAGCTCGAGGTCTGGGACTCGCCCGAACAGCGCCGGCGTCATCACCGATGCCATCCGCTGCGCCAAGCTCGGACTCGACCGCGGCCTGGCCGGCACGCTGGTCGCGCCGAGCTCGTACTTCATGAAGAGCCCGCCGATCCAGATCCACGACGACATCGCCCACAACCGGGTCGAGGACTTCATCCGCGGCGACGGACAACGAGGTCCTGAACGGCACGGAGAAGCGCGCGCCACGCAAGACCAAGAAGCTCGCGAAGCCGAACAAGCGGGCGGAGGCGAAGGCGGCGGCTGCCGAGGTCGCGTAGGATCGGCAGGTGCCTGCCAGCGACGCCACGGAGACGCTCAGCACCCTGTCCGAGCCGGCTGGTGACGCTCGGCGCGTCGACGTCACCGGCGGAGGGCGAACGCAAGCGCGAACTGCTCACCTACTGGGGCTACCGGTTCGGCGAGCGCCTGATCACCGCGGTGCCGCGCGGCCTGGCGATGCGTGCGGCGGCAGCGGTCGGCAACGTCGCCTACGACCTCGCCGGTCCGAAGCGCGGGCCTGCTGCACGACAACCTGGCGCGCGCCGATGGGCCTGCCGCCGGACGACCGGCGCGTCAGGCACGCGGCGCGTCGCGCCTTCCGCAACTACGCCAAGTACCTCGTCGACATGATGCGCATCGGCGAGCTGAGCGAGGAGCGAGGCTCGCGGGCTGGTGCGCATCGACGACATCGAGATCCTCTGCGAGGCGCGCGCCCGCGGGAAGGGCGTGCTGCTGTGCACCGTCCACGTCGGCGGCATGGACCTCATCGGCAGCGCGCTGAAGGTGCACGGCGAGTCGCTGCACGTCATCGCGGACGACACGACCTACGGGCGGCTGTACGACCACCTCGCGGCCGAACGGGCACGCCAGTCGATCTTCCTCATCGGCTGGCGGAACCTGCGCGGCCTGTTCCGGGCCCTGCGCGAAGGCGCGAACCTGGTGCTCTTCTGCGATGGCGGCTACCGGCGCGGCGACGTGCCGGTCGAGTTCTGCGGCGAGCCGACGACCTTCCCGATCGGCCCGGCCACGCTGGCCGCGAAGACCGGCGCGCCGATCCTGCCCGTCACCGCCCAGCGCACCGCCGACGATCGCTTCCGTGCCGGCGGCCTGCCGCTGGTGCGAGTGCTCGCTCGACCGAGCCGGCCGAGCTGTACCGCGCGACCCAGGCCGTTGCCGATGCGCTCGGCGGGGTCATCGCGCGAGGACCCGGGCCAGTGGTACATGTTCCGGCCGGTCTGGCCCGTGACGGAGGCCGATCGCGCGCAGGCGCGCGCCGCCCTCGAGGCGGCGCGGCGCGGCGAGGACTGGACGAAGATCGGCGCCTGATGCTCCTGCGCGCCGGGCTCGCCCTCGCCGACCGCGTCGCTGCCACCCTCCCGGCCTCGGTGGCCTACGGGCTGGCGGACCTCGCGGGCGACGCATGGCACCGGTTCGCGCCGGACCGCCGCCGGCTGGTGGCCGCCAACCTGGCCCGGGTGCTGCGCCGCGACCGGACGGCCGAGCAGCGGCGCCCCGCTGGCCCGCGCGGTACGAGCCGCGTTCCGCAACCACGCCCGCTACTACCTCGAGCTGGTCCGCGCGCCGCACTATCCGCCGCGAGCGGATCGACGACATCGTCGACGTCCCGGACTGGGAATCGTACGAGCCCGCGCTGCGCGACCGCGCCGCCATCCTCGTCAGCTGGCACCTCGGCAACTTCGAGCCGTTCGGCATCTATCCTCGCGGTCCGCGGCTTCCGGCCGCTGGCGCCGGTCGAGGAGATCGAGCCGCCGGAGCTGTTCGAGTTCCTCGCCGCACGCCGCGGCGCGCGGTGGGGTCGACATCGTGCCCCTCGCGAGGTCGCGTCGCGCCCTCGTCGACCGCCTCAAGGACAGCGGGCTCGTGGCGATCATCGGCGACCGCGACCTGCGCCGGCGACGGGCAGCCGGTCGTCGATCTTCGGCCACCCGACCACCATGCCCATCGGCCCGGCGTGGCTGGCCGTCAACCAGCGGAGCGGCGCTCGTGGCCGGCAGCTGCCTGCGGCTCGGCCCGGACCGCTTCCGCGTGGTCGGCACCGTCCTCGAGGTTCCCGACAGCGGCGACCGTCGGGCCGACGTGCGCGTCGCTCGTCGAGCGCCTGGCGCCGCCGCTTCGAGCACGACATCGCGGAGGCGCCGGAGCAGTGGTGGGGCGCCTTCCAGCCGTTCTGGCCGGACCTGCGGGCGACGGCGCGTGACGCGTGGCGGTCAGCGTCGGACGTCGCGCGTGGGGCTCGGCCGCGCGGCGGCGGGGAACGCGGCAAGGCCGACATGCACATCCACTCGCTCTACTCCGACGGCACGGCCTCGGTGCGCGAGATCCTCGACCACGTCGAAGCGCACACCGACCTCGACGTCGTCGCCATCACCGACCACGAGCGGATCGACGGCGCCCTGCGCGCCGCCGAGCTGCACGCGGCGGGCGACTTCTCGTACGACCTGGTGGTCGGCGAGGAGATCACGACGCGCCGCGGCCACGTCCTGGCGCTGTTCGTGACCGAGCGGCTGCCGGCCCTCCGCCCGCTGCGACGAGACGCTGCGCGCGATCCACGAGGCCGGCGGCCTGGCCATCGCGGCGCATCCGATGGCGCCGGTTCCGCTCAGCGTCGGACAGGCGCAGCCTGCGCGGCGCGCGCGACCACGCGCACGAGCACGTCTACTTCGACGCACTGGAGCTGTTCAACCCCAGCTACGCCGGTCGCGTGCGCCAGGGCGCGCGACTGGAGCTCAACGCCGCCGAGCTCGGCCTGCCGGGCGTCGGCAACTCCGACGGGCACGTGCTGGAGGGCATCGGTACCGGGTTCACCACGTTCTCCGGCCACACGGCCGAGGACTACCGCCGCTGCCTTGGTGGCCGGCGACGTGACCGCCGAGGGTGCGCACTGGACCTCGTCCCACAACGTCGGACGTCTACCGCCGTCAGCTGCGGGCCAAGCTTCGCCACCTGTGGCACACCGTCACGCCAGGCACCGATGACTGGCGCTGAGGACCGCATCGGTCATACTCCGGGCGTGGCAGACCGTGCGCCATCGAACGCCCTGCTCGCCGACGGGCGGCCCGCTCCAGCCGCGACAGCACGGGACGCGCGGCGGCCGCTGAAGGTCGGGATCGTCAGCCCGTACGGCTATCCCCATCCCGGCGGCGTCAACGAGCACGTGCGCCATACCTACGACTCCATGCGCGAGTTGGGCCACGACGTGTGGATCATCACCAGCAAGTACGGCCGGGAGCGCGAGAGCGAGGGACACGTCATCCGCCTCGGGACCGGCTGGGCGATGCCGCACAACGGCAGCGTGGGTCGCGTGACGCTCGGCCTTCGCTTCAAGCGCCAGGCGCGGGAGATCCTCGAGGCGCATCGGTTCGACGTCCTCCACTTCCACGAGCCGTTCGTGCCGTTCCTGTCGCCCACGGTGCTGGAGGCCTCGGACACGGTGAACATCGGGACGTTCCATGCGTTCGGCGGCTTCAGCCCCTCGTACTGGGTCGGGAGCCGCTTCGCCGGTCGCCTGGCGGACCTGCTCCACGGGCGGATCGCCGTGTCCGGGGCGGCGCGCCACTTCATCAGCCGCTACTTCCCCGGCGAGTACAGCATCATCCCGAACGGCGTCGACCTCGAACGCTACGCCGGGGCCCAGCCGTTCGAGGAGCTGCGAGACGGGACGCTCAACATCCTGTTCGTCGGGCGCTTCGAGGAGCGCAAGGGCCTGACCCACCTGCTCAAGGCCTATCACCGGCTGCGGAAGCGTCGCGTCGACGCGCGGCTGCTGGTGGTCGGCGACGGTCCGAAGCGGCGCGAGTACCGCCGCTTCATCGGTCTCCGGGGCATTCGTGACGTCGAGTTCCTGGGCCGCGTCTCGGACGATGACAAGGTCCGCTACTTCGCCTCGGCCGACATCTTCTGCGCGCCGAACACCGGCCAGGAGTCGTTCGGCATCGTCCTGCTCGAGGCGATGGCCGCCGGCGTGCCGATCGTCGCCTCCGACATCCACGGCTTCAAGAACGTCATCCAGCGCAACGTCCAGGGCCTGCTAGTCGAGCCGCGCAATCCCGCGCGCCCTGGCTGCCGGCCTCTATGCGCTGGCCCGCGACCCCGATCTGCGGCACGAGATGGGCGAGGCAGGCCGGGCGCGCGCTCCCGAGTACAGCTGGGACCGCGTCACCGAGCAGATCGTCGACTTCTACTACGAGACCCGCGAGCGGGTGCTGGCCAGCCGCTCGTAGGTCCGGATCCCTTACAGTGGCTTGCGCCAGGCCGTGAAGGTCTTCACCGGCGCGAAGCCGAGGGACCGATACAGGTCGGTGGCGCCGGTCGGGCTGTCGCTGTCGACCCCGAGGCTGGCTCCGGTGTACCCGGCCTCGTGCGACGCGACCAGGGACGACGCCAACAGCGCTTTCGCCAGCCCGCGCCGGCGCCACGGCCGACGGACCGCGACCCCGCCGACGTAGACGCGGTTGCGCCCGTGCCGCGCGTTCTCCTCGGCCGGCACGACGGTGACGATGACGCCGGCGACCTGGTCGCCGTCCCAGCCGACCCGCCATAGCGACGGATCCGCGTTGGTCGGATCGGCCTCGAACTCACGCCAGCCCTCCTCCGTCCACTCGGCCTCGCCCCAGTGGTCGCGGAACGCCTCGGCCTCGGCATCCCAGATCTGGCGGTACTGGTCGCGAGTCACGGGGCGCAGCTCGATCCCGTCGGGCATCGGCGGCGCCTCGATCTCGTCCAGCGGCTCAGCCACCATCTCGTAGAAGTAGCGCACGATCTCGTAGCCGGTCCCCCGCAGGAGGGCGTCGTTGCCGGCGTCGAGGTCCGCGGCCTCCGAGGACAGCCACTTCGGCGCCATCTCCGGATGCCCGGAGGCGATCTCGCGCAGGCGTGCCTCGTTGTGGCGGTGGAGCGCCGTGCCGATCCCGCGCCGCCGCCAGTCGGGGTGGACGAAGCCGAAGTTCTCGTAGGATCGCCCGCCCTCGACCAGGTCCTGCCAGAAGACGCGGGCATAGGCCACCAGCGCCCCGTCCACCACGGCCAGCACGATGTCTCGTTCGTGGTCGCAGTTGACGTGGTTCGCGTAGGCGATGTCCATCTGGTCGATGGTGATCGCCTCGTCGATGCCGTTCGCCGCGGCCGCCGCCTGGTGGACGCGGTGCATCTCGGCGTGATCCTGCGGCCCGCGGTACTGGCGGAAGCGCAGCCCGGGGACGGCAGGCGTGCCGATCTCGGTGGCCCCGATCATGTGGCCGGTCCCTCCATCGGCTTGCGTACAGCCACGAAGCGGTCATGCACCTCGAAGCCCGCCGTCTCGTACAGACCGAGCGCACCGGTCGGGTTGGCGGCGTCGACGCCGAGCATGGCGCTGGTCATGCCCCGCTCGCGCAGCGCGTTGAGGGATCGGCCGATGAGCGCGCCTGCCAGCCCGCGGCGGCGCCAGGCCCGCCGCGTGAATACCGAGTCGAGCCATCCACGACGCACGCCCAGAGCCTCGTTCTCCTCGGCCCGGATCTCGTTCCACACCCCGCCGGCGACCTCGTCACCGTCCCACGCGATCAGCCACAGCGACGTATCGGTGTCGGGGTCGCCCAGGATGCGTTCCATCACCTCGATCGACTCGTCCGACCCGCCCCAGTGGTCGCGGAACGCCTCGCGGTTCGCTCGCCAGATCGTCTCGTGCTGGTTCTCGGCGACCGGCCGCAGCTCGAGCCCGGCGGGCATCGGCGGCACCTCGATGCCATCGAGGGTCGGGCGGATCA
Source organism: uncultured Chloroflexia bacterium (assembly GCA_963806695.1). Classification (GTDB taxonomy): domain Bacteria; phylum Chloroflexota; class Limnocylindria; order QHBO01; family QHBO01; genus JACDBZ01. The sequence goes on along the minus strand of CAWDYT010000018.1, from coordinate 32,336 downwards.
TGTCGAAGAACCACCGCGCCACCTCGTAGCCGTTGGCCCGCAGCAGCGCTTCTCCCGGTCGTCCCGCAGGAGCGAACGACATGAGGACCTGTGGTCGATCGGTCCGATGCTCCGCCGCACGTACTCGACATTGGCCCTCGAGCTCGCCGAGCACCGCGGTCCCGATCCCCTCGCCGCGGTGTGCGGGATCGACCGATCCGAAGTGGCGGTACTCGCGGTACTCGCCGTCCCGCGTGTCGACCCACTCGATCCGGCCGGCGGCCACGACCTCGCCGTCGAGCTCGCCGATGACGACGTCGCGCGCCGGGTCGAAGTGATCGGTCGGGTGCGAGAACCAGGCGCGGATCCCCTCCTCCGGCCAGACCTCGTCGATTCGGTCGGCTGCCGCTGCGGCGTTGGTCACGCGGACGAACGCGGGGATGTCCGCCTCCCCGGCGTAGCCGCGGAAGCGGAGCCTCGCGGCGACCGTCATCGTGCCACCTCCATCGGCTTGCGCCAGGCGGTGAACCGCTCCGTCACGCGAAAGCCGGCCGACTCGTACAGCCCGTACGCTCCGGACGGGTTGTCGGCGTCCACGCCCAGCGCGGCAACCTCCAGGCCCTCGTCGCGCAGGAGGTGGAGCGAACGAACGATGAGCGCTCGCGCCAGCCCGCGGCGCCGCCACGCGCGCCGCGTGAAGACCGACTCGAGCCAGCCGCGGCGGATCCCGAGCACCCGATTCTCCTCGGCGTACACCGCGTTGATGACCGCGGCAGCCACCTCGTCGGCGTCCCAGGCCACGACCATCCGCTGCGGCTGGAAGTCCGGTGACTCCAGCCAGCGTTGGTAGTTCTCCTCAGATTCGTCGAAGCCGCCCCAGTGGTCACGGAAGGCCTCGTGGTCGGCCCGCCAGATGGTTGGCACATCCGGCAGCGACACCGGCCGCACCTCGAGCCCGTCCGGCAGTGCCGGGATCTCGGGGAGCTCGTCGGTCAGGGAGCGCTCCATGTCGGCGAACCAGCGCACCGGGCTGTAGCCGGCCCGCTCGAACAGGATCGGCGCCCCGACGCTCGTGTCGGCGCTGCCCAGGCCGAAGACCCTCGGGCGGTCGACCTCCTGGGCGGCGGCCAGCTCCCGGGCCAGCGCCTCGTTGCGTCGCAGCATTGCCGCGCCGATCCCGCGGCGCCGGGCCGACGGATCGACCCAGCAGCGGAAGCGGTACTCGCGAACGCCATCGGATGCGTCGTTCCACGAGCGTTCGCCGATCGCCACCACCCGTCCATCGAGCTCAACGATGTCGATGTCTCGCGCCGGGTCGAACTGCGCGGATGGGTGGGACCACCAGGCCCGCTGCTCCGCCACGCTGACACGCTGGCTGACCCGATCGGCGGCCCATTCCGCGTTGGCGATCCGGACCGCATCGGCCAGGTCGGCCTCGACGCCGTAGGGTCGGAAGACGAGGCCGGGAATCTCGGCCGCGCGAGCGACCGCATCGGTGGATGTCATGAGGTTCTCCCAAGCCCGTCGTAGATACGCATACACGTTCCGCTTTCGGTGCGCATCAGCCCACCCTCTTCAGCTTGCCGGTGCGCTTCGCGTAGCGCTCCGCCACGCCGAAGACCTTGACGCCGAGCGGGACGAGGACGACGCCCATGATCACGAGCGGCCAGACGTTCTCGAGCAGCTCGGTCACCGGCTTGCCGTCGATCAGGCCACCCCGGATCCCCTCCAGCACGTACGTGCCCGGACTGAACTGCCCGATGAACTGCATCCACTCCGGAAGGATCGTCGGGTCGTAGTAGACGCCGCTGAAGAGCAGGATGATCGACTGGATGACGAACACCATCTGGTCGCCACGCTCCACGTACAGCAGCGGCAGGATGGCGGCCATCATCCCCACGCCCACGAAGCTGATCGATCCCAGCGCCAGGAACACGCCGGCGGTCACGAAGTTGCCGCCGGTGAACTCGACGTCGAAGAAGAGCAGCATCACGACGAGGATGATCACCATCTGGATCACCGCGTAGGTCACCGCGAAGAGGGTGGAGCCGACCAGCTGGGTGTAGCGCCGCACCGGCGCCATGAACGTGTACTCCAGCGTCCCCTCCCAGCGCTCCCAGGTCACCGTCTCGCCGATGAAGCCGAAGACGATCGACAGGAAGTTCCAGAAGATGGCGCCGATGATCAGCGTCTGCAGCAGGATCGGGTCGTCCTGGGCCACGCCGATGAAGGCAACGGCCAGTGCAGCGGCAAGCGAATACACGAGCCAGGCGACTTCCCAGCCCCAATACCGCTTCGTCAGGTTGAAGTTGCGCTCGACGAAGGCAAGGCTCGCCCTCAGCTCACGCGTCGCGATCGTCATCGGTTGGTTCCTTCAATGTTCGTCGCCCGCGGCCGCCACTGACCGATGGTTGGCCGAGATATCGGGCGGTTCGGCGCCCCAAGCGCTCATTCGTAAGCGGTATGCCCGATGGATCAGGCACAAGCGCGCCGGAGTGCGGCTGCACCTGCCGGTGAGGGCCCGCCAACCCGAAATATCGGTCGAAGGGCGACACGAAAGCGACGATCCGCGCCGGAGTGCCCGTTGGATCGGCGTGCGGCACGCGGCGCCTTGGAGGCCGATGGACCGGCCGGACCCTCATCGGGCCCGGGCCGGTCGCATGGCCGGCTCGTTCGCCAGGCGGCTCCCGAGGGAGACCAGCCGGCGACCGATCCAGCGGCGCACCGAGCGCCGCTCGTGGCGCTTGCTCACCAGGAGGTTCGTGCGGTCCAGCCGCACCTGGCGCTCCTCGATGAGGGCGAACACCACGCGCAGATCCAGGTAGCTATGCACGGTCATCACCTCCTTTCATTCGTCCTTACTCGTCGTTCTCGATCTCGTTGCCGTTCTCGTCGACATCGTCGTCGAGACTCCTGCCGGTGAACGTCATGAACACGCTCTCCAGCGTCGGCTCCTTGCCGTAGTCGCGCGCCACCAGCTCCATCAGCTGGGCCGGCGTCCCCTCCGCCACCACGCGGCCGTCATTGATCAGCGCGATCCGATCGCAGAGCCGCTCGGCCTCCGCCAGGTCGTGCGTCGTCAGCACGATCGTGGCGTCGTGCGTGTCCCGCACCTCCTCGATGAAGGTCTGCACGTCCAGCTTCGACCGCGGGTCGAGGCCGGTAGTCGGCTCGTCGAGCAGCAGGACCGTGGGGCTGGTCAGCAGCGCCCGCGCGATGGCGACCTTCTGCTGCATGCCCCGGCTCATCTGCTCGACCGGCCGGTTCAGCCGCTTCTCGCCGACGCCCAGCCGGGCGAGGATCTCGATCACCTCAAGGCGCGCCTTCTTCGCATCCATCCCGTACAGCCGCGCCGCGTAGGCGAGGTTCTCGTGCGGGGAGAGCTTCTTGAAGAAGGCCGCGTCCACGCTGACCCGGTTGATCAGGCGCTTCACCGCCATCTCGTCGGTGGCGACGTCGTGCCCGAGCACCTCGATCCGCCCGCTGTCGATCGTCAGCAGCGTGCTGACCAGGCGGATCAGCGTGCTCTTGCCCGACCCGTTCGCGCCGAGAACGCCGTAGATCTCGCCGCGCCGGATCGACATGCTGACGTCGTTCACCGCAAGGACCGGCTTCTTCTTGCGCCCGACCACGAATCGCTTCGTGGCGTGGTCGATGAGCAGCGCCGGCTGCTCGCCGTCCGGCGGTGGGCCGACGCGGCGAAGCGGCTCGGTCGTCCTCATCGGCGGCGTTGCCGTTTTCGGTTCATCCATGAGCTCGATCATCGTGGTCGTCCTGTCGTTCGCTTCGTTCGGTGCTTTCGTCGCTTGCCGCGAATGGGAAGAGCCGCGGCCCGTCGCTCCATCGGTCCGCGGCTCTCGTGGTTGCCCCCTTGGGCAACAAAAAACCGTGGACCCGATCCGGCCCACGGCTCGTGGTGTCTGCTGGCGGTCATTCCGCCGACGCTTCTACCTCGACCAGGGCACAGATCTCCCGTCGCCGTCGCTGCCGGCTGGCGCGAGGCGGCGCGCAATGAAGGCGCAGATGCGGAGATGCATTGCCGTCAGATCGCTCCTCGTAACTGGTGGTTGGTGGCCGGTCACCCGCGGGGCAGCGTCGACTGCGGACCAGGTGCCGGGGGAGTCTACGACTGGCGCTTGCTCGCTGTCAAGGTTGTCAGGTCGCGCGCCAGAGCAGCCACGAGTCGCGCATCCGCTGGACCTGACCCGGCGTGAATTCGGTGATGCACGAGTCGTCCGAGTAGTCCATGTAGTTGTGAATCGGGTCGAGGCCCGGCGCCGGGCAGGTGTCCTTGCCCGCGGGGCAGCCGGACGACGCGGACTTCTGGGGCGGCGTGTCGGCGACGAAGTCGCCGTTCTTGTTGCACTGGCCGAAGAAGGTGTGCTCGAGGTTCAGCCAGTGGCCGGCCTCATGGGTCAGCGTGTCGCCCTCATCCGACACGCCTTCGTACTCGTTCGAAACGCCGGGCATCGTTCGCCAGTCGATCACGATGCCGTCGAGGTAGGCCTGGGCGGTATCGGTGATCTCGGGCAGGTAGGCGTAGCCGAGATAGGCGCCGCCGCTGGTCGAGTAGATGTTGAGCGCGTTGTCGCCACCCTGCTTCAGGGCTCGCTTCATCTCGTGCTCGGCGCCGGCCGACTGCGACCGGTACCACACGGCGTTGTTCGTGCGGGTGATGCCGGTGAGCGAGAACGTGAAGCCGGTGGTCGCCCCGCCTGCGCCGCCGCTGAAGGCACGGTTGATGACACCGATCTGGCTGGCGATCTGCGAATCCGTCACGGCGCCGGCGGCACCGTCCGTCACGACGTGCCAATACACCGGGACGGTGACGGAGAAGTTGCTCGGCGCACGGCCCTTGGCGGCCGTTGGCAGGTCGCGAACGATCTGGCCCGTGTCCTTCTCGCGGACTCGACCGTGACTGTCGACCGCTGTATCCCGGTCGCGGGCTTCGGCGCCCGGACCCGCGGCAGCAGCCTCAATCTCCGCCGGAGCGCACGCCCAGGCGGGGAGGTCATTGCTTGCGAGCAACGGTGTCGCCCGGCCCGCCAGCGACAGAGACAGGGCGGCCGACGCCAACAGCGACAGCGCGCGACGTGTGACGGTCATCAATGGTCCTCCTGCCGGGCGGTCAGTTCCGCTCGCTCGGGTGCTCGGCTGAATGTACGCCGATGGGTGGACGCGCGCCGGCAGTCCGGCACTGGTCGCGGCGTGGTCGTGGGCGGTAAGGTGCACATCCGAGCAGGAGGATCGTGACCCATGCGCATGAACCGCGGCCTCGTCTTCTGGGGTATCGCCCTCGTCACCGCGGGCCTGGTGGCGCTCGCCATCCAGACCGGCGTCATCCCGGAGGAGACCGCCAGACAGGCCTGGGGCTGGTGGCCGGTCGTGCTGATCGTGATCGGCATCGCCGTCATCGCAGGCCGATCGCCATTCGCCATGCTCACCAGCATCCTCGCGGGCCTCGTCGTGGGCGGCCTGGTGGGAACGCTGGTGGCGGGGTGGCCGGACGGTCTCTCCATCGGCTGTGGCGGGCAGACCGACGATCAGATCGCTGCGGAGGGCGCATTCGAGGCGGGGGCAGCCGATGTGGAGCTCGACTTCGATTGCGGCGAACTGGCCGTCGCCATGGGCGACGGCAGTGCTTGGCGCGTCGACGCGCGGCACGCGGCGGGGGCCGAGCCCTCGCTCGAATCCGGCGCCGACTCGCTGCATGTCGAGGCGGATGCCGGGACGTCGTTCCTCGGGTTCGGCGATGCCCGGCAGGCATGGGATGTCACGCTGCCGACCGACGTCGAGTTGGCGCTCGGGGTCAACGCCAACGCCGCCTCCTCCCGGCTCGACCTGGCTGGCGCGCTGCTGTCGACGCTGGCGATCAACGCCAACGCGGGTGAGGTGATCCTCGACCTCGGCGGCGCATCGGTCGAGAGCATGACCGTCGAGGCCAATGCCGGCTCGCTCGGCGTCACCGTTGACGAGTCGACCGTGGCAAGTGCATCGGTCCAGATCAACGCGGGCTCCCTCGAGCTGTGCGTGCCGGACGACGCCACCGTGTCCATCTCGGTGACCGACGACAACGTGACGTTCAGCCACGACCTCGACGAGAGCGGCCTGACGCGCGACGGCGACACGTGGCGCAGCGGCGACGATCCGGTGGACGTGGCCTTCGAGATCCAGGGCAGCGCGGCGAGCCTCAGCTACAACCCCGATGGAGGCTGCTCATGAACCGACGCTTCTACCGGTCGCGGACCGATACCATCCTCGGCGGCGTGGCCGCCGGCCTGGCGAACTACCTGAACGCCGACCCGGCGCTCGTGCGGATCGCGTGGGCGGTCCTCACCCCGCTGACCGGCGGGGCTGCCTTCCTCGCCTACATCGTGGCCTGGATCATCGTGCCCGAGGAGCCGGCCGAGTTGCCCGCCGCGCCCGGCGTGCCCGCCACTGCGGGCTCGGTCGCGGGGGCCGACGGCTCCGAGGAAGCGGGCGAGACCGCATATGCCCCGGCCTCGGCGGCACCGGCCTCGGCGGCACCGGTCGCGGCCGGTGACAGCAGCGGGCGAGCTGCGCTGGTCATCGGCATCGGCCTTGTCCTGCTCGGCCTCTGGTTCCTCGTGCGCGAGTACCTCCCGCCGATCAACTGGGATCTGCTCTGGCCGGTGGCCCTCATCGGCATCGGCGCGCTCATCCTGGTGACGTCCATGCGTCGGCGCGCGTAGGTCAGCCTTCCTCGGGCATCGGCGGCGCGGATGCCCCGGCCGACGTGGCCGGCGGAGGTCCACGGCGCTCCCACCAGTCACGGCCGATCAACGCGAACGCCACCGCCCCGGCGGCCACGAGGCCGCCCAGGATGACCTTCAACGCATCGGCGCTGAGAAGCTCTCCGCGCTCACCGGTCGGCGGATCGGGGAACTGGAAGGCGAAGTTCCACGGCGGTAGGGCGCGAGCGGCGTTGATGTACCAGTCGGGCATCGGCAGCGCCGCGCCCAGCGGAACGACGAGGATGCCGGCCACCACCACCAGGCCGAGGTAGCCGATGGCCAGGTCACGCCAGGCCGGCCGGCGCAGGAGCTCGTCGACGATGTAGGCGACGGCCACCATGGCGAAGATCACGGCGGTGAAGTAGTGGTACGCGAACGTGGCCCGCTCGATCCGCACCCACGGAACGAGCTGGAAGGCGAAGGCGGCCACGATGAGGACGAGGCCCAGCGACCGTCGTTTCCAGGCCAGCACGGCGCCGACGACGATGGCCGGGACCCCGGCCCAGAAGAGGACGGGGTTGCCGCCGTTGTAGATGACCGCGATCCAATCGTTGTCGTACGTGCCGTTGAAGAACCATGTCGGCTTCAGGGCGAGCGGCCAGCTCCACCACGGCGAGGCGCTGTCGTGCCCGGCGGTCAGGTTGAAGTGGTAGCCGAACATCTGCGCGTGCAGCTCCTCGAGCGACCACCCGTAGCCGGGACCACCGCCCACGGTCCAGTCGTGGCCGAGCTGGAGGTAGGGCACGTAGCTCAGCGCGTAGACCACCAGCGGGACGACCACCAGGCACGCGCCCATCCAGGCCCAGGCAAAGCCGCTCATCTCGCCGGGGCGGAACCAGCGAGCGTCCGCGGCAGGGTCGCGCAGCGACGCGATCGCGCGCCAGGCGAGGAGCACGGCGGCGATGCCCATCATCAGATAGGCGGGCCACTCCGCCTCCGCGCCGCGGGCCAGCAGCGCGAAGACGTACTCGACCGCGCTGCCCGGCGTGCGCGAGGACTCGACCTGGTTCGACGGCCAGCACGAAGGCGAGGCCGACTCCGGTCAGGATGGCGATGGTGGCCGGCACGGCGGTGAGGGCCTCACCCAGGTCGAGGCGGATCGGCCGCGCCCAGGTGATCGCAAGGGCCAGTCCGAGCAGGCCGAGCATGATGACGAGGAAGGGCCACGGTGCGCCGAGGCCGCCCACGATGGCCGCCAGGGCGATGGCGCCGACGAGCACCAGCCGGCCCAGCGCCGAGCGGGCCAGGACGAGCACGATCAGGCCCGCCATGGCGTAGAAGCCGACCCACTTGGTGGCTGCCGACAGGCCGATGAGGACGCCGACCAGCGGCATGGCCCACCAGGCACTGCGCGCCCAGCGGCCGGACCAGACCTGCCAGAACAGCGTGTAGGCGGCCACGACGAAGGTCGCCACGTAGATGTCGTTCATGCTGATGCGGCTCATCACGAAGCTCATGCCGTCGATGGCGACGAAGGCGGCGGCGAGCACGGCGACCCGGCGGCGGCTGAACATCGTGGCGGCCATCAGGTAGACGAGCCCGACGAGCGCCGCGCCGAACACGACGCCCCCGAGCCGCCATGCGAACGCGTTGCTGCCGGCATCGATCCGCACCAGCGCACCCTCACCGGACGGGTCGGCCGTGCTGACGATCAGGGCGGCGTGGTCGTCGCCCTGGGAAGTGGAGGCGACGTCGAATGCCATCGCCAGTGGCGTGCCGGGCAGCGGCGTGGTGTCGAAGGCGCCAGCGCCGATCGTGCCGTCTCGGCGGGCCTCCACATGCGGCTCGATGGCCCAGGTCTCCGGTGCCCCGTCGGGAGCCGTGCCGGCGACGTACACCATGCCCGCGACGCGCTGCAGGCCGATGAGCGACCCTGCTCCCGGAAGGGGCACCAGCCCGATCGTTGTCTGGCCATCGGCGTCGATCGCGGCGATTCCGCCCTCCGTGGCCGGGTGCTCGTCGGTCGACCCCAGCGGACCCGTCAGCGCGAAGATCTGCTGATCGTCGCCGCTTCCACGCGTGATCAGGGGGCCGATCAGCGGCGCACTCGGGTCGACGACGCGCATCTCCTCAAGTGTCGTCGCGTCGAGGAAGGTGACCACACCGCGGGCGGCATCGGTCACCGCCACCGCGTCCGGCTCGTCGTCGACGCCGTGGACGAGGCCGATGCCGCCGTAGGCACCCTCGGCGCTGGCCAGCACGGCATCGGTCGCTCGCTCGATCACGGCGACGCCGTCTGGACCCCGGGCCAGGACGGGGTCGGTCGCCTCTGTCGCAACCAGGACCTGGCTCACCGACCCGAGCTCGGTGGAGATCGGCGGCCCGGCCGGCGGGGCGCGGCCGTCAGGTGACGCGAGCAGGCCCGCCAGCTCGTAGGTCTCGATCGTGCCGTTGTCGGCACGACCGACGAGCAGCCGCGGCGCCTCGGGGTCGTACGCAAGGCTGGCGATCGGTCCCGACGCCTCCCAGCGGGACAGCTCCTCGCCGGTCACGGCATCGGACGCCACCACCGTCGACGGCCCCTCGACCGTGAAGGCGACCGAGCGCTCCCGTCCGGACGCCTCGCGTCGCGGCGCGACGGCCAGCGCGCTGGACGGCTCGCCAAGGGGCGTGGTGCCACTCACCTTGTTCGGGTCGGCGGCCACGATCCCGCCGGCGATGAGGTACTTCGCCAGCATCGGGTGCGTCCACTCGTAGACGTCGCGGTCCCAGCCCTCCTGCCACGCGCTGAGCCACTCGGTCGCCGAGCGTCCGTGATAGACCTCGTCGAAGTGCTGGCTGCGCGGGATGTCCAGGCGCCACAGCCGGAAGATGAGCGCGAACGCGACGACGGCCAGCAGGATCAGCGCGTCGCGGCGATCGAGGCGGCGCCACGGCTCGCGGAAGTAGGCGTCAGCCGCCTTCGGCGAGAGCCAGGCGAAGCGCGTGCCGCCGGATGGGACGGCTGCCGCCCACGCGGCCGGCACCGATCGCTGCGGCGGCGGACGCGCGGGTTCGGGAAGTGGCGTCGCCATCCGATCGGGCTCGGTGGCCGGGGTCAGCGACAGTCGCAGGGATTGCCATGCGACGATTCCGAGGAGCACCACGCCGAGCAGCACGAGCAGCCAGATCCCCCAGTCGGTGAGCAGGGTCGAGGTGAGGAAGGGATCCTGCGGCATCGGCTGCCCGTTGGCGCCGGGATTGTTGATGCGGCCGGAGAACGACCAGTCCTCGGTATAGGCCCAGTACATGTTGAGGAAGAGCACCGCCGATAGGCCGCCATAGACCCACGGCCAGACGCGCCCGCTCAGCAGCAGCGGAGCCGCCAGCGCCAGCGCCGGGAAGAGATAGCGCTCGTGGACCCGGGTGGGGAGCACGAAGAAGGCGATCGCGATCAGCAGCGAGGCCAGCAGCAGGCCGCGCATGTCGTCCCGGCGCGCGACCTGCCACAGCGCGAGCAGCACGACCGCGACGAACAGGAGCGTGCCGACCTGCTGCCAGGAGAGGCCGATGCCGCCCACCACCAGCCCGACCACCGTGTCGTCGCCGCGGAAGAACGTATCGCCCAGCCCCGAGAACGGGTTGCGCCACAGGCTGAAGGCGTTGATCGTCAGGCCCGGAGTACGTCTCGGATGCCTCGCAGAACTTCCCGATCAGGCTCAGGACCGGGTCCGCGCCCGGCAGGCCGAAGCACGATCGGGCGGTCGGATCGGGCACGAAGACCGTCATGCCGAACGGCAGGATCAGCAGCGTGAGGCTGATCACACCCGCCGCGAGCGAGGTGAGCACCCGCAGCGGATCACGGCGGCCGCGATGCTCAGGATCCGCCGACCGCCCGAGCAGGTGCCGCTTCAGGCCGACGATCGCCACGATCGGAACCAGGAATCCGAACTGGAACTTCACGAGCAGCGCCAGGATGGCGCCGACGGCCGCCACCTCCGTCCAGCCCCGCGCCAGCGCGTAGAGCGTGGCCAGCAGCACGAGCGACCCGACCGCATCGACCTGCCCCCACACCGCGGTCTCGAAGACCACGCCCGGGTTGAACAGGTACACCGTGGCGGCCACCAGGCCGAGCTTCTCGGCGGAGATGCCGAGGTGGACCCGGGCGAGGAGCTGCTCGCCCCACCGACGACAGATGACGAAGAGCATCCAGGCCACGCCGACATCGGCGAGGATGCCGGGGATCTTCACCAGCCCGCCGGTGGCGTTCTGGCCCACCAGCGGCGTCAGCGCGCCGCCGATCGCGCCCAGCAGCCACAGGACGTAGAGGTAGCCGGGCGGGTAGTCGGCGAAGTATCCGGCCTCGTAGAACCCGCCGGGCCCGACGCTCGCCATGCGCTGGCCCCAGGCGTTGAAGGCCCCGATGTCGTTGCCGAGCCCGCTCAGCGGCAGATAGATCCCGGCGATGAAGACGCGCAGCACGAAGCCACCGACGAGGATGGCAGTGAGGATCGTCCGGGTGTCGAGGTGCCGGATTGCGTCGATCACTCCCACGCCCCGTCGGCCGACGGGGTCGCGGGTCATCGGCTGCGGCGCCCCCGTGGAGCGCGCCGAATGGAGTCGCACGCCAAGGTGGCGGGAGTATACATCCGACCCCTCGGACGCCTCAGCGGCGCGCCGGGTTGCGTCGCGTGTACGATGCACCGACTCTCTCGCGAGGATCCCCTGCATGACCGATGACGGCATCGCGCGCCCGCGGCTGACGTTCTTCTTTCCGGCCTTCAACGAGGAGGAGAACGTGGCCGAGACGGTCAGCCGCGCCCTGGATGAGATCGGCCCGCTGGCCGACGGCTCGATGGAGGTCCTCGTCGTCGACGACGGGTCCACCGATCGCACCCCGCAGCTGGCCGACGAGCTCGCGGCCGCCGACCCGCGCGTCCGCGTGCATCACCAGGAGAACCGCGGCTACGGTGGTGCGCTGCAGGCCGGCTTCGCCAATGCCACGGGCGAGCTGATCTGCTTCAGCGACGGCGACCTGCAGTTCGACCTGCGCGAGATGTCGCGCCTCCTCGACCGGCTGGCGGACGAGCGTCGGCCGGTCGACGTGGTGATCGGCTACCGCAGGAAGCGGCGCGATCCGCCGCATCGGATCTTCATCGCCAAGACCTACAACGCCATCGTGTCGGTGCTGTTCGGGCTACGGGTCCGGGACATCGACTGCGCGATGAAGGTCTTCCGTCGCGAGGTCTTCGACGGGCTGCGGCTCGAGGCCGACTCGCCGTTCCTGTCGGCAGAGCTGCTCATCAAGCTGCGGGCGCGCGGCGAGCGGATGGCGCAGGTCGGCGTCACGCACTACCCGCGTGCCGCCGGGACGAACACCGGAGCGAGCTTCCGCAAGATCCTGCGGACGTTCCGCGACATCGGGAAGCTGCGGTGGGCGCTGTGGACGCGCCGCGGCGAGGTCCTCGGTCCCCGACGCGCCACCGTGTAGCTAGGACTCCTCGGGCGGCGGGCCCGTCTCCCCGCCGGCATTGGGCAGGTCCACGTCCAGCGAGTTGACGAACTCACGGAAGACCGCCAGGCGCTCGTCCTCCTCGGCGGTCGTCTCCTCGGTGCCGTCCGGCTCCACCCCCGCCTCGTCGAGGACACGCTCGTCGACGTAGATCGGCGAGCCGGTGCGGACGGCCACGCCGATCGCATCGGAGGTGCGGGAATCGACCTCGGTCTCATCGCCGGCCGCCGTCTCGAGGTACATCCGCGCGTGGAAGGTGCCGTCGGTGACGTGGGTGACGACCACGCGGCTCACCGACGAGCCGAGGGCCGCGATCGCGCTGACCAGGAGGTCGTGGGTCAGCGGTCGCTCGGCAGAGAGGCCCTGGAGGCGCATCGCGATCGCGTTCGCCTCCGACTGGCCGATCCAGATCGGCAGGTAGCGATCCCGCTCCGACTCCTTGAGGATGACCACGTGCTGGCTCGAGAGCATGTGCACCCGCACGCTCTCCACCACCATCTCGATGAGCCGTACGCGGCCGAATGGCTGGTCCGCCATGATCCGATTCTAGCGCCGGCTATTCGAGCACGAGCCGCACCACCCCGTCCGCGGTGAGCAGGTACGCGACCGGCGGGCCGTCGGCCACCGAGGTCACCGACAGCGCGCGAACGTCGCTGAGCGGCACCGGCCTGCGCGCCGTCGGAGGGGGCGGCCAGCCACTGCCGGACGAATGCGCCGTCGGCTCGCTGGAAGGCGATGAGCCGGTCGTGCGCCGCGTCGTAGACGTAGAGGAACTCACGGTCCCCGACCGTGGCGCCGTCGAGCAGGCGGTAGTCCAGCCCGGGGCGCAGGTCCGCATCCGGTGGCGGGTCGAGGGAGTAGTCGGCCTGGTCGCGGGGTGAGCCGAAGTCGACGCGCGTGACCGTATCGGCGTGGAGGAGCCAGGCGTTGACGTCGACGCGGAGGTCCCGCGCATCGCGCGGATCGAGGTCGGGCGCGGCAGTCAGGAATGGCTCGGGCGGATCGGGGTAGTTCACCGGGATGATCGCCGGCGGCGTCCAGCGGCGGATCTCGCCGGACTCGGGATCGACCATGTAGAGCGTGAAGATCTCGAGCGGCGGGCGGTGCTGCAGCGCCCCGATCAGCGTCGTCTCCGAACTCAGCGACTCAGCGCCGTTCAGCACCATCTGCCGCGGGGTGCGCTCGGCGAGGTCGATGCGCCACGCCGTGCGGCCGCGATCGATGACGACGACGTCGGTCGCCGCGGTGGCGATGAGCCACGGGTCGCCGGGCACCTCTCCCGAGTCGAGGGCCTGGCCCGCGCGGTAGACGACCTCGGTGCTTCCGTCGGCGGGATCCAGGCGGATGACCCGTCCGCGACCGGTCTCGAGGATCCAGAGGGATCCGTCGCTCGCAGCCACCATGTCGGCCGGGTCGGCGTCCTCGAGGACCGCCGCCAGGTCGACCACCACGTCGGGCTCCTGGACCCGGGTGACCAGGTACAGCGCGTCGAGCCGGCCGTCGACCCTGCTGCCGCAGTGGCTGCGAGGTCGCCATCGGCCACGCCGGACGCGGCGGCCCGCTCGATGGCGGCGTGCGCATCGGCCAGCAGCTCCGTTGCCAGCTCCGGGTCGCGGTCGACGAGATCCGCGCCGTCGACGCGCTCCTCGACCGTGACGAGCAGCCCGGTCGCATCGGTGATCGCCTGGCGCGCGACCGTGGCGCGCGGGATGGCGTCCGTCGGGCGCGCGGACGGCAGGGCCGCAACGGTCGATCCGAGCGCCACGAGCACGGCCACCCCGGCCATGCCGACGAGCCCGATCCGGCGCCGGCGTCCCGCCTCCCGCTCCGCGGTGCGCGGGATCGTCCGCGGGTATTCGGGGCCGCGGTGCGGAACGAAGGCGAGGATCCAGGACAGCACGGTGAGGATGCGCGCGCCCCAGGCGCGCCCTTCGCGCCCTCTGCGGCGTCCCCCGCGCGATGCATGCCGCGGCCGATCGCATCGGCGAGTGGGACCGGGCTCTGGTCCGGCAGCCCGGCGAACGGCTCGGCCGGACGCACCGGCTCGAGCTGGTGGGTGGTCGCCGTGGCGGCCAGCTCGGTGATCTCGATGGCCAGCAGCCCGTCGGACCCGGTCCCGCCACGCACGGTGAACAGGTGCTGGAGGTACTCGACCGCCTGCACCGGGCGCTGGCCGGCCAGCGCGCGTTTCAGCTCGTCCACGCCCACGGTATGGGCGAAGTGGCGGCTGACGAGCGCGATGCGGTCGTCGGGCGCCACGCCTCCCTGCCAGGTGTACGGCTGCACCTCGAGCGCCTCGCCCAGCGTCGCGGCCACCCGCCGCTGACGGACGCGCGGATCCTCCTCGTGGACCGCCGGCGGCGGCGGGACCTCGTACATCCTCCCGTCGCGCACGATGACGGCGCTGGCCGGCCCGAGCCTCGCCACGTGCGCCTCGCGGCCGCGAATCGCGACCGCCACGATGCTCACGCCGCAGCGGCGCGGAATCCCGAGCCGGCGGCGCTGGTGGTAGAGCCGGCGGTTCGCCCCGCCCAGTGCCTTCGTCAGCGCCACGAGCACGCCGGCCGACAGGTCGTAGTAGTAGTCATGGATCAGGGCATCCACCGCCTCGCGGGCTGCCCTGGCCAGCGTCGGGTTCCCGCCGGTCAGCTGGGCGACGACGAAGAGGCTGCCCTTCGTGCGCGCCAGGGCTCCCGACCGCCGGCTCGTCGAACACGACGAGGTCGAAGGCGTCCGCCGGCCGCTCCTCGGCGGACGGCAGGCCGATCCTGGTCGCGACGCGGTTGCTCATGGCGGGCCGGGACGCTGTGCTACGGTTCCTGCGCGCCGATTATAGGAACCGCCTCAGCCGGCGATGCCGACCCACCGATACGGCCAGTCCGCGCAGCACGATGGTCGCCCCCGGCCGGCCCTTCATCCGCTCGTTCACGGCCCACACGAGCGCCTCCGAGCGAAGCGTGAGCTCCTGCGCCAGCATCGGGTCGGAGGCCTCCACGTGGGCCGTGCCGCCGGTGACCCGCGTGACGCGCTGCTCAGCGGCGGCCGCGCTCAGTCGCGCGGCCTCCACGACCTCCGCCCATGCCACGCGCACCTGGGCGCTGGGCGAGCTGTTCGGCGGCACCGGGACCCGTGCATGCCAGCAGTGCCCGCTGGACGGCGGCTCCGGCCTCCTCACGGCTCGTCATGCCGCGCGCTCCAGGCGACCGTCGACGATCCGCCAGGTCGCGGCTCGGCCCCCGCACGACCGTGTCGAGCGCGGCCGGGTCCGCGGTCGTGACGATGACCTGGCCGCGATCGACCAGCAGGCTGGCCAGGCGCGTCGCGCGATCCGGGTCGAGCTCGCTGAAGACGTCGTCGAGCAGGACGATCGGGCGCGGCCCGTCGAGCGCCCAGCAGGTCGGTCTCGGCCAGCTTCATGGCGAGGATGATCGTGCGCTGCTGCCCGCGGCTCGCGTGCGTCGCGACGTCCCGGCCGGCCAGCTCGACGCGCAGGTCGTCGCGCTGCGGACCGACCAGGCTGACGCCGTTCCACGCCTCCTTCTGCCGCACGTCGGCGATGCGCCGCCGGTAGGCGGTGACGAGCTCGTCATCGCTCGGGATCCGGTCCGCGTCGGCATCGCGATCCGCCGCCCAGGCCTCCTTCAGCGCGTCCACGTACGCCAGCCGGACCGAGGCACCACGCTCGTCGGACGAGGCGACCGCGTCGTGGAGCGGACCGATGCGGGGACGCAGCTCGGCGAGCGCCTCGAGCCGAGCGCGCATCACGCGTCCGCCGACCTGCGCCAGCTGCTCATCCCAGAAGGCGAGCGCGTCCAGCGGCGCCTCCTCGGCCCGAATGGCGCGCAGCAGGGCGTTGCGCTGCGCCAGGATGCGCGCCACCTCCACCAGGTCGCGGGCCGCGCGCCGATCCCGCTGGGCCACGATCCCGTCGAGGAATCTGCGCCGATCCGACGGCGACCCGACGAGGAGGAGCATCTCCTCGGGACGGAAGAGGACCGAGCGCGCGACCTCCGCCAGCGCGGAGCTGCGCCGCGGCACGCCGTTGACGGTGAGGCGCTTGCGGAGCCCGGGCGGCGGCTCCGTGCCCGGGACGACGAGCTCGATTGTCGCTCCGCCCGCGCCGGTACCGCCGCCGAGGTCGAGGCGCGTGCGCCCGAACGGCGCTCCATGGCGAACGAGCTCGGCGTCGACGGAGGCGCGGTGCGACCGGCCGGTGATCGCGACGTGGATCGCCTCGAGCAGGTTCGTCTTGCCGGTGCCGTTGGGCGCGGCGACGACGGTCAGGCCGGGATCGGGCTCCAGCTCGGCGGCGACGTAGCTGCGGAAGTCGGTCAGGGCGAGCCGGGTGAGAAGCATGGCGGCGCCGGCGGCGGGACGTGGTGCGGCGCGCAGCGCCATCGGCGAGACCCCGGTCAGGATGCGGTCCGCACCGGCATGATGACGTGCACGTAGTCGTCCTTGCCGATGCCGCGAATCACGCCGGGAGCCAGCGGGCCGGAGAGCTCGAGAACTGCCTCGTCGGAGCCGAGATTGCTCAGCACGTCGATCAGGTAGCGCGCGTTGAAGGCGATGGCGGTCGGCGAACCATCGATGGCGGCGTCGACGCTGTCCGCGTTGTCGCCGACGTCGGCGGCATGCGCCGTGATCGACACGCCGTTCGCCTCGCCATCATCGGCACCGAGCTCGATCTTCACGATGTTGGCGCTGTCGCGGGCGAAGATGCTGGCGCGCCGAGTCCCGGCCAGGAACGCCTCCCGATCAATGACCGCGCGCGAGCTGTGGCTGGTGGGGATCACCGGCTCGTAGTTCGGGAACTGCCCCTCGATCAGGCGGCTGACGAGATCGATGCCCTCGACGTGGAACAGCACCTGGCTCTTGTTCGGGGTGACCGTGATCTCGATCGGCATCTCCGCGTCCGGCAGGACCCGCATCAGCTCGGCGTACGAGCGTCCGGGCACCACGATGGTGACCTCCGGGTTGACCGGCTTGTCGAGCGTCAGGGTACGGACCGCGATGCGGTAGTTGTCCGCCGCGGCCAGCGTCATCGTGTCGCCGTTGAGCCGGGTCAGGACGCCGGTCAGGATCGGTCGGCTCTCGTCGCTGGCGGCCGCGAAGACCACCTCGCCGAGCGCCTCGCGCAGCACCCTGGCGTCGACCGAGGTGGCCGGGGTCTCGCCGATGGCGGCCACGACCGGGAACTCGTCGGCCTCGATGCCCTTGATGCTCGAGCGGTTGTTCCCGCAGGTCAGCTTCAGGGTCCGGTCCTTCTGCGACAGCACGAGGTCGATGCGCTGGTTCGGCAGCGAGGCGACGAGGTCGGTGAGCAGCTTGGCCGGCACCGTGATCTCCCCCTCCTCCGCGATCTTGCCGGGCACCCAGCAGTTGATCCCGATCTCGAGGTTGGTGGCGGTGAGCTTCAGTCCGGAGTTCTCGGTCTTGAGCAGCACGTTGGCGAGCACGGGCAGCGTCGCGCGGCTGCTCACCGCACGGCTCACCGTCTGGAGCCCACGTGCCAGGTTCTCCTGCATCACCGAGACGTTCATGCCGACCTCACTGCGCTGCCTCGGACATCTTCGGGATTGTCCACGAGGCACATCTGAATCTCTACCGGTTCTTGATAAGAATACTCATCCGTCGTCGTCTCTCCGTAGGCGTGTGGACGGTGTGGACGAGCGCCGGCCCATCGACCACGGGCCGAGCGTGATGTCGGGTGCGGATAACCCTCGTCCGCCGGTGGACGTCTCCCCAACGCCTCGGGGATGAACCGGGGAGGACGACGCCGCCACGGTGGATGGAGGGTACCGGCGGCTCGGCTGCGACCGTCACGATTGTCCACATCGGCCACGAGATATCCACGAGATCGGGCCACTTATCCACCACGAGACGGCGGATTCGGTGCGCTGGCGCACCCGCTGCGCTCGGTGGGCGAGCAAGCGCTCACTCGGAGTAGATCATCTCCCGGACGGCGCTGATCTCCCGGCGCATCTCGTCGTTCTCGGACAGCTCGCGGGCGATCTTGTCGCAGGCGTGCAGCACGGTCGAATGGTCGCGCCCGCCGAGCTCGGCGCCGATGCGGAGCAGGCTGATGTCCGTCTCCTCGCGGATGAGGAACATCGCGATCTGGCGCGGGACGACGATGGCGCGGTCGCGCTTCGAGGAGCGCAGCTGATCGAGGTTGACGCCGTAGTAGTCGGCCACCGCGCGCACGATGCGCTGCGGCGTGATCGACTTCTTGCGCGGGTTGTACATGACGTTGGAGAGCACGGCCGACGCCAGCTCGATGTTCACCGGCATCCCGCTCATCGACGCGTAGGCGACGACGCGGTTCAGCGCGCCCTCCAGCTCACGCACGTTGCTGACGACCTTGCGGGCGATGAACTCGATGACCTCGCGCCGGGATGAGGTGGAGCTGGTCCTCGGCCTTGCTGCGGAGGATCGCGATGCGTGTCTCGAGGTCCGGCGGCGTGAGGTCCGCGATCAGGCCCCACTCGAACCGGCTGCGCAGCCGCTCTTCGAGGGTGGTGATCGCCTTCGGCGGCCGGTCCGAGCGACAGGACGACCTGCTTGCCGGCCTCGTGGATCGCGTTGAAGGTGTGGAAGAACTCCTCCTGGGTGCGCTCGCGCTCGGCGATGAACTGGATGTCGTCGATGAGGAGCACGTCGATGCGCCGGTATCGGTTCCGGAAGTCCTCCATCTTCTGCTCGCGGATCGAGTTGATGAAGTCGTTCGTGAACTTCTCGCTGGTCGCGTACAGGATCCGCTTGCGCGGGAACTTGTGGGCGACCGCGTTGCCGATGGCGTGCATGAGGTGCGTCTTGCCGAGGCCCACGCCGCCGTACAGGAACAGCGGGTTATAGGCGTGGCCGGGGCGCTCGGCGACGCTGAGGGCGGCCGCGTGGGCCAGGCGGTTGGCCGAGCCCACGATGAAGTTGCTGAAGGTGTACCGGATGTTGAGGTTGATCGCGTTGCCGCCCGCCGACAGCGGCGGCATCTGGACCTGGGCCTCCTCGTCGACCTGCTCGGGAACCGGGCCGGAGGCGTCGGCCACGACGAACTCGACCTGGACCGAGCCACCCACCACGCGAGCGAGCGTCTGGCTGATCAGCGGCCGATAGCGGTTGTCGAGCCAGTCCCGGGCGAACCCGTTCGGAGCGGAGATGCGATAGCGGTTGTCGTCGATCTCGATGAGCTCGGTGTCCTTCAGCCAGGTCTCGAAGTTGGCCGGGGAGAGGGAGACCTGCAGCTCGCCGAGGGCGGCGCGCCACACCTGCTTCGCATCCATCAATCGAGGTTCTCCGAGCCGAAACCAGGGTGGGACAGGGCTGATGAGTCCGTCCTCCGGGCCGAGATCGGACGTCGAACGGAGTCGATTTCGGGCGGTCCGGGCCGGGGGTCGGGCCACTATAGCAGCGGCCGAAACGGCGGGGCAACGGATCAGGACGATTGCGTGCCGATCCGCAGAGGCTGAGCACAGGACGAGCGAGTCGCTCATCGGCGCCAGCCGATGGCCTCCCGTGAGCACTCCGCCGATGGATCGGCAGAGGCTTCGCGGGGAGTCGGGCTCGCGTGAAGCATTCGCCAAACATCGCAGAGGTACGCACGAGCGGCGATTGACCGGGCTCCCGCCTCGCTGCGCGCATATCGGCAGACGATGCGCACCGGCAGCTTCGCGCGTCGATGTGCCCGAAATCGGCGTCCAACGGTAGATCGGCATGGGAGGGTCGAGGCCGCACCCAGCACGTTTGACCGTGACGCCGGACCGCTAGAATCCGGCCAGAGCGAATCGGGCCAACCGAATTCATGCGCGCAGGCTGGCGGAACGCCAGCCGTTCGTGTGTTTGTCGGCCGAATCGCGAAAGCTGAACGAGGAACGGCACGCAGCCATGACGAAGAGGACGTATCAGCCCAAGAAGCGCGCGCGCAAGCGCGAGCATGGCTTCATGGCCCGCATGGCCACGAAGGGCGGTCGCCGCGTGCTCGCTCGTCGTCGGGCCAAGGGACGTAAGAAGCTCGTCGGCCTGACCGCCGACGCGGCCACGAACCGATGCCTGCGCTGCCGATGCTCCGGCGCCGGGCCGACTTCGAGGCCATCGGCCGTCATGGCACCGCGCGCTCGACCCCGCTCCTCGTCCTCCGCTGGATGAGGACCGACCGGGCCGAGACGCGCGTCGGGCTTTCGACCCCCCGGACGCTCGGAGGAGCCGTTCAGCGCAATCGAGTACGACGTCGCCTGCGGGAGTTGCTCCGCGAGCGGATCGGTCGGATCGGTCCCGGCTGGGACCTCCTGCTGATCGCGCGGCCGGCCGCCGGAGACGCCACGCACGCCGACCTGGGAGCCGCGATCGACGCGCTCCTCCGGCGATCGGACATCGGAAGATGAAGACCATCGGGCTGGGACTGATCACCGCGTACCAGAAGCTCACCGCCTGGATGCCGCCGAGCTGCCGGTACTCGCCCACGTGCTCGGCGTACACCTACCAGGCCATCGAGCGCTATGGACTGGTGAGGGGCTCGTGGCTGGGCGCGAAGCGCATCGGTCGCTGCAACCCGTTCCATCCGGGCGGCTATGACCCGGTCCGTTAGACGAGAAGAGCTGAGTTGATACCGATCATCGCCCAGGGGTTCCTCGGGATCGAGATCTTCAACCCGCCCTGGGACGTCTTCTTCCTCCCGCTCTTCAACCTGCTCATCTTCCTCTACGAGCTCCCGGTCCTCGACTTCGCCCTGGCGATCATCGTCTTCACGATCATCATCCGGACGATCCTGGCCCCGCTGTTCATCCGGCAGATCCGCTCGCAGAAGGAGATGCAGCGGATGCAGCCGCTCATCCGCGAGGTGCAGCGGAAGCACAAGGGCAACCGGCAGAAGTCTCCGAGGAGACGATGGCGCTGTACAAGGAGCACGGCGTCAACCCGGCCGCGGGCTGCCTCCCGGTCGTGCTGCAGCTGCCGATCCTGTTCGCCCTCTACCAGGCCCTCATCCGGGCCGTCGGGCACGGTCACGCTCTCGGCCGAGCAGGTGTCGTCCGAGGCGTTCCGGACGCTGAACGCGGCCGTGGACATCACCCCCCTCGCGCAGGCCGACACGTACCTCGCGCCGGTGAACGGCGCCTGCAACCTGCCCGAGTACAGCCAGCTCCCGCAGTTGCTGCCGCTGAACTGCCAGCTGATCACTCCGATCAAGCTGGACGCGCCACGTCGACACCACGGTCGTCCTGGCTGTTCGGGCCTCGACCTCGCCCAGGTCGACGCCGTCTTCGCGATCCCGCTGTTCGGCGGCTTCGCCCTCTCGCTCCTGGCCGTCATCGCCGCGATCCTGCAGTTCGTGCAGGTCAAGATGACGAGCCCGCGCCCCAATCCCGAGGATCCCGACCTCCGGGATGACGAGCACGATGATCGTACACGTTCCCCCTGCTCACGATCATCTGGGGCGGCATCTTCCCGAGCGGTCTGATCCTGTACTGGATCGTGTACACCGCATACCTGGTGGTACAGCAGTACCTGATCATGGGATGGGGCAACCTCTTCCCGCTCTTCGGCTGGCAGCCCGGCTGGGCGGCATCGCCGGAGACGGGCATCGCGAGCGGTCCGCGCCCGAAGCGCGCCTGCGACCGATGACGCGACCTCCGAGACGCCCGATTCCACTCCACCCCACGCGCCCCCGCGTCGGGCGGCAGCCGCGCCGGACCGCGGCCCGCGAACCGACGGCAGGGCGGCGCCAAGCGCAGAGGTCGAAAACGATGACCTTCAAGGAATTCACCGGCAAGAACGTCGAAGAGGCGATCCGCACCGCCATGGCCGAGTTCAGCGCCGATCTCGGCGACCTGGACATCGAGATCCTGTCGCAGGGCAAGCGAGGAATGCTGGGCGTGGGCGGCGAGGAGGCCCGCATCCTGGCCGCCCCGAAGTCGGCGGTCGACGCCGCTGAGACGATTCGCGCCGAGCCCGATCCACGAGGAGCCGATCCACGAGGAGCCGATCCGCGAGGAGCCGATCGCCGAGGAGCCCGATCCGACGAGCCGATGCCCCCGAGGCCGAGGCGCCGACCGGAGGCGCCCGGAGTCCCGAGGCGATCGCGATCGAGCGCACCGATGCCGACGACCAGGTCGGCGGAGCTCGCCGCCGCGGGAGCGTACCGACGAGGGCCGCCGCTCGCGTGGCGGCCGAGGTCGTGGCGGCCGCGGCCGGGACGGGCGTGACCGCGATCACGGCATCCGCGAGCCTCGCGCCGACCGACCGCCGCGCGAGCCGCGCACCGATCGGCCGAGCCGCGAGCCCGCCCCGTTCGTGCCGGGCAAGCCGGTCGACGAGCTGTCCGACGAGGAGCGCGCGACGCTGGACACGGCCAAGGAGGTGCTCGAGGAGATGCTCTCGCTGATGGGCCTCACCGGCACCGTCGAGATCGCCATCGGGCGGCGAGACGGCGCGGCTGAACGTGCAGCGGCGACGACCTCGGCGCCTCATCGGCCGCCGCGGCGAGAAGCTCGCCAGCCTGCAGCACATCGTCAACCTGATCGTCGGCCGGCGCGAGGGCCAGCACCACCGGATCGCGATCGACGTCGAGAACTACCGCGGCCGGCGCGAGGAACAGCTGCGCGACGTGGCCGATCGGGCCGCGAAGCGCGTCCTCCAGACCGGCAAGATCATCCAGCTCGAGGCGATGCCCGCGGTCGAGCGACGGATCGTGCACATGGCGCTGCTGGAGAACCCGAAGGTCCGGACCCAGAGCGTCGGCGTCGAGCCGAACCGGCGGATCGTCGTCCTCCCCGCCAGCCAGGTGAAGGAGTAGGCGGGATCCGTTTCGCGCGCCGGTGAGGCGTGCAGAGATGGAGGTGCCGCCCTGCGCCGTCGGGCGCCTGGACCCCGACGGGCCGTGGATCGGGTTCGCGCCGACCCTCGACGACGGCTACGCGCTGACGATCGGGTCGGCGGGCGCGCGCGTCGGCGAGCAGCGGACCCGCTCGACCTGCTGGCCCTCGCCGTCCTCTACTTCGAGGACGCCGGTGACGCGCCGCCCGAGGAGCTTGCGGCCACCCACGGCGACATCGGTGCCATCGTGCGCCATGCCGCGGAGCGCGATCGACGACGTCGCGCAGCGGCAGGCGGCAGACGAATCGGTCGATGCGATCGACGACGGCCTGGCCGCCGATGTCGTCATCGAGCGCCTGGAGCGGGCGGTGGGCGACGGGGTGGACGCGGTCGACCACCTCCGTCACCGCGTGGCGCCGACTGACCGGCGGATCCTGATCAGGCGGGCGGGCGGTCCTCGTCGTCGCGCCGGTACGGTCGTCGGCCGCCACATCCGAGGCGGCGGCTTCGGCGGAGGGCGCGCTGACGATCTCCGGTTCGGTGCGGCCATCGGTTCCGGCGGCGGGCATGGCGGAGGGCGCCGCGGCCGCTGGATCGGTGCCGCCGCGCCGCTGCCGCCGGCCCGCACTTCCGCCTCCGCTGGAGCTCCTGCCAGCCGGCCCAGGCCATGACGGCCGACGCCGGTGAGCGGCCACGATGAAGAGGATCGTGCTGAAGCGGCCGAGCGTATCGAACGTGCACGCCGAGACAGCGCAGGCAGCTCGATGGCCGCGCCGGCGAAGCGCGACGAGGCCGAGCACCGTCAGCAGGCTGTCCCTCGCGATCCCGGCAGCGAGGTCGTGGGGGACAACTGCGGGAGGAGCACGACGACGGCGACGCCGGCCGCCGCAAGGATCGTCAGCCAGAGGAGGCCGCCCCAGCTGCTGACGATGCCGGTCAGGAACGACGACGATCGCGCCGTACAGGGCGAGCTTCTCGTTCTGGCTGAGCCTGGACAGGTCCATGGCGAGATCACGCACCCTCCGCTGCGTGCTCGCGCCCGCCCCCGCGTCGCCGGACCGTAGCACAGGGGTCAACCGCAAACGGGCCGGCACGGCGAAGGCCGGCGCGCCCCGCGTTATCCGCGATCGGCGCCGGCCAGTCCGCTGGGCACTGCGATGAAGATGGTGGAGATGGGGGAGAATCGAACTCCCCGTCCAGAACACGTTCCCCGAGAACTTCCTACAGGTATTTCCGGCCAACTTGCGTTTCGCGTTGCGGACCCCCGACCGGCGGGGTGCTTCGCTTGCTATCCGGTGGTGCCTCTCGGCTCTTTGACGCCACTCACCGGAGTCGGCGACGCCGCACCTCCCCTGATGACATCTTCGCCGTCCGGGGAGGGGGGACGGCGTCGATGCTCACTGCTCTAAGCAGCGAGGGCGTAACTATCGTTGCCAGTTACAGCAATTGCCCGCTGTTTTACGAGGCCTGCGAGCAACCTCGACCTGCGATTCCCGGTTCACGGGCCCTGTCGAGACCTGACATCCCCACGAACCGATTGGGCATCGATTCTACCAGACGCCGGCGCGGATGTGAACACCTGTTCTAGAGCTTGATCCGCCCGGATACCTTGGCCTCGCGCTCCAGCTCACGACGCATGTCGCGATCCGCGATGGTTCGGCGCTTGTCGTGCGCCTTCTTGCCGCGCGCCACTCCCACCTCGAGCTTGGCGCAGCCCGCCGCCGCACGTACATCTTCAGCGGCACCAGCGTCAGCCCCTTGGCCGACTGGAGCCCGAGAAGCTCGCTGATCTGGTCGCGATGGAGCAGGAGCTTGCGCGGTCCGGCGCCGGCGCGTGGTTGTAGCGGTTGCCCTGGGCGTACTCGGCGATGTGCGCGCCGATCAGCCACGCTTCGCCGCTCTCGATGCGCACGTAGGCCTCGGCGATGTTGCACCTTGTGCGCGCGGACGCGACTTGATCTCCGTGCCGGTCAGCACGATCCCCGCTTCGAGGGTGTCCTCGATGGCGTAGTCGTGGCGCGCTCGTCGGTTGACGGCAATCGTCTCGTCGGGCATCGATCGGCGGTCCTGGTCTCGCAACGGATCGGGGATCAAAGGAGCTGGGCATGGAACGAGCCGACCGTATCGGCCGGCTCGATCCGTCGCTACACCACGCGAAGCTGTGTTAGCGCACTGCCTCGGTGGTGGCGTGCTTGGAACTACTCACGTGCACACCACCTCCTTTCGTTGGCGGCGATGCTAGCAGATGGGTCGCGCCGCGACAATGCCGACCACCGCGGGAAGGTCGAACGTCGTGCCAGCCACCGGAACGGAAGCCTCCCCGTCCTCGGCCACCGGCTGCTCTGCCAGGAAGTCGAGCGCGGCATCGAGGACCGGGTCCTCCTCCGGCGGCGTCTCGGCCGTGCGGGCCGCGTCGATGTCGGGCTGGATGCCGTCGGGCGCCACCGAGTTGTGATCCGGGGTGAACCAGCGGCTGATCGTGATCCGCACGCCACCCTCGTTCTCGAGGCGTCCCCAGACCTGCACGGTGTTCTTGCCGAAGGTCGGCTCGCCGATCAGCGTTGCACGCTCGTGCTCCTGGAGGGCGGCCGCCACGATCTCCGAAGCCGATGCGGACCCGCCGTTGACGAGGACGACGAGCGGAAGATCCGGATCGGTCGCGATCCCGTCGCCGGTCGACGCGTACTCCTTCACCTCGTCACCCGCCGACTCCTGGGTGAAGATCAGCCCGTCGTCCACGAACTGGCTGGCGATCTTCTGCGCCGCGTCGATGTAGCCGCCGGGGTTGTCGCGCAGGTCGAACACGATCTGATCGGCGCCCTGCTCGAGGAGATCGGCCAGGCCGGCGGCGAACTGCTCGCTGGCCGGCGCCGAGAACCGTTCAGCGCGATGTAGCCGATGTGATCGTCGATCATGCGCGCCTCGACCTCCTGGAGCTTGATCTCGGCTCGCGTGATCGTGAGGTCGAACGGCTCCTCCTCGCCGCGCTGGATCCTGAGCGTGACCTCAGTGCCCGGCTCGCCGCGGATCTGCGTGACCTGGTCGTTCATCGTCGAGCCGTCGACCGGCTCGCCATTCACCGCCAGCACGATGTCGCCGGCCTGGATCCCCGCCTCCTCGGCCGGCGTGCCGGCGAGTGGGGCGACGACCACCAGGCGGCAGGTCGCCGTCAGCTCGGTGCAGCTGGCCAGGTCCTCCGGGTTCTCGACGTTGCGGACGGACATCTCCGCGCCGATCCCACCGAACGCCCCGGACAGGTCGCCGAGCGCCTGGTTGAACTGCTCCGGCGGCATGTAGCCGGAGTAGGGGTCGGCGACCCCGTACTGGAACATCCCGCGGATGGCGCCCTCGGCCAGGTCGTCGGGATCGAGCTGGTCGACGTATTCGCCCTGCAGGCGGTCGTACGCCTCGCAGAACGCCGCGAACGACTCGTCCGGGGCGGCACAGCCGTTGGCCGAGCCTCTGCCGGCGGCCAGGTAGCCGCCGATGAAGAGCAACGCACCGACGACGGCGGCAAGGGCGAGGCCCGCGATCCACGGCAGCGGGGATGGTCGCGCCGGACGCTCGATCGGCTCGGACGGCGGGGTCAGATCGGTCATGGGAGGTGGAAGTCTAGCAACGCACCGTACGGAGCCGGTTTCGGCGACATTACGATTCCGATATCCGCGCGAGCGCTCGGACGCTCGGCCGGCGCACGCTCAGCGAGCCGTCGCCAGGTACGAGCGGACGCTGATCCACGAGCCGACCGCTCCGACGCCGAGCCCGACGGCCAGCAGCAGGAGCGACAGCGTGGTGAGGAAGCGGGTGCTGACCGCGGTCGGCATCTGGAAGATCTGCACCATCGCCGGCTGGATCGGCTCCCACACGGCCGCGACCAGGAAGATCGAGACCACGGCGCCGATCAGCCCGCACAGGATGCCCTCGAGAATGAACGGCCAGCGGATGAACGAGTCGGACGCCCCGACCAGCCGCATGATCTCGATTTCGTTGGCCCGGCTGTAGACTGCGATCCGGATCGTGTTGATGATCATGAACAGCACGGTCAGCCCCACCAGCCCGACACCGATGATGCCGACCGTCCGAATGACGTTGATGATCCCCAGCAGCGTGTCGTACTCCGCCTGCTTGGTGAGGACGCGGACGACCCGCGGGTCGTCAGCCAGCCGGGCGCTGACGGTGCTCGAGGCCTCCGGATCGTCGAGGCTGATCTCGAGGCTGGCGAACAGCTGGATCTCCGCGCCACCGTCGTCGAACGACTGCCCGGTCTCCTCGTAGGCTGCCTCGAGACGTGCCCAGGCCTCATCGGGCGAGATGTACTCGACCGATGCGACGCCGGGGACCGACTCGGCCTCTCGGGTCACCACGGCGAGGGCCGCATCGGTGAGGTTGTCCTCCAGCTGGGCGGTGACGGCGACCTTGCTCTCGATGAACTCCAGGCCCGCATTGAGGCCGCTGATCACGATGAACAGCGCCGCCAGCAGCACGAGCATCAGGATCACCGTGGCAGTGGCGGCCAGGCTCATCATCCCGTTGCGCCAGAAGCCCTGCCAGGCGCGGACGACGCTGAATCCGAGGAAGCGGGCGAACGCCATCGGCTCAGTACTCCCGCTCGTAGGCGGCGGCCGACTCGTCCCGCACGAGATGTCCCGCCTCGAGCGCCAGCACGCGACGACGCATCGCGTTCACGATCTCCTCGTTGTGCGTGGCCATCAGCACCGTCGTGCCCAGCTGGTTGATCTGGATCAGGAGCTGGATGATCTCCCAGCTGGTGACTGGGTCGAGGTTCCCGGTCGGCTCGTCGGCGATAAGGATCGCCGGATCGTGGACGAGGGCGCGGGCGATGGCGGTCCGCTGCTGCTCGCCGCCTGACAGCTGGGTGGGGAGGTGGTGGGCGTGGTCGTGGAGTCCGACCAGGCTCAACAGCTGGGGCACCCGGCGCCGGACGACCGATCCCGGCGTGCCGGTCACGTCCAGCGCGAAGGCGACGTTCTCCGCCACCGTCTTGCTCGGCAGAAGGCGGAAGTCCTGGAAGACGATCCCGATGCGGCGCCGCAGCGCCGGCACCTGGCCGCGCCGCATGCGGACCAGGTCGCGACCGGCGACGCGGACGCTGCCGTTGGTCGGCAGCTGCTCGCGGATGAGGAGGCGGATGAACGTGCTCTTGCCCGCACCCGAGGGCCCGACCAGGAACACGAAGTCGCCGGGAGCGATCGTGACGCTGACGTCGGCCAGGGCGACCTTGCCGTTCGGGTACGTCATCCCCACGTCAGCCAGCTCGATGACGGGCGCATCGGTCGGCTCGGAACGGGTGCGGCGGCGCAGGAGGGACGTCATCGGTTCGGCGGGGATGGTACCAATGCGTGCCGTCCGGGTCCCGTCGCCTACGCCGCCGGCGTCGGATCTCCCTGCCCGACCTGCGCGCGCAGGTAGCCCTCGATGAATGCGTCGATGTCGCCATCGAGGACCGCCGTCGGGTTCGCTGTCTCCACGTCCGTGCGCAGGTCCTTCACCATCGTGTACGGCTGGAGCACGTACGAGCGGATCTGGTTGCCCCACCCCGCCTCGACGTGCTCGCCGCGCAGGCGCGCCATCTCCGCCTCGCGCCGCTCCATCTCCCGCTCGAGCAGCTTCGCGACTCAGCACCGCCATGGCCGCTCGCGGTTCTGGTGCTGGCTGCGCTCGATTCTGGCAGGTCACCACGATGCCCGTGGGCAGGTGGGTGATGCGCACCGCCGTGTCGGTCTTGTTCACGTGCTGGCCACCGGCGCCGCTGCGCGCGGTACGTGTCGACGCGCAGGTCGTCGTTGTCGATCTCGACCTGGTCGCGTCGTCCGGCGACCTCCGGCAGCACCTCGACGAGCGCGAAGATGTGTGGCGCCGCTTCTGGAGTCGAACGGGCTGATGCGGACCAGCCGGTGCACGCCCGCTCCGCGCGCAGCAGCCCGTAGGCGTAGTCGCCGACGATGCGGACGCTCGCGCGACTTGATGCCGGCCTCGTCGCCCGCGGCTGGCTCGAGGATCTCGGTCTTGAAGCCGTGCCGCTCGGCCCAGCGCAGGTACATGCGCAGCAGCATCTCGGCCCAGTCCTGCGCCTCGGTGCCGCCGGCGCCCGCGTGGACCGTGACGATGGCGCCGCGCTCGTCGAACGGCTCGGCCAGGAGGAGCTGCTGCTCCATCCGTGCCCAGTCGGCCTGGATCGCCGCAAGGTCGCGCTCGAGATCCGGTGCGAGCGTCTCGCCCTCGTCCGCCTCGGCGGCGGCCATCTCGGCCATCTCGGCCAGGCCGCGCGCGCGATCCCCGAGACCGCGCCACGTCTCGATCTCCGAGCGCAGCTCCTCGGCGCGACGCATGGTGGATTGCGCCCCGGCAGGGTCATCCCACAGGTTCGGATCGGCCGAGCGCTCGGTCAGCTCGGCGAGCTCGGCCTCCTTCGGAGGCGAGGTCAAAGGCGCACCGACGCGTCGTGGCTTGACGGTGCCAGCCGCTGCGCCTCGTCCCTAATTGCGTCCAAGCGAGGCCACCATCGGCAGCTCAGCCATCTCGGCCGGGCGGCGGTTCTGCTTCGTCCGGATCTTGGCCGGGTTCACGCACGGGCAGTAGCTCTGGCGCGGGCACACGCCGCAGTTGCCATCGCAGTCGAGCGGCGGTTGCTGGTATAGCTGCAGCGAGATGCAGTCACGCTCGCACATGATGAGGTCTTCGTAGGGGGAGGTCTGGATCTCGGAAGCGGGTGACCGGTGGGAGGTGGGCCGCCGTGCTGACGGGGAGCGGGATGGGGACCCGAGGCGTATCGGTCAGTTGCTTCAACGATTCCCTCCACCGAGCCTGGAGATGCGCGGGATCCGAGCATGTCCCGCGTGCATCGTTGGGCTCCATCGTAGCGGGTGGATCGGAGAGCGCAACCCTGCACGATGGTCCGGCATGGGCCATCCTTTGTGCCCCATGCCCTATCCGCCCGACCCGTTCTGGCTGATCCTCGGTTTCATCGCCGTCGCCTGCCTGGCGCTGTACCCGATCCGGCGCTGGCGCCAGCGGCACCACGACTACGGTGAGGACGGCATCGACAGGGACGCCGAGCCCCGACCATAGGTCGACGTAGGTGGCGATTTCCTGTCGACCGTCAGGTGCTGATGGCGGTCGTGGTTGGGCGGCGCAGGCGGTCCCGCCGGTTCCGTCCGGCGGGCCGGCCGGAGAACGCTCCCACGCTCTACATCGGTCCCTACCCGGTCAGGCCCCGTGGCACTTCTTGAACTCGGCCCGGAGCCGCACCAGCACGGGTCGTTGCGACCGATCTTCGGGCCCGATCGCGCCGGCTGGGAGCCGTTGCCACCCGCGACGGCGGTGGCCGTCGCCGCCCCGGCGGCGGTCGCGGTGCCGCTGTCGCCGGCCACCGGCGCGCGGCCCTCGATGACGTTCCGCGCCACGGGCCGCGGCTGCGCGGGCGTGCGCTCGACGGTAACGCGGAAGATCGTGTGGGTCACGTCTTGCGGATCGTCGCCTTCAGCTCGTCGAACATCCGATACGCCTCGATCTTGAACTCGTTCAGCGGATCGCGCTGCGAGTAGGCTCGGAGCCCGATGCCGCGCCGCATGTCGTCCACCGCGGTGAGGTGCTCGACCCACAGGGAATCGATGACGCGCAGGAGCACGAGCCGCTCGAGGACTGACGCCGGTTCCTCGCCGAGCTCCGCTCGCCGTGCCTCGTACTGTGCCCGGACCACCTCGGCCAGCTGCGTGGTGAGCTCCGCACCCTCGGTCGCGTCGTCCAGCGAGCGCAGGTCGTCGTCGGTCAATGCCGGGATCATGCTCGCCAGCTGTGTGCGAAGCCCGTCCAGGTTCCAGTCGCTGGGGTGGTCGGCCGCGGTGTGCTCCGTGGAGAGGGTCGTGACCTCGTCCTCGAGCATCGCCTCGATGGTGGGACCCAGGTTCGTCGAGCGCAGGATCCGGTCCCGCTCGCGATAGATCGTCTCGCGTTGGCGGTTGATGACGTCGTCGTACTCGACGACGTGCTTGCGGGCGTCGAAGTTGTAGCCCTCGACCCGCGACTGGGCGCTCTCGATGGTGCGGCTGACCATCTTCGACTCGAGGGCCGTCTCCTCGGTGAAGCCGAGGGTGCGCATGATTCCCTGCACCCGGTCGTCGGCGAAGCGCCGCATCAGGTGGTCCTCGAGGGACAGGTAGAACCGGCTGCTGCCGGGGTCGCCCTGGCGACCGGAGCGCCCGCGGAGCTGGTTGTCGATGCGCCGCGCCTCGTGGCGCTCCGTCCCGATGATGTGCAGCCCGCCCGCGGCGACCACCTTGTCGCGGTCCACGCGCGCACAGCGCCTCGGCCTCGGCCATGGCCTCGGCATACTCCTCGGGGGTGGCCTCCAGGACGGTCTTCCCCTGCCTGTGCAGGAGCTCCGCGCCATCTGCTCGGGGTTGCCGCCGAGCAGGATGTCCGTACCGCGCCCCGCCATGTTCGTCGCGATCGGTCACGGCACCCGAAACCGACCGGCCTGCGCCACGACCTCGGCCTCGCGCTCGTGGAACTTCGCGTTCAGGACGTTGTGCTGATGCCCCGGCGCTTGAGCAGGTCCGACAGCATCTCGGAGATCTCGACGGCTGATCGTGCCGACCAGCACCGGGCGACCCTTCCCGTGCTCCCTCGGCGATCTCCTCGATGACCGAGCCCCACTTGCCCTTCTGGGACGGGTAGACGAGGTCGGCGTAGTCGGCGCGGATCATCTCGCGGTGGGTGGGGATGACGATCAGCTTCCGAGGTTGTAGATCCTTGCTGAACTCCTCGGCTTCGGTCTCCGGCCGTGCCCGTCATCCCGGCCAGCTTCTCGTACATCCGGAAGTAGTTCTGGAACGTGACGGTGGGCGAGCGTGCGCTGCTCGTTCTTGGACAACCCACGCCCTCCTTCGCCTCGACCGCCTGGTGAAGGCCCTCCGACCAGCGCCGACCTGGCATGAGGCGTCCGGTGAACTCGTCGACGATGACGATCTCGCCGTCCTTGATCACGTAGTCGCGGTCCTTCTGGTAGAGGACCTGCGCCTTCAGCGCCTGCTCGAGATGGCGGGCGAGGCTGAAGTCGTCGGCGAACATGTTCTCGACGCCGAGCCACTGCTCCATCTTGTCGGTGCCGGCCTCGGTGATCGCGACCTGCTTGAACTTCTCGTCGACGATGTAGTCCTCCTCGGCCTTCAGCCGAGGCACGAGGCGGGAGAACTGGACGTACTTGTCGGCGGACTGCTCGGCGTTGCCGCTGATGATGAGGGGGGTGCGCGCCTCGTCGATGAGGATGTTGTCGACCTCGTCGACGATCGCGAAGAAGTGCGCGCGCTGGACGCGCTGCCGGAGGTCGACCACGAGGTTGT
>CAWDYT010000017.1:0-53562 GCA_963806695.1 uncultured Chloroflexia bacterium | reverse complement strand
TATCGCGGGCGAGCGCGATCCAGGCCTCCACAACCAGGATCGCCGCCTCGCGCTGGACGGAGGCCGGCGTGCGGGCCTCTTCGTCGACGGCTGGTCGCGCGGGCACCAGCGCCACGGTGTCGTCGAGCAGGTCGCGCACCGACACGAACCGATCGGCACGCCCGCGTTGGAGAAGTGCGAGCAGCTCGCCCTGCACCCGGCGCCGCCAGTCGAGCAAACCCCGGTTCCGGGCGTACGCCACGGCCGTCCCGCTCAGGCCGTCGGAGATCCGCGCGAGGGCGTCGGCGAGATCCTGGGGCAGCCGCTCGACATCCATGAGGTGAGCGGTCAGCTCCTCTCGGGGCACCGGGCCGATGCGCAGCGGCTGACATCGCGAGCGAATCGTCGGCAGCAGACGCGACGGCTCGTCCGCGACGAGGATGAAGACGTGACGGTCGGTCGGCTCCTCGAGCGCCTTGAGCAGCGCGTTCTGGATCTGCTCGTTCGCCCGATCGGCACGCTCGACGAGGACGACGCGACGATCCGCGGTCACGGGTGCTCCCGCGGCCTCCAGCAGCCAGCGCCGGGCGGCCGCGACGATGCTCTCGCCGGTCGCGCGCGATTCGCGCCAGCCGTCCGGCGACCCGATGACGAGGTCCGGGTGGGACCGCGAGCGTCGTCGTGGCATCCGCGACACGCGTTGCACGGGCGGCGCGACCGATCGCCATCGGTGCAGAAGGCGAGGGCCAGCAGATCGTCGACGAAGGCGTCCTTCCGGCGCCCGGCGGCCCGTGGACCAGCTGGTCCGGCCCCACGCCCGCGCTCGGATGCCTGCGTCACGATGCGGCGCGCGGCGGGCTGCCCGAGGCTCAGGAACCCCGGCGCATCGGTGCGAATCACGGCCACGAGTATAGGCGGTACGGCCGTGCGACTCATTCGGGGGTGGGCGCACGAACTCCCAGTGGCATACTTCGTGCACCGCCGAGCGGCCGAGACCGACAGGAGGAAACCATGCCGAGCCCGGCAGCCCGAACGGCCGACGACATCGCCGACAACGTCGAGACGCTGATCGACCGCATGGTCGAGGCGAAGATCACGCAGGACTGGCGAAGCGTGCCGAGGACGTCGCCGAGACGGTGGCCGAGCGCGCCGACGAGGCCTGGCGCGAGACCGGCCGATGCGGCGCAACGTCGCACGAAGCCTCGCCCACGCCACCGCGGACGCCGCGAAATGGTCCGATCGGACCTGGCGCAAGTCCGTGCGTCCCTTCCTGAAGGACATCTGGAAGCAGCGGCACCGTTGCTGCCGGCGCCGCCGGTGCGGCCGTGCCCGCGGGCAAGGAGCTGGTCGATACGCCGCCGTCCGCCTCGGACTGAAGCGCCAGGAGGAACGCCACTGGGCGCCTTCTTCCTGGGGCTGCTGCTCGGCGCCGCGGCCGGCGCGATCGTCGCCATGCTGACCACCCCGAAGCGTGGCGAGGAGCTGCGCCAGGAGCTGGGCACGCGCGCCGACGAGCTGGCGACGAAGGCGCGTGACGAGTGGGTTCCGCTCTTCCAGGGCGCCGACGCCACCAACGGGCACCCGGATGGGCCGGTCGCGACAGTGGCCGACACGACCGCCAGCATCGAAGAGGCTGCCGCCGACGCCGGAACCTCCGGTGTCGAGGCGACCGAGCAGGCGGCTGCCGACACGGCCGAAGCCATCAACGATGTCTACGACTCGGTGGACCGCGAGTCCGACCTGAGCGCGCCCTCCAGAAATGAGAAGCCGGCCCCGATCGGGGCCGGCTTCGTCGTTCAGGACTCCGCGCGCCGTCCGCGGCTTGCGAGCGGAGCGGAACCGGCCCCAGATGCCCTCTGGCTCAGCCTCACCGTCTGGCTGTCGAAGCCTCGCTGACCGGATCGGCCGGTGCATCGGCCTTGCGCGAGCGGGTTCGACGCTTCGGTGCGGCATCCTCGACCGTGGCGGCGGCGCAGTGGTCTCCGCGTCGGCCTTCCGGCTGCGCGTGGCGCGCTTCGGCTTCGCATCACTCTCGGAAGAGGCGGAGTCCGCACTCGCCTTGCGCGAGCGGGTTCGGCGCTTCGGCGCGGCATCCGTCTCGGCGGACCCGTCGTCAGTCGACGTGTCGGCCGCGCGGCTGCGCGTGCGGCGCTTGGGCTTCGCCTCCGCGTCGGCGACCTCGTCCTCGGCGGCCGGCGTCCCGACGGCCATGGCCTCGACCTCCTCGGGCGTCAGCCCGAGCTCGGCGAGCGTCTCGGGATCGACTTCGGCGAAGGTGAACTCCTTGTCCTGTCCCTCGAGGCCGTCGAGCTGGCTGAGGTCGTCGAACTCCTCCCAGCCGACTTCTCCGGCAGCGGCCGGAGCCTCGGGTGCGCCATCGGTCTCGCGGCGCGTGCGGCCACGACCGCGGCCGCCACGGCGCCGCCGCCTCCGTCGAGCCTGCTCGTCACCCTCGGCGATGACCTCCGTGGCGGAGAGCGGCACGGCCGCCTCGTCTGGCTCGGGCACGGACGTCGTGGCCGGCGATGCTCCCCGTCGGCCAGTCCCGCGCGTGCGGCGTCCGTTTCCGGAGCCGGTAGCGGTGCCGGTGCCCCCCTTCAGGGCGGCGAGGGCCGCGGCGGCGACGGATGGTGACGCCTCGCGGAAGCCGAACTCGGGGTTGACCTCCTTGGCCGGCATCTCCGGTGCGCTCATCGACGAGCGCGAGGCACGCGCCTCCTTCCGGCTGATCGAGGCGATCTTCATGATGTCGGTGAACTCGTCGGCCACCGCGATCAGGTCGGACGAGGTGTTCGGCTTGAAGCTGATCACCTCGGCCCGAATGCCCTGGTCCTGCAGCGCCTTGATCGCCGGGGCGAAGTCCCCGTCGCCGGACACGATGACCGCGATGTCCATCCGATCGGCCAGCCGGAACAGGTCCACGACCAGCTCGATGTCGAGGTTCGCCTTCATTCGGCCATCGCCGAACTTGCGGATGTCCTTGACGACTGGCTTGTAGCCGTTCTTGGCGAGGAAGTCGATGAACTTCCTCTGGTTCTCGTTCTCCGGGTCCAGCCCGGTATAGGCGTAGGCGCGAATGAGGTCGCGCCCCTTGGTCGCGTGCTTGAGGAGGGCGACGTAATCGACGTCGACGTCCTGGCCTCGCGCCGCGTAGTACATGTTGGCGACGTCAACGAACATCGCCACGTTCTTGCTCACGGTTGAGCTCTTCTCCTGTAAGGATGTGATGTGGGCGACGCGCCGGATGCGCTCGCTCAGCCGATCGATCGGCCCAGCGTCCGTCCGCGGCTCGCGAACCGGTGTCGCTTCCAGAGCGACGGTTCAGCGGATGCCAGCGGCTCTGCGACTTCGATGCGCGTGCAGCCCTTGTTTCGTGCCGACGTGGCGAGGTGCTCGACGATCGCGTCGGTCGCTCGTCGCCTGTCGGCGGCGTCCAGTGCCGGTGGCTGCGCGGTCCCGATCTCGTCGATCACGCCGACGAAGGGACCAGACCGTACCGAGGGCCTGATGGCGAGGACTCCCACGCCCACGACCCGCCGCTCCGCCTCGGCGACGACGATCGTCGCGGACGGCACGTACAGGAGGTTGCGCAGGTAGTCGGTCGCGTCCTGGCGCTCGTTCGCCTCGTCGGGCTCGCCGCGCGCCAGCAGGCGGACGGCGGCGTCGAGATCGGTGTGACGGGCGCTGCGGACGTGTACCTCCACGAAGGCCTCTCGGGAGCGGTTCACAGCGAGCGTGCTGCTGGACGACCCGATCGAGGATACCACGGATCGATGTTGGACCCCCAACGGCGTCGCCTGGTGGCGGTTGTCGCGGCGGGCGGATCTATTGCGCCGCGTCGTCGGGGGCCGGTATCATGCCGCGCACCTTGCGAGAGCCCCGCGGCGCTCGCCGCCACCGAGCCACAGCCCCTTGGAGTACGCCGATGGCCAGGCCACGGAGCCGGGCGAGACCGCCTCTCGCAGCGGGACCTCGTAGACCCGCCCGCTGGATGAGCCGACCCGTTCGCCTCCTGCTTGCCGCCGCTGCGACTCTCCTGGTTCTGGCGTACCCGCTGCCGGCCCTGGCCGAGGGCGAGACCATCCGCGGGACCCTGGCGTATGGGACCGGAGATGACCGCACGGCGGTCGAGGGCGTCAGCATCACCGTCTCCCAGGACGGCGCCGAGATCGGGACGGCCGAGTCCGATGCCGAGGGCGCGTGGGAAGTGCCCCTGCCGGGGGCGGGGACGTACCAGGTGACCCTGGACGCCGCCACCCTGCCCGAGGGCGTCCGGCTGACCGATCCGAGCAGGGCCGAGCTGCCGAACGTCGATGTCATCGGTGGACAGCAGAAGGTGGTCCTCTTCCCACTCGAGGAAGGAGAGGGCGGAGGCACGGGCGGAGGCACGGGCGGAGGCACGGCGGCGGAGTTAGCCCCTACGCCCGCGTCGGCGGGCTCCTCGTGGCGGGTCTCAAGCTGGGCGCGACGATCGCACTCGCCGCGGTGGGCCTCTCCCTGATCTTCTCCGTCACCGGGCTCGTCAACTTCGCCCA
Source organism: uncultured Chloroflexia bacterium (assembly GCA_963806695.1). GTDB lineage: Bacteria > Chloroflexota > Limnocylindria > QHBO01 > QHBO01 > JACDBZ01. Next base: position 49,048 of record CAWDYT010000017.1, on the reverse strand, counting down.
CGCGGAGCTCGTCACCCTGGGTGCGGTCCTCGCCTACGCCTTCCACGTCGCCGGCATCGGACCGGGCATGCCGCTGGTGCTGGCGGCGATCCCGGCTATCCTCCTGGTCGGCGCGTTCGGCTGGGGGCAGAGCAGGTATCTGTGGCTGCCACTTCGCAGGCGCCGGGCGTCGCTCATCTCGATGATGGTGGTGTCGATCGGCCTCTCCTTCGCGCTGCGCAGCCTCATCCAGCTCTTCTTCGGCGGCCAGCCAACCTCGTACCAGGACTTCGCGGGGCAGCCGGGCATCCCGATCCTGGGAATCTCCATGGTGCCGAAGCACCTGGTCACCATCGGCGTTTCCATCGTTGTCCTCCTGCTGGTCACGCAGTTCCTGGAGCGAAGCCGGGCGGGAACGGCGATGCGGGCGGTGGCCGACGATCGCGATCTCGCCGCGTCGTCGGGCATCGACGTCGACCGCGTCATCGACGTGACCTGGATCCTGGCGGCCGGGCTTGCCGCGGTGGGTGGCGTCTTCTACGGGCTCAACGAATCGGTCAGCTACGACATGGGCTTCCGGATCCTCCTGCTGCTCTTCGCGGCCGTCGTCCTCGGCGGGCTCGGTACGGCCTATGGCGTCATGGCCGGCGCGTTCATCGTCGGGGTCGTCGTCGAGCTGAGCACGCTCGTGCTTCCGTCGGAGCTGAAGGTCGTATCGGGCCTGGTCATCCTGATCGTGATGCTGCTCGTCCGTCCGCAGGGCATCTTCGGCACCCGGGAGAGGATCGGCTGATGGACTGGATGCAGATCCTCGCCGCCGGCGTCCTCGCCGTGATCGGGCCGGTGACGGCCGGATATGCGCTGAGCGCGATCGGGCTGAACCTCCAGTTCGGCTACGCCGGATTGCTCAACTTCGGACACGTCGCGTTCATGCTGGTCGGCGCGTACGGGGTCGCGATGACGGTCGAGTACGGCGGGCCGCTGTGGTTGGGAATCGTCGTCGGAATCGCAGCGGCGGTCCTGCTCGGGCTGCTGCTGGGGATCCCAACCCTGCGACTGCGCGCCGACTACTTCGCCATCACCTCGATCGCGGTGGCCGAAGTGCTTCGGCTCATCGTGAGGTCGTCGTCCGCGCAGCCGGTGACCGGCGGTGTGTTCGGGCTGCAGGGCTTCGGCGGAGCCTTCCACGCGCTCAACCCGTTCCCCCCGAGCGAGGTGTTCGGCATCGCGCCGTTCGTGGTGACCGGCCGGAACCTGTGGGTCATCGTGGTCGGCTGGCTGCTGGTTCTCCTGGCGACCCTGTTCGTCGCCCGCCTCATCAGGAGCCCGTGGGGGCGCGTGCTGAAGGCGATCCGGGAGGACGAGGACGCAACCCGCTCGCTGGGGAAGAACGTCTTCGCCTACAAGCTGCAGGCCCTCATGCTGGGCGGCGCCATCGCCGGCCTGGCGGGCATCTACTTCGCCCTGCAGCAGCAGAGCATCCATCCCGATGCCTTCCAGCCCCGCATCACGTTCATGCTGTACGTGATGGTGATCCTCGGTGGCGCCGGCACCATCTGGGGTCCGGTGCTCGGAGCGGCGCTGTTCAACTTCCTCTTCTACGGCACCGACGAGCTGATGGCTCGGCTCCAGGCGAACGTTGACTTCGTCGGGGAGTTCTTGTCGCCGGCGGAGGCAGGACTGATCAAGTTCATCCTGGTTGGCATCGCCCTGATGCTGCTGATGGTATTCCGCCCCCAGGGTCTGCTAGGGAGCAGGGAGGGGGGCCGCACCGATGCAGGCTGACGTCGCGATTGCGCAGGAGCCCGGCAGCGCCAAGCCCGATCCTGTCCTGACCGTCGACGGCATGCATCGCTCCTTCGGCGGGCTGCGCGCGGTGAACATCAAGCACCTCGAGATCCAGCGCAACACGATCACGTCCATCATCGGGCCGAACGGCGCGGGAAAGACGACGCTGTTCAACCTGCTCACCGGCTTCGAGTTCCCCGACCAGGGCAGCTTCTCGCTTGACGGGGACCCGCTGGTCGGTGTGCCGGCCCATCGGGTCGCTCAGCGCGGCATGGTTCGGACCTTCCAGCTCACCAAGGTGCTGCCGCGGCTGTCGGTGCTGGACAACATGCTGGTGGCGGCCAAGGTGCAACCGGGTGCGACACTGCGTGGCGCCATCCTGGGAGGCTGGCGCGGCGCTGAGCGCGAGAACGAGGAGCAGGCGCGCGAGATCCTGGACCGCTTCGGACTGAGCGCCATGATCGGCGCAAACGCCGGCACGCCTGTCGGGCGGCCAGCGAAAGCTCTTGGAGATGGCGCGGGCTCTCATGGTGCGACCGACGCTCGTCATGCTCGACGAGCCCACGGCGGGGGTCAATCCGGTGCTCATCCAGTCGTTGGTGGAGCACGTCAAGGAGCTGCGGAACTCGGGGATGACGGTCCTCTTCGTGGAGCACGACATGGATGTCGTCCAATCGATCTCCGACTGGGTGGTGGCCATGGCCGAGGGCGAGGTGATCGCCGAAGGGCCTCCGGGCGTCATCGCTCGTAACCCCGCGGTGATCGAGGCCTACCTCGGGAAGCATCGCGGGGAGGACGTGGCGTGACCGAGCCGCTGCTGGTCGTCGACGAGCTGGTCGGCGGCTACATCCCCGAGGTCGACATCCTGAGGGGCGTCAACCTGACCGTTCAGCAGGGCGAGCTGGTGGGCATCATCGGGCCCAACGGCGCCGGGAAGTCGACCCTGGTCAAGGCGATCTTCGGCCTGCTCAAGGTGAGGTCAGGAACCGTGTCGTTCGGGGGCGAGGACATCACCGGTCGATCGACCCATGAGCTGGTGGGCATGGGGATCGGCTACGTGCCGCAGCGTGCGAACGTGTTCCCGTCGCTGTCCGTGGAGGACAACCTGCGAATGGGCCTGTACCTGAACAAGGGGGCATGGTCCGAGCGGTTCGAGGCGATCACCACCATGTTCCCGCTTCTCAAGCAGCGACGCTCCCAGAGGGCCGGACAGCTGTCGGGCGGCGAGCGCCAGATGCTGGCGTTCGGGCGGGCCCTGATGACCGCTCCCGGCGTGCTCCTCCTCGACGAGCCTTCCGCCGGACTGTCGCCGATCATGCAGGACCGCGTGTTCGAGGAGGTCAAGGGGATCGCCGCAAGCGGGGTCTCGATCGTGATGGTGGAACAGAACGCGCGCCACTGCCTCGGCATCGCCGACCGCGGCTACGTCCTCGACCAGGGCAGGAACGCGTATACCGGCACCGGGCAGGAGCTGCTCCACGACCCCAAGGTCATTGACCTGTACCTGGGAACCCTCGCGCGCGAGGTGTCCTCGACCTGATCGTCGCCCGCCCGGACGCATGAAGAGGGGCCCGGCTGAACAGCCGGGCCCCTCTCGGTTTGCAGCGGAACTGCGATCTCAGGAAGGCAGGTCGCCGGAGATCTCGTCCTGGTTCTCGGACGACGCCTTCGGCGTTGTACTCGATCACGTTGTAGACGCCGGTGCTCGGTTCGCCATTCGGACTGAAGTCGAGGGGACCGGACGCGCCGTCGTAGTCGATGTCCGTGCCGGCCCAGACCATCTCCAGGCAGTCGGCAACCAGGCTGCACTTCTCACCATCTCGGGTGACCCCGATGATCTCGTCCACGTAGACCGTGGGATCCGAGCTCTGGGCCACCTGCGCCGCCAGGACCAGCGTGGCCAGGCAGTCGTACATGTGCGCCGAGAACACCGTCGGCGTTCCCTCGGGCGCGAACTCGGCGAAGCGATCGCCGAAGGTGGCCTCGCCGGTGGACGGTGCGACGGCCGGGTAAGTGCCCCGGATCCCTGCGAGCAGGGCCGCGTCGTCGCCCACGTCCTCGACGGTCACGTTGTCGACGAATCCGTCGGCCACGTAGACCTGCCCGGTGAACCCGGCACTCTCGAGATCGAGGCGCAGCTGCGCGCCCTCGGCGATAGGTGATCATCGCCACCGCCTCGGCGCCCGAGGCCACGATGTCCTGGGCCACGTCGGTGAACGACGTCTGCGTCGGGTCGAAGCCCTCGGCCAGGGCAAGCGTCGCGCCAGATTCCTCGAGGCTCGCGGCGGTGGCCTCACCGAAGCCCTCGCCGTACGTCGTCGCTCTGCCAGACCACGGCCACATTGGTGAACCCGTCCTCGAGCATCAGGTTGGCCAGCAGCGGGCCCTGGATGTCGTCCGACGGCGCCGTGCGGACGTGATTCGGGTTGTACTCCTCGCTGCTGAACGCCGACCCCGGTGCTGGTGCCGGAGCACATGACCATGCTCGCGGTGTTCACAGCATCCCAGATCGCGACGGCGTTGCCGCTCGCCGCGGGGCCGATGATCGCGTTGTGGTCGCCGGTCAGGTACTGCTGGACGTTCTCCGAGGCGACCGTGTCGTCCGTGCCGTCGTCGGCGAAATCGACCGTCACAAGCCCGTCAGAGACGGCGTTGATCTCCTCGACGCCCATCCGAAGCGCCTCCTCCAGGGCGGCCACGATCCCGGACAGTCCACCAGTCTGAGGCATTCAGTGCGCCGATCCGCATCGGGATCGGCTCGAGGGCCGCGGCGGGCTCGCTGGCAGCGGGCTCGCTAGCGGGCGGGGGCTCGCTGGCGGCAGCCGAGGGGCTTTCTCCCTCGTTCGAACTGCATGCGGCGAGCAGCAGCGCCAAGACGCTGATCAGAGCGATCCACGGCATCCGGCGTCCGCCGGCGTCGCGTCTCGATGTCATCATGTACTCCTCCGTGACTCTGATGGGTTCTCTCATCCCTCGTGGACGTCCGCCGCAGGACGGCTTGCGAACGATAGCGGGTGCTTACTCTGCGAGCGAAGCAATCCAGGGCATGAGGGATGGCACACGGCCCGCCCACCACATCGTGGGACGGGGAGCGCAGGCGAGGAGAGTAGCGTCGGATCGTCCATCACACAACCGTTGCGGCGGCTCCGCTCGGACCACGCGCGGTCCGCGCAGCTGCAGGATCTGAGGCCGAATGTCGGGACCGAGCGGTGCCGCCTCCGCGCAGCGCCCGGGGACTACCGGCCCGACCTGCGGCCGATGCTGATCCTGCTCGGGTCTCCTGGCCGCCGTGGTCGTCGCCTGGATCCTGCTCTCCCCGCTGATCCTGCCGCGCTAGGAGCGCGTCAGTAGCGCCGCGTCGACCCCGAACCCGGCTCCGGCCCCGTACAGGACGAGCGCGACGCCGACCGCGGCCAGCGCCAGCCCGGGCGATTGCTGCGGCAACGGCAGGTAACCCACCGACCACAGCTCCCAGCCGCGGTACGCCAGCGCCGCGGCTCCGACGAGGCCGAGGACGAGATACACCCATGGCGAGTCGAGCACGAATCCCCATCGGCCGCGCATGTAGCCGATGTCGAGCAGCACCAGCGCCAGGATGGCCGCACCGTAGATGACGACCCCCGGACCCTCGAGTCCGATCCCCTGCTGGGCCGGCAGCGGCACGCCGGAGACGGTGTCCCCGCCCGAACGCCACCACGGCAGGAAGCCCGACGCGATCATGGCCAGGCTGCCGAGCAGAATCAGGAATCGGGATCGACGGCCACCCCCGTCCACCGGATCAGCCCTCGGGCGGCGCGCCGCCGTAGACCGACGGCTTCAGGACGCCGATGTACGGCAGGTTGCGGTAGCGCTCGTTGAAGTCGAGCCCGTAGCCGATGACGAAGCGGTCCGGGATCTCGAAGCCGCGGTAGTCGATCGGGATCTCGACCAGACGCCGTGCCGGCTTGTCGAGGAGGCACACGATCCGGACCGACGCGGGTCCCTTGTCGGCCAGGTACTTCAGCAGGTAGTTCAACGTCAGGCCGGTGTCGATGATGTCCTCCACGATGACCACGTGGCGCCCCTCGATCGACCGCGACAGGTCCTTCAGGATTCGCACCTGGCCGGTCGACTCGGTCCCCGCTCCGTACGAGGACACCTCCATCAGGTCGATGCTCACCGGGATCTCCATGCTCCGCATCAGGTCGGCGAGGAAGGGCAGCGCTCCCTTGAGCACGCTGACGAGGACGGGATCGCGGTCGACGTAGTCGGCGGCCAGCTGTGCACCGAGCTCGGCCACGCGGTTGGCCACGGCCTGCGAGTCGAGGAGCACCTCCTCGACGTCGTCGTGAATGGTCACCGATGGGTCGCGACGCTCGGAATCGGACCGATGGCCGCGCCGCCGCCCTTGCCGTTGCCGTTTCCGTTGCCGTTTCCGTTCCCCGACCCGGTGTGCGCGTAGGCGCCGTTCGCGGCAGCCACGTCGGTCAGGAAGTCGAGGCGGCCGTACTTCACCATCAGAGCTCGGAAGTCACGGGCGTAGAACAGCTTCACGTGGACGTCGGGATACAGCAGCCGCATCCAGCGCAGCTTGCGGTTCTTCTTGCGCACCAGCGACTGCTTCAGCGTCGTCAGCTCGACGTACAGGCCGATCTCCGGCAGGTAGAAGTCGGGCGCGAACGACTCGATGACCGCGCCGTCGGCGTTCCAGGAGATGGGGAAGACGTCGGGTTCGTATCGCCATGCGACACCGTAGAAGTCGAGGATCCTCGCCAGCTCCGCCTCGCTGTCGTGGGCGAAGCGGGGTGGCGGTGCCGAGGTCACGTGGTCCGCCACCGGACCTCGATCGTAGCCTGCCACCTGGGGTTCGACGCCATCGGGACTGAGTATATCGGGCCGACTTATCCACAGACTGCCGCGGTTAGCACGATTGGTGGAAAACTCGGGTTGTGGCCGTGGATGCCGGGCTGCTACCTTCGCCGTCCTGCTTCTGCGGGCGACCGAGTACGGTAACTGCGTGTGGTCGGGGCTCATGCGAGAGCGAGCCGCGACGCCGATCAAGCGCGGGAAGACCGAAAGGCCGCCTGGAGGAGCATTTCTCGTTTGCAGCCCGATGACGCCGCCCGCACCGCTCGCGTCGCGTTCGACCTCCTGGTCGACACCGAGGCGCCCACCCTTCGGGACCAGCTGCCACCGGGCTTCACCGATGCCGCTCAGCGCTATGTGGGCCTGCTGCTCGAGGCCAACGGTCGGCTGAACCTGACGCGCGTGGTCGACCCGGAGGAGGTGGCACGACTGCACCTGCTCGACGCGCTCGCCGCATTGCCGCTGCTGGACGCGGCCGCTCCGCGGCTGGCCCTCGACCTCGGCTCCGGCGGTGGCGTGCCGGGCATCGTGCTGGCACTCGCGCGACCCTCTGTGGCCTGGACCCTGGTCGACTCGGTCGGGAAGAAGGTCGAGGCCCTGCGCTCGTTCGTCGCGGCGCTCGGCCTCTCGAAGGTGACCGCGCTCGCGGACCGCGCGGAGGCGCTCGGCCGCGGCGAGCTGCGCGAGACGCAGGACATGGTCACGGCGCGCGCCTGCGCCGCGCTGCCGGTGCTGGCCGAGTACGCGCTGCCGCTGCTCCGGCCCGGCGGCTCGCTGGTGGCCTGGAAGGGCCCGATCGCCGACATGGAGCTGACGGCCGGCGCGGCGGCCTCGCGGCTGCTCGGAGGCGGGGTGCCGGAGGTCCTCCCGACCGGCATGCCCGGCCTCGGCGACCACCGATTCGTGGTGATCCGAAAGGTCGCCGCCACGCCCGATCGCTACCCGCGCCGCCCCGGTGAGCCGGCCCGCCGTCCCCTGGCGTGATCGGCATGCCGCTTGCTCGGGTGGCGCAAAACGCATCGGTATACTCGTCGCTCGCATGCGCATCGCCGTCCTGTCGGACATCCACGCCAATCTCGCTGCCCTGGAGGCGGTGGCGTCCGACCTTCCGCAGGTCGACCAGGTCTGGGTCCTCGGCGACATCGTCGGCTACGGGCCCCAGCCCAACGAGGTGATCGCCATCCTCCAGGCCATGGGCGCCCGATCCGTCCTCGGCAACCACGACGGGGCGGCCATCGGCACCGTGAACGCGGCCTACTTCAACCCCGATGCCCGAGCCGCCATCGAATGGACGGCCGGCGTGGTGGATGCCAATGCCCGTGCGTACATCGCCGCCCTCCCGGAGGTGCGCCGCGACGGCGACCTGACCGCGGTCCACGGCTCACCCCGCGACCCGATCTGGGAGTACATCACAGGCCCCTCCATCGCGGCCGCCAACCTCGACGCGTTCGACACGCGGCTCTGCCTGTTCGGGCATACGCACCTGCCGATGGTGTACCGCGCTGTCGGCGGCGAGGTCGAGGCAACGATGGGCATGCCCGGTGAGCGGGTGGAGCTCGACGGGGCGCGGGCGATGGTCAACCCCGGCAGCGTGGGCCAACCGCGCGACGGCCTGCCCGATGCGGCTTACGCGATCCTGGAGGCCGACGACACGGACCCCACGCAGCGTAAGGCCGTCGAGTTCCGCCGGGTGCGCTACGACATCGATACCACCCAGCGCCTGATGCACGACCTTGGACTGCCGCCGCGTCTCGCTGATCGGCTGCGGTACGGCCGATGAGCGCCGTAGGATATCCCGCGGCATGAGCTTCCTCCGACGCGCCGACAAGCAACCGATCGCCTTCGACCACGCCCGCATCCTCGTCCCGCTCTCCGGGGATCCCGACGTCGATGACCCGGCGCTCAAGGTGGCCGTGCTGCTCCTCGCCGGACGCGAGGGCGCCGAGGTGTCACTCCTCCACGTGATCGAGGTTCCCTTCGAGCGGACCCTGGACACCGAGGACGAGTCCGCCGTGCAGCGCGCCGATGAGATCCTGGTGCGTGCCGAGCGTCTGCTGGCCGCCAAGGGTGTGCCGACGCGCACCAGCACCGTCCAGGCGCGCGCGGCCGGCGCGGCCATCGTCGACGACGCCAACGAGCTCGGCGCCGACCTGATCGTGATGGGGCTTCGCTACAAGAAGCGATTCGGAGGACAATGGGACGCGGGACGCACCGTCCCCTACGTCATGCGGAACTCGACCGCGCCGGTGTGGTGCCTGCGGGCCGAAACGAAGGAGTTGGCGCACACGCCATGAGGGTCATCATCGTGGGCTGCGGCCGGGTCGGCGCCCGGGTCGCTGCGGAGCTCGACCAGCGCGGCGAGCACGTCACCGTCATCGACACCAATCCGCGCGCATTCAACCGCCTGCCCCAGAGCTTCGGCGGCGAGACAGTCCGCGGCAGTGGCACCGACGAGGACATCATGCGCACCGCGGGTGCCGAGCAGGCGGACCTGCTCATGACCCTCACCGAGGGCGACAACCGCAACGCGCTGTCCGCGCAGCTCGGGAAGCATCGCTTCGGCGTGCCGCGCGTGATCGCCAAGATCAACGACCCGCTCCGCGGAGAGGCCTACCGGGCGCTCGGCCTCGAGACGATCTGCCGCACGCTCATCCTCGGCGACGCGCTCGTCGCGGCGGCCGCGGATGGCGCCGATGCCACCAATGGCTTCGTCCTGCCGCCGACTGCGGAGCCGCTGCGCGGCGCCCCATCGCCCGGCACCGCGGCCATCGAGGACCCGCCGGCCGTCGCGGGGAGCGAGGAGGCGGCCGCGGAGGCCACCGTCGTCCAGCCCGGCGACGGACAGGAAGGGGGCCTCTGATGTACGTCGTGGTCGTGGGCGGCGGAAACGTGGGCTACTACCTCACGAAGGAGCTGCTGGCCGCCGGGCACGAGGTGGTGGTCATCGAGGAGGAAGCGGGCCGCGCGCGCCAGATCGCCGACGAGCTGGGCAGCATCGTCGTCGCCAACGACGGCTGCGAGGGCCGCTACCAGGCCGAGGCGGGCATGGGCCGCGCCGATGTCATGGCCGCCGTGACCGGCGACGACGCCGTCAACCTGGCGGCCTGCCAGATCGCGAAGATGCGGTTCAACGTCCCGCGTTCCATCGCGCGCATCAACGACCCGAAGAACGAGAAGCTGTTCCGCCAGCTCGGTCTGGACGAGGTGGTCAGCCCGACCCGCTCCATCCTGGGCGTGATCGAGCACGAGATCCCGATCCACGACCTGCTCCACCTCGCGGAGCTGGAGGGCGGCGAGGTCCAGATCGTGGAGGCGCAGCTCGACGCCGACTCGCCCGTCATCGGGCGCGAGATCCGCGAGCTCGAACTGCCGGAGGGCAGCTCCATCGCGCTGCTCATCAGGGACGATCGCGCACAGCCGCCACGCTCCGATACCCGCCTGCGAAGCGGGGACAAGCTGTTGGCGGTGACGTCTGCCGAAGGCGAGGACGAGCTGCGCAGTCTGCTCATCGGCGAGTGACCGCTCCCGATCCCGGGCGCGTCCTGCGACGGGCGCTCATGGCCTGGGGGTCGGGGCATCTGCTCCTCGGCCGCACCGCCGTCGGGCGTGCGCTGCTCCTGGCGGAGCTCGTCAGCGTCCTCCTTCTCATCTGGCTGACGGTCGGCCTTGCCGACTCGAGCGCGTACCTGGTTCCCTTCCTCGCCGGCATCGGCTTTCTCATCGCCTGGGGATGGCAGGCGGTGGATGCCTACCGCTCGGCACAGGCCGCCCAGCCGGCGCGCACCGTGGCGCCGAAGCGGTCGCCCGCCACCGCCATCGGCTGGCTCAGCATTCCCCTGCTGGTGTGGGGGGCCGGCTTCTGGTTGATCGGTGCGCACGCGGCGACGCCGGCCGCAACCCTTGACCGGTTCGTCAGCGCATGGACCGCCGGCGAGCTGGAGGCCGGCGACTGGCCGCCGTCGGTGATCGAGGCCGCCTCCGAGGCGGAGGACTCCCTGGGAACCGGGCCGGATCGCTTCCAGGACGTTCGGTTCAGCATCGTGGGCGCATCCGACGACGATGCCTCGGCGGTCGGCGAGTCGGTGCACTTCGAGCGGCAGGAGACGACCGTGCTGGTGGTCTTCTCCGGCACGGAGCTGGTGCCGGTCGCCGACGAGCGCCTGCTCAGCCTCGAGCTGGTGGCGCTCCCCGTCGAGCTCCCCGGCGGCGGCGATGTCGGTGCGGTCCGCTGGGAGCTCGTCGACGCCACGAGTCCGTAAGACGTCCGGTCGTCCGCACTCGGCACACCAGGGCGCTGATACATCCCTTGACAACGGTATTGTCAGGGTTTATGGTCCCGCGATGGACCGATCGCGGCGCGCAGCAGCACCACGGCAAGACGCGCTAAGCCCGCGCCGCAACGATCTCACCCGCCCCCGATACATCATCAGCATCGCCGCCGAGTTGGCGAGCTGCCATCCCCGCACCCTGCGGATCTACGAGGAGGAAGGCCTTCTCGCCCCGCAGCGCAGAAACAATCTCCGTCTCTACAGCGAGGCGGACATCCAGCGCGTTCGTATCATTCGTTTCCTCACCCGCCGGCAGCGTGTCAACCTCGCCGGCGTGAGGGTCATCCTTCAGCTCGAGGAGCTCGGCAAGATCCGGGTCTACGATCTGTTCGATGAGGACGATGTCGAGCGATTCGCCGACGAACTCGCCGAGCCCGAATCCGTCGAGACCCCCTCGGCCGAAGGAGCGACTACCAGTGGCAACTGACGACAAGACACCCGAAATCCCCGACACCGCGGCATCCGACGACGAGGCCCAGGACGACCTCGACCGCGTCCAGGTCCTGCCGCTCGTTGCGCTCCGCGACACCGTGATCTTCCCCGAGATGATCGTCCCGCTGCAGGTCGGCCGCGACCGCAGCGTCAAGGCCCTCGACCGTGCCGTCCGCACATCCCAGCCCGTGGCGCTCGTCACCCAGCGCTCCAGCGAGCAGGAGGAGATCGGCAGCGCCGACGAGCTGTACGGCATCGGCACGCTCGCCAAGATCGCGCAGGTCATCCGCCTCCAGGACGGGACGATCCGCGCCATCGTCCAGGGGCAGCGCCGAATCCGCCTGCTCGACCTGCTGCAGTCCGAGCCGCACCTCGAGGCGCGAGTCGAGGTCATCGACGACGCGTCCGAGAAGACGCTCGAGGTCGAGGCCCTGATGGCGTCGATCCACAGCCAGATCGAGCAGTACGTGAACTCGGGCGCATCGGTCCCGCCGGAGGTGGCGGTCGCCGCGCGCAACATCGTGGACGGTGGCCTGCTGGCCGACATGACCGCCTACAGCCCGGAGATGACGACCGAGCAGCGCCAGGAGCTGCTCGAGACGATCGACGTGGCCGATCGGCTGCGGCTGGCGAGCGCCTTCCTCGCGAAGCAGATCGAGGTCCTCGAGCTGAAGGGCCGGATCCAGTCCGAGGTCAAGTCCGAGATGGACAAGACCCAGCGCGAGTACATCCTGCGCGAGCAGATGAAGGCGATCCAGAAGGAGCTGGGCGAGGACGATCCTGCCGTGGCCGAGGCCACCGAGCTGCGCGAGAAGGTCGAGCAGTCGGCGATGCCGGACGAGGTCAAGGAGAAGGCCCTCAAGGAGGTCGACCGCCTGTCCCGCATCCCGAGCGCGAGCCCGGAGCAGGGCGTCATCCGCACCTACGTGGACTGGCTGGTCAGCCTGCCGTGGGGCGTCGAGACCGATGACAACCTCGACCTCGAGGACGCCGAGAAGATCCTGAACGAGGACCACTGGGGCCTCGAGAAGCCGAAGGAGCGGATCGTCGAGTACATGGCCGTGCGCAAGCTGGCCGAGAAGATCCGCTCGCCCATCCTGCTGTTCGTCGGGCCGCCCGGCGTCGGCAAGACCTCGCTGGGCAAGAGCATCGCCCGCGCCATGGGACGCAAGTTCGTCCGCATGAGCCTGGGTGGCATCCACGACGAGGCGGAGATCCGCGGCCATCGGCGCACCTACATCGGCGCGCTGCCGGGCCGGGTCATCCAGAGCATCAAGACGGCGGGATCGGCGAATCCGGTCTTCATGCTCGACGAGATCGACAAGGTCGGCATGGACTTCCGTGGCGACCCGAGCTCGGCGCTGCTCGAGGTGCTCGACCCGGAGCAGAACAACAGCTTCCAGGACAACTATCTGGAGGTGCCGTTCGACCTGTCGAAGGTGCTGTTCATCGCGACGGCCAACATGCTCGACACCATCCCTCCAGCGCTCCGAGACCGGATGGAGGTCATCAACCTGGCCGGCTACACGCAGCTCGAGCGCGTGCGGATCGCCGAGCGGTTCCTCGTGCCCAAGCAGCTCGAGGCGCATGGCCTGACCGACAAGCAGCTCGTGTTCGAGGAGGGCGCGCTGGTTCGCCTCATCCAGGCGTTCACCCGCGAGGCGGGCGTCCGCAACATGGAGCGCGAGATCGCCAACGTGGCTCGCAAGGTCGCGCGACGCGTGGCCAGCGACGATAAGGTCACCGTCGTCGTGAAGCCGGAGGACCTCGAGGAGTACCTCGGGCCCGGACGCTTCGAATACGGCGAGCTGGAGGCCGAGGACCAGATCGGCATGGTGACCGGGCTGGTTGTCAGCGACGCCGGCGGTGACATCGTGCAGGTCGAGGCGACGCGCATGGACGGCAAGGACGACTTCCTGCTGACCGGCCAGCTCGGCGACGTGATGAAGGAGTCGGCACGGGCCGGGATGAGCTACATCCGGGCTCGGCAGAAGGAATTCGGGATCGAGCCCACCACCTTCGAGAAGTCGACCGTCCACATCCACGTGCCGGCGGGGGCGACCCCGAAGGACGGCCCATCGGCCGGCGTGACGATGGCCACGGCCATGGCCAGCCTGCTGACCGGGAAGCCGGTCCGGCGCGACCTCGCCATGACCGGCGAGATCACGCTCCGCGGCCGCGTCCTGCCCATTGGCGGGCTGAAGTCGAAGCTGCTGGCGGCGCATCTCGCCGGCGTGAAGACGGTCCTCATCCCGAGCCGAAACGAGAAGGACCTGGTCGACGTGCCCGAGGAGGTGCGCGAGCAGCTGCGGATCGTGCCGGTCGAGAACATGGACCAGGTGCTGGCCGAGGCGCTGATCGATGCGCCCCGGTCGGCGTCCCGCATCAAGGCCGAGCGGGAGGAGCGCCAGCAGCGGGTCACGCGCCGGCCGCGCCGGCCACGCAAGCCGGCCAAGGACGAGGCGCCCATCGCCGCCAAGGGCGACGGGCAGGCCGACCAGCCGCCGGCAGGACAGCCGGCCTGAACCCATGCTGCCGGGGCACGCGTCGTGCCCCGGCGGCACGTGACTGATGGACTACAAGGACTACTACGCGACCCTCGGCGTCCCGAAAACGGCCTCCCAGTCCGAGATCAAGAAGGCCTATCGGAAGCTTGCCCGCGAGCTGCATCCCGACACGAACAAGGATCCGGACGCCGAGAAGCGCTTCAAGGACGCCAACGAGGCCCATGCCGTGCTGTCCGATGCGGCGAAGCGCAAGCAGTACGACGAGCTCGGCGCCAACTGGCAGGCCTACCAGCACGCCGGGTACGGCTCCGGTGGGGCGACCGACTGGGCGGGCTTCGGCGGCGCGCCAGGCGGCACGCGCTGGACGTACCGGACGAGCTCGACGGAAGACCTCAGCGGGTTCAGCGACTTCTTCCGCGAGTTCTTCGGAGGCGCGACCGCGACGCAGGGCGGCTCCAGCGGGGCCTTCAGCGGGGGGTTCGCGGGCGGCGCGACAGGCGCTCCCGGCGGCGGCTTCGAGTACGTGGACCTGTCGGACCTCGGCGCCCGCACCCGCCACCGACCATTGGGGCCCGCGGCACAGGCAACGGCCGAGGTGACACTGGCGGAGGTCGCCACCGGCACGGAGCGCATGGTGAACGTGAACGGCCGGCGCCTCACGGTGAAGATCCCGCCAGGCGTGAGTGACGGCTCGAAGGTGAAGCTGTCTGGCGCCGTGGATGGCGGCGACCTCGTCATCAACGTCAAGGTCGTGGCAGATCCACGCTTCGAGCGACGGGGCACCGATCTCTTCACGGAGCTGCCGCTCACGCTCGCCGAGGCGATGGGCGGCGCGGAGGTCCCGGTGCCCACCCCGACCGGCATCGTCAAGCTCCGCATCCGGCCGAACACCCAGAACGGGCAGGAGATTCGGCTCAAGGGCCGTGGGCTGCCGAAGCGCGGCTCGTCGGAAAGGGGCGACCTCGTGGTGACCGCCAAGGTCGTCCTTCCCACGCTGGCCGACGATGAGCGCGGCCGGTTGCTCGAGCTCCTCGAGAGCTCCCCGCAACCCGATCCGCGCCGACGGATGAACTGACCGATGCGAACCGACCGATTCACCCAGAAGGCGACGGAGTCGATCGTCTCGGCCCAGCAGCTGGCGGAGGCCGAGGGCCATCCGCAGCTCGAGGTCGCCCACCTGCTCCTCGTGCTGGTCGAGCAGCCCGATGGAGTCGTGCCCGCCATCCTGGCCCGCATCGGCATCCAGCCGGGCTCCGTGGCCGAGGCGCTGCGGGCGGACCTGGCGAAGCTGCCGAAGGTGTCCGGGGCCGCCCAGCTCCAGCTGTCGAACGAGGCGAGTCGAGTCCTGACCGACGCGCACGCCGTCGCCGAGCGGATGCGCGACGAGTACGTGAGCACCGAGCATCTGCTCCTCGCCGCGGTCGAGGCCGGCGGATCCTCGGGTGCCCGCCTCCTGATCGAGGCCGGCGCGACGCCTGCAGCGGTGCTGGAGGCGCTCACCGCCATTCGAGGGAACCAGCGCGTGACGAACGAGAATCCCGAAGCCACCTACCAGGCGCTCGAGAAGTACGGGCGCGACCTGACCGATGCCGCCCGCAAGGGCATCCTCGACCCGGTCATCGGCCGCGACGAGGAGGTCCGGCGCGTCATCCAGGTGCTGAGCCGGCGCACCAAGAACAACCCGGTGCTGATCGGCGAGCCCGGGGTGGGCAAGACCGCCATCGTCGAGGGTCTGGCGCAGCGGATCGTGCGCGGCGACGTCCCGGAAGGGCTGCGCGATCGGCGGATCGTGGGGCTCGACCTCGGCGCGCTGGTGGCCGGGGCGAAGTACCGCGGTGAGTTCGAGGAGCGCCTGAAGGCGGTCCTGAAGGAGGTCACCGAGTCCGACGGCTCGATCATCATGTTCATCGACGAGCTGCACACCGTCGTCGGCGCCGGGGCTGCCGAGGGCGCGATGGACGCCTCGAACCTCCTGAAGCCGATGCTGGCACGCGGCGAGCTGCACGCCATCGGCGCGACCACGCTGGACGAGTACCGCAAGCACATCGAGAAGGACGCGGCCCTCGAGCGGCGTTTCCAGCCGGTGGTCGTCGACCAGCCGAGCGTCGAGGACACCATCAGCATCCTGCGCGGCCTGCGCGAGCGGTACGAGATCCACCACGGCGTTCGCATCACCGATGGAGCGCTGGTCGCGGCCGCCGTGCTCAGCAACCGCTACATCACCGAACGATTCCTGCCGGATAAGGCGATCGACCTCGTGGACGAGAGCGCCAGCCGGTTGCGCATGGAGATGGACTCGATGCCGGCCGAGCTCGACGAGATCGAGCGGCGGCGGATGCAGCTCGAGATCGAACGCGAGGCGCTGCGCAAGGAGAAGGACGAGGCGTCGAAAGCGCGGCTGGAGACACTCGAGCGCGAGCTCGCCGATCTCCGCGAGCGTGGCGACGCGATGAAGGAGCAGTGGGAGCGCGAGCGGGCCATCGTGCGCCGCATTCGGGAGGCGCGCGAGGCGACCGAGCGGCTTCAGCCCGAGATCGAGGAGGCGACGCGTGCGGGCGACTACCAGCGGGCGTCGGAGCTCCAGTACGGTCGGTCGCGGGAGCTGGCGGAGCAGCTCACCGCCGCCGAGGCCGAGCTGAAGGACCTGCAGTCCTCGGGATCGATCCTGCTCAAGGAGGAAGTCGACGCGGACGACATCGCCGAGGTCGTCGCGCGCTGGACCGGCATCCCGGTCTCCCGCCTGATGGAGGGTGAGACCGAGAAGCTGATCCACATGGAGGACCGGCTCCACCATCGGCTCATCGGCCAGGACGAGGCGGTCATGGCGGTCTCGGACGCCATCCGGCGTGCCCGAGCCGGCCTGAAGGACCCGAAGCGGCCCATCGGCTCATTCATCTTCCTGGGCCCCACCGGCGTCGGGAAGACGGAGCTGGCGCGCGCGCTGGCCGAGTTCCTGTTCGACGACGAGGCGGCGCTGGTGCGGATCGACATGAGCGAGTACATGGAGAAGCTCGCCGTGTCGCGGCTCGTCGGCGCCCCGCCCGGCTACGTCGGCTACGAGGAGGGCGGTCAGCTCACCGAGGCGGTCCGTCGCCGGCCGTACCAGGTCGTCCTGTTCGACGAGATCGAGAAGGCGCACCCCGACGTGTTCAACGTCCTGCTCCAGCTCCTCGACGACGGCCGCCTGACCGACTCGCAGGGTCGGACGGTGGACTTCAAGAACACCGTGATCATCATGACCAGCAACATCGGCTCGACCACCCTGATCGAGGCCGCCGAGGCCGGCCCGCAGGCCTTCGAGGGGGCCGCGGAGCGCGTCCGCCAGCAGCTGCGTGAGCACTTCCGCCCAGAGTTCCTCAACCGCGTGGACGAGATCATCGTCTTCCAGCCGCTGGACGAGTCGCAGCTGCGCGAGATCGTCGGCCTCCTGGTCGACGGCGTCCGCCGGCGCCTCGCGGAGTCGAGCATGTCGCTCGAGGTCACCGACGATGCCCTGTCGCTGCTGGCCCGCGAGGGATACGACCCGGTCTACGGTGCCCGGCCGCTGCGCCGCGCGATCCAGCGCGAGCTCGAGAACCCGTTGGCGAAGCGCCTGCTGGCCGGCGAATTCACGCCGGGCGACACCATCAAGGTCGACGCCGGTCCTGACGGGGCGCTGACGTTCAACGGCTCCGGGGAGCCCAAGCGGGTCACGGCGGCCGCGGCCGCGCCAGGGAGCTCAGCCGGGACCGTCCACTGACGGTGGCGGTGCCCCGACGAGCGACGCGGCACCGGCCAGGCAGCGGATCTCGATTCGCTTCGGCTTGCTCAACGGGTCGGACGTCGGCCACAGCCGATCATCGAGATGCACCCGCACTCCCGCCGGAACCTCGAGCTCGATCACTCGACCCGTTCCGCTCCGGGTCTCGGGAAGGGCGCCGCTCGCAAGGCCCAGGCGGTCGTCGAGATAGGCGAGCAGGGACATCCGCTCATCCTCCCCGATGAGCACCACGTCGAGCAGCCCGTCGGTCGGGTCCGCCGTCGGCGCGATCGGGACGTTCGGCCCGGCGAAGCGAATGTTGAGAACCTCCACCGCGATGTAATCGCCGCTGACGTCGATCCCATCGACGAGGACGCGCCATGGGTGGGTCGGGGTGTCGGCCACGAGCTCGCGAAGCACGTGCAGCGCCCGATCCGTCTCGCGCCCCAGCAAGGTCGCATCGGCCGCGATCTCGTCGCCCCGGGCGATCAGGTCCGGGATGAGTCCGCCACCGACCGATTCGACGAACCGCTGCCCGTTCGCCTCGCCGATGTCGAAGGGGATGCCGTGCGCCCGCTCTGCAGACCACGACTCGACCAGTGTCCGAGCGTCGCCCATCAGGTCAAGGGTCTTGGCGACGTTGTTGGCCGTCCCGATCGGCAGGATCGCGAAGGGCACACCGTCGTCGGCCGCGGCAAGCGCGACCTTGCGCACCGTCCCATCACCGCCGGCCGCGACGAGAAGGTCGCCCGGATCTTGCAGAAGGACCTTCCAGGAGCCCTTGGTCGATCGGTGCCGGACCTCGTGCCCGGCCTCGGTCAGGAGGGCGACGAGGTCGTCCGTGTCCTGGCCGCCGCCTGCGGTCGGGTTGTGGACGAGCGAGATCTTCATGGGCCCGCAGTCTGGCAAGTCGGAGGCCAACCAAGCGATGCGAATCCTTGTCGCAAACGACGACGGCATCCACAGTCCGGGCCTCGCGATGCTGGCGAGGGTGGCCACCCGCTTCGGCGACGTCCGCGTGGTTGCGCCGGACATCGAGCAATCGTCCGCCAGCCACGCCATCACCGCATCGCGACCGCTCTCGTACCGGCCATGGACGAGCATCGAGGGCATCGAGGCGTACCGGGTGAACGGCACCCCGGCCGACTGCGTGGCACTCGGCATCCACCACTGGAAGGACGTGGACATCGTCCTCTCCGGGGTCAACATCGGCGTCAACCTCGGAAACGCGCTGTGGCACTCCGGGACGCTGGCCGCCGCCAAGCAGGCGACACTGTTCGGCCTGCGAGGGATCGCGCTCAGCACGCCATCGACGTCGCGAGGCGGCGCGGAGCCGGACTTCGACGCGCTGGCGCCGCACGTCGCGCGCGTCCTGGAGCTCCTGATCCCCGAGAGCAGTGCCCGGCTCCTGAACGTCAATCTGCCGGCCTCCCCACGCGGCATGGCCTGGACGCGACAGGCAGTGCGCCACTACGACGGCAGGGTCGTGCCGGACGAGGATCCGATGGGCAGGCGCCACTTCTGGTTCACCATCGTGCCGATCGACGAGACGGAGCCGGGAACGGACCTGTGGGCGATGGAGCGCAGCTACATCTCGATCACCCCGCTGGGGCTCGACCTGACGGATCAGCCGGCCCTCGACCGGCTGACCGAATCTCTGCCGTTGGATGCTCCGGAGGCCGAGGAGCAGACCGAGGATGTCGAGGAGGACGAGTAGGCGACCGTTCGCCTCGACCGGTCGCCTGATCCGGCGCTAGGCTGCGGCTATCGAGCGCCCCGCCATCTGGAGGTCCTGGCCAATGTCCTTCGAGCGACCGCTGGCCGGTACCGGCCCGGCCGCCGAGCCCGCCCCGCTCCCCACGCCGCACAGCGCGGTCGGGAATGGCGCGACCACGGCGGCGATGAAGCTGCAGATCCTCTCGACCGAGCACTGGAGCCTGCTCGCGTCTCGATCGCTGGCGTGGAACGAGTCCTTCAGCCGGGGTGGGATGTTCCTGGCCACCCTGTCGGGCGCGATCGTTGCATTGGCGCTCGTCGCCCAGGCGACCGAGTTCGGCGAGGGCTTCCGGATCTTCGGCCTCGTCATCCTGCCGGTGGTCCTGTTCGTGGGCATCGGAACGAACTTCCGCATGGGCTTCTCGAACTACCACGACGCCCTCTGCGTGCTGGGCATGAACCGCATTCGTGCCGGCTACCTCGAGCTGGCCCCGGACGTGGAGCGCTACTTCGTGATGGGCACCACGGATGACGAGCGGGGCTTTCAGCTCACCCAGGCCATGGTCCCGGGCACGCCGATGATCGTGCAGATGCTGGCCTCCAGCCCGATGCTGATCAGCGTCCTCAACTCCGTCCTCGCCGGGGCAATCGTGGCCCTCGCGGTGCTGCAGCTGGGCGGCGGGACGCCTTGGGGCGCTGACGGGCGGTGTCGTCGCCTTCGTCCTGCGCATTGCTGGCGCACTTCTGGTAGGCGCGGCGAGAGATCACGGGCGTCCGCAAGGAAGTTCGAGTCGCGGTTCCCGGGCGCACCGGTGAAGACGGCAACCGGCGTGGCGAGCGACCCGACGACCAAGTAGCATCGTCGGTCCACGCGACCGGGATTGCCGTCCCGTCTCTTCCCCGCACCAGGAGACACGTCACTGTGATTCGCACTCCGACATGGCGCCACGTCCCGGCGCTGCTGGCGGTCCTCGCCCTCTGTCTCGCCGCGTTCGCACCCGCGGCCTTGGCGGCCAAGCCTGAGCAGAAGGTCGTCGACATCCAGATCCTCGGCCTGAACGACTTCCACGGACAGCTCGAGGTGGTGAACCCAATCGCCAGCTCCGGCGGACGCATCGGCTCGCTCCAGGGCCCATTGCCCGTGCCACCGAACCCGCCGCAAACCTGCATCCCCGGCGGCACGCCGAACTGCATCCCCGCCGGCGGGGTCGAGTACCTCGCCACGCACGTGCGCAACCTGCGGGCGACGAATCCGAACGGACCGTCTTCGTGTCCGCCGGTGACCTCATCGGCGCGACCCCGCTGCTCTCCGCGCTGTTCCACGACGAGCCGACCATCGAGGCGTTCAACCTGATGGGCCTCGACTACAACGGCGTCGGCAACCACGAGTTCGACGAGGGCGTCAACGAGCTGCTGCGGATGCATAACGGCGACCAGCGGTCGGCTACACGCCCGCCGCCGACGGTTGCCATCCGGTCGACGGCTGCGGCGACGGCGACGGCTTCGCCGGCGCGGACTTCCAGTTCCTGGCTGCGAACGTGAAGTACACGGACGGCGGACAGACGATCTTCCCGCCCTATGCGATTCACAAGTTCGCGGGCGGCGTCAAGGTCGCCTTCGTCGGCATGACGCTCGAGGGCACGGACCTCATCGTCTCGCCCGACGGCATCGCGGCGGTCGACTTCCTGGACGAGGCCGAGTCGGTCAACGCCCTCGTTCCCGTGCTCAAGCGCCCAGGGCGTCGAGGCCATCGTCGTCCTGCTCCACGAGGGTGGCAGCGCGAACGCGTCCGGCAACGGCGCGGGCAACGTGGCGGCCGAGCAACTCGCTGCGCAACACCGCCACCGGAGCGATCCCGCCGATCGTTCCGATGATGGACGACGAGATCGACGTCGTCATCACCGGCCACACGAACTGGGCCGTCAACTGCGTCATCGACGGCAAGGTCGTGACCGGTGCCGCCTCCCAGGGCCGACTCGTCACCGACATCGACGCGCAGATCGACCGCGCGACCGGCGACTTCATTTTCAGCTCGTTCGCGGTCAACAACCGAATCGTGACCCAGGACGTCGCGAAGGCGACGGACATGACCGGGCTCATCGCCGAGTACAACGTCGTCGCGAAGCCGATCGCGGACGTCGTCGTCGGCGCGACGAGCGCCCCGATGATCCGCACGGCAGCTCACGCCCGGGCGGGAGTCCACCCTCGGCCGCCTCATCGCCGATGCCCAGCTCGCCTCGTCGCAGCTGGCGGGCGCGGGTGGACAGTTCGCGCTCATGAACCCGGGCGGCATCCGGGCCGACTTCGACGCCGGGCCGATCACGCACGGCGAGGCGTTCGGCGTGCAGCCGTTCAGCAACATCGTCACGACGTCGACGCTGACCGGCGCGCAGATCGACACCGTCCTCGAGCAGCAGTTCTCGATCAACTCCGGCAGCAATGCCGGCCAGCCGCGGACGCCGATCCGACGGTCCTGCTCCCGTCGACGGGCTTCACGTACACCTGGGACGCCGCGGCGCCGCTCGGCTCCCGCGTGGACCCGGCGACGATCAAGCTGAACAACGTGACGATCGACCCGGTCGCCACCTATCGCGTGGTGGTGAACAACTTCCTCGCGACGGGCGGTGACGACTTCCCGATCTTCAACCAGGGAACAAACCGGGTCACGGGCGCCGACGATCTCGTCGCGCTCGAGGCCTACCTCGCGACCCACAACCCGTACACGCCGGTCGACCTGACGACGGCGTTCCAGATCACGCGGTTGAACTAGCAGGGGCTCCCAGCAACTCTGCGAGAGGGTCGGCCCGACGGGCCGGCCCTCTCGCTATTCCTCGCGTGGGACTCCGTTGAGTCCGATCGGCGCAAGGCGCTTGGTCGCCCTCCGTGCCCCTAGACCAATGCCAGGCGGTCGAGTGGGAACGGCGGCATCGCCAGCGGCTTGACGGCCAGGCGCACGAGGAGCAGCGGCGAGTCATCGGCCGCCGACCGGTTGGCGTGCAGCACGCCGCAGCCGGTGCAGCGGTGGATGATCACCCACTCGCCCTTGCCGCGGACGGTGATGGCGATCGGCTCCATTCCGGAACCGCAGTCCGTCGAGCATGGCGCGGTCGCCCGGCCGATCGTCGACGTGGCGCGACCACAGGCACGCCGGGCAGTGGTTGCGATGCTGCGTGCCCGGTGCATCGGTGGGCACGTCGAGCCGGCACTGGACGCAGCGGAACGACATCGGCTCTGAACGCGGACGATGGCGGACGCGACGGGAGTCGCGGGAATGGCTCACACAGGATCTCCAGGAACGGACGAATGGACGAGCTGTGAGCGCGTCGCGCATCGGTCCCGGAAATGACGAGGACCGCCCCGGCGGGCGGCCCGTGCGAGCGGCGGCGGTGAGGCCGAGCTAGCTGGCGAGCTCCGTCCGGAGGCGCGACGCGCGCAGAACCGTCCCTGCGGTCTCTGACATCTACGTACCTCCTGCGGGCTGGGGCGCGCCTGCGCGCGCCATCGGTTCCGGACTCTACGCCGGAACGTTCGCCGTCGTCAACGGCCTTTCAGGTCAACGGTGGCGGCGACGGCGACCGGCGGGCGTCGGCTTCGCTCGCTGCGTCTCGGCCTTGCGCGACTGCGGGACGTACCGGCGACGCCGGATCTCCTCGTTGGCGGCGGCGATGCGCGGCGGGAAACGGAAGAAGGCGGCGTAGGCGGCAAGCCCCATCCCGGTGAAGATGATCAGGAGCTGCAGGATCAGCGGAACACCGATCACCACCAGCAGGGGAATGATTCCCCAGGTCACGATGATCGGCCAGAAGACCCACTCGTGGAGCGCCAGCAGCTCGGGGTAGCGACGGTAGCGGCGCTGCGCCAGGTTGTAGACGACGATCGCACCGATGGCGATCGCGATGCCGGCCACCCACATCCAGGTGAACAGGTCGGGGAAGGTGGCGGGCGTGAAGGGATCGGTCAGGACGTTCATCGGTGGCGGAGTCTAGCATCGCAATAGCGATCGGTGCCGCGTGCCGATATCTCGGGTCGCCCGCTGCACGGTGGTCACGACATGCAGCGACGCTGCCGATACTTCGGGTCCAACCCGGCGGGAACCAGCGCCGGCACGATCGTCCCGCACGACGATGCCCGATCTGTCGGCGGATCGGCGCACGAATGCCGGCCCATGCGCTCAAGCGCCCGGAATTTCGGCGCGACGGTCGAGCGGCCGAGCCAAGCCAGCGGCCCTATAATCAGCGTCCCCGAGGCACCGCACCCGTTCACCGCACCGAGGACGTCGATTGCGCGCCCTGCTCTCCGTCAGTGACCGAGAAGGCATCGTCGAGCTCGCCCGTGGTCTGATCGATGCCGGCATGGAATGCTTCGCCACCGACGGCACCCGGGCGCACCTGACCGATGCGGGCCTGGAGGGCATTCGGCCCGTCAGCGACCTGACCGGATCGAACGAGATCCTCGACGGCCGGGTGAAGACGCTGCATCCGGCCATCTTCGCCGCGCTGCTCGCCCGCCGGGACCGGCCCGACCACCTCGCGCAGCTGACCGAGTCGCAGATCGAGCCGATCGACGTGGTGGTCGTCAACCTCTACCCGTTCGCGCAGACCATCCGCGAGGCCGAGACGACCCTCGACCAGGCGCTCGAGCAGATCGACATCGGCGGCGTGGCGCTCCTGCGGGCGGCAGCGAAGAACTTCCCCGGCGTGGCGGCGGTCAGCAGCCCGACCCAGTACGCATCGGTGCTGCGCGACATCAAGTCGCTGGACAACGTGAGCCCCGAGACCCGCCAGAAGCTGGCGGCCGAGGCCTTCGCCCTGACCGCCGGCCTACGACGCGCAGATCGCCTCGTACCTCAACGAAGCGGCGGGCACCGTGTTCCCCAGCCGGCTGACCATGGTGGTCGAGAAGAAGGCCGACCTGCGCTACGGGGAGAACCCGCACCAGCTCGGCGCCTTCTACACCGATCCGGCCCATGCCGGCGGCAGCATCAGCGCGGCGCACCAGATCGCCGGCAAGGACCTGTCGTTCAACAACCTGCTCGACCTGGACGCGGCATGGACCATCGCCAGCGACTTCAAGACGCCGGCGGTGGCCATCGTCAAGCACGGCAACCCGTGCGGGCTCGCGTCGGTGGTCGACCTCGCCGAGGCGTTCCGCCTGGCGCTGGAGGGCGACAGCGTCAGCGCCTACGGCGGGATCATCGGCGCCAATCGGATCATCGACGAGTCGACGGCGCGCGCCATCCGGCCCGGATTCTTCGAGGCCATCGTGGCGCCCGGCTACACCGCCGAGGCGCTCGAGATCCTACGAACGAAGCGCGGCTTCGAGATCGTCGAGGTGCCGCCGACCGACACCGATCGGCGACGACCTGGGCATCGGCCGCTTCGACTTCAAGCGGATCGGCGGCGGCCTCCTCGTCCAGACCTTCGACGAGATGGAGGACGACCGCGACAAGCTCCAGACCGTCACCCAGCGGCGCCCGACCCTCGACGAGCTGACCGATCTGCTGTTCGCGTGGCGCGCAGTGCGGCACGTGAAGTCGAACGCGGTGGTGCTCGCCAAGAAGCACAGCATGGTCGGCATGGGCGCGGGGCAGCCGTCGCGCGTGGTGAGCGTCGAGGTCGCGCTGCGCAAGGCGGGCGAACGGGCACCGCTGTCGGTCATGGCGTCCGACGCCTACTTCCCGTTCCCCGATGGCATCCAGATTGCGGCGCAGGCCGGCGTGACGGCGATCATCCAGCCCGGCGGCAGCATCCGCGACGAGATGGCGATCGAGGTCGCCGACCGCCACCACATGGCGATGGTCTTCACCGGCCGGCGCCACTTCAAGCATTGACGTTGCCGGGCCTGAGCTCCGACAAGCCGATCATCGCCGAGGCGGTCCGTGCCACCGAGGCCGGCGCCATCGCCGCGGCGCGCCTCATGGGCCGTGGAGACCGTGACGGCGCCGACCAGGCCGCCGTGACCGCCATGCGCAAGGCGATGGACGACGCCGACATCTCCGGCACCATCGTCATCGGCGAGGGCGAGCGCGACCAGGCCCCGATGCTGTACATCGGCGAGCAGGTCGGGAACCCCGAGGCGGCGGTGACCGTCGACATCGCGGTCGACCCGCTGGAGGGCACGAACCTCGTCGCCACCGGCGGCCGAACGCCACCGCCGTCCTTGCGGCCGCCGAGCCCGGCGGGCTCATGCACGCGCCCGGACACCTACCTCGAAAAGCTGATCGTCGGCCCGGGGGTGGCCGGCAAGGTCGACATCAACGATCCGGTCGCCAAGACTCTGAGCACCATCGCCGAGGCGCTCGGTCGTGGCGTGTGGGACATCACCGTCGTCATCCTCGACCGGCCGCGGCACGAGAAGCTCATCGCCGATGTGCGCGCCACCGGGGCGCGGATCAAGCTGATCGGTGACGGCGACCTGACCGCCGGCATCAACGCCGCCGTCTCGGGCACCGGCATCCACGCCGTGATGGGCATCGGCGGCGCGCCGGAGGGCGTGCTGGCGGCCGCCGCCCTGAAGTGCCTGGGCGGCGAGATCCAGGGCAAGTTCAAGTGGCGCTCCGACGAGGAGAAGGAGCGCGCCCGCACCATGGGCGTGGACGTGGACGACACCGAGCGCGTGTACTTCACCGATGACCTCGCCTCGGGCCGCAACGTCGTGTTCTGCGCCACCGGCGTGACCGATGGCGAGCTCCTCCGCGGCGTCCGCTTCTTCGGCGGCGGCGCGCGCACCCACTCGCTGCTGATGAGCTACCGCCAGGGCCTGGTGCGCTTCATCGACACGGTCCACATGTGGGACCCGGGCAACCCGCCCAAGGTGCGCCTCTAGGCCGGAAGCAGCTCGACCTCGTAGGGCTCCAACTGTCGATCTGCGGAAACGAGCACCAGGCCCTCGGACTGTGCCTGTGCGACGAGCATCCGGTCGAAGGGATCTCGGTGATGCGGCGGAAGGCTGCCGGCCCGAATCGCATGTGCAAACGTGATCGGCACCTCCGTCACGTCACGCCGATGCCGCGCGTCGGTCAGCCATGTTTCGGCTGATGTCGGCAACCTCAGGCGGCCGGCAGCCGCCTTCGTTGCGATCTCCCAAGCGCTGACCGCCGAAACGTGCAGCTTGGTGGCCGGATCTTCCAGCACCGAGCGGGCCTCGTTGCGCAGCTGCTCTGGCTCGCCCCACATCCAGAGCCACACGTGCGTGTCAACGAGGACATTCACCGCTCCCACTCATCGAGCCAGTCGTCCGGCATCGGGGCATCGAAGTCAGGTGCGATCCAGATCTGTCCACGCTCGAGGCCCAACTCGCGCTTCGGCGGCGGTCCGGTTGGGACAAGCCGCGCCACAGGCCGACCCGCACGCGCGATGGTGATTTCGGCACCGTTCTCGACCTCGACGAGCAGGCGCGAGAGGGTGGTCTTCGCCTCGTGGACGTTCACGACCTTCGACATGATGGTTCCACCTTAGTCTAGTCCATTGAACTAAGTCAACTCGTTCTTCGGCACATGTGGACGACCTGTGGACGATCGCGCCGCGAGGATGTGGATTCGTGGAAAAGTGGGCTGGCCGCGAGGCCGTCCGCCACCTACGGTAGCTGTGGCGCCAACGGAGGTGCCGCTCGGACTGTCACCGGACCTGACACTGGAGAAAGCACTCGACTCGACACTCGACCGACTACTCGACCTGGTAGCGGCAACGTTCCAGGCGCGGGGGTAAGCGCGGGATCGAGCGCGGGACTTTCCACCGGATCAAACACCGGAACGGGGCGCGGGAGTTCCTCCGTCGGCGCTGTTTCGTTGTCCGCTTCCGGGCGGGCGGCGGAACCGAATAGGGGCGACCGGCGTGACCCTCGGGACAGAGGCGCATCGGCCGCCCCGTTCTCCCGTCCTGCCAGTTCCGTAGATCGACGGCAGCCCGCTCCGCGGAGCGGGCTCCCCTATGCGCGGACGATTGCCTACGCTGCTGCGGCGATGTCCACGGCGAAGTCGGCAAGGCTCTTGGCAAGCGCATCGGCGCTAGCCTTGATCTCCTTCTTCATCCTCATCGCCGCGTCGCGCAAGTCGGTCTCCTTGCGATCGCGCGCGATCTTGATCACAGCATCCGCGGAGTCCTGCTGCTTGCGCTTCAGGTTCAGCAGGACAGCATGCGCCTCGTACGCCTCGCTCTCTTCGGAGCCAGCCTTCTGGGCCGTCTCGTCCGCCAGCGAGCCCAGGGCCTCAGCGACTTCTTCGCGCTTGCCGGTCGCGCCATAGGGCTTGCCGAACTTCTGGAGCTGGCTGAGGTGCTGCTGGTCGACCTTCAGGTCACTTGCGAGTTGTCGCTTGACGCTGGCAACCGGGTGCGAACGGCTCAGCGCCCGCGCCGACTCGATGATCGACTGCTGAATGGCGATGGCCTCGTCGAACTCGTGCTTGATGAACTCGGTGCCCGATGGCATGGGGCTTCCTCCTTATCCTAGGGTCAAGAGACTCCCCACCACCGGCAGCGCCGAGATGGGGAGTCCTTGCGTGTCGCGCAGGGTCAGGCCGGCGAGCCGACCTTCTCTTCGGCGCGATCCATGGTCTCCTCGGCCTTGGTTGTGACGTCCTCGACGCTGTCCCGAACGGCTGAGGTCACCTGGCGGCTTGCGTCGCCGAGCATGTCGCGCTCCTTCGATGTCTCGGGTACCAGTGAGCCGACGGCCGCACCAGCTCCCGCCGCGATCGCGGCCACGGCAAGTGGGTTGGCCTGCATGAAGGTCTCGAACCGCCAGCTGACCTGCTGGACGGTCTCGCCCGCGCGGTCGATCACTTCCCCGCCGACCTGCTGCGCACCCTCGGCCACCGACCCGACAGCTCCGCCGACGTTCTGGCCTACCGCGGCGGCAGCGCCTCCCACCTTGGACCCGAGGCCGTCCGCGGCGTCCTCGTGGAACATCGACGCCGGGCGACTCTGGTAGCCATACCCGCCGCCGTACTTCTGATCGCCCTGCGATCGGTTAACCCATAGCAGCGCCAAGCCCGCCCCGGCAAGCGCGGCCGGGATCGGATTGCGCTTGATCGTGTCCACCACCATGTCTGACATTCCCTTCGCTGTCTGCTCGACGCGACCGATGGTCGCGTCGCGAACGTTTTCCTTTGCCTGGTCGACGAGGCGGCTGGGCTCGAGGCGCTCACCAAGCTCGTTGAGCGTGCCGCCCATCTCGCGCCGTGTTTCCTCTATATCGGCGCGGATCTCCGCGACCTCCGCCTGCTCCTCGTCGCTCATCGTGTCCGCTTGGTCGGCCTGCATATCCGCCGAGGCGGCTTCTGTCTCGTCCGACCACTCGGTATCGTTGTGCTGGGTCACTTGATCTGCTCCTTGACGAACTCGACGTTCTCGCGAACGGTCTCGGCGGTCTGCGTCGGTGCCAGGTCCGTGCTCTGGAGCCGCTTGGTGCCAATGGACGTGACAACGGCCCCGATCACCAGCACCACGCCGGCCACGATCAGGGCGGCCAGCCACGCGTCCACACCCGCCTCGATCAAGCCGAGGACGATGGCCCCCAGCAGAACGAGGAAGCCCGCGTAGAGGATGGCTCCGCCACCGCCGGCCATCGCCGCGCCGCGGCTCAGGCGAACAACACTCGAAGTGACCTCCACGCGCGCCAGGTCAAGCTCCTTGCGGACAAGCGTGCTTACCTGTCGGCCGAGATCACCAATAAGGTCGCCGATCCCGCGGCTGTCCTCGCGGTAGTCCATGTCAGGACCCCTCATACCCATTGCGGGTCCCTGGGCCGATGGCCTCGTATGGGCTCGACGCCGGTGTCTCGGCGGCCTGCCAACGGTACCCAGCCGGCGTGCTTTCGCGGTCGGTAGCCGGCTGGTCGCTCTGGCTGCCGGTAGCGGCCTTGATGAAGCGCGATGCCGCGAGACCCAGCACGAACGCTCCGCCAAGGAAGAGAAGCGGCTGTCGACGCCCAAAGTCCTCGACGTTGCCGAAGATCCTCCGAGCATCGTGCTCGCGCAGGTACGTGGCGATACGCTCCGCCTGGTCGGAGGCCGTTTCCGCCGCATTGGCGATCGCAGGCTGTTCGACCTGCATGTCGCTGGTCATGCGGCGAAGGCTCTCGGCGACATACTCGAGGCCGTTGGCTGCCTGCTCGCGGCCTCGGTCGGCCTGCTGGAGTCCAAGGTCCACGGCCCGCGACGCGAGATGCCCCGCGCTCTCGGTGGCCTGTTGCCCCGCCTCAGCGAGCGGATGCGTGGACTCGCCTTCCTGGGCCGATGGCTCGGTCATCGGCTCCTCCACGGTGGTTGTGATACTCGATCCGGCCATGTGGGGTTCCCCCTGCGAATGTGTAATCAGGGGTCCCGAATGCAGCGGTCATGCCACAGTGCTCAGCCGCCGGTCGACCGAGAGCCCGTTCGCCGACCGCACCGACCGCTCCTCGGGCCTGGCCCACCGCAGGCCCCGACCGATCGATCCGATGCACCCTCTGGCGATGAGGGACCGGATGTTGACCAAGGGTGCGCCCCGCTCAGCGCATTCATCCAGGTGCGATACTTGCGGACGGGCGAGCGGCGATCATTGGCGCAGGCCAGCGTCGACCCGCCGAGCTCCACCCTAGAGGGGGTGTTCCATGTCACAGAGCGCTAGCTCGTCCCAGCACATCCTGGTTGTCAACGACACCGAAGAGATCCTCGATCTGTTTCGGGATATCGTCGAAGGCCTCGGGCACCGGATGACCGCGTGGAGCTTCTCCCCCGACGACCTGGCCAAGGTCGTGGAAGTCGCGCCGGACCTCGTGATTCTTGATCTCATGCTCGGACCCACGGAGCTGCAGGGTTGGGCTCTTCTCCAGAAGCTCCGCATGAACCCGCCGACGGCGGACATTCCAGTCATCGTCTGCACTGCCGCCACCAATTGGGTGCGTGAGCAAGAGGGCTGGCTGGCCGCCAGCGCCGTGAAGGTGGTGTTGAAGCCGTTCAAGGTCGAGCACCTCGAGCACGCCATCCGGCAGGCGCTTGAACTGCCCGAGGTGACCGCGTCCCCGAAACTGACCGAGAGCGAGTCAAGCCCAACGGCGCCGGACGCTCCGACGACCGCCGACGGAGGCCCGGCGAGCAAGCCGCACTGACCTCCGGCACAGGCCTTGCGATGCCGACGTGGTCTACCACCCGCAGGGGGACCCCCGTGAACCGGCGCCGCATTGAACTTCAAATCCGAGTCGTGGTCGTCACGTACCGGGTGGAGCAGCGCCGCCGAGACGATTCCACCATGGAGGAATTCCGGTCCCGTGCCCGATCCATCCTGGAGGCCCTGGACGCGGAGGTGCAGGACCATCCGGACCTCGCGGCTCGACTGCTCGAGGCCCGCCGTGAGCTGAGCATCAGTGACGACGGGATGGAGAGCTAGGCCCGATCCAGGTCAACTCTCGGCGAGGGTTCCTTCGTTCTTGAATGTGCCGCCGGCGGAGTCGGTCCAGTTGACGTAGCCGCCGTTCCGGCACGCAGCGGCGGCGGCGGATCGGCCCGGCAGGTTCATCGTCAGTTCGGGCTCTGCGGGATCGGATCCGACCATTCGGGGCCGCCGACGCGCTGGACCTCCTGGTTGACGACCATCGGCAGCAGGTCGGACACCGACACGTCGACGCGCAGGTCGGCGCAGTTCCGCCACGGCAGCAGCAGCGGGTCGAGCTCGGCGACCGGCTCGAGAGCGAAGCGCCGTTCGTGGAAGCGTGGATGCGGGACGATCAGGTCGTGCTCGGTATCGGTCACGCACAGGCCGTCGAACGACAGGATGTCGATGTCGATCACGCGTGGACCCCAGCGCCGTTCCTGCGGGCCCCGGCCCAACGCCACCTCGAGTCGCTTGAGCTCGAGCAGCAGGTCGACCGGCGACATGTCCGTCTCGAGCTCGAGGGCGGCATTGAGGAAGTGCGGCTGATCGAAGGCGTCGCGCGGCGCGCTGTCGTACAGCGACGAGACCTTCACCACCTGGCCGATGGCGCGCAGCTCCGCCACCGCCGTGCGGAAAGCGACGGCCGGCTCGCCGAGATTCCCTCCCAGACCGATGAAGGCACGCACGCTTCGCGAACTGTAGCGGATTGCCCGACTCGATCCCTATCCGGATTGGCCCGGCGCCGCACCGACCGACGCGACCTTCCGCAGCAGACGGAGGACGGCGCCTCCTCCATCGTCCGATTGGCTGAGCCCCGCCGAGGCGTCGGCTCGTTCACCGCGATGGCGCGCGGGACGCGCTCATCGCGCAGGGCATGCCGTCGCGTTGCGAGGTGGCGTTGATGACCCGGCTGAGCCTGGCGTCGCCGGGGTTCCGCCCTGCCGTCGCTCGCCGAGCCCGCCTGCGCCGCGCCATGCGGTCCGGCGTCCGCCAGGTCGGTGGCTCGATCCGCCACCGCGCCGAGCTCCGCCTGGCGTCGGCCGTCACCGCGTCCCGGAGATCAGGACGGACGGTCCCCACTGGCCGGTCGCCGACGCCGCTCGGCTACGAATCGCCTCCGCCAGGTCCTGCGCCATCGACCCGGCGGCCCCGGGTTGCAGCATCGAAGATGCCAGGTTCGTGTCGATGACGAACGTCCGGGTCGGTCCGGCGCAGTCTCGGTGCGTCCTTCGCCAACGACTCGGTGTACCGAATCGATCCAGACACGCATCGGTCGTCGCCGACATTGAGTCGGCGCAAATCCCGAGGCCCTTCTGGCGACCGACGACGCGGTCTGGGTGGCGAATGCATCGGGGCGGCTCCATCAGCCGGATCGATCCGGACGGGGGCACCGACGCGGTGGTCGCCACCTCGCCGCCCGGATGGTGCCGCCCCGGGCCTCAGCGACGACGATCTGCGGTACCAGTCCCGACATGGGCTCGTGGTCCGCCGAACCCGCCAGGGCGAGGCGTCACGACATCCCATTCCTGCGTGCCGGACAACCTGGTCGCCGCGCCGGACGAGCACGTCTTCGCCGGCAACGGGCTGTCAACGATCGACCCCGCCACCACCGAGGTGAAGCGGGTTCCAGCCCGTCCCGCCACTGGGCCGAAGCCTTCGCAACGGGCTCCGTCTGGGCGGTGCGTGGACAGACCAGAGGAGCTCCGCCGAACCGCGGGGCCGATGGAACGGTGGCGCGTCTGGTGACCGCGCTGTCTTCGTGCTCTTGGCGATCGGCGACTGTTCCGTCTGGCTGGCGTTACGGGACCGACATAGTAGGCATCGTCTAACGGATGTCGCACCCGCGGCAAGTGCAGCTCTCACGAAGCCCGTATGCCTCGTTCGACCATGACGCGGGAGAGGACGTTCGCGCTCGATCGCATAGAGTGGACCGCGCTGAGAACTCGCTTGGACCGGACTCATCCATGGAACCTTCCGCGGTCGCCGACGACCTGAACGAAGTGTCGGTCCTCATCAACGTCGCTCACCGCTTCCTGCTCGGCATCCGAGACGATGTCGACGCCGATCCGTCACTCCAGTCGATCCTCGACGACCTGAACGCGGCGCACGATCAGCTCGACCTCGCCCTCGAGAGCATCGGCAGGCGATGGACCGGGTCGACCAGGCGTCCGGGCGACCCCAGGAGCAGCGGCCGGCCATTCACTGACGTGCCGTTGAGGCTCAGCTCTCCAAAGCAGCACGCTTCGACTTACCAGGTGTGAACGCTACAGCCCCGACGGCCAGCGCGATAAGACGGCACCAACTCCTGCGCGCCTAGTGGCTACCGCTAACCAACGCGCGGGTCGCTTCTGCTTTGGCTCTTGACGGGTGCCGGAAACAGTCGCCGCGCGTCGGGATAGCGGCGGCGCCACGCAGGTCCGTGCCGGTCATGGCTACGCCGACCGTGCCGCTAAGCCACCCTACCCGCGATGAGCTCCGTACCGAACTCCGTACTGGCACGGATGCGCCCGCGGCCGTTCAGCACACTCCGAGAAGTGCCCGGTGGGTCTCCCGCATCGCGCAATCCAGCGCGGAGATGCACGAACGGCTGACCGAGCCGTGCACCTTCATCATCGATGACTGGCAGTATGTCAACGCGGTTACTGAGGTCCGCGGCCTCTGGAACCAGATCCTGCGCGACGCCCCGGCCACCTGCCGCTTCGTCTTCGCGTCGCGGGTGAAGCCGAAGCTCCAATTCGCTCGATTCAAGACCCACAGCGGCTACGCCGAGATTCGGACCGATGCGCTGCGCTTCACAGAGAGCGAGATCGAGGAGCTCTTCCGCGACATCTACAACGATCCGCTGGACCCCGCCGAAGTCGCCGAGCTGGAACGCCGCACGGAGGGATGGGCTGCGTCGCTTCAGCTTGTCGAGGTGTCCCTCCGCGAACGCCGCACGCCCGAGGAGCGGCGGCACTTCATCCAGTCGATCACCGCCACCAAGGACAGCGACCTGTTCGACTTCCTTGCCGAGGAGGTTCTCGACCAACAGACCGATGAGACCCGCAACCTCCTCCTGTCGACCTCGATCCTCCACCAGATCACTGCCGAGGTGGCGGAGCGCCTAGCCGGGGTCCACGACGGCCGTCGTGCCCTCGACGATCTCGAGCAGCGCGGCCTCTTCACGAACCGGCTGGACGAGGAGCGGTTCCGCTATCACAACCTGTTCCGCGAGTTCCTCGAGCGTCGGCTGATCGCCGATCGATCGGAGTCCGAGGTGGTCGGTCTCCACATCCACGCCGCGTCGTACTTCGAAACGTCGGCGCAGTGGCCCGAGGCGATCCATCACTATCTTCGCGCGGGACTGCAGCGCCAGGCGGCACGGCTCATCGCGAAGTACGGCGAGGAGGTCGTCGCGGAGGGCCGGCTCGGCCTTGTCGACCAGTGGCTGCAACAGCTCCCGGAAGACACGATCAAGCAGAACGCACGACTCTCGCTGCTCTACGGCGAGGCATGCGGCATCCGGGGCGATTGGGACCGGGCACTGGAGTCCCTCGAGCGCGCCCGGACGTTCTTTGCGCGAAAGGGCGATCGCCGCCTCGAGGCCCTCGCCTGCCTTAAGCTCAGCACCGTCTACTCGAATCTCGGTGATCCGAGTAGCGCCCTTCAAGCAGCGCACGCCGGCGCGGCGATGGTTCCAGATGACGCATTCGCCACTCGCTTGCGGCTTGAGGGCAATGTCGCAATCACGGAGACCTGGCTCTCTGGCCAGATGGCCGAGGTGGTCGCCGAGTGTCAACGCATAGCTGCCGAGGCCGACAGGCGAGGCCTTGAGCACTTCGCCGCCATAGCTCGACACAACGCGGGCGGCATCTTGCTTACGGATGGGGCATGCGGACCTGGCATTGCCTAACCTGGATCGGGCGGCGGACTTCTGGGCGGATCCGCCCACCAGCCCATTCGCAGACAACGCAGAACTAGTCGCGACGCTTCTGGCATTGGGGCGTCTCGAGCGTGCGCGTGCTGTCGCCGCTGATGCGGTCAATCGCACAGACCCTTGGCCGCGGCCGAAGGCGAATGCAATGTACGGCCTCGCGAACGTCATGGTTGCTGACGGTCAAACGGCCGAAGCTCTCGAAGTCCTCCGAGCCGTTCACGGGAACAGCGAGGTGCTCGGTGGCCTGCACCCGCTCATCGATGCACTAGCCATCGAGACTCTCTATCTCGCCGGGCGCCACGATGAGATACCCGAGTTCTGGCGTGAACTGTCGAGGCAGCAAATCGACCCTCGATATGCGGTTGAGACCGCTGCCGCGCAGGCACTGGGCCAACATGTATCGAGCCCATGTGTTGGCGCTTGCCAAGAGGCGAGATCGCTATTCGACAGATCAGCCGACGCTGGTGCACGCTTAACGGCGATAGTCGGCCGAACAAAGGTCTCTTTGCTTGGGCTGGAGCATGGTGGTCGTGACGCGGTTGTAGACGCCGTCACGGCCCTCGAGGCTGGGCGGCAAATCGGGCTCTGGCGATCGATAAGGCCCTGGCTTCGACGGTTTGTCCCTTATGCGAAGCTGCTGGCGCGCCGGTCCGATGGCACTCGCCTATTGGCGGGGATGGCATTGGCTGACCCGGAGGGATGGCGGCCCGCGGTGGTTCAGGCAGTCATGCGCAGCGCGAGGCGAACGACCGTGCAATTCTGCTTGGCGTTGTAAGCCGGATCGCAAATCGCGACACGCTTACGCAGTTGTCAGACGTTCGCGGTGAGGACGTTGCGGTACTTCGTAGGACCTTACGGATCGCGCAGGCACCTCGACTCTTCCTCCGAACCCTGGGCGGTCTCGAGACCCACCGCGCAGCTTGGGATGGCCCAGTAATTCCAATCGAGAAGAAGCGGGCGCGGATGCTACTGGCCGTTTTGGCCGGTCACGTGGGGACCACGCTCAACCGCGACGTCGCACTCGACATCCTCTGGCCTGAGGCGGATCCGGACCTCGCAGTCAACAGCCTGAATCAGACCGTCTTCCAGTTGCGGCGTTACATCGATCCTGACTACCGCGGCGGCGAAAGCGCCGAATACATCGTCAGCACGACGGACAAGGTCGGCCTGAATCCCGAGCTAGTCCACACAGACCTAGCAGAGATCGCTCGACTCCCTGAGCGTCTGGCAGCCGGCGACTGGCATCACAGGCAAGCAACCGCATCTAGGGCCATACGGCTGGTGCACGGCGAGTTCCTTGCGGACCTTCGGTACGAGGAGTGGGTCGCACGTCAACAGTTGTCCGTCCATGGACGGATCCGCGAGAGTCTCCTGCCGATCGCAACTGGCAGCAGACGGCGTCATTTGAGTGTGAGGTCTCGATTCAAGCCGCCACCGCAATGCTCGCCTTAGACCCATTCGACGAATCAGCTGTCCTGGCGCTCGCCGACGGCTTGTCCAGATCGGGACGGAGGGTTGCCGCAAAGCAGCTCATTGCCGCCTTCCTAACTCGGCTGCAGGACGAACTCGACCTTGAGCCATCCGCTCAGCTCCGGACCGCGGCGGCGGCATTCTCAGGACACCGGACGGCTGAGTCTCTGGTCAAGATTGACTTGACTTCATTGTGACTCGGGCCGCTAGGTGCTTGACTCGGTGGGGTTAGGTGCCCTACAGTACGCGCTCGCGGTAGTACTTTGGTACCTGCCGCCGAATCCGTGGGCGCCGTGATCCAGCAGCTGAACGTGGGCACTTAGGCTGCTGGGGAGCAAGTAGTGCAACCGACCGTTCCGTCACCGGAGTGTGTCGGTTGTGGTCAACTCCGTTCAGAAGAGGGCACCTTCTGATGGCGAGAGAGCTCATCAAGGGCTGGTAAGCCAGTCCAAGAGGAGTCAGCATGCGAGCGCGATTCATGCGCATCGGCGCGCTGATATCAGCTCTTGGTTGCCTTGTTACGCTTGCGCATTGGCGGGC
Organism: uncultured Chloroflexia bacterium; assembly: GCA_963806695.1. Taxonomy (GTDB): domain Bacteria; phylum Chloroflexota; class Limnocylindria; order QHBO01; family QHBO01; genus JACDBZ01. The sequence continues at coordinate 12,437 of CAWDYT010000017.1, read as the reverse complement.
GGAGCCGGGGTTCAGGGCTGGTAGGAGGCGCGTGGTAGACTCCGGCGCGCACGCATAGACGCAACCGGTGAACACCAGACGTTAGTCCGCCTAATCCTCGCAACCGTAGCCGCCGCAATTCTCGTAATTGCGGCGGCTATTTTCCTATTCCCGATGCGTCCGAGAGCATCGGCGGTATTCCGGGCCTCGTCTTCTGGACGGTCGCGACGCTTAGCGGCTAGCGCGATGCCCGTTCGTCTTCCTCGCGGGAGCGGTCGTCTCGGTAGGATCAGCGCCGATCCTGGCGTCGATGATTCTGGGTGGGCCGATCGCCGCAGCGATCGTGCGCTCGATCGGCACGACGGACGAGCGAGAGATCCGCGGCCAAGTGCCGTGGTACGGCACGCTCTACAACCACGCGGCGGCCGCCGCTTCGGCAGCGGTCGCGGGCATGGCGTCTTCGACTCTGCGCGCTGCTGCTCTCGGTGGGCCTATCCCGCGTCGAGTTCGTCCTCTCGCTCTAGTTGCAAGCGCCGTCTTCTTGTCCTGACTTGGGTCCTCGCCGTGACTGGCCGTCGCCGTTCGCACCGGCGACGCCGATGAGAACCGTTTGGGCGCAGGACGTCTCGGGCGTGGCGGCCAACCTCATCGGGTTGGCGCCCCTGGCGTGGCTCATGGCCCAGGTGTTCATGCTGCCGAACGGCGTGGGCTGGTGGGCGACCCCGCTCTTCATCGTTCCGCTGTTCACCACGCGGCTGGCGTACACGCGCTACGTCGAGACCCGGGAGCTGTTCGAGCAGACCATCGAGGCGCTGTCGAAGGCGGTCGACGCGCGCGATCCGTACACCCGCGAACCACTCGAGCCGGGTGAGCCACATCTCGGAGGCGATGTGTCGCGTGATGCGCGTGCCGGAGAACGACATCGAGCGCATCAAGTGGGCCGGGCTGCTGCACGACATCGGCAAGATCGGCATCCGCGACAACATCCTGCTGAAGGAGGGGCCGCTCGACAAGCATGAGCGGATCCTCATGAACCAGCACCCGACCATCGGGGCCGAGATCGTGGCGCCGGCCACCCAGCTGTCCAGCGAGGCGCCGCTGATCAAGTCGCACCACGAGTGGTTCAACGGCTCCGGCTACCCCGACGGGATCGAGGCGCTCGACATCCCGCTCGGCGCCCGGGTGCTGACCATCGCCGATGCCTACGAGGCGATGACCAGCTCGCGCCCGTACCGCAAGACGCCGCTGACCCACGAGCAGGCCATCGACCAGCTCGAGAAGTTCGCCGGCATCCAGTTCGACCCGACCATCGTGCCCATCCTCGTTCACCTGGACCGGGGCATCCTCGATCGGCCGCCGGATCGGCCCGACGAGCTGCCCACCATGCTCCACCGCGACGAGGCACCCAAGGAGGAGGACGCTCCCGCCACCCGGGCGGGACCCACGAGGCCAACGCTGGCCTCGGACGATGTTTCTTAGCACCATCCTGCTGGCGCTCATCGTTGGCGCCATCGCCGGTGGAGGCTTGCCGCGCCTCGGCGAGCTGAAGCTGCGCTGGACGATCCTGCTGGTCGCGGCGCTGGGGCTGCGGATCCTGGCCGGGCTGTCGCGCGAGACCGGCATCGGCGACGACATCCCGGTCGGCTGGGCCTACCTCGTCGCCTACGTGCTCATCTTCGTGTGGCTCTGGCAGAACTGGCGCGTGCCGGGACTCCAGATCGCGGCGGTCGGCATCGGCGCCAACATGCTGGCGGTCCTCGTCAACGCCGGCCAGATGCCGATCTGGTCGGCCGCCTACTTCGCCGCGGGCTTCACCCCGGCCGAGATCGTCAACGACCCGTTCCACTTCATCCTTACCGCGGACACCGTCGGGAGCTTCGTGGCGAAGGGTGGCCTGTTCGGGGACGTCATCCCCCTGCCGGTTCCCGTCATCCGCGACGTCGTGAGCATCGGCGACATCCTGCTGGCGCATCGGCATCTTCTGGGCCATCGTGTACTCGATGACGCGCGCGGAGGCGCCGACCCGCGCCGGCATGGCGATCGCGTCGCCGACGTTCATGCGCCCGGCCGTCGCGGCGACCGGGATGGCGGGCAGCGCGTACGGCGACGCATCCGTCATCCCGGCCGACATGACCGAGGCACAGGCCGAGGCCGCCGGCGTGCGTCGCGAGTCGCCGTACCTGCGCCTGATCCGCAACCGCAACTTCTCGCTGCTGTGGGTCGGCCAGCTGGTCAGCCTGTTCGGCGAGCGCATCCACACCGTGGCGCTGGGCTTCCTGGTCTACGACGCCACCGGCGGATCGGCCCTGGAGGTCGGCCTGACGTTCGCGGCCACCGCCGTGCCCAACGTCCTGCTGGGTCCGCTGGCCGGCACGCTGGTCGATCGCTGGAACCGACGCATCACGATGGCCATCTGCGACATCGTGCGCGCCATGCTGCTGCTGGCCGTGCCCTTCGTCATCCGCATCGACATCTCGCTGGTCTACGTCATGGCCTTCCTGATCGCGACCGTCACGCTCCTGTTCCGGCCGGCGAAGACCGCGGTCATCCCGGCCATCGTCGAGGAGCGCGACCTGGTGACGGCCAACTCGGCGAGCAGCGTCGCCGACACCGCCGCGGACCTCGTCGGGCTGCCGCTGGCCGGCATCCTGATCGGCGCCCTGATGGGGTCGCTGGAGGTCGCGTTCGTGCTGGGTGCCACCACGTACCTCGTCAGCGCCGTCCTGATCTTTGCCATGCAGGTCCCGCGGCAGGACCTGGTGGACGCCCCCATGCGCCTGTCGTTGATCTGGGCCGAGATGGTCGAGGGCTGGAACTTCCTGCGCCACCAGGTCGAGCTGTTCAGCAACACGATCATCTCGACCATCGCGCAGCTGGCGGTCGGGGCCGAGATCGTGGCGACCATCCCGTACACCCAGGAGGTGCTGACCTCCAGCACCCTCCCGCCGGAGACGACCTACGCGCTGCTGCTGACCGCCATCGCCCTCGGCAGCGTGATCGGCGGCATCGGCGTCGGGTGGATCGGCGACCGGGTTCGGAAGGGACCGATGACGATCGTGGGCTTCATCGGCATGGGCCTGTCGCTGGTCATCGCCGGCCTGGTCCGCGAGCCGCTGGTGGCCATCGGCGTCTTCTTCTTCACCGGCCTGTTCAACATGGTCTTCATCATCCCGACCATCACCCTGTTCCAGCAGCGCACCCCGCAGCGGCTGATGGGGCGCGTGGTGTCCAGCCGGCAGGCGCTGGTCTTCGGCGCCATCGCGGCATCCATGGGCCTGTCCGGCTGGCTGTCGGACCTCGTCGGAGCCGATACGGTCCTGGTCGTGGCCGGGGCGATCTGCGCGCTGGCCGGCGCGGCCGGGTTCCTGATCCCACCGATGCGCAGCGCGCGGTGATCGGTGATCGCGTGGGTCGCCCTCAAACGGGAGGGGGCGGTTCGTGAGGTCAGTCGCGGAACTGTCAGCGGATATATCACTACTGATATAACGGCTGACACCGCCGCGATCCACTCGGTGCGGCTCCTCCCGCACGATCTGCTACCCTTCGCGCGCCGTGGGACTGATCCTCGACCTGACCGTCGTGGCCCTCGCCCTGGTGGTCATCGGTTCGCTGGCACTCCTCGCCTGGACGCTCGCCATCAGCGCCGTGCGCGCTGAGCAGCGTGCCCTTGCCGGAGTGACCGATGCGCGCCGGTCGATCGCCGACGCTGGAGGCACGACTGCGCAGCTCCGCGGCGCGGGCCACGGCCGCCCTCGAGGAGCTGCGCCGACAGACCGAACCACGACCTGGAGAACAGCGCGACGCATGACCACAGGCTCCGAGCCCAAGCGCGACCCGGGATATCCGGGATCGCTGCCGCCCCGCGACGACTCGCTCGCGCGTCCGTGGATCCTCATCATCCTGGGCATCTTCGTGCTCATCGTGGTGCTGTCGCTGGCCGGCATCCCCTCGCGATTCACCCCCGAGCCGACACCGATCCCCGTGCCGTCGTTCTCGGCGGCGCCGTCCGAGAGCGCCACCGAATCAGTGGACGCCTCGGCATCGGCTGACGCCTCGGCATCGGCGGAGCCGTCCGGATCGGCAGAGGCATCGGCTTCGGCATCCGTCGAGGCATCGGCCGCTCCGTAAGGCCAGCCTGCGGCTGCCATCCGGGCGTGGTACGGAATCCGTACAGGTCGTGCTACTCTCAATGATCCGGCCCCCGGATTCCACGGGGTTCGCGCGGGACGCACTGGCGGGACCCGAGACAACGGGCAGGACCGTACGGAGGGGAGGCAAGCGATGGCCGGATCGGCGACTCCGCGATCTGTTCTCGTCGTCGACGACGAGCCTGAGATCCGATCGCTCCTCACCGACCTCCTCACGGAGGAGGGCTACCAGGTCCGCACGGCGGATAGCGCGGCGAAGGCCGTTGCCGAGATCGCGAAGAAGATGCCCGACCTGGTGATGATGGACATCAAGCTGCCGGACCAGGACGGCATCGCCCTGCTCAAGCAGCTGAAGCGCGACGAGCCCGAGCTCGAGGTCATCGTCATGACCGCCTTCGGCGGCAGCTCGACCGCCATCAAGGCCATGGAGCACGGCGCCTACGACTACGTCACCAAGCCGTTCGAGATCGACGACCTGCTCGCCACGCTGAAGCGCGTCTTCGAGCACGCCGACATGAGCCACGAGGTGAGCGCCCTGCGGCTGGAGCTCGGCAAGAGCGCCGCGGATCGCGAACGCATCGTCGGGTCCAGCAAGCCGATGCTCGAGGTCTTCAAGCTCATCGGCAAGGTTGCATCGGCCGATGCGACCGTCCTCATCACCGGCGAGTCCGGGACCGGCAAGGAGCTGGTGGCCGAGGCCCTGCACCGGGCCAGCAAGCGGAACCCGCACCCGCTGGTCAAGGTCAGCTGCGCGGCGCTGCCGGAGAGCCTGCTGGAGACCGAGCTGTTCGGCCACGAGAAGGGCTCGTTCACCGGCGCGATGACGATGCGCAAGGGCCGCTTCGAGACCGCCAACAAGGGAACCATCTTCCTCGACGAGATCGGCGAGATGACGCTGGGGACGCAGACGAAGCTGCTGCGCATCCTCCAGGAGCGCGAGTTCGAGCGGATCGGCTCGAGCGTGCCGATCAAGATCGACATCCGGGTCATCGCGGCGACGAACCGCAACCTGTCCGAGGAAGTCGAGGAAGGCAAGTTCCGCGAGGACCTGTACTACCGGCTCAACGTCATCCACATCCACATGCCGCCGCTGCGCGACCGGAAGGACGACATCCCGCTGCTGGTGGAGCACTTCCTCGCGAAGTTCCGCCACGCGCCGGACGCGATCCCGACCTCGATCACCGAGGAGGCGCTCACGAAGCTCACCGCCTACGACTGGCCGGGCAACGTGCGCGAGCTGGAGAACGCGATCGAGCGCGCCGTGGTCCTCGCGCGCGGCAACGCCATCACGCTCGAGCACCTGCCCTTCGGCGACCGCAGTGAGGCGCGCGACCGGCGCCGCCTGGCAAACCGCCGCGAGCGGCTCAACGAGGAGGCCGAGGCGGACCGCGCCGAGTTCGACCTGGACGAGGCCGACGGCGACCGAGCCGGCCGGCACGAACGGCCATGCCGAGGAGGGCTCGTTCAAGGACCAGGTGGCCGCGCTCGAGAAGCAGCTCATCCGCGAGGCTCTCGAGAAGGCGGGCGGCAACCGCACCAAGGCGGCGGACGAGCTGGGGATCTATCGGCGCCTGCTGTACGCCAAGATCAAGGAATACGGGCTCGAGTAGGGCGCCGGTGACTCGGCGGATGGAGTTCACGGCTCCGGCCATGCCCCGCGCACGCGGGGGGATTGCGATCCGCATGCCGTTCGATCCTGCATCCGTCTGGGGCGAACGCGATCGCTACTACCTCGAAGGCACGATCAATCACTACCGTGTTCGCGGGGTCGTCACGGACGTCGACGGCCAGGCACTGCTCCAGCTTGGTCCTTCGTGGTGTCGCGATCCTCGGGTCGGTCCGGGTGCCACGCTGAAGGTGAGCCTTCAGCCCGAAGGTCCGCAGCTCGAGACCATGGCCGACGACCTCGCCGATGCGCTGCGCGCCGAGCCCAGGGCGCGGCGCGCCTTCGAGTCGTTGGCGACGTTCTACCGCAAGGGGTTCGTCACGTGGGTCGAATCGGCCAAGCGGCCCGAGACGCGGGCGACGCGAATCACCGAGACCATCGCCGCGCTGAAGGAAGGCCGCCGAGAACGGTGACCGCGGGATAGTGCCTGATACGCCGCATGGCAGGGTGTCGTCGGGCCGAGGATGAGCGGATCTGTCGGGCCTCCGCAGCGGCGGATTTCGTCCATCCTCCCGCCGGATCACGGTCAACCTGGCCCCGGCAGGCTTCTCAGCGATCAGTGGTGGACGGTGCGGGGGAGCATCAGCTCTTTGCCATGGACACAACGCCACAGATCAGGGACGAGGACTGGGAGGCGATGCGTGCCTCAGCGGCTCGTGGCGAGCTACGCGGTCCCACGCCAGCCAAGCGACGACGGCGCTAGGCGCCACCACAAGGGCCATCGACTCCGTGGAGGGCTTGACTACACTCCGCCGCATGAAGGGCTTCGTTGCCTCTGCGGTCGGAGTGCTCGTGGTGCTCGTCGTGCTGACGGTGGGCGCCTGGCTAGACGCGGAAGTCTTCGTCTCGATCCAATGCGACGGCAACCTCCCGGTCTGGATGCTCGAGGCCCAGGACTACGATGGCGGTGGCTGTGCCGAGCCCCTGCCGTTCTGGCAAGCTCCGCCGAACGCCGACTGGACAGAGCATTGCATGGGGATGTGCGCTGGAGATCACCCGTGGCCGATCCCGAGCCAGGAAGGCCAGCCGTGAGAACGCGCCGCACGACAATCATGGCCGACCTTTATCCGGCGATGATCACGCACGATCACTGCTGATCACTGCCGATTGCGCCTGATCAGCTCGGATCCCCCCGCATGTCCCCCGACGTGGAATGACTGAATGAGAGAGGAGCGAGTGGCCCTGGTCGTAACGGCAGGTGATCGCGGTCCTCGTTGTGATCGCCGTCGTCGCGCAACCGGGCCGACAACAGGCGAGGTCCTGGGTCCGCCGCTCGGCGAGTGCCTGATCGGTGATCCGCCGCCGTGCCCGAGCTGATCGCCTGATAAGCCGCTGGTAGGCGACCCGCTCTATCGTTCCCCGGACCGCCGCGAGCCCAACGTGAATCAATTGCTTCAGATGCCGATACGGCCAGTCCTGCTCGTCACGCTGATCTTCACTCTGTCCGGGTGCGGCCTGATGGGCGATCCCCGACCGCCCAATGCATACATCAACGGCAGGGCCGGCACGCTGACCGACTATTGCTGGATCAACGTGTGCGCCGACGGCTTTGGCGCCGAGGGACCAGACGGGCTCCCGCTAGTGTCGCGCCCGCTCGAGCTGACTCTGCCGGAGGGATCGCGACTCGGGGATGTCACCGCCTACACCGAAGATCAGCGTGGATCGTATCCGGTCTCGGTTGACGGAGGCGAGCTCGGGGAGATCCCGGCGGACGCTGCGCTGCTCAACGTCTTCCTGCAATTTCCGGACATCACCGACCAGCATTCGGGCGACGCGTCGTACTGGTGGCAGCTCGGGCCCTAGGCGGCCTGCCGTCGTCTCCACGTCTAGGGCAGATCACCCGGCTCACACGACTCTGGCACGTCGATCAGGCAAGTGCCTGGGCCGTTCTCGAGCAGCGTCTCACCCGCGCCAGGGCCTGTCAGCGGCACGACCACAGGCCCGAACAGGAGGTACGCGACGACGACGACGGCGACGACAAGCAAGGTGACCGGCGGTGCAGCTTGCGCGCGAGTCATGGGCCGAGGATAGCGCACCCCGCCCAGTAACCTGCCGGTAAGCGGGCCTCAGTTGCATCGCCGCCGCGAAGACAGAGTGGAGACCGTGGTGGAGTCCTGGTACGGAGGGAACTGTGAGGCGGCCATCGTCCTGTCGTGGGGCGACACCGATTGCTCGGCATCGTCATTGCCAGCTCAGACGATCGCGTACGAGTCGAGCCTCGGGGCTCAGGTCTCCGTAGAAAACTGTGAAACCACATCTGGCGGGGATCACCCGGTTCTCTCATGCAAGGTGCATTACTCGAATGCCATGAACAGCGCGGTGGGTAAGCCGCCCGCGGTGACCGCCCGAGAGTTCGTCCTCATGTTCGGCGTACTACCGGCAGGGCCGGATGAAGTGCCCTGGTATGAAGTTGACTACCCGGAAGACACCGAGCTCCGCAACAGCTTCGGGCTGTTCGCCGAAGGGGGCGAACTGGCGGACGAGTATGCGGACGCAGGCTGCGCATCCGCACGCTCACCCGAGTGCGCCAACCTCATCCTGGACAACCTCGACGCTTGGGCGACCTGGTACGAGACGAACCGCTGAGCCCGGTGGCGGTCTGGATGGTGCTCCGGCCTTAGCCCGGCTCCTGTCCTTCATCGCCCGAACCAAGTCGACGCAGCTCGTCTCCAACATCGGCGATCGCTTCGAAGTCCTCGTCGTCGACCGCGCCCTGCAGCTCCTCCAGCGCCACGTTGAGCGCGGTGAGCACCTCCCCATCGACCTCGCCGACCACCCGCTCCCGCGTGTAGGTGAGGGCGAAGGCATCGGCCTGGACTGCTTCCATGTCCTCGGCACCGGCGTCCACGACCAGCTGCGCTCCCCATACGCCGATGCGGCCGAGATCCACCTCCGGGATCGACAGGTACCTGAGAGTGAGGTCGCCCACCAGGCGCGCGGTCTCGATGGCCGCGGCGGCCGATCCGGTGGCATCGCCTTCGGCAGCGGCCCCGGCAAGGGTCGCCACGGCGTCGTCCAGCAGCGGGCCAAGCAGGGCCGGGATCTCCGACTCGGCGAGGTCCGAGACGGCCGACTCGAGCTCGCGGGCGAGGCGCTCGACCTCCGACAGGTCCTCGTCGAGCGACGCCTGGACGGCTGACGCGCTGAGCGTCATTGCGTTCGACAGGGCATCCGGCATCTCGCCGGCGGCGGCATCGGTAGGAACGGCCATCGCCAACGCCTCGACCTCGGCATCGGCGGCGGTGTAGAACTCGCCGTAGTCCGGCGCGAAGGCCTTCTCCTCGAGCGCGCCATCGGCGTGATGCTCCTCGACGAGGAGGACGGCGTCGATCGGTCCGAACGGGCCCATCCATCGTCTCGTCGGTCGACAGCACCACGACTTCCTCGAAGACCAGGCCCGGGATGTTCTCGGGCCGGTAGACGTCGCCGACCTGCGGGTCGGCGGGCATGATCATGGCGGCGGGACCATCCACACCGGCGTGCCAGGTCCCGTGCGTGTTGACGATGGCGCCATCGGCGAAGTTGAAGACATCCTCGCCGAAGTACCACACCGACCCGTCATCGGCCTGGGCGTACAGGTCGTAGGCGATCTCGTGGATGCGCCCGTCGAGGAAGGCTGCGTACTGGGACACCACGGTCTCGACCTGCTGTCCATTCCACTCGACGATGCGGGTGGTGGGAAGGACGGTGACCTCGGTGCGGAAGGCCGCGTCGTCCACGGTGCCGGTCAGCAGCGTCGATGACGGCCGGCCGATCGGGAAGTAGGGGTTGGTGATCTCGGTCGGATTCGAGAAGGACGGCATGTCGAGATCGACGCGGTCCGCCGGGTCCGCCACCTCGATGTCGGTCACCGAGGGTTGCGGGATGCGGTCCCCGGCACTGCCACTCGGCGACGGGTTCGAGCAGGCCGCCGTGGCGAGGGTGGCGACCAGGGCAACTGCGGCCCGTGATCGCCACCGGCGGTCAGTCATCGTTCGGGCCGTCGTCGTCGTCGGTTGCGCCATCCTCGGCGCCGCCGTCGTCATCGGCCTCGTCCCCGGTGACCTGGAAGTTCTCGTCGAGCTGGACCTCGACCACGGTGCCGTCGTCGAGTCGAACCTCGACGCCGTAGGCGGCGCCGTCGTCGCCCACCTCGGTCTCGATGACCGTGCCGCCACCGGTGTGCTCGAGGGCTGCCTGTGTCGCGCGATCGAGGTTCGTGCCGCTCAACGGCTCATCGGTGTCGCCGCCCTGCGCCAGGGTCATCCCGACGGCCCCGGCGGCGATGAGGACGGCCAGGGCGCCGGCCGCAATCCAGGTGGTGCGTCGATTCACGGTCGTTCTCCCTTCGAGAGGTTGGATGTGCTGTCCGTCATGGTGCCGGACCGACCATGAGAGGACGATGAATCGCCGATGAGAGCTCAGGCGGACGTGGCGGGCAGCGAGATCGTGACCCGCGCGCCGCCGCCCTCCACGTTCTCGGCCGTAAGGCGCCCGCCGTGCGCCTCGACGATGGCGCGCACGATCGCCAGTCCGAGTCCGGCGCCGCCCGCTGTTCGCCCGCGCGCGACATCGGGCCGGCTGAACCGCTCCCCGATGCGCGGGAGGAACTCCGGGCTGATCCCCGGGCCGGTGTCGGCCACCGCGACGTTCGACCCCTCCGTCGTCGCCGTGCGCGGAGACCCGCACGCGACCGCCCCGCGGCGTGTGGCGAAGCGCGTTGTCGACGAGATTGCCCACCGCCTGGCCGATGCGGATCGGGTCGACGAACCCGCTCGTGGCCCCGTCGACCTCGGTGGACACCTCGACCCCGAGCGACTCGGCACGTCCGGCGAAGCCCTCGACTGTCTCGGCCACCAGGCCGCCGATATCGACCGTCTCGCGACGCAGCGGCACGCGGTCCTCGGAGAAGCGGGCAAGGACCAGTAGGTCCTCCGCGAGCCGGCCGAGCCGATCGGTCTCTTCGCGCACGCTCGACAGCGCAGCCGCCAGCTCCTCCTGCGTCCGCGCGCGCCGGAGGGCGAGATCCACCTCCGTGCGGAGGTTGGCGAGCGGCGTGCGAAGCTCGTGGCTGGCATCGGCAACGAAGCGGCGCTCCTGCTCGGCCGCTTCCTCCAGGCGCGCAAGCATCCGATCGAGGCCGGCGGCCAGTTCGGCGAGGCTCGTCGCCGGTGCCCGGATCCGCCAGCCGTCGCCCGGGCTCGGAGGCAGAGATGGCGTCCGCTTCGCGTCGCATGCGGTCGACCGGACGCAACGCGGCGCCGGCCACGACCCAGCCGACGAGCGCGGTCAGCGCGACCGCCGCCAGGATGCCGACGAGCAGCAGGGACGCCAGGCCAGTCAGCGCGTCCCGCTGATCCTCGAGCGCCGCGCCGACGACCAGCAGCTCACCACCCGAGGTCGTCGTCACCAGCAGCCGGGCCTCCACCGGCTCCTCCACCGTCGCCACCCGCTTCTCGAGGAACGCGACACCTCCGGCGTCGCTCACCTCGCCGGGGTCGACCATCGGCGCCGTCACGTTCGCCGACGTCGCGATGAGCCGGCCGTCGGGCGACAGCACCTGGGCGAAGGCTTCGTCGGCCTCGGAGATGCCGCTGCCGCTCACGCCACCACCCTCGCCGATGCGTTCCTCGAGGACCGATGCGCGCGAGCGCAGGCCCGCGTCGACCGCGGCGACCAGGTCCACCTCGAGGCGGACGTAGAGGAACACGGCCAGGCCGACGAGCACGACAGTCATGAGCGCGGCGGAAACCAGGGTCAGCCTGGCTCGGATCCGCAGGCGCATCGGTCAGCTCGCTCATCGGGTCAGTCCTCGCGCAGCCGGTAGCCAGAGCCGCGCACGGTCTCGATGGAGGCCCTGCCGAATGGGCGGTCGACCTTCTCGCGAAGGTAGCGCACGTAGACGTCGACCACGTTGGAGTCGCCGTCAAAGGCGAAGTCCCAGACATGCTCGAGAATGCGAGTCCGGCTCAGCACCTCGCCGGGGTGGCGGGCGAAGAACTCGAGGAGCGCGAACTCGCGGGCGGTGAGCGCCACCTCCACATCTCCCCGGTGCACGCGACGCGTCGCGGGGTCCAGGACGAGGTCGCCCACGTTGAGCACCGCGGGGCGCGCGCCGCCGCCTCGGCGAAGCAGCGCACGGATGCGGGCGAGAAGCTCGGCGAAGCTGAACGGCTTGACGAGGTAGTCGTCAACGCCGGCGTCCAGGCCCTGCACCCGGTCACGGACGTCGTCGCGGGCGGTGAGCATGACCACCGGCGCCCATCGGTTCCGGGCGCGGAGAAGACTGGCTGCACACCTCGTAGCCGTCGATCCCGGGCAGCATGACGTCGAGGACGATGGCGTCGTACTCGGTCTCCGTGGCGGCCCACAGGCCGTCCGTGCCGGTCGAGGCCACGTCGACGGCATACCCCTCCTCCTCCAGTCCGCGCTTGAGGGAGTGCCGCCATCTTCGTCTCGTCCTCGACCACGAGGATTCGCATCTGCCCACCTCCGCCTGGTGGCAGGCTAGCCTCCAAACATGAGAGCCGAGTGAGAAAGGTCCAGGGTTCGGCCAAGCCTGGAGGCCTAGGAGCCCGATATTTCGGGCTCGGCTCCGCATCGGTTCTTGTACGCGGCGCCTTGAACCCGAACTCTCGGGCATCTCCAAGCGCGACTGTGGCCCG
>CAWDYT010000016.1:0-15517 GCA_963806695.1 uncultured Chloroflexia bacterium | reverse complement strand
GCCGTGTGCCTCCTCGCTGCCGCCGGCCGGCGTCGGGGTGCAGGCGCCGATGACCAGCATCACCGCGAGGGCTGCGGCGGGCGTGCCGGGTGGGAGCAATGTCTAGCCGGGGACGGACACGTCGACGACCTGGCGCCGAGCCCGATCGACCAGGTCCGCGGGCGCAGGTGCAGGTTCACGCCTCGCGCACCGCCGCCGATCGCGACCACTCGGCTGCTCGAGACGCGGCCGCGTCGAGACCGGCCACGGCGCGTGAGGAGCCGAACGGCGTGATCGTGTCGCGCACGTAGCCGGTGACGGCCTGGGCCTCGTCGGCATCCGGCAGCGAGAGGCGGCGTCACGCCGAGGTGGGCACGCAGCTTCGGCCAGTCGAACCGTCGGCCGCCGGGCACGAGCACGAACAGGTAGTCGTCCTCCCCGCGCCGCACGACGATCGTGCGCAGCAGCGCGGCGAGCGGGATGCCCTGGAGCTCCGCGCTCTCCTCCGCGCTGGTCGCCGGGCGGGTCCGGACGACGCGGAGCTCGAGCCCGAGCCCTCGAGCGGCGTCGAGGGCAGGGCGTGTCGATCATCGGCTCAGGCGTCCGTGACCTCGATGCGGATCCGCTTGTTGATGCGGCCCTTGCGCTCGTAGCCGGTGACCGCATCCGGCCGATCTCGCCGGTGTTCGCGACGTGGGTGCCGCCATCGGCCTGGAGGTCGAGCCCGACGATCTCGATCGTCCGGACCTCCGCGATGCCCTCGGGCAGCAGGTTGATCTTCGTCCGGATCAGGTCGGGGATGGCGAAGGCCTCGTCGCGCGGCAGGACGGCGACGCGGATCTCGCGGTCGGCGGCGATCTCCTCGTTGACGCGCCGCTCGATCTCGCCGACGAGCTCGCCGCGACATCGTCTCGAACTCGAAGTCCATCCGCCCGGTGAGCGGCTCCATGTTGCCGCCGGTGACCGATGCGCGGTGATCGCGCCAGACGACGCCGCACAGGACGTGGAGCGCGGTGTGGGTGCGCATCAGCTGGTGGCGCCGGTCCCAGTCGATCTCGGCGGTCACCGTCGTGTCCGACCGCCGGCAGCTCCACGGCCTCGTCGATCGTGTGCCAGATGTCGTCGCCGCGCTTCTTCGCGCCGATCACCCGCCACGCTCCGCCGGAGTCGCCGATCAGCCGCCCGGTGTCGGCCGGCTGCCCGCCACCGCCGGGATAGAAGACCGTCCGATCGAGGAGGACGGCGTGCGCGTCGGGGTCGGTCTCGACGACCACGGCTCGGCGGGCGCGCGTAGGCATCGGTGTAACAGACGTTCTCGCTCACCCCGCGAAGGCTAGCGCACGCGCCGCGAGGCGCACCGACGAAGATTGAACGAATTCTGGCCTTGTCGGCGCATCATACGGAGTAGACGCGGGCGATATTCCGAGCTGCCCGCCGCACACTCGGAGGGTCACCATGCGCTTCCGCGCCACGCCCACCGCTGCCCACCATCCAACGCGCCGCTTCGCCGCGGCGTTGTCGCTGATCATGTGTCTCGTCGTGACGACCCCCGTCGCGGCAGTGCCATCGGCTTCGGGGGCGAATGCGGCGGTGATCACGACCTGGAACCAGATCGCGGTCACCACCACGGCGAATACCGTCGGCCTCCCGCCGGCGGGCAGCCCCACCCACTTCATCTACTTCGCGCTTCACGCACCTCGCGATGCACAACGCGGTCAACGGCATCACCGGCGAAGTACGAGCTGTACCAGTGGGACGGGCACCCGAGACAGAAGCGCGTCTCCGGAAGCCGCCGCGGCCGCCGCGGCGCATCGGATCCTGAGCACCTACTTCCCGGCGCAAGCGGGGACGACCCTAGACGCGAGCCTGGCCGCGTCCTTGCTCGGTGCCTCCCGGACGGGAAGCAGAAGGAGCGGGGCGTCGCGTTCGGCGTGCTCGCTGCCAACCACCTCATCCGCTCGCGCACGGATGACGGCCGCCACGCGATCGTGACCGTACCCCCAGCCACCGAGCCCGGCGACTGGAGCCCCACCCCCCCGGCGTTCATCGCCCTTCGGCACGGCGTGGATCGGCGGGGTCGACCCGCTGGCGCTCGACTCGCTACGACCGCTTCGATCCCGGGTCACCGCCGGCCATCAACTCGGCCCACCTACGTCGAGGAGTACAACGAGGTAAAGGCCTACGGCGAGTCCGACAGCGCCGTGCGCTACCGACGAGCAGTCCCAGACCGCGCTGTTCTTCTCGGACGCCGGCATCGTGGCCGATGCAGGACGGGCTGCGGAAGCTCGCCACCGATCGCGGCCTGAACATCTCCGACAGCGCGCGGCTGTTCGCCGCGGTCGAGACGACCATCGCCGACAGTGCCGGCACGATCTGGAACGCCAAGCTCCAGTACATGTGGTGGCGGCCGGTGACGGCCATCCAGATGGGCGCCACCGACGGCAACCCCCTCACCGATGGGCGACGCGAGCTGGATGCCGCGCATCACCACCCCGCCGTATCCCGACTGGCCGAGTGGCCTGTCGGGGTCGTGGGTTCGGTGACCACCGTGCTCACGCAGATCAATGGTGATGGTCGGGTGGACCTGACCGTCCACTCGAACGCCGCCAACGAGGACCCGCTACTTCGAGTTCAAGGGCGACATGGTCCGGACCGGCCGTCGACGCGCGGGTGTGGTGCGGCATCCACTTCCGCACCGCCGACGAGGTGTCGATCGACATCGGCACCAACGTCGCCAACTAGGTGCTGAATCGGTACTTCGGACCGGCGCACGGAGCTCCCTGATCTCGCAGCTCCCAACAGAAAGCCGGGTGGACCGAGATCCGCCCGGCTTTTCTTTGGACGAAATTTGAGCCGGTCGGGACCCTGGGCTCCCCAGACGGGCATCACTTCCCACCTTTCGGAGCCCAACTTCGATGACACCCCGAGCTGCGGCGCTATTGGCGCTGCTTCTGATCACCACCCTCGCCGCCTGTCAGGCGGCGGCTGCACCGTCGGACGTCCCACCTCCGGCACGCCGGAGCCGACACCGATCACCTCGTGGACCACGTTCACGAGCGAGCGGTTTGCCTACACCATCGACCACCCTGCCGACTGGCGGGCGGTCGAAGGCGCGGGCACCGCGAACGTCTCTGAGCTGCGCCCAGCGAGGACGGATCGTGACCCGCTTGCCCGACGACCGATGATGACGTCGGCGTGGAAGGACGAGACGTGGACATCGAGCTCGTGAGGCGCGCCCAGGCTGGCGACGAGGGGGCGTTCGCCAGCCTGGCCGTGGCGCTCGGCGATCGGCTGCACAACGCATCGGTCCGGATCCTTGCGCGACCTCGACCTCGCCGAGGACGCGACGCAGCAGGCCATCGTCTCGATCTGGCGCGACCTGCCGCAGCTGCGCGACCTGTCGCGGTTCGAGGCGTGGGCGTACCGGATCCTGGTGCGGACCTGCTACGCCGAGGCCCGGCGCGAGCGCCGGTGGAGCCCGAAGCTGCGCGTCCTTGACCGCGACGCCGATCCGTCGCGCGAGGACATGGAGGCGGTGGTCCGTCGCGATCAGCTCGAGCGGGGGTTCCGCCGCCTCTCCGTGGAGCACCGCGCCGTCGTCGTCCTCCACCACTACCTCGACATGACGGTGCCCGAGATCGCCGAGACCCTGGCGATCCCCGCAGCCACCGTCCGATCCCGGCTCTACTACGCCCTGCGAGGCCTGCGAGCGGCGCTCGACGCCGATGCCCGCTCCACGGCCGGGGAGATGGCACGATGACCTCCGAGCGCGACTCGAACCGCCACGTCCGCGACTGGATGCGGGACGGCGACTTCCCGCTCCCGGACCGCGTCCTGGACGCGGCCCTCGACGACGTGGCGACGACGCCGCAGCGACGCAGCGCACTCTGGCGACTCGGTGGGCTGCGGCCGCCGAGCAACCTCGCCGCGGTCGCCGCAGCCGTCCTCGTGGTGGCGATCCTCGGCGCGACGTTCATGGCCGGGCGCTTCGTCGGTACGCCGCAATCGACCCCGTCCCGGCGCCGGCCCTGCTTCCCGCGGTGGACGGGCTGGTGCCCGGTGGCACGTATCGGATCGCTGCTCCCTTCCCCGTCGAGGCGACGCTCGAGGTGCCCGACACGGGCTGGAGCTCGTTCGGCGTGTCGTCGGAGATCGCCTCGGTCTATCGGGGCGCCGAGTTCGACCTCGCCGTCGGCCTCTGGATCGTCGAGAACCTGCCGGTCGATGGCTGCCAGCTCGAGCTGGGCGACATGGATCCTCCGGTCGGGCCGACCGTCGACGACCTGGCAACAGCGCTGGCCGCCCGGCCCGGCGTCACGTTCGGCCCGGTCGACGTGACCCTCGACGGCTACAGCGGCCAATACCTCGAGATCACCGGGCAGGGCATCCCGGGCGGCAGCTGCTTCGACCGGACCCAGTGGGTGGTCGAGGGGCCAACCGGCCCGGTGACGCGCGGCTCCCTGTTCATGGAGCGCGACCTCATCTGGATCCTCGACGTCGACGGCACCCGTGTCGTCGTCGACGCGTTCTGGCAGGACGCCGTGACCGAAGAGGACGAGGCCGAGGCTGCGTCGGATCGTGGAGTCGACTCGACCTGGAGCCGGAAACCGCCCCCTGAGATCCGGCCGACACGGCTCGCGACTTGCGCCCTGGCCGAAGATTGAGTCCTGCCCTCGCCGATGCGCCCATACCCAGTGAGCGGGCCGGCCCGAGCGAACACCGGCCCGCATCGGAAGGGGCATGGACACCGATCTTGTGACTCGAGCACAGCGTGGCGACGAAGAGGCCTTCGCGAGCCTCGCCGTGGCCGCGGGCGATCGGCTCCACGCGGTTGCGCATCGAATTCTGCGTGACCTCGAGCTCGCCGAGGACGCCACGCAGCAGGCGCTGCTGGCCATCTGGCGAGACCTTCCGCAGCTGCGCGACCCGGCACGCTTCGATGCCTGGTCGTATCGGCTCCTCGTGCGCGCCTGCTACGCCGAGGGCCGCCGTTCCCGCACATGGACCCCGAGCATGCGCCTGCTTCCGTCAGATGGACCGAGCCAGGCGGACGGCTCCAGCGCGGTCGCCGACCGCGACCAGCTGGAGCGTGGCTTCCGACGACTCTCGATCGACCACCGCGCGGTGGTCGTGCTGCATCACTACCTCGACATGCCGCTCGACCAGGTTGCCGAAGCGCTCGGCATCCCGGCTGGAACGGCTCGATCAAGACTTCATCACGCGATGCGTGGGCTGCGGGCGGCACTCGATGCCGACGCGCGGCCACCGGCTCGGGAGGCAGCGCAATGAGCGCCGATCGCGAGACGACACGCATCGTTCGGTCGTGGCTGGAAGACGGCGTCACCGCCCTCCCGGACCGAATCCTGGATTCGGTGCTCGACGAGCTTCCCTCGACCCATCAGCGCCGCGCCACCTGGTGGCCGACGCGGAGGCCCTTCGAAATGAACAAGACGTTGGCATTCAGCGCCGCGGCGGCCGCCGTCGCGATCATCGCGATCGTTGGCATCGGACTCTTTGGCCCTCGCGGTCTCAATTTTGGAGCTCCGGACGAAACTCCGATCGTCACGCCCACCCCGGAACCCCAGGCCCTGGTTGCAGGCTCGCGTGGGCCAGGCACCTTCAGCACCGACTTCTACTCGGAGGCTACGACCGCGAACCCGGTCGCGTTCACGTTCGACATGCCTGCCGGCTGGGAGGGGGTCCAACCGTGGGTCATCGCCGGCCAGGGAACCGTCGTCTTCATTCAGGTCAGCGGCCTGTATGGCGACCCGTGCCTCGCAAACAGCGGCGCCCCTGACATCTCCATCGGGTCAAGCGCCGACGAGCTGGCGGCCGCCCTCGAAGCGCACTCGGCATATGAGGCGACAGAAACCGGCACCTTTACGATCGATGGCCACGACGGCGTCCGCGATGGAACTGGCAACTCCTTCCGACCTCGACTACTCGACCTGCCAGGAGGGGAGCTTCTGGCTCTGGGACGGTCCGCTGTTTGCCGGTGCTCCCAGCCAATATGAGATCTGGATCTTCGACCTCGATGGCACCACGGCGGTGGTGCTGGCGGAAGTCACCGACGCACCGGCGCCGGGACGAACCCAGATCGAGCAGATCGTCGACTCCATCCGCTTCGCGACCGAACCATGAGAGTGCTGGCCGCCGGACGTCGGTCCGACGGCCACCTCCCCGAGGTCGCACCTCGGACTTGACATCCTTGGTTCCATAAAGGGGTAACCCCGCCGCCCCGAGCCTCCGGCGCACCCACACGCTCCGTGGAGGACTCTCGCGATGAGCAGCCCCGCTCGACGCTCACTTGGTCTCGTCATCCTGCTGACGCTGCTGCTTGCTCTGTCGGCCCTTACCGCGCCGGTGGCTTTCGGCCGCGGGCCGACCTCGACCACCGTCGCCGGCATCGACGTCGACGCGACCACGATCCCAGAGCTCCAGGAGCTGATGGACGCGCACCGCCTCACATCAGTCCAGCTCACGCAGTTCTACCTGCATCGGATCAAGAAGCTGAACCCGCAGCTCAACGCGGTGATCACGGTCAGCCCCACCGCGCTGGCCGACGCGCGCACAGCGGACTCCCTACGGCGCAAGGGCGACGACCGGCCACTCCTCGGCATTCCGATCATCGTCAAGGACAACATCAACACGACCGGCATGCCGAACACGGGTGGGTCCTGGTTCCTGGATGGCAACACGCCCGCCGATGCCGACATCATCGAGCAGCTGAAGGCGGCCGGCGCGATCGTCATCGGCAAGGCGAATTTGTCCGAGTGGGCGAACTTCCGCTCCATCCCGTCGTCCAGCGGCTGGAGCGGGATTGGCGGCCAGACGAACATGGCATACGTCCTCGACCGCAACCCGTGCGGCTCCAGCTCCGGCTCGGGCGTGGCTGTCTCGGCGGACCTCGCCGTCGCGGCCGTCGGAACCGAGACCGATGGCTCGATCGTGTGCCCATCCGGCGCAAACGGCGTCGTGGGCATCAAGCCGACGCTCGGCCTCCTCAGCGGCGAGGGCATCATCCCGATCTCGTCCGAGCAGGACACCGCCGGACCGATGGCTCGCAATGTCACCGACGCCGCGGTCCTTCTGGGCGCGATGTCGGTGACGCCGACCGATTACACCGCCTTCCTCAACACCGCCGCGCTCGATGGAGCGGTCATTGGCGTGTGGCGCGACGGCACGTACATTGCCGAGGGCGAGGTGCTCGACGCCGACGTCGCCGCGATCATGGACGACACGGTCGCCACGCTCGAGGCGGCCGGCGCGACGGTGGTGGACGTCGACGTCGCCATCGAGGACGCCTATGGCCCCGAGTTCGATGCGCTGCTGTGCGAGTTCAAGGCCGACCTGCCGGCGTACTTCGCGACGTACACCGATGCGGATCCCCCATCCACGCTCCAGTCCGTGATCGACTTCAACGTGGCGAATCCGGACCTGGAGGGACCGTGGGGCTCGGAGATCTTCGAGCTGGCCGAGGCGACCGGCGGACGCGACGAAGCCTGTGCCGGCGTCCGCGCGGACGCGGACGCGATCGCCGAGGCGGCCCTTACCGAGGCCTTGGCCGGGCTCGACGCGATCATCGCGCCGACCAACGGGCCGGCGTGGCTGACCGATCCGGTCGGCGGTGACCTGAGCGACGGCTCGCCGTTCATCGGCTCGTCGACGCCATCGGCGATCACCGGCTGGGCCAACGTCACCGTGCCCGCCGGGTACGTGGACGGCATTCTGCCGATCGGCGTGTCGTTCATCGGCGGGGCATTCGACGAGCCCGAGCTGATCTCGCTGGCGTACGCCTTCGAGCAGCTCACCCAGGTCCGGGTCCCGCCGTCGTTCATCCCGACGCTAGGCGGTTCCTGAGCCCCAGACCTGCACCGACGCGACCCCGCGACGCCGAGCGTCGCGGGGTCGTCAGTTCGCGCTCGATCCGTTCGAGATTGAACAGTTAGGCTCCCCCGAACGCTCTCAATGGTGACGGTCCACCATGGGCCGACCGCCACGGGTGTGGAGGGATGAGTGCAGGAAGAGCTGGTCCGCCTGGCGCAGCAGGGCGACGCGGAAGCGTTCGACTCCCTGGCGCGCTCGGTGGGCGACCGATGCCTGGCGATCGCGGTGCGGATCCTCCGCGAGATCGACCTGGCCGAGGACGCCGTCCAGTCCGCCTTGATCACGGCCTGGACCGAGCTCCGAGCCCTGCGCGACCCGTCCCGCTTCGAACCGTGGCTCCACCGCATCCTCACCAACGAGTGCTACGCCGAGGCCAGGCGTCGCAAGCGATGGTCCGAGGGCCTGAGGATCCTTCCCGTCGCGGGCGCGTACGGCCCCGACGACTACCTGACCGTGGACGACCGCGACCTGCTCGAGCGGGCCTTCCGGAGGCTCACCCTCCAGCAGCGCGCCGTCCTGGTCTTCCACCACTACCTCGGGCTGTCGATCTCCGAGGTGGCGGCACGAACCGGACTTCCCGTCGGGACTGCGAAGTCCCGCCTGCACCACGCCACGCGGGCGCTCCGGGCCAGCATCGAGGCTGACGCCCGGGCCACCCCGCCTTCCCAGGAGCGATTGGCATGACCGCGTCCCGAGATCCCGACCGCCTGATCCACGCCTTCCTTCTCGAAGGCGAGGAGGAGCTGCAGGACCAGGTCTACGACGCGGTCCGTGCCGAGATCGAACAGAAACGACAACGGGCCGTCACTCGGCCCGTGGAGAACTCCCACCATGAACAAGCTCATCACCATCGGCCTCGGCGCCGCCGCCGTGGTCGTCCTCCTCTTCCTTGGCTCTCGACTCATCGGCTCGTCCAGCGTCGGCGGACCGGGCGTCGAGCCAACCGCCGACGCCCGGAGGCTTCCGTCGCCGAGCCGTCGAGCTCGGCCGATGCGTTCCTCCCCGAGGGCCCCTTCCTCGTCTGGGAGCGCCGATCGAGGATGCGCCGTCGATCACGATGACCATCTCGGCGTCCGGGTGGATCCAGCCACGAGCGACACCGCGCGAGTGGCTCGAGAAGGGCGAGGAGGTGGACAACATGCCGGAAGCCTCGGTAATGTCCGGCTCCCTCCCGCCGGGGACGGGTGTCTACGTGTACGGAGATCCGTGCCAGTCGGCGTCGACCACGCCGGAGAGCTCCCGCCACCACGGTCGATGAGATCGTCGCCGCCCTGGCGGCCCAGGCGTCTCGGGATGCCTCGGAACCGGTGGACGTCACGGTGGGCGGCTACGCCGGGAAGATGATCACCCTCCACGTTCCGGCTGACGCGGACTTCGCCGATTGCGACGGCGGGGAGTTCGCCAGCTACACGATCGAGGGCGAAGAACGACGGCAGTGGCAGCCAGGGCCCGGGCCAGATCGACGACTTCTGGTTCGTCGACGTGGAGGGCTCCATCGTGGAAATCCGCGCATCGTATCGGCCCGACACCCCGCGGCGAGACTCCTCGAGGAGATGCGGACCATCGTCGAGTCGGCCACGTTCGAGGTACCCTGACCGATCCGACCCACGACCGATGCGCGGGCGGCCGCTTGGCCGCCCGCGATCTCACCGCAGAATCGGCTGGCGTATGCTCCCTCGGCTCTCATTCGTCGTCGCCACGGCTGCCCGTGGGAACGGTCCCGCGCCGGAGGACGCTTGCATGGTTGCAGTCAGAAGGACGGCCATCGCGCTCGTCACCCTCGCCCTCGCACTGGCATGGCCGGCTGCGGGGGCGATGCGACAAGCCCGACGCTAGGGGACGACCCTCCATCGCCCAGCTCTTCGGCCAACACCACGGCTACGGACCTCTCGGCGATCGGGTGCGCCACGGACGATCCCGATGATCTCGGCGTTCTGACCGGCGCCTGGCGCGGGAGCGAAGGCGGGGTCTACTACATCCGCCAGGTCGGTGATTGCGTGTGGTGGTTCGGGACCGAGATCGACGACATCGAGCCCGGGCTGACCGGGCAACCGGGGTTTGCCAATGTCGCCAGCGGTCGCATGGTCGGTTCGCAGATCGACCTGGAATGGGCGGACCTTCCCTTGGGCAACATCCTGGGCGGCGGTGGCCTCACGTTCGTCTACGACGAGGAGCGCAACCAGCTGGTGATGACCGAGCAACGCGGCGACTGGCAACCCTTCGGCGGCTCGACGCTCACTCGCATCGAACCGTCTGCATCTCCCGACGCGAGCCCGAGAGAGTCGGCGAATCCGTAGGGCTGCCGGGGTTCCTTCCCGCGCTGACGAGGGCAGATTGAACCGATAGGCTGCCCCGGGACCTCTCATGTCCGATCACGCTCAGATCGGGCGCGACGAGAACCCCAGGCTTGGAGGGGTGGGTGCACGCAGAGCTGGTGGCTCAGGCGAAGCAAGGCGATCGAGAGGCCTTCGATTCCTTGGCGCGCCTGACCGGCGACCGATGCATGGCGATCGCGTTCAGGATCCTGCGCGACTTCGACCTTGCTGACGACGCCGTCCAATCGGCCCTGCTGACCGCCTGGCGCGAAATTCGCTCCCTGCGGGACTCCGAGCGCTTCGAGCCGTGGCTCCATCGGATCCTGACCAACGCCTGCTACGCCGAGGCCAGGCGTCGCCGGCGGGGGTTGGAAGGGGTCCGGCTCCTCTCCGTCGAGCCTGTGCACTGGCCTGACGAGTACGCGACTGTCGACAATCGAGACCAGCTCGAGCGTGCCTTCCGGCGGCTCACCGTCCAGCAGCGCGCCGTCCTGGTCTTCCACCACTACCTCGGCCTTCCGTTGCCCGAGGTGGCGGTTCGCATCGGTATCCCCCTCGGGACCGTGAAGTCCCGCATGCACCACGCCAAGCGGGCGCTCCGGGCCAGCCTCGATGCCGAGGCTCGGACGCCCCCGACATCCCAGGAGCGAATGGCATGACCGCGCACAACGACCTCGATCGGCAGCTCAACGACTTCCTTCGGGACGGCCCGACCGAGCTGCCCTACGAGTCGTTCGACGCGGTCCGCGATCGCACTGAACAAACAGGACAACGGGTCGTCATCGGCCCGTGGAGGCTTCCCGAGATGAACAGGATCGTCACCATCAGCCTCGGCGCTGCCGCCGTGGTCGTCGCACTCATCGTCGGCGCTCAGCTCTTCGGTTCGCCCTCCGGGGGTACCGGCGATGCGCCCAGCCAGACGCCGGAGGCGTCCGTCGCCGAGCCGACCGCCACCCCCGAACCATCCCCGTCGCCCATATCCGCCCCGCCGTTGACCCAGAGTTTCACCTCGACGCTGCACGGTTTCTCAGTGTCGTACCCCGAGGGATGGACCGCTCAGGCGGCCGCAGAACCCTGGACCGAGAGCACGTTTGCCCGCCTCTTTGGCGACCCCCATGCCGATTTCCTGTACGACCCGACCCTCACGGATCACCTCTTCCTGACCATCGCCTCGCAGCCGATCGGCGACTCCACTCCTGAGGATTGGCTCGCCGCGCAGATGGCGAGCGGCGAGGGATGCCCGGCGACCGAGCCGATCGCCGTGGACGGCGCCGCCGGACTGATCGGGGCCGATGACTGCGACGTCGCGGTCGCCACAACGGCAGGGCGCGGCTACATCATCATCCTCAATACGTCTGACGACGACCCACCGGCGGTCGCTCCCTACGACAGGGCATGGTTCGAGGAGGTCCTTGCCACAGTGCAGCTGCATCCCGAGGATGCCGTCGACTGAGGGCCGTGGGCAGCCCCGTAGCTCCTCCCTCAGCCACCTTCGCGTTGCCCTGATCCGGACCGATGCGCGGGCGGCCCCGACGGCCGCCCGCTCTCTTCTCCGGAGCGGGGATTGAACAAACCCGCCCGCCAGGACGCTCTCAGTAAGTAGCGGTCCCGGATCCCCTGGACCGATGCGCTGGCGGGCCGAAGGCCGCCGACGACTCCCCGCAGTGAGGTGCCCCATGTCCACGTCCCGCAGGGGATTCCGCCCGTTGTCGGGTGCACTGGTCGTGCTCGCCCTCGTCAGCGGCTGCGCATTCGCCGGCACCAGCTCCCCGTCATGCTCCGCCGAGGAGGCGCCGGCACCGACCACCACCGCGGGCGCCATCGGTTCCCAGGGAGGTGACCTCGTCATCCTCGGCCGGATCGTGACGATGGACGAGCCGGCCGCGGCGGAGGCGCTGCTCATTGAAGCGGGCCTCGTGACGTGTGTCGGCACGCGGGACGAGGTGCTGGCGCTGGCCGGCGACGACATGCCGGTCGTCGACATCGGTTCCAATGTGGCCTATCCGGGCTTCATCGATGCCCATGCCCACTGGATCGGCGATCGCAACTACTACGGCCTCGAGTCACCGGCCGAGGCCATGGATGCGGCCATCAGCCGCGGCTGGACGTCGATTTCGGAGCAGTGGATCGACCAGGAGAAGCTCGACGAGCTGGAAAGCCTGGCTGCTACCGATGCGTTCCCACTCCGAGTCGACGCCTATCTCGCCCTGAACTTCGACAAGGACTTCTATGGTGACTGGTACGCGTCGCGCCAGCCCGGTCCTGTCGACGACCACCTTCGCGTCCAGGGGTTGAAGATCCACCTTGACGATGGCTCGGGCGGGACCGTGCTCTGGGATCAGGCGGATCTCACCGCCACGATCGGCCGGGCGAACGATGCCGGCTGGCAGGTATCGGTCCACACCATGAGCTCCGCGGCCCAGGACCTGGTCCTCGAGGCCTTCGAGGCGTCGGTCGGCCCAACCGGGCCGAACCCACTCCATCACCGGATCGAGCACGCCATCCAGGTGACCGACGAGCAGCTCGCCCGCATGGTCGCAATGGACATCGCCACGGTGATCCACCTGGATGGCGCTGCCGACTGGCTGACATACGATGATTTCCTGCCCCAGTTCGACCGGGACAACCCCGACGAGGAGATCGGCTGGCTCACGCGTTGGCGAGACTTCGTGGACGCAGGGCTGCATGTCGCCTCGGCAACCGACGCCCCGTGGACGTTTCCTGAGTTCGAGCTGCCCGATGACATTGGCCGGCCCGTCGACCAGATCGCCGCCGGGATCGACGGGCGTACTCGCTTGAGCCCGGAGACGCCCCCGTACCTGGAGGATCAGCTGTTGACCGCCGAGCAGGGACTGCGCGCCGTGACCCTGGACGCGGCGTACGCCCTGGGCGACGAGTCGCGCCGCGGGCACCTGGCGCCGGGCACGCTCGGTGACGTCACGATCCTGAGCGGCGACGTGACCGGCGACGCCACGCCCGACGAGATCCGGGCCATGGAGGTCATCGCGACCATCGTGGACGGCAGTGTCGTCTACTGCTCCGATGACGAGGTCTGCGGAGGCAGCTGAGCGCACCACCGCACCGCGATCCGCGGCTGAAATGAAAAAAAACGGTCTGGCTCCGCCCATACCGGTTGTAGCGTCGGTCTAAACCGACGCCGCAATCGTTGGAAGGGGACATGGACACCGATCTCGTGACCCGTGCACAGGGCGGCGACCAGGAGGCATTTGCCGACCTGGTCTATGCCATCGCGGATCGGTTCCTGGCTGTGTCGCACCGGATCCTGAGCGACCTCGAGCTGGCCGAGGACGCGACGCAGCAGGCGCTGCTGAGCGTCTGGCAGAACCTTCCCCAGCTTCGTGACCCGGCCCGCTTCGAGGCCTGGTCGTATCGGCTCCTCGTGCGCGCCTGCTACGCCGAGGGCCGGAAGTCCCGTCGTTGGGCGCCGAACCTGAGGCTGCTGTCGGTTGACGAACCGATGGTGGTCGATGGCACGAGCGCGGTCGTCGATCGCGACCAGCTCGAGCGTGCCTTCCGGCGTCTTTCGCTGAACCATCGGACGGTGGTGGTCCTGCACCACTACCTGGACCTGCCGCTCGACCGGGTGGCCGACATCGTCGGCGCCCCGCTTGGGACGGTGGGATCGAGATTGCATTACGCGACGCGGCAGCTGCGCTCGGCACTCATCGCCGACGCGCAGCCGACGGCCCGGGAGGTGGCGCAATGACCGACTTCAAGACCTCCGACCGGGACGTCAACCGCGCCATCCGGTCGTGGCTCCGCGAGGACCGGCACGAGGACGTCTCCCGCATCGCGGGGGCGGTGCTGACCCAGGCGGAAACGACCCCACAGCGCCGCACCACGTGGTGGCCGGCGCGGAGGACACCCACCATGAACAAGATGCTGACCATCGCTCTCGGCGCCGCCGCCGTGGTCGTGGTTGCTCTCATCGGATTCCAGCTCATTGGTCCGGCTGAACACGGCGGAACGGGCGCCGGAACGACGTCATCCCCAGAGCCGTCCGTCGCCGAGCCGACGCCCACAGCAGAGCCCTCGCCGTCGATCGACGCAGGCCTTCCCGTCGGCAGCAGCTACGCGCTCACCGACGAGGGTGTGCCGATCACCGCGACGATCCCGGCCCCAGGCTGGGCGCAGGATCCAGGCGGCTTAATCCTCGTCAAGAACGGGAACGGCGCAGGCCCGGACGGGGCGTACATGCTCGGGGTGTGGGTCGGTCCCGATCCGCTCATCCCGGGCGACCCATGCCAATGGGAGAGCACGATGCCCGACACACCTGCTGCCACGCTCGATGAGATCGTGGCCGCGCTCGGGAGCCAGGCGACACGAAATGCCTCGGCAGCGGAGGACGTCACCGTGGACGGGTACGCCGGAAAGGTGATCACCATCGAGATGCCCGATGGCCCGTACAGCGCCAGCAACAACCCCGACTGTGACCAGGACAAGCTCTGCACGTTGGGCTTCGGGGACCCGACGGTATGCCATATGTGGTTCCAGGAAGCGGGCCAGATCGACGAGCTTTGGATCGTCGACGTGGAAGGAGAGTTCTTCTTCTTGCCTGGCTCGTACTTCTCCGAGACCCCGGCCTCAGTCGTCGACGAGCTCGGTGCTCTCCTCGGCTCGATGACCTTCGGGGAGTAGACCGATGTGTGGGCGGCCCGCACGGGCCGCCCACGTTCTCGTCGCCGCGAGCATCATTGACCGGTTGCATCCCGCGAGCGCTCTCATCTATACATCTGCATCGCAATAGGGTGTGCGCATGCCCGCGTCTCGCAGGCAATTCGGCTCGTTGTCGGCTGCACTGGCCGTGCTCGCCCTCGTCATCGGCTGCGCCTTCCCCGGCACGAGCTCCCCGACGTCACCGTCGTGCGCAACCGGAGGCTCGCCGGTACCCACCAGCAGCGCCAGCGCTACCGATCCTGAGGCAGGCGGGAGCCTCGTCATCATGGGCCGGATCGTCACGATGGACGAACCGCCGATCGCGGAGGCGCTCCTCATCCAGGAGGGTCGGGTGACCTGCGTCGGCTCGCGACAAGAGGTGCTGGCGTTCGCCGGTGACGGGGTGCCTGTCATGGATATCGGCCAGAACGTGGCCTACCCTGGATTCATCGATGCCCACGCACACTGGATCGACAGTCGCTCCTTAGCCGGCATTGACTCAGCGGAAGAGGCGATGGAGGCGGCGCTGCGCCGAGGCTGGACATCCATCTCCGAGCAGATGGTCGTCCGAGACTTCCTCGACGAGCTCACGGCCCTCGCCACCACCGATAGCCTGCCGCTCCGCGTCGATGCCTATCTCGTCACCCTGAACATCGGCG
>CAWDYT010000015.1:0-56385 GCA_963806695.1 uncultured Chloroflexia bacterium | reverse complement strand
GACCGTCGCCGAAGCGCTCGCCGTGCCCGGCGTGTTCCTCGTGCTGCACGCGATCGAAGGCCAGCTCATCACGCCGCTGCTGCTCGGGCGACGCCTCGCGCTGGACCCGGTCGTGATCTTCCTCGGCATCGTCGTGTTCGGATGGATGTGGGGTTTCGCCGGCCTGCTCATGGCCGTGCCGATGCTCGCTTGCATCCGCATCCTCGCGCAGCACGTGCCGGGCGGCGAGCCGTGGGCGCGGCTGATCAGCAATGCGCCGCGCGCGGAGCCGGAGGCCGCGGCGGCCGAGCCGCTGGTGGCACCGGGCACGGCCCTCGCGCCGTCAGCGCCGGCGCCCGAACAGCAGGTATCCCGCGAGCACCGCGATCCCGAGTGACGCGAGCGGGCGCTCGCGCACGAAGCGCTCGGCGCGCCCGATGACGTCCTCGAGCTGCTCGCGCTTGTGCGCCGCCGCCTCGCGCACGGGCTCGGTCGCGACCGCTACGCGCGCGCGCCCGGCGCGCGTGAGCGCGGCCAGGAGTCCGCGAATGCTCCGGCGATCGCGCGCAGCCCGTCGCGCACCGTCGTCGGCGCGGTGTCCTGCGCAGCAACGTCGCTGCCCAGCGGACGGGTATCGCGTCGCGCGTCGATCGCGGCGATGTCGTCGTCGCCGTGACGGTCCTGGCGCGCTCCGCGAGACGGAAAAGTGCAGCAATCGACGTGCAAGGGTGACCGGGAGGTCGGCGAACCAGGCCGCGCCGTACGTCTTCACGCGATCCTCGCGAATTCACCCGACTGCCGGTGCAAGATGCAGATGCACGCGCGCGACCAGCTTGCAATCGGCCCTTGATCGCACGGTAACAGGAGTCGCGAGTGTCTGATGCCCGTCCGCGGCGCGATTTCGCTGGCACGTGAATTGGATACTACCGCGAAAAGCCATGACCCGGAGGAACTCGAAATGAGCGTGCCGGCCGATACCGCCTTGGACCTGCTGCTCGCGCAGTTGCGCGACAGCCTGGACTTCTACCGTTTCGCGCAGCACCACACGCACGACCGCGAGGTCAGCGCCGCGTTCGGCCTTGCCGCCGAAGTGCGCGTGCTGATGCTCAAGGACCTGCAGCGCGCCGGCGCGATCGGCGACCCGGCGCGCGAACAGCCGATCCGATCGACGATCCGGCGACGAGCTACGTCGCGCTGCGCGACCGCCTCGACGCCGACCATCCCGAGTCGGTCGGCGACGAGCTGCGCAAGCGCGAGACGACGCTCTCGCAGCTGGTCGAGACCCTGTTCAAGGCGCACCCCGTCGCCGGGCGTGCGCCGCGCGATGAAGAACTATTTCCCGCGCGTGAAGCACTGCGCGGAAATGATGCGACGGCTTAGCCACCGCGGCGACGTCGCGGCTTGAGGGTAGCAATGCGGCGCCGGTGCAGGGATGCGCCGGCTGCGCGGTGCGGATTGTGGCCATCCGCGCGCCCGCGGGCGCTCGACCCGGCGAAAATCCGCCGCGCCTGTAGCTCAGCTGGATAGAGTACCGCCCCTACCGGCGGATTACGAGTGACCAGGCGGCCGGGGGAGCCGACGCGGCTCCACCGTCCGGCCCCGACCCAAGACCGACGCGGGCGCGGCCCGCGTTGACGGAGCAGGTGGAGGAACCAATGCGGAAGTACCGAATTCTGGCGCCCGCCATCGTGGCGGTGCTCACGCTCGCCGCGTGCAGCGACGACGGCGATCCAGGAGCCAGCGGCGGCGGCGCGGCTGATCTCGAGGAGGGCGATGGCACGATCCTCGTCACCTCGCTGTGGGGCGGCGCCGAGGAGGCCGCGTTCCAGGAGGTCCTGGCGGCCTTCGAGGAGGCCAGCGGCATCACGGTCGACTACGAGACGAACCGCACCGACTACGAGTCGGTGCTGCGGACCCGGATCCAGGGCGGCAATCCCTTCGACGTGGCGATCATCCCTGGCGTCGGCGTTCTTCCGCCAGCTGTCCACGCGAGGGGTCGCTGATCCCGCTCTCGGATCTCGGCATCGAGCGTCGCGCGACACCGAGGGCCAGTTCGCCCCCGGCCTGCTCGACTTCGGGCTCGTCGACGACGTGCAGTACGGCTTCATGGCGAAGCTCAACGGCAAGGCGTCGATCTTCTACAGCCCGCAGCGGTTCGAGGAGATGGGCGTCGAGCCCGTCGAGGACTGGGACGATCTCGTCACGCTGACCGACGACATCAAGGCCGCCGGCGGCGTGCCGTGGGCGCTCGGCGCCGGGGACAGCTGGACCCTGACCGACTGGTTCGAGATCATGTACATGAAGGAGCACGGAGTCGAGGCCTACGACACGCTGTTCAGCGCCGATGGCAACTGGACCGATCCGACCGTCGCCGCGACGATCGATCGGATGACCTCGCTCCTCACCGAGGAGAACATCGCCGACGGGGTCGAGGGCTCGCTCGGGCACCCTATTCGTCGACGCGGTCGGCAAGGTGTTCAGCACCAACCCGTCGGCCGAGCTGTACTTCGGCGGCAGCTTCGTGGGCGGCATCGCCGCGGGCGAGGACGTCAACCCGGACCTCGGCGACGACGAGATCGACTGGTTCCCGTTCCCGACCATCGACGGCAACGGCGACGGCCTCGTCACCTTCGGCGGCGACCAGATCGCGGCCATGGTGGCCGACACCGACACCGCCGAGTTCATGCAGTACATGCTGAGCGACGAGGCAGCCACGATCTGGGCGGAGCAGGGAACGGTGTACGTGCCGAACACGAACGTCGATCCCAGCACCTACCCGACGGTGGTCATGCAGAAGGACGCGGAGCAGATCAACAGCGCCGAAGCGGTTCGCTACGACGGTGCTGACCTGCTGCCCGGCGGCGACCTTGGAGCGGTGCTCCAGTCGCGCCCTGCAGCGGCGAGGACATGGGTCCGCTCCTCGAGGAGTTCCAGACCACGGTCGTCGACCGCCTGGGAACAGGAGTAGTCACCGGCTGAAGGGGAGGGGCTCGCGCCCCTCCCCTTCGTCCTTTCATCCGTCGACCGAAAGGAGTAGGTGTTCATGGCGGTAGCTGCGCCACCGGCCGCCGCCGCGCCGGCTTCGGGCAGGATGCCCGGAAGTGGCTTCAGCTGGGCGGCGCTGCTGTTCCTGGGGCCGGCCGCGCTGCTGCTGATCGTCTTCCTCGTCTATCCCACCATCTACACGCTCTTCCTGAGCTTCAACCGGGGTCGCGGCCGGCGAGTTCACCGAGCTGGGTCGGGCTCGACAACTGGATCCGGCTGTTCACCGAGGACCCGAACTTCCTGCGCCTCGACTTCCCGCCCTCGGGCGCGCTGTGGAACAACGTCCTCTGGATCGTCTTCTACGTGTCGCTGACCGTGCTCTTCGGCCTGATCATCGCCGTCATGGCCGACCCGGGTCCGCTACGAGGCGTTCGATCAAGGCCATCGTGTTCCTGCCGCAGGCCATCGCGGCCACCTCGCTCGCCATCATCTGGCGCTTCGTCTACTCGCCCGACCCCGAGACCGGCCTCCTGAACGCGCTCCTCGGCATCGTCGGCGCCGGGCCGGTCGTCGTTGCTCGGCAACCCCGACACCGTCAACTGGGCGCTGATCGCGGTCGGCATCTGGGGCTCGGTCGGGTTCGCGACCGTGATCCTGTCGGCCGCCATCAAGGGCATCAGCACCGAGGTGCTCGAGGCGGCGCGAGTCGACGGCGCCACCGAGACGCAGATCTTCTGGCGGGTCATCGTGCCGATGGTCAGCCTGCCGATCTCGGTCGTCGCCGTCACGCTGGTCGTGAACGTCATCAAGCTGTTCGACCTGATCTACGTCATGACCGCCGGCGGGCCGGGCGACGTCGAGCCGGGTGATCGCCTTCTCCATGTACCAGGAGGCGTTCCCGCAGGGCCAGTTCGGCTACGGCGCCGCCATCGCGATGGTCATGCTGCTGCTCCTGATCCCGGTCATGATCTTCAACATCCGGCGCTTCCGCGCCGAGGCGGTGCAGCAATGACGGCCGTCCAGGACACCACGGTCCAGGCCGCCGCCGCGGACGGCCGAGCGAGCGGCTCGACCGGGTTCGTCGGCCGCAGCCCCGGTCCACATCATCCTGGGGCTGATCGCGCTCGTCTGGCTGGTGCCGACCATCGGCCTGCTGATCACCTCGTTCCGGCCGAGCGGCGACATGCGCGCCACCGGCTGGTGGACCGTCTGTCCTCGACCCGAACTTCACGCTCGCGAACTACGAGCGCGTGATCCAGGCCGAGGGCATGGGCAGCGCGTTCCTCAACAGCCTGTTCATCACCATCCCGTCGACCATCCTGCCGCTGGTGATCGCGTCGATGGCCGCGTACGCGCTGGCGTGGATCAAGTTCCCGTTCCGGGACACGATCTTCCTGATCATCGTCGCGCTGCTGATGATCCCGGTGCAGATCGGCTTCATCCCGCTGGTGGTGGCGTTCCGCGAGTCAGACCGGGCTGACTCACGACGTACGGCGCCGTCTGGCTGGCGCACACCGCCTTCGCGCTGCCGTTCGGGATCTTCCTGCTGCGGAACTTCTTCATCACCCTGCCGAAGGACCTGATCGAGGCGGCCCGGATCGACGGCGCCTCGAACGTGGCGATCTTCCGCACGATCGTCGTCCCGCTGTCGGTGCCGGCGATCGCCGCGCTACGGGCATCTTCCAGTTCCTGTGGGTCTGGAACGACCTGCTGATGGCCCTGATCTACGTCCAGAGCGGCCGCTCCAGCCGATGACCGTGGCAGGTCACCCGGCTGCTCGGCACCGTACGCGACCGAGTGGAGCCTGCTGGCGGCGGCGGCGTTCCTGCTCATGGTCGTGCCGCTGATCGTGTTCATCAGCCTCCAGCGCTACTTCGTCCAGGGCCTGCTGGCGGGCTCCGTCAAGTAGTGGCGGCGACGCGGCTGCGCGTCGTCAGCTGGAACATCCGCTCCGCCATCGGCCCGGGCCCGTTCCCGGACCGATGGTGGCGTCGCATCGACGCCGATCGCCTCCGGGCGATCGGCGACTTCCTGTCCGGCCTGGCAGCCGACGTCGTGGCGCTCCAGGAGGTGACGGTCGCCTCGCGCGACGGCGACCTGGTGGACAACGCCGGCGACCTCGCCCGCCAGCTCGGACATGCAGCCCTGCTTCGGCGCCGTGCGGACGTTCGAGATTCGCGAGGGCGACGCCCTGCTCGGCACCGGGACGTTCGGGAACGCGATCCTCAGCGCCGCGCCGATCCTCGGCTCACGCGTGCGTGGCCCTGCCGGCCGCGCCGGACGACGCCCTCGTCGAGCCGCCCGGGAGCGACCATCCGGCGGCCGGTGTCGCCTACCGCGACGCGCCGCCGACCATCCGCGAGCCGCGCTGCCTGCTGCTCGCGGACCTGCCCGGCCTCGTCGTCGGCACGGCACACTTCAGCCACATCGGCTCGGGCGGAGCGGCTGCTGCAGGCGCACGCGACGGCGAGCGCGTTCGCCACGGACCACCCGGCCGTGCTGCTGGGCGACCTCAACGCGCCGATCGAGGCGCCCGAGCTTGCGCCGCTGGCCGGCTGGCAGGATGCGTTCGCGGAGCCGCCCGGAGCCCACGAGCGGGTCTCGACGGACGATGGCTGGCGCATCGACCACGTGCTGGGGCGCGGCGCATCGGTCCATGGCGCCACGGTGATGCGGGAGTCCGCCGACCTCAGCGACCACTTCCCGGTCGTCGCCGAGGTGGAGCTGGCGTGATCGGGACGCGCCTACGTCATTCGTCGTACGCGCTCCGCCGGGTGCAGCCGGTAGGCTGAAAGGAAGCATGCACAACGACCACGCTGCCCACCCGACCACCATTCACCTCGTCCCGCACACCCACTGGGACCGCGAGTGGTACCGGCCCTTCCAGTCGTTCCGGATGCAGCTGGTGGACCTCGTCGACCGCGTGCTGGAGATGCTCGAGGCGGAGCCGGAGTTCGCCTTCACCCTCGACGGGCAGCTGGCGACGGTCGACGACTACCTCGAGATCCGCCCCGACCAGGCGGAGCGCATCCGCGGCCACGTCGCGTCCGGCCGGCTGGCGATCGGGCCGTGGCAGATCCTGATGGACGAGTTCCTGGTGAGCGGCGAGACCCTGGTCCGCAACCTGGAGCACGGCTGGCGGCGAGCCGAGGACTTCGGCGGACCGATGCGGGTCGGGTACCTGCCCGACATGTTCGGCCACGTCGCGCAGATGCCCCAGATCCTGCGGCGCGCCGGCCTGGCCGATGCGGTCGTCTGGCGCGGCGTCCCGGCCGCCGTGAACCGTCACGCCTTCCGCTGGGAGTCGCCCGACGGATCCTGGGTCCGAGCCGAGTACCTGCCCATCGGCTACGGCAACGCGGCCGGCATGTTCGCCGTGCCCGAGGCCCTGGACGCCGCCGCCGACCGGCTCCTCGAGTGGGCCGAGCCGTGGTACGACGGCCACCCGGTGCTCGCGATGTACGGCACCGACCACACGGCCCCCGTCCCCGAGCTCGCGGCGCTGGTGAGCCGGCTGAACGAGGTGCACGAGGCGAGCGCGATGGGGATCTCGACGCTGGCCGCCTACATCGACGCGGCACCGCCCCTGACGCCCGACGACCCGTGCTGGCGCGGCGAGATGCGCTCCGGCGCTCGCGCCAACGTCCTCATGGGCGTGGCGAGCGCACGCATCGACATCAAGCGGGCCGCCGGGCGGGCGGAGACCCTGCTCGAGCGCTACGCGGAGCCCCTCACCGCCCTCCACGTGGCGCGCGACGCGTGGCCGGCGCCGTTCCTGGATCTCGCCTGGGGCAGGGTCATCGAGAATTCGGCGCACGACTCGATCTGCGGCTGCAGCATCGACCCCGTCGTTGACCAGGTGCTCGTCCGGTTCGCCGAGGCGGAGCAGATCGCGAGCACCCTGGCGCGGCGCGCCGCGACAGCCGTCGCGGCGTCGGTGCCGCGTGGCGCCGTGGCCGTCCTCAACCCGACTCCGGCGCCACGCACGGGCTTGATCGAGGCGGAGCTGCTCATCCCGGAGGCGTGGGCGGGCGTGGCCCTCGAGCTTCCCGACGGGACCCGGGTCGCCACCCAGGAGCTGGCGCGCAAGGACGCGGTGCTGTTCGACGAGGAGCTGCGCGGCGACCAGGTCGACGAGCTGTTCCGACGATTCCACGGGCGCGAGGTCTTCGACCACGCCTGGAACGGCTACGCCATCGACGGCCGCGCGATCACGTTCTTCGTCGATCGCGATCCCGACCCGCTCTGGCTCGACGTGGATGGCCTGCGCGCCGAGGTGATGGCCACCATGGGTGCGGCGGCCGCGGACCAGTGGCAGGTGCGGATCATTGCCAGCCCGCGCCGGACGCTCGCGGCCTCGCTCCCGGTGCCGGCGCTGGGGTGGACCGCGGTGCGTCCGGTCGAGGACATCGGCGAGGTCGACGACGCGCGTCCGGGCCGCGGATGACGGCCGTACGCTGAGCAATGGCCTGCGTCTCGGTCGCGGTCGACGACGACGGCACGTTCCGGCTGAGCGCCGCTGGAGGTCCGTCGCTGGACGGCATCGGCCGCATCGTGGACGGCGGAGATTTCGGCGACAGCTACAACTACGGCCCGCCGGCGGCCGATCGGCTCGTCTCCGAGCCCACGTCGTCCAGCGTTCACGTTGAGCACGCCGGACCGGTACGAGGACGCCTGCGCGTCGAGCGAACCTACGCCTGGCCGACCGGCGTCACCCCCGACGGCGCCGAGCGATCAGGCGACACGGAGCAGACCGTGGTCGTCACCGAGCTCGAGCTCCGCGCCGGAGAGCCGTTCGTGCGCGTGGCGGTGTCGTTCGTCAACCACTCGAACGACCACCGCGTCCGCTTCCATGCCCCGCTGCCGCGACAGGCGAATCGGTCGCACGCGGAGGGCCAGTTCGCGGTCGTCGAGCGCGGCACCGCCGGCGAGGGTGGCTACCACGAGGAGCCACTCGCGACGTACCCGGCCCACGGATGGGTCGACGCCGGCGGGCTGGCCATCCTGCTCGACCACCTCACCGAATACGAGCTGACCGCGGACGGCTCCGAGCTGGCGGTGACGCTCCTGCGGTCCATCGGACTCATCAGCCGGAACGACAATCCGTACCGGCAGGATCCCGCCGGCCCGGCGATCGCGATCCCGAACGCGCAGATGCGCGGGCGCAACCGGATGACGTTCGGCCTCTACCCGCACGACGGCGACTGGGCCGACGGTGGCGTCGTCGAGGCGGCCGAGCGATACCGCCATGACCTCCTGTCGGCACCCGGCACTGCCGCCGGCGACGCATCGTGGCCCCCGCACGGCGCGGGTGACGACGCCCTCGCGCTGACCGGGGCGCAGGTGGAGCTCAGCTCGCTGCGCCGGCGGGCAGACGGATGGCTCGAGGCACGGATCGTCAACCTCGCGCCGGAACCGCGAACGGCAACCGTGGCGGGCACGATCGAGGAGGCGAGGCGGGCCAGCCTGCGCGGCGAGCCGCTCGAGGCGGTCTCGGTGACGGAGGGCGGCTGCGAGCTGGAGCTCGGTCCCGCCGAGATCGCCACGATCCAGCTTCGGCGCCGGGAGTCGGCCGCCGCGATGGCCGAGATCCTGGACGCGCCAGGGCCGCGCCAGAGCATCTGACTCGGCGATAGACTCGCCCGCACGGACGCTGCGGCAGCAATGGAGGACAGCGCGTGGAGCTCGAACAGCGACTCGCATCGGTCCCGCTCCTGGCGGGTGTCGACGACCGGGTCCGCCGGCGGCTGGCGGAGATCGGCAAGCGGCGAACGTACGCCGCCGGCGACACCATCGTCGAGGAGGGCACGACCGGCACCGCCCTCTACATCGTCCTCTCCGGACGCG
The DNA here is from genome assembly GCA_963806695.1 of uncultured Chloroflexia bacterium. Classification (GTDB taxonomy): domain Bacteria; phylum Chloroflexota; class Limnocylindria; order QHBO01; family QHBO01; genus JACDBZ01. The sequence goes on along the minus strand of CAWDYT010000015.1, from coordinate 47,574 downwards.
CCCGGGTGGAGCGTGGCGGCCAGGCCATCGGCCAGGTCGTAGGGGGCGACTTCTTCGGCGAGCTGGCGCTCATCGAGGAGCATCCGCGGTCCGCATCGGTCATCGCCTCCGAGGAGACCGAGTGCCTGCTCTACCCGGCGTGGGAGTTCACGGCGCTGCTGGAGGAGCACCCCGAGATCGCGGTGCCGATCATGCGCACGCTGATCCAGCGCCTCCACCGCCGCGAGCACCACGGAGCCTGATCGGTCGGTCCGATGACGGTCCGAGTCGTCCTCGAGGTCGCGGCGAAGCGCTCGTTCGCGTCGGCGCTCGACTGGCCCGGCTGGTCGAGGAGCGGTCGCAGCCCGGACGAGGCGCTCGCGCGCCTGGTCGAGTACGGGCCACGCTATGCGTCGATCGCCAAGCGCGCGAAGGTCGATTTCACCGTACCGGCATCGGTGGACGAGCTCGAGGTCCTCGAGCGGGTGCGCGGGGGCAGCGGCACGGAGTTCGGGGTCCCGGGGACGTCCGCGAAGGCCGAGTCAGGGCGCATTCCGCCTCGCGAGCTGGATCGGCTGATCAGCCTGCTCCAGGCCGGCTGGAAGTCCTTCGATCGAGCCGCGAAGGCAGCCGAGGGCACACACCTGCGGCTCGGGCCGCGTGGTGGCGGGCGCCAGGTGCCGAAGATGGTCGAGCACGTGCGCGAGGCGGAGGGCGCGTACCTCCACCAGCTGGGCTGGAAGACCGACCGTTCCGCTGCGATGAACGACCTGCGCAAGGCGTTCGTGGAAGCGCTCCGGCTGCGGGCCGCGGGCAAGGAGATCCCGACGCCGAACAAGGTGCGCTCGCCGTGGGAGCCGGCGTACGCGATTCGGCGATCGGCATGGCACGCGGTCGACCACGCCTGGGAGATCGAGGACCGCTCGAGCTGATCCCGGTGGGGGAATCTGCGTGGCTGCTCTGCCTTCCGCACCCGTCAGGTTCATCGGAGATCCGCACCGAACTGCCTCGTTCCGCCAATTCTGGTCGTGGTGCGGGTTGAGGGCCGCATATGGAGGCCCCGCGGGCAGTTTCGGGCTAGCGTGCGGCTACCGGCTGAATCTGAGACCTTGGGCGACCGCACCACCGGTCATCCGAGCCGGGTGAGGATCGACTCGCGGTCGAAGATCCAGTTGCCCGCCACCAGCGCGATCCCGATCAACCCGGCCACGACGAGGTCGCCGATGAGGACCTGCTCGAGCGTGAACGTCGCCTGGCCGCTGAAGAACCCGGCCACCGCGATGGCGATGACGGGGATGACGATGAAGCCGCCGATCTGCTGGGCGGTCCGGGCATCGGTGACGCGCGACGACACGATGATCCCGAGCAGGACGCTGAGGAGGCAGATGAGCGGCACCAGCGTCAGCATCGCCACGCGCCAGGTGTCGTTGAAGATCAGCCGCGTCATCACCGGGTCGGTGATCGCGCCGTTCACGATGCCGTAGAGCAGGTAGACCGCCCAGGTGGCCAGCACGGCCGGCACGGCCGATGCGACCGCCTTGCCGCTGATCAGCTCGCTGACCTCCATCGGCGTCGCGAGCTGCGGCTCCAGCGAGCGGGCGGTCTTCTCCCCCACCACCGACTGCGTCGCGATCGCCATCGGCACCATGGCCGGGATGAGGAGGAAGTAGGCCATGAAGTTCAGGACGATGAACGCCTGGGCCGCGCGCTTCGGGTCGAGGTCCGGGAACTGGCTGATGTAGCGCTCGATCTCTCCCATCTGGTTCGGGTCGAGGTCGTTGACCTCGATGAAGGCCACGATGGCGGTCGGGATGGCGGCGAACACGAGCGCCGGGAACACGACGGCCGCCAGCAACAGGCGGTTGGCCAGCAGGTCCGCCGCTTCCTTGGTGATCACGGCCCAGATGTAGCCGATGCGCATCAGGCCACCTCCTCCTGCACGGCCGGCTGCCCATCCCGGGTGCCCGCCTCGCCCACGAGGTCGAGGTACACCTGCTCGAGGGTCACGGCGTCCTCGCGGACGCCGACGATGCGCGCCCCGGCGCCGACCAGCGCCTGCACGAGGTCCGGATTGTCGCCGCGCGGGTCGCGCACCTCGACGACGAGCGCCCCGTCGTCCGCGCGGGCGCCCTCGACGAACGGCAGGTCGGCGAGGAGATCCAGGAACGACGCAAGCGTGGCGTGCGCCCACCAGCTCGACGCGCACCGAGGCGGAGCCGTTGCGACGCCGGAGGCCGGCCGGCGTGTCGACCTGCAGCAGCGTGCCGCGCATGATGCCGATGCGGTCGCACAGCCGCTCGGCCTCGTCCAGGTTGTGCGTGCAGACCACGATCGACCGGCCCGCGTCGCGCAGCGTGGCGACGAAGTCGCGGACCGTCTTCGCGGCCGACGGGTCGAGTGCGGAGGTCGGCTCGTCGAGGTAGATCACGTCCGGCTCGTGGAGCAGCGCCCGGGCGATGGCCACCTTCTGGCGCATGCCCTTGCTGAAGCCGCCCACCCGCCGGTCCGCCTCGTCCGCAAGCCCGACGACGCCGAGGTAGCGGTCCACCGCCCGCCGCAGCGTCGCGCCGCGCAGCCCGTACAGGCGGCCGTAGTAGCCGAGGTTGGCCCGTGCCGTCAGCTTGTCGTGCAGGCCGGGCGTCTCGGTCAGGACGCCGGTGATGGCGCGGATGCGCTGCGACTCGCGACCCAGCTCCATGCCGTTGACCCGCGCGCCGCCGCTCGTCGGCGCGATCAGCCCGGACAGCATGCGGACGCTCGTCGTCTTGCCCGCGCCGTTGGGCCCGAGCAGGCCGAAGATCTCGCCGTCGCCCACGGTGAAGCTCAGGTCGTGCACCGCGGTGACCGAGCGGAACTGCTTGTGGAGCGCGAGCGCCTCGATCATCGGACCCGCTGACCCCGTGCTCGGTCGAGCAGGTCACCGAGTCGCGCCCACACCCGGTCACCTCCGCCGTTGGCGGAAGGATCGCCGGCCAGCGCGCGATCGAAGGCGCGACGGTCGGACCGTCGCTCGTCGGCGATGACGCGGCCGTCCGACAGGCGGACGACGCGATCGGTGGCGCCGGCCACGCCGGCGTCGTGGGTGACGATGATGATCGTCACGCCGCGGTCGCGGTTCAGGCCGCGCAGCAGTGGCCACCAGCTGTTCCGAGGTGGTGGAGTCGAGCTCGCCGGTCGGCTCGTCGGCCAGGATGACGGCCGGCTCGTTGACGAGGGCGCGGGCGATGGCCACGCGCTGCTGCTCGCCGCCGGACAGCTCGGTCGGGCGATGGCTGGCCCGCCCGCCAAGCCCGACGAGGTCGAGCAGCTCGGCAGCCCGCGCACGGCCGTCCCGTCGTCGCGGACCGTAGCGCAGCGGGAGCAGCACGTTCTCGATCGCGGTGAGCGTCGGGATCAGGTTGAACTCCTGGAAGACGAAGCCGATGCGCTCGCGCCGGATGGTGGCGAGCTCACCGTCGGAGGCGCCGATGACGTTGCGACCGTCGATCGCGAGCTGGCCGCTCGTGGGCCGAAGGAGGCACCCGAGCAGGTCGAGCAGCGTCGTCTTGCCCGATCCGGAGCGTCCCATGATCGCCATGAACTCGCCGGCTCCGACGGCCAGGTCGATGCCGTCGACCGCCCGGACCTCCGACGCCCCGCGCCGGTAGACCTTGCTGAGCTCGCGCGTCTCGAGGATGGTGGTCATCGTCACGTGCTCCGCAGGGCGGTGACCGGGTCGAGCCGGGCGGCCCGCAGGGCCGGGTAGATGCCGGCCAGTGCGCCGAGGATGGTGGCGAACAGGAAGCTCCGGACCAGCAGCATCGGTGTCAACAGGAAGACCGTGGTGCCGGACCCTGCGGTCTGGGCGTTGAGCACGACGACCAACAGTGCTCCCGCACCGAGCCCGATGAGCCCGCCGATTGCCCCGAGCAGGGTGGCCTCGATGACGAACTCGCGCAGGATCGCGCCGGTCGGCGCACCGACCGCCTTCTTGATGCCGATCTCGCGCACCCGCTCGCTGACCGTCATGACCATGGTGTTGATCACCGACAGGCCGCCCACGATGACGGCGATCACGCTGGCGCCGACGATGATCAGGTTGAACACGATGCTGGCCTGGCCGATCTGGTCCGCCACCTGCTCCGGCGTCACCGTCCGGACGCCGTCGACCGTCGCCTCGATCTCCTCGGCGATCTGGTCGGCCTCGGCGAGGTCCATCGGGAACACCTCGATCTGCGTCGCCAGCTCGTCGGTCCGCTCCTCGAACGCCTCGGGCACCGACTCCACGTAGATCTCCTGGGCGTCCGACAGCGGCACGTAGGCGATCTTGTCGGGGAAGGTCAGGGTGCGCTCCAGCACGCCGATGACCTCGAACGGACGCTCGCGCATGGTGAAGGTGTCCCCGACGCGAAGGTCGTAGCGCTCGGCGAGGTCGGCGCCGATGACCGTGACGGCCTCGTCGTCCGCCTCCAGGAACCTGCCGGCGTCGAGGCGCAGGTCGACGCGGTCGTCGTACCACGTCTCGGGCTCGATCCCGGTCAGCAGCTCCGGGATGTCGAACCCGCCGACCTCCTCGGGATCGAGCAGGGTCTGCAGCACCGGCGTGGCGCGGTCGACGCCCTCGATGGTCGCGATGTCGTCGACGAGGTCGCGTGTGATCGGCCGTGCGCTGGCCTGGAAGCCGGATGCGGCACCCTCGTCGAACACGAAGATCCTGGTGCGGAAGTACTCGTCCCCGCCATCGACCAGGACGTTGAGCTTCTCCGCCAGCGCGCCCATGACGGTGAGCGCGAACACGCCGATGACGATGCCGAGGATGGTGAGCGCCGTCCGCAGCGGACGGCGCCAGATGTTCGTGATCGCTTCGCTCATGGGACGGTGCGCATGCTAGCCGGGATCGGGGATGGTCGCCCATCGGTACGTTCGGTCGGTGCGGGGAGTTGGACGTTGTACGCGGCCGTGGGTCAGGCGCCTGCGGCGGTGCAGATGGCATCCTCGTTCCGGATTCCGTCTTGACCCGGGGTGCATTTGGCGGCTCGCGCCGTCTGCTGCACTTACCCGGGATCAATCCAGGAGGAGATGCCGCCATCCGTACCGCTTCGGTAACCGACCGGTAAGCCTCCCGAAGGACCGTCGATGGCACCATCCCGACATGCCATCTCGCGAACGTGTACGCACCCTTGGGCTCCTCCAGGCCGATGCGACTCGTCGCTCCCTCGGCCAAGAGGCGCGCAACCTGAGGATCGGCGCCGGGCTTACGCAGTCCGAGCTGAGCCGGGCGGTCGGCGTATCGCGCGGGTGGCTGCATCGACTCGAGACGGGCCGCCTGCGGACGGTCGACCTCGGGCGCTCCACGGTCCTGCTCGCCCACCTCGGGCACAAGCTCGTCGTGAAGGCGTATCCCATGGGTGAACCCATCCGCGATGCGGGGCATGCTCGCCTCCTCGACCGCTTCAACGCTCGATTGTCGGCCGCGTGGCGGCGCACGTTCGAGTCGCCAATGCCCCAGCGTGGAGATCTGCGGGCGTGGGACATGCTGCTCGCCGGGAGCGTCCGCATCGGTGTCGAGGCCGAGACGAGGCTTCGGGACCTCCAGGCGCTCGAGCGTTCCATCTCGACGAAGCGGCGCGACAGCCGGGTGGACCGAGCCATCCTCCTCGTCGCAGACACGGATGCGAACCGAGCGCTGATCGCCCGACACGTGGCCAGCTTGCGATCCTCGTTCCCGCTCACCACGCGGGAGGTGCTTTCGGCCCTCGCGGACGGCCGGGATCCAGGGGCAGACGGCATCGTCGTTCTGTAGACCAAGACGCCCGCCAAGGTGCGTGCCCGAACCTGGGGCCGGTTCCCGCATCCGTGAGACATCATTGTTTGGGGACGACACCTACGGCCGCACCGATTCGAACGCAGAGCGAGCAGCCAGTCCCCGATCCGTTCCGCGGCAAGTCCCAAACGTCCCGGGTCGCTTCCTCCCGTACGATGCACGCAATGGAGGAACGCACGCTATCGAGCACCAACCCATGGACCGGTCGGCGCATCCGGGTCCGCCTCGACGAGGTCGAGCGGTCCGACGGCCACCGCACCACGCGCGAGGTCGTCGAGCATCCCGGCGCAGTCGCGATCCTCGCCTGGGATGGCGAGCGGCTGGCCGTGGTTCGGCAATGGCGGCACGCCACCGGCGACGTCCTGCTGGAGATCCCGGCCGGCACGCTCGAGCCCGACGAGCCGCCGCTCGCCACCGCCGAACGCGAGCTGGCAGAGGAGGCCGGGCTGGCGGCGTCCCGCTGGGAGGAGGGTCCGCGCTTCTACACCGCGCCGGGATTCTGCGACGAGCTCATGCACCTCTACCTCGCCACCGGCCTGACGCCGGCCACCGCCGAGGCCGATGCGGACGAGCTGTTGGAAGCCGATTGGATGCCGCTGAGCGACGCACTGGCCGCGATCGACGACGGTCGCATCCGCGACGCGAAGACGATCGTCGGCGTCGCCTGGCTGGCACGGCGGTTGCCATCCGTCGGCGACACATGACCCTGGAGCTCGCCGATCCCGAAGCCTCCGCCGAGGAGGCCGGCCTCCGCTACGTCTCGGACACCGGCCCCGGCATCCGCCGCCGCCGCGCGGGGAAGGGCTGGGTCTACATCGGCGCCGATGGCCGGCGCATTGCCGACCGCGACCGGATCGCCTGGTTCGACGGCCTGGCCATTCCGCCGGCATGGACCGACGTCTGGATCTGCCCGCTGCGGCGGGGCCACCTCCAGGCCACCGGCCGCGATGCCCGGGGCCGCAAGCAGTACCGCTACCACCCGCGCTGGCGCGAGGTCCGCGACGAGGCGAAATACGGGCGGCTGGTCGAGTTCGCCCGCGCGCTGCCGCGCATCCGTCGTCGCACCGCGCGGGACCTGCGCCGTCGCGGCCTGCCGCGCGAGAAGGTGCTCGCCCTCGTCGTCCGCCTCCTCGAGGAGACGCTCATCCGGGTCGGCAACGAGGAGTACGCGCGCGACAATCGCTCGTACGGGCTCTCGACGTTGCGCGACCGCCACGTGACGGTGCGCGGGTCCGAGATCCGCTTCTCGTTCCGCGGCAAGTCGGGCAAGGAGCACGAGGTCGGGCTCCGCGACCGCCGGCTGGCCCGTCTCGTGAAGCAGTGCCAGGAGATCCCGGGCCAGGAGCTGTTCCAGTACTACGACGAGGACGGGTCACGCGTGGACGTGACCTCCGGCGACGTGAACGCCTACCTGAACGAGGTCAGCGGCGAGGACTTCACGGCCAAGGACTTCCGGACCTGGGCAGGGACCGTGGCGGCGGCCATGGCCCTGCAGGAGTTCAAAGAGATCGACGACGAGGCCGGTCGCAAGACGGCCGTGGTCCGGGCCATCGAGGATGTTGCCGAGCGGCTCGGCAACACGCCGTCGGTGTGCCGTGCCTGCTACGTCCATCCAGAGGTGATCGACCGCTTCCTCGATGGGACCATGGTTGACGCGCTCACCCGGCGCGCGCGCGGCGTGGGCCGTGGCGCGCATGCGCTTCGGGCCGAGGAGGCCGCGGTGCTGGGGCTGCTCCAGGCGCGGCTGGCCAGGGAACGTCGGGACCGGAGGCGCCCCGCCGCGTAGCCGATCGGCGCGTCCGCACGCGGATCCTAGGCGGCATCTCCCAGGCGTTCGAGCGCCCGCCGGTAGGTCTCCTCGTCCGGCTTCATCAGCACAGCGAGGCGGAGGTGGCGGCGCGCGCCGATGTCGTCGCCCATCCGCGCCTTCGACAGGCCGAGGCCGAAGTGCGCGTAGTGCGCCACTGGATCGGCCTCGACGATGGCGGCGAAGCGCTCCGCCGCCAGCTCATGGGAGCCGACGTTGAAGTACGCCCGTCCCAGCGCCTCGAGGATCGAGGCCTTTCCTGGCTCCAGGGCCAGCGCGCGCTCGAGGAGGACGGCGGCGGCGCCGGGGTGATGCTCCGCCAGCATGCGGGAGCCCCGCTGGAAGAGCTCGTAGGCGGACTCGCGCTGGTCGGCGGACTCTGGCTCGTCGGGCGACGTCGGCTGCATCGGTCCAGCCTAGACGTGCAGGTCGATTCGCTCCAGTCGAGGGTTCTCGGTGCGGCCGGGGATGCGACCGCGCTTCGCGACGGGATTGCCGTCGATCTCCTTGATGTCGCCGGTGAAGTCGATGGGGCTGGCTTTGCTGATGGCCGAGCCAACCGCGAACGAGTCCACCGGTGCGCCGGAGGCCTTGAAGATGCCGATGCGATCCACGTCCAGCCCGCCGGAGACGACGATCTTCACGTGGGCGTGTCCGGCCAGGTCGAGACGGGCCCGAACCTCCTTGACCAGCTCGGGGGTCACCCGCCCGCGCTCCGACGGCGTGTCGAGGCGCACGCCCCACAGTCGCTCGCCGAGCGCCTCGGCCACCCGCAGGGATTCCTCTGCCTCGTCCTTGAACGTGTCGACCAGGACGATGCGCGGCACCTCGGGGTCGATGTGGCGGTCGAAGGCCTCGGCCGCGCGCACGGTGTCACCGAAGATGAGGACCAGGGCATGCGGCATTGTGCCGGTCGGTGCGAGGCCCGCCAGTCGCGCCCCGGCCGGCGTCGATGCGCCGATGCAGCCGCCGACGACCGACGCGTAGTCCATCTGGTCCGCCACGCTGGGATGGACGTGCCGCGCCCCGAAGCCGATGACCGGGATCGGGTCGGCGGCGTCGACGACGCGGCGTGCGGCAGTCGCCCAACCCGAACCGGAGGCGAGGATGCCAAGGATCGCCGTTTCGTACAGGCCGAACGAGGAGTAGCGCGCCTCGATCCGCATCACGACCTCCTTGGACGTGAAGCGGTCGCCGTCGTGGAGCGACTCGACCACCGGCGGAGCGGTGCCGTTGGCCTCCGCGAAGATCTCCCGCAGGTAGGCGGTGGCCTCCTCGGCCCCGCACAGGACTCCCTCGCCGCGGGAGAACACCTCCAGCGTCACCACCGGGTCGAGCCGCTCGGCGGCGAGGATCGTGCGGGCGCGATCGAAGTAGACGTCGGCCGTCTCGCCGGAGAGCACATCGGCGGCCGGCAGGAAGCGCGCGGACGGCCGCTCGGAGGTCATCGCGGTGCAGTGTACGACGTACGTCGCCGCGTGAGGAGCACGGCCAGGGCCAGCACCAGGACGATCACGAGCACCGCGCTCATGATGCGGACGACCCCGCCGGTCTCGGCCGATGCGCTGATCCGCTGCGCCTCACTGATCGCCTCGATCGCCCCGCGCAGGTCGCCCTCGGCGAAGCGTCCGTTCGCCATGTTGAGCTGGTCAGCAGGGTCCGTGGTGCCGATGAGGCCGATGCGGGCCAGGAACGGCCGCTCGGCGTTCACCTCGTCGGCGGCTGCCGCGTAGGCATCGACGACGGCGCGCTCGGCCTGGAGCTCCGCATCGGCTTCCGGTCCGCCCCCGTACGACCGATAGGCCTGCTGGAGGCGGTCCGGCGCCGAGAGGCCGAGCTCCTGCATCTCCGCCAGCAGCGCGTCCCGCTCATCCAGCCAGGCGGCGGCCGCCTCGATCTGGGCACCGGCCTCGTCGAACTGCCATGCCGTCATCGCCTGCTGCACGGGGTCCGGCGTGGCCCAGCTGCCCGCGGCCTCCTCGAGCTCGCGGAACGCGGCGCGGGCCTCCGCTCGCTGCGGCAGCAGGGCAACGTCCGGCTCGGTCAGCACACGGGCGGCGAACGGCTCGGTCAGGTCCTGGCCGCTGACAGTCTCGAGATGGTCGAGGAACCCGCGCGTGGTGAGCGGCGTCGGCGGAGCGGCCCCATCGCCCAACGGCTGCGGTTCCACGTCGGAGGACTGGTACGGGCCGATCGCCGCAGCCACGCGGGCCAACACGGTCCGGACCGTGTCCTCGCCGACGGCCGCCTCGACTTCATCGACGAACGCCCAGGATGCGGCGTAGCCGTAGGCCTCGGCGTCGGGATCGGCGCCGTCCGCCCACGCATCCAGCGGGAATGCGGCCTCGGCCAGCTCCGCCGCCCGGTCAGCCGGGTCGAAGGGTGCGTCGACCTCGAGCTGCTCCGCGGCGGTCGCCGCGACGGAGGTGGCGAGGCCCTCCCGCAACCAGCGAGGCTCGACAAGCTCCGGCGTCAGCCAGACGTGGCCCACCTGGTGAAGCGCGGTGAACGGCGGCTGGTCGAATGCGATGGCGAGCTCCGCGCCGTCGAGCACTTGCTCGCCAAAGCCCGAGGCATCGGCCGTCACCGACTCGATGAGGACCAGCTGGCCGATCCGCGGGTACGGCAGCCCGATCGCCTGCTCGATCAGCGGCAGCGCCTCGATGACCAGGGCCCGCGTGCGCTCCCCCCAGGCCTCGTCGTCGGCGAACGCCCGGACGCGCAGGTCGGCAGTGCCCCCGTCCAGCGGGACGGTGGCGTCGAAGTCGCTGAACTCCGAGGGCTGGACCGCGGTCACCTGCGCCAGCCAGCGCGCTGGATCCTCGATCGGCCCGCTGACCAGCGTGCCGCCCTCCTCCGTCAACGGGTCGCCGTCGACGCGGATCTCGTACCCCGCCGGGATCGTCACCGACACCTCGGAGGACGTCCCGAAGCCCCAGGCCGGAAAGACGACCACCGAGGGCCGCACCCGCAGGCCCGGATCTTCGGAGTCCGGAAGGCGGTAGCTGAGCTCGAACTCGGTCGTGTCCTCGTACCGCAGCCCATCGCGCAGCTCGACGGTGGCCACGTTCACGCCGCCCTCGACCTCGAGGGTGACGTCGAGCTCGCCCTCCCCGTCGCTGGCGGCGACCTCGGTGGCCTCGTCGTGGATGGCCAGCCGCACCTCCTCGAAGACGCTGAACTGGCCCTCCGGATCCGGCGTGGTGTTCGTGAACGCGGCGTCGACGCTCACGTCGATCCTCCGGTCGGCCGGACGCACGTCGTACGTGGCCGTGGTGTCGAGCTCGTACTCCGCGGCCGCCGCGCGCGGCGTCCCCAGTCCGGGGAGGAACGACAGGGTCGTGACGGCCAAGGCGAGGACGATCCGTCCTCGGCCCCGGACGACCCTCATCGAGTGCGACCCAGCAGGCGAGCGACGAGACCGGGTCGGCGCGATCTCGGCTGCGGCGGCTCCCAGGCCGGCATCGCAGACTCGACCTCCGCGGCGTAGGCAGCGAGCAGGGCCGAGTTGCGCCCGGTGCGATCCGACCAGTCCGGCAGGACGCCTCGATCGACCACGGCGTTCGCGGTCTCCTCCAGCAGCCGGTCGGCGACGACGGTCAGTCGCACCAGGCCGCGTCCCAGCTCGTCACGGTCCAGGGCGGCGGTCGGCAGCTCGGTCATCAGCATCGGGCGGTCGTCGTCGGTCATGGCGAACTTCACGAAGGGATAGTCGAAATTGGCGCGAAGCATGCGGGCGTAGATCCGCTTCGGGATCTCCATGGCTTCGAGGCCATAGTATGCCCACAACGAGGTCCCGAGCTCCGCGACCCATGCCACCGTGACGCGAAGGTCGTAGCGCCGTCTGCCGTCGAGGACCACGTCGCGGCTCATGGCCCGATCGGAACCATCGCCACCGGACGCCACGACCTCGACCCCCAGCTCGGCGAGCCAGCGGTCGAGCGGCGGTGCCTGCTCGATCACGAGGTCGCGGGGCGTGACCGGGCCTTGACCGTGCCCCCGGATTGGATCCGCCGGCGCCGGGCGAAGTCACGCTCGCTCACGTTCGGATCGATCCGGCAGTTACGGCCGATCTCCACGCCGCCGGGCACTTGCGCGCGCTTCCCGACGAGCGTGATACCGGCGTGCAGCCGCTCGGGCTCGTCGCGGTTGGGCCGGAGGTCGTCCCCGACACCGACCATTGCGCCGGGGCCGATGCGCGCCTCCTTGTCGACGATTGCACGGTCGAGCTGTGCGCCGCGCTCGACGACCGCGTCAAAGAGCACGATCGAGTCGCGCACGACCGCGCCGGGTGCGACGCGGACGCCGGGCGACAGCAGGCTGTGCTCGACGGTGCCTTCGACGACGCACCCGTGGCTGATCATCGATCGCACCACGTGGGCTCCCGGACCGATGCGAGCCGGCGGCCGCTCTTCGCTCTTGGTGTAGATCAGCCAGCCGAGGTCGTTCAGCTCGATGCCGGGTGCATCGCTGAGCAGGTCGAGGTTCGTCTGCCAATAGCTTTCGACCGTGCCGACATCCTGCCAGTAGCCGGCGTACTCGTAGCCGTACACGCGCTTGCGGCTCTCGACCATCCACGGCAGCACGTCGCGGCCGAAGTCGACACGGTCCGGGCTCAGCAGGTCGCGCAGCGCGGGCCAGCTGAAGACGTACACGCCCATGCTCACGAGGTTGGACGGCGGATCGGGCGGCTTCTCGATGAAGGCGGTCACCCGGCCGTCGCGGTTCACGTCGAGGATGCCGAAGCGATGCGCCTCCTCGATGGGCACGCGGCGCACGGCGCACGTCACCGCCGCGCGCTTTTCACGGTGCATGGCGATGAACGGGCGGTAGTCCATCTTGTAGACGTGGTCGCCGGCCAGGACGAGCACCAGCTCCGGCGATCGGTCCTCGATGAAGTCGAGGTTCTGCATGACCGCGTCGGCCGTGCCGCGATACCAGTCCCGGGCGCGCCCGCGACCGATGAACGGCTGGAGCAGCGCCACGCCGCCACGGCTGCGGTCGAGATCCCAGGGCCGTCCGACCCCGATGTGGTCGATCAGGCTGCGCGGGGCATACTGGGTCAGGATGCCGACGTCGGTCAGGCCGGAGTTCACGACGTTCGAGAGCGCGAAGTCGATGATGCGGTACTTGCCGCCGAACGGCACGCCCGGCTTCGCGCGGACCTGGGACAGGATGCTGAGCCGCTCCCCCTCACCCCCGGCCAGGATGAGCGTCAGGACCGAGCTGGACACGGGCCGATTCTAGCGGTCAGGGGCGCCGCGTCAGTCGTCGCCGCCGCCTCCTCCGCCGCCGCCGCCTCCGCCGCCTCCGCCGCCGCCGCCGGGCGGAGACGGTGCGGGACCGTCGCTTGGGGGTGGCTCGGACGGCGTGGGCTTCGGACGGGGTCGGAAGACGCGCTCCCCGCACACCGACGCAAAGCCGGGCTCGCCGTAGATCGGCGCGATCGCGAAGCGGACGTTCGGATTGTCCTGGTAGTCGGCAGGGTCACCGGACGGGCCGGTCTGGCCGTTCACCAGCCGGTCGGACCAGGTGTCGGCGGCCGCGATCCAGTTCTCGGGTCGGTCCGGGGTTGCCTGGGAGACATAGAGCTCCAGGTCGAGGCAGCCACGGGACTGCACGTTGTCGACCGCTGGCACGGTGCCCTCGAGGAAGGGCATCTCGAGCGTGCGACCGCACCGGCCGGAGTCGGCCATGCCGCTCCAGCGGCACACGTCCGCGGTGACGACGCCACCCGGGCGGTCGAAGGAGGTCTGGCCGACCGGCTTGCCGCCGTTCCAATCCCACGGCTCGTTCAGCGCACGGGACATGAACTCCTCCCACAGGTACAGCGGTCCATCGGCGCTGAAGAGTCCCTCGCCGAGGACGTTCGACATCGGCTCCTGGTTGTTGTTCCCCATCCACACGCCCGTCACCAGGCTGTCCGGGACGTAGCCGAAGCCCGAGACGTCCTTGAAGTCGTTCGTCGTCCCGGTCTTGAACCCTGCGGGGCGCCGCTGGCCATCGGGCGTGTTCAGCTGCGCGCGCTCGCCCCACAGCTGGTTCCGCTCCGGATCGGTGTTGCCCTCGAGGATCCAGTGCGTGAGGTAGGCCTCGGCGTCGGTCATCGGCTCGGTGACGTCAGGCCCGTTGTCCTCGCGGGTGTAGACGATGCGCCCGGCGCTGTTCCGGATCTCGAGGATGGTCGTGTTGGTGTGCAGGTCGCCCTGCGCTGCGAACACGCCGTACGCCTGGGTCATGTTCGTGAGGTTCAGTGGCACCGATCCCAGCGCCAGGGACAGGCCGGGGTCCTGGTTCATGATGTACTCGGCGCTGGCGATGCCCATCTTCTCGCTGAACGCGGCGGTGGTATCGGACCCGACGAGGTACTGCATCTGCACCGAGGGGATGTTCAGCGAGTAGCGCAGGGCGTCCATCGCAAGCACCGGCCCGTGCTCCTTGATGTCGGCGTTCGTGGGGCGATAGCTGGTCTCGGGGGTCGTGCCGAACTCGGTGATCGCGTCGACGAGCATTGTCGACACCGTCGCGTCACGCGACTGGAAGGCGGACGAGTACGTGATCGGCTTGAAGGCCGATCCCGGCTGGCGCCGCCCGAGCCCGGCCACGTCGAACTGGCCCTGCACCCGCTTGTCCTCGCGGTTGTAGTAGTCCACCGAGCCGATGTACGTGATGATCTCCCCCGTCGTCGAATCGATCGACACGAGGGCCGCGTTGTTCACGTTCTTGTCGCCGAGGTTGGCCACCCACTTCGCGACCAGCTCGTGCCCGATCTGCTGGAGGTCGTAGTCCAGCGTGGTGATGATCCGGTAGCCGCCGGTGCGGACCGCCGCGGCCGGGTTCGGGACGTCCGAGGGCGGCCAGGATCCGCTCCGCCTCCGAGCGGACCCGGAAGCTGAAGTGCGGCTCGCGCAGGATGCTGTTGATCCGGCCCGGCTCCATGGCGAGCCACGAGGTGGCGCGCGCCTCGTCGAACTCGGCGCGGGTGATGTACCCCTCCTCCAGCATCGCGCCGAGCACGAGGTTCCGCTCGCGCAGCGCATCCGCGGCGGCCTCCTCGGAGCCCGGCTCACCGTTCGGGTTCTGGTACGGGTCGAGGAACGACGGGGCCTGCGGAAGTGCCGACAGGAAGGCGACCTGCGCCGAGGCGTCAGCTCGGTGAGGTCGCTGATGCCGAAGTAGTTCGCGGCGGCCGCCTGGATCGCCGTACGAGCCGTTCCCGTAGTAGATCAGGTTCAGGTAGGTCTCGAGGATCTGCTCCTTGCCCGAGCGGCCCGGATACGCCGCGGTCACCTGCATGGCCAGGATGTTCTCGCGGATCTTGTCCTCGACGTCGCTCGACTGCGTCGGCGCCGGCGGCTGGCAGACGTCCGCCTCGGCCTCGGCATCCTGCTCCTCGGTGGCCGGCGCGTCGGGGTCGACCGCCACGGCACTCGGCTCGGGCGTTGCCTCCGCCTCGACCTGGGTCGTGACCCCCTCGGCGTTCAGGACACGCGCGTAGTCGATGACCTGCTGCGTGATGGTCGACGCACCCTGGACGATCTCTCCGGCCTCGAGGTTGGCGAGCGCGGCGCGCACCAGGCCCTGGAAGTCGACGCCGTTGTTCTCCCAGAACGTGCGGTCCTCGCTGGCGACGGTCGCCTGCCAGACCACCTCCGGCAGCTCGCCGAACGTCGACCGCCTCGCGGTTCTGGCACTCGAAGCGGGCGAGCAGCACCTCACCCGAGCGGTCGTACACGTACGTCGACTCGGCGGGGACGATCTCGTCGAGGACGTTCGGGTCCGGCAGGTCCGAGGCGAAATAGTTGTAGGCAGCGAACATTCCCGCCGGCCGTGCCGAGGAGCGAGCCGACGAACATCAGCCCGAAAACGCCGAGGGTCACAAGAAGGAACGTCGCCAGGCCGCGGCGCCGCGAGCCGCGGCGCGTCGTGCGGCGCGTCATCATCAGATGACGACGGCGACGCTGGAGTGCCGGATGCATCTCGCGCAAGGGTACCAGCGATCGCCCGCTCGGTCGAATGGCCCCGCTAGCGCACGATGGTGAGTGCGCGATCGTCGAGGAGCAGCGCGAGAACGGCGCCGGCGACGAGGAACGGACCGAACGGGATGTAGCTGCGCATCCCGACCCGGCGGACGGCCAGCAGGACCAGGCTCGTTCCCGCCGCCAGGAAGGCCGCGGCGAACAGCGCGGTGAAGATGATCGGCCAGCCGAGCATCAGCCCGATCGGCGCCACGAGGTAGAGGTCACCCACCGCCAGGCCGCCGCGCACGACGAGCGCCAACGTCCCGAGGAAGGCGACGGCTGCCCCGCCACCGAGGAGTGCCATGAGTGGGTCCACCGCCGGGTTGAAGGGAACGAAGACCGCGGCGAGCACGATCAACGGGTCGAGCACCACGTGCGGCAGCCGCCGCTGCTCGAGATCGGTGGCGGTCAGGACCGAGCAGGAGACCGAGGAGCAGGAGATACCAGGCGGTCGCCCACCACGGCAGTGACGAGCGCGCCACGATCGCGGCCGCCGCCAGGCCGCTCACCACGGCGAGCGCGGCGGTGCGCCAGCTCGGCGCGCGGTGGCGCGCCTCGTCGGCCGGCCAGACGCTGGCCAGGCGCTCGGCCATCGCGCCGGCCACCGCGAATGCGGCGCCGGCGGCGATCGATGCGAGGGTCAGGGGCACGGAGGCCTCCTTGCATGGGCTCCCGGCGCCCGGTGCGCCGCGGCACCACGCATCCTACGGTGCCGCCGACTGCCCGCCATAGGCCGATGGTCCGCCGCCATCCCCAGTCGCCGTTGGCACGGCCCATGCGATGTCGATCCGATGCCGGCGCTGGCCGGCATCAATGACGGGAGGAACCATCATGGACAGCGATCGCATCGAAGGCCCCCTCAAGGAGGCCGGTGGCAAGGTCAAGGAAGAGTGGGGCGACCTGACCGACGACCCGAAGACCGAGGCCGAGGGCCAGGCGCAGCAGGTCGAGGGCGAGATCCAGAACGAGGTGGGCGAGGCCAAGGACGAGGTGCGCGACGCCTTCGACCCGAACCGCTAGGACCTCCCACGTTCCAGCGCGAGCGCTCCGTCCCTTCGTGGACGGGGCGCTCGTTCGTGCCGGTCAGTCGGTCGTCTCGGGCAGCTCGATGGTGGCGAAGTCGAGCGCGAGCTGGACGAGGGTGGTGACGGCGGCGCCAGTCGCGCCCTTCGGTCCGTAGGGCTTGTCGGCGTTGAGATAGGCCGTTCCGGCGATGTCGACGTGGACCCACGGCACCGTCGCGAACTCGCTGCAGGAAGACCGCGGACTTGATGAGCGACCCTTCGCGAGTTCCCGAGTTCACGATGTCGGCGTGGGGTGAGTCGTAGGTGGCCCGGTACTCGGTCACCAGCGGCATCTCCCAGAACCACTCCCCTGCACGCTCCGCGGCGCTTCCGACCGCGTCTCCCCAGGCGCGCGGGCGCGGCGAAGTACGCGCTGACCTGGTCGCCGAAGGCGATGGAGTGCGGCACCGGTCAGGGTGGCCACGTCGACGATGTGCGTCGCGCCCTCGCGCTCCGCCCAGGTCATGGCGTCGGCCAGGATGAGCCGACCCTCGGCATCGGTGTTCGTCACCTCGACGGTCATGCCGTTCATCGCCTTCACCACGTCGCCGGGGCGCTGGGCGTTCCCGCCCGGCATGTTCTCGACCATCGGGGCGACGGCCATGAGCGGCGTCTCCGGCGCGAGGCGGGCGACGGTCCGCGCAGCCGCGATCACCGCGGCGGCGCCGGACTTGTCGTGCTTCATGTCGCCCATGCGCTCGGCCGGCTTGATGCTGATGCCGCCGGAGTCGAAGCAGACGCCCTTGCCCACGATGGCGAGGCGCCGATCGCCGCCGTTCTCCCAGCCCGGCAGCTTGACGGCGATCAGCCGGGCCTCGTGGGCAGCCCCCTGGCCCACGCCGGCCAGCAGGCCCATGCCGAGCCGCTCCATGTCCCCCGGCTCGAGCACCTCGACCGTGCAGCCATCCTCGGTCAGCTCGCGCGCGACCTGCGCCATGCGCTCGGGATAGAGGTCGTTCGCCGCGCGGTTCGCCAGGTCTCGCCCGAAGGCGATGCCCTCGCCGATGACGGCGCCGCGATCGAGCGCCGCCTGGTCGGCGCCGATGAACAGGACCTCGTCCACGGAGCGCAGCATGGCCTCGGTGTCACGCACGCGGCCGTAGATCGCGGTGGACCGATACGTCCCGCCGATCGCGCCCGCCGCCGCCGCGGCCCACGCGTCGGCGTCCTCGCCGTCGCGCAGCCACAGGGCAAGCGTGCGGGCCCCGCGCCCGTTGAGCCGTCGCGTCGCCAGCATGGCGAGCCGGCGAGCGCGATACGCGCCGCGGCCCCGCACGCCGCCATTCAGGAGCAGGAGCCGCTGCACGGGGAGGTCGCCGGCGTCCACCAGGGCCGACGCGTGCTCGAGCGCGTTGAACTCTCCCCAGTCGATCGCCTCGCGGATCGCCCCGCCCGACGCGGCGTCCAGCTCGCCCAGGTCCCCGGACAGCTCCACGTCGTCGCGGTAGATCGGAACGGCCAGGACATCGGCGGTCGCGGTCGCGGGCGTGTCGGTGATCGCGCGCAGGCGCATGCGGGATCGGCTCCTTCAAGATGGTGGGTGGCTGGAGTATATCGGGCCTAGCGGCAGTCCTCGATGCGCGCCGAGAACATCGTGAACGGCGCGCCGGGCGAGAGCTGCGTTCCGGGAGGCGGCTCCTGGTCCACGATTCCTTCCGGCCTGCTCTGATCCTCGTTGCAGCGCACCGTCCAGGCCAGGCCCGCCTGCTCGGCCAGCGCGATGGCGTCCGCCGTGGCGAGGCCGACGGTGTTCGGCACCACGCCCGCCTCGACGGCCGACCGAGATGGGGACGGCACCGCGCTGCCCGGGGAGGCGCCGGGGTCGCCGGCGTCGGGATCCAGGGCCGGGACCACGACGAGGAGCACCGACCAGCGCCGCGGCCGCGAGAGCGAGCAGGATCCACAGCGTGGACCACCGGACGGTATCCCGACCGGGCGGTGGAGGTGCGCTCCGGGCCGGCGACTGGGCCGCCTGGGCGGGAGCCGGCGGGGGCACGTACCCCTCGCCCGCCGGCCGGGACTGCGCCGTGACCTCGGCACTCCGGATGACCTGAGTCGCATCGTCGGCGCCGGGGTCGGCAGCGGCGTCCGACACGCTGTCGAGCGCTCGCGCCATCGCCGATGCCGATCGGAATCGAGAGTCGGGGTCGCGGCGCAGGCTCTGGAGGATCACCGCGTCGAGTCGATCGGGCAGTCCTGGCAGCAGTGTCGAGGGCGGCACCACGGCCCCACCCGCGTGCGCACGGCTCACCTCCTGGGGCGTCGTGCCGGGATACGCAACCCGCCCGGTGAGCGCCTCGTACAGCACGGTGCCGAGGCTGAAGAGATCGCTGGCGGGGGTGAGCGCCTGCGCCGTGGAGCTGCTCGGGCGACATGGCCTGCAGCGTGCCGATGCTCGTCTCGCCGACGAGCCCCTCGTCGGGAGTCTGCGCGATGCCGAAGTCGATGAGCTTGGCCGGACCCGCGCCGAGCATGATGTTCGCCGCCTTGACGTCGCAGTGGACGAGGCCGCGCTCGTGGACGACCCGCAGCCCGGCCAGCAGCTCGCGCCCGATGCGGATGACATCCTCGACCGGCAGCGAGCCCTGCTCCGAGAGGACCTCCCGCAGCGTGCGATGCCGGTCGAGCAGCTCCATGACGATGTAGTGCGCGGGACCATCGCTGCCGGAGTCGTAGACGTGGACGAGGCTCGGGTGCGACAGCGACGCCGCGGCACGGGCCTCGCCCAGGAACCGTTCGGTGAACGCGTCGTCCTCACCGTATGGCGGCGCCAGGATCTTGACCGCCACGTCGCGGTCGAGCCGCAGGTCGCGGGCGCGATATACGCGCGCCATGCCGCCGCGGGCGACGAGCGCGTCGATGCGGTAGCGGTCCGACAGGGTCCGCTCGAGCATCGGATCCGGCTCGAGCGGCGCATCGCGCCCGGGCGGTCGCGGCCCGTCCGTCACCGCTCGACCCTCTCCAACACGGAGACGACCGCGGCTCGTGCATCTGCCACGTCGCGCAGCGCGGCCGCCAGGCGGCCGAGCGGGGCAGCGGCGACCGCCGTGCCCCCCTCACCGAGGGCGATGCGCAGCGCACGGTCCGCCGTGGCCGCCTCGTCCCCGAGCGCGGCGAAGTCCTCGGCCGCCGCACGCGCCGCCGCCTCATCACCCATCTCGGCGGCCGCCACGATCGCCTCCACGGCGCCGATCATCGCATCCGTCGTGTCGAGCCACACCGGCAGCGTCACGAGCTCCACCTCCCAATCGGCGATGGCGTCGTGGTCCGCGCGGGCAGCGGTCACCCGCGCCCTGGCCTCGGTCAGCGACCCGGCCTCCAGGGCGGCGAGCGCCTCGTCCAGCAGCCCGACGAGGCCCTCGGCGCGCCGCCGCATCGTCGCGAACCCGTCCGCGGCCGGAGCCGTGCCGGCAATCTGCGCTGCGATCGACCCGAGCTCGGCCGGGGTCACCGCTTCGGGGACCGCGGCCTCGAGCTCGGCGGCCACAGCCGCCGCCTCCAGGCCCGCCAGGGCAGCGGCCGCATCTGCCGCGAGCGGCTGCGCTCCCTCCAGGCCCTCGCCCGCGGCCGCCAGCTCGGGCTCCGGGTGGATCGGCACCTGCGACGACGCAGTGCGCGTGCCGCCTCGCGCGGCTTCGACGCCAGGCTGCATGGCGGCCTCGAGCGCGTCCAGCGCATCGTCGGCCGCGGCCGCACGGTCGACCACCAGCCGCCGCGCCTCCAGGGTCGTCCCCGGCCCGGGTCCCCCGCCGCCGACCAGGAGCACGACGGCCGCGGCCACGACGACGGCGGCTGCGACGGCCCGGCGTGCCTATCATGGGCCGATGGATCCCGCCGACATCGGCGCGCCCTGCCGAAGGCCGAGCTGCACCAGCACCTCGACGGCTCGGTGCGGCCGGATACGGCGGTCGAGCTCGCGGCCGACATCGGCATGGCGCTGTCGGCGGAGGAGGCGCACGCAGCGCATGGTCGGACCGGAGCGCTGCGCCGACCAGGCCGAGCTGCTCACCGTTCTTCGACCTCCCGATCGCCCTGCTCCAGACGGCCGAGGCCCTCGAGCGGGTGACCGCCGAACTGGTCGACGACCTCGCGGCCGATGGCGTGCGATACGCCGAGATCCGCTGGGCGCCGCGGCTCCACCTGCAGCGCGGCCTCTCCGTGGGCGACGTCATCGAGGCGGTCGGCGAACGGCATCGCCGGCGCGCCACGACCCTCGGGCCGCGCATGCCGCTGGTCGGCGCTGATCGTGACCGCCATGCGCTCGCACCCGCCCGGGGCGAACGTCGAGCTGGCGCGCGATCGCCGGGGAGTTCGGCGCGCCGGTGGTCGGCTTCGACCTCGCCGGGCCGGAGGCGGCGTGTCCGGCGCCGCCGCACGCGCTCGCCTTCGTCAGTCGCCGGAGAGGCCGGCCTCGCGCTCACCGCGCACGCCGGCGAGGTGGCGGGTCCGGAGCGCGTGCGCGAGGTCCTCGAGTTCGGCGTCCGTCGCGTCGCGCACGGCGTGACGGCCGAGGGCGACCCGGACCTGGTCGAGCTGCTGCGCGCGCGCGACATCACGCTGGACCTGTGTCCGACCTCGAACGTGCAGGCGGGAATCGTCGACAGCCTGGCGGACCACCCGATCGCTCGGCTCCATCGCGCCGGCGTCAGCGTCACGATCTCGACCGACGATCGAACGGTGACCGGCATCACCCTCACCCAGGAGCTCGCGCGCTGTCGTCGTGGCGCTCGACCTGTCGCCTGACGAAGTGGCGGCCATCGCGCTCAACGCCTTCGAGCGTGGATTCGCTCCACCGGTACTCCTCGCTCCGCTGCGGGCGGAGGCGGCGGCGGCTTGGAGCGCCTGGCTGTCAGCGACGCCCATCAGCTGACGCGCGGCTCCAGCAGGACGCGCACCGCGTCGGGGTCGGCCGCAACGGCGTGGGGCGTGGCCTCGGCGTCGAGCGCGGCAGCCGACGCGGCGTCGGCCACTCCGGTGAGGACCAGGATCGCCGCGCAGCCGGCGCGCCGCGCGCCGATCACGTCGGAGGCCGGGTTGTCGCCCACCACCACCGTCTCGTCCGCCGACCACGCCGCTCGCCTCCAGGATGGCCCGGAACATGGCCGGCTCCGGCTTGCCGATCACCTCGGGCGTGACGCCGGTGGACGTCGCCAGCGCCGCGACGATCGCCCCCGCGCCGGGCAGGAAGCCCACCGGCGTCGGATAGCGGGCGTCGGCGTTGGTCGCCACCAGCCGAGCGCCGGCGGCGACCGCGCTCATCGCGACCGCGATGCGGGCGTAGTCGCAGGTCGGATCCAGCCCGACCACGACGGCGTCGTACGGGCGCTCGAGCGGCGCTCCGGGCCGGGACGGATGGACCGAGTGCGCCATCGTCGACCTCGAAGCCGGCCGCCAGCAGCTCGTCGCGCATCCCATCGGCCCCGATCGCGAGCACGTCTCCGCACGTCCGGCGCGTGCCGCCGCAGGTGCTCCACCGTGGCCGACGTCGAGGTGACGATCTCCTCCACGGACGTCCCGATGCCCATGGCGGCAAGCCGCTCGACGTAGCCTTCGCGCGCGACCATCGAGTTGTTCGTCGCGAAACGGACGGCGACGCCGCGCTCGTGGAGCCAGGCGACGAGGTCGGCGGCGCCCGGAATCGGCTCCGTGCCCCGATACACGACGCCGTCGAGGTCGAAGATCACGAGGCGCACGCGGGCCGGCAGCGGATCCATGCGGCGGATCATACGGTCGATCGGGATCGTGACCCGCGCGCGAAAGGCCTTGAGCCGCCGGAGACCAAGGAAGTATGATGCCCCGGATTCAGCGCCAGGTGCCCGTGGCCCGAGCGCATCCGAGGCGCCGCGATTCCCGCGGCTGTTCGCACCCGACAATGGTGTGGAGGAGATTTCATGCGGAAGCATTCCACGTGGATGGCGGTACTCGCCATCCTCGTGCTGGTCCTGGCCGCCTGCGGTGACGGCGGAGACGATGGAAGCGAGGCCCCGGCCGGCAGCGAGGCTCCGGCCGGCAGCGAGGCCCCGGCGGCCAGCGAGGCGCCAGCCGGAGAGCGAGGCCCCGACCGGCCTGGCGGCCTGCGGTGAGCAGGAGAGCGGCGACGAGTGGCTCATCGGCGGCGATCACCGACGTCGGCCAGCTCGAGGACAAGTCCTTCAACGAGGGCGGCTGGTGCGGCACGATCGCCGGCGCCACCTCGGTCGGCGGCACGGCGGAGGTCATCGTGACCGAGGACACGTCCGGACTACGCAGCGAACATCGACACAGTTCATCAGCCAGGGCTACCAGATCATCGTCACCTACGGGTTCGCCCTGGGGAACGCAACCGCGATCGCCGCCAAGGCGAATCCGGACATCTGGTTCATCGGCCTCGACCAGCCGGTGTGCGTCGACGAGAACGGCGATCCGGACCCGACCTTCACCTGCGCCGGTGACGCGGCCGAGCTGCTGCCGAACTACCAGGGCCTGATCTTCTCCGAGGCGCAGGCCGGGTACCTCGCCGGCATCGTGGCCGCCACGATCACCGAGACGAACGTCATCGGGACGATCGGCGGCATCGAGTCGATCCCGGCAGTCAAGCTCTACATCGGCGGCTACCACAACGGTGCGCTGTCGGTGAACCCGGACGTCGAGGTGCTGATCACGTACGTGTCCGAGGACATCACCACCGCCTTCAACGACCCGACCACGGGCGCGGCGCTCGCCGAGCAGATGATCGGGCAGGACGTCGACGTCCTCTTCCAGGTCGCGGGCCTGTCCGGCCAGGGCGCGCTCGAGGCGGCGTGCGACGCCGACATCTACGGCATCGGCGTCGACGTCGACCAGGCGCTCGCGCTGCCGAACGAGACGTGCATCGTCACCAGCGCCGAGAAGAAGCTGGTCGACGCGGTCGACGAGGCCATCCAGCGCGTCGCCGACGGAACGGCGTCGGCGGGTCGGTGCGTGCTCGACGCGGCGTCGGATCCGCCGAAGGTCGGCGCGTCCGCGTTCCACAACCATCCCGACCTGCTGACCGACGAGCTGCAGACGCTGCTCGACGACGCGACGGCGGCGATGGCAGCCGGCGAGCTCGATCCCTGCGCGGGCGACGGCGAGTGCCCGGCGTTCGCGGAATCCGAATAGTGCTGGAGGCCTGACAGGCCAGGCAACCGAGATGGGCGGGTCCGCGTGGGCCCGCCCGTCGTCCACCACCGCGCGGGGAGTCCGATGACTGACAGCCCGAGCCAGCCCGCCCACGTTCCGGCGATCGAGATGCGGGGAGTCACCAAGCGCTACCCCGGCGTCGTCGCCAACGACGGCAATCGACCTCGACGTGCGCCCCGGGGAGATCCACGCGCTGCTCGGCGAGAACGGGGCCGGCAAGTCGACCCTGATGAACATCCTCTATGGCCTGGCCACGCCCGACGAGGGCGAGATCCTCATCGACGGCCAGCCGGTCGACGATCGACAGCCCATCCGATGCCATCGCCCGCGGCATCAGCATGGTCCACCAGCACTTCATGCTCGTCCCGGTCCTGACCGTGGCCGAGAACATCCTCCTCGGCGACGAGCCGATGGCCAACCCGATCTTCCTCGACCGCCGAGACGCGCATGACCGCATCCGCAAGCTCGGCCGGCAGTTCGGGTTCGAGATCGATCCCGATGCCAAGGTCGGCTCGCTCTCCGTCGGCTGGCAGCAGCGGGTCGAGATCCTCAAGGCGCTCTACCGCAGCGCGTCCGGTCCTCGTCCTCGACGAGCCGACGGCCGTGCTCACGCCGCAGGAGACCGCGCGAGATCTTCGCGGTCCTCCGCCAGCTCGCACGCCGAGCTGGCAACGTCGATCATCTTCATCAGCCACAAGCTCTACGAGGTGCTCGACATCGCCGACCGGATCACGGTCATCCGGCGCGGCAAGGTCGTCGGATCACGCGTCCCGACCGAGACGAACGAGGAGGACCTCGCCGAGCTGATGGTCGGCCGCGACGTGCAGCTCACGGTCGATCGGGGCGAGAGCACTCCGGGCGGAGTCGCGCTCAGGCGTCGACGCGCTCCGCGTCGCCGACGACCGCGGACGCGAGGTCGTCCATGGCGTCAGCTTCGAGGTCCGGGCGGGCGAGATCTTCGGCATCGCCGGCGTCGCCGGCAACGGCCAGGACGAGCTGGTCGAGGCGATCATGCCGGCCTGCGCCGCACGCTACTGCGGGCACGATCACCCTCGACGGTCGGGACGTCACCGGGGCATCGCCGCGTCACCTCCACGAGCGCGGCGTCGGGTTCGTGCCCGCCGACCGGCACCGGTTCGGGCTGGTCCTGTCCTTCCCGATCACCGACAACCTGGTGCTGAACGACTACTCACGCGGCACCGTTCTCCCGCGGCCTCGTCCGCGATGACGAGCGCGATCCGCACGCGGGCTCAGGAGTGCGTGACCGAGTTCGACGTCCGAACGCCGTCGATCCGTCGTGAACGCCGGCACCCTGTCGGGCGGCAACCAGCAGAAGGTCGTGGTGGCCCGCGAGTTCGGGCCGCGACCCGAAGCTCCTCGTCCTCGACCAACCGACGCGCGGTCTCGACGTCGGCAGCATCGAGTTCATCCATCGCGAGACGATCGAAGCGACGATCGCCGGCACGGCGGTGCTGCTCGTCTCCGCCGAGCTCGACGAGATCCTCGAGCTGTCGGACCGCATCGGCGTGATGTACCGCGGCGAGCTGGTGGCGGTCGTCGACGCCCGCACGGCCGACAAGGAGGAGATCGGCCTGCTGATGGCCACCGGCGGGCGCGTCAGCCTCGAGGCAACCAAGCGCATGGACGCCGACCTGGAGCAGGCGTCGTGACGGCGAGCGACGTGGCCGACGCGCCGAAGCCGCGGTCCGGCATCGTCGCCCGCGCCGTCTCGCTCTCGATCGTCCCGCTCGCCGCCATCGTCGGCGGGCTGGCGGTAGGCGCCGTCGTCATCATCATCTCCAGCTTCCTCCAGGGCTCGCCGGACCTGCTGCTTCCGCTCAAGGCGTACGCCGACCTGCTCGAGGGAGCCTTCGGCAGCGTCCGCGGGATCACGTTCACGATCCTCGCCGCCACGCCGCTCATCCTCGGCGGCATGGCGGTCGGGCTCGGCTTCAAGGCCGGGCTCTTCAACATCGGCGCCCAGGGTCAGTTCCTGATGGGAGCCCTGGGCGCGGCAGCGGTCGGGTGCCTGGGTGGCCGCATCGCCGGCGATCGTCGCCATCCCGGCGGCCGTCGCCGCGGGCATGCTGGCCGGGGCGGCATGGGGCTTCATCCCCGGCGCCCTGAAGGCGTGGACGGGCGCGCACGAGGTCGTGACCACGATCATGCTGAACTTCATCGCCAGCATCTTCATCGTCTACCTGATCACCGGTCCGCTCGAGGCGCCCGGGTTCTCGTTCTCACGGACCGGGCCGATCGGCAACGCCGCATATCCCACCTTCTTCGGGACCGCCATCCACCTCGGCGTCTTCATCGCGTTCGCGCTCGTGCCGGTCGTCTGGTGGCTGCTGTGGCGCAGCACGCTCGGGTTCGAGATCCGCACCGTCGGCGCGAACCCGGACGCGGCCCGGTACGCGGGCATGCGCCCTGCGTTCCTGACGATCCTGACGATGTCGCTCTGCGGACTCCTGGCCGGCCTGGCCGGCGCCGGCCAGATCCTCGGCATCAGCGGCTTCATGACGGCCTCGTACGGCACGTCGATCGGGTTCGACGCGATCACGGTCGCCCTCCTCGGGCGCGCCCACCCGGTGGGCATCATGCTCGCGGCGCTGCTCTTCGGCGCGATGCGGGCGGGCTCGGGACTTATGCAGATCCAGGCCGGCATCCCGCCCGAGATCATCGACATCATCCAGGCCTCCATCCTGCTCTTCCTCGCCGCCGACGTGGTGATCCGACGCGTTCTCCGCATTCGCGCGGCGGGTGGCGAGCCGAGCGAGCTCCAGACCGTCACCAAGACGTACGGCAGCGGGACACCGGTCTGATGGAGATTGTGTACGGGATCCCGATCATCGGGGTCCTCTTCCAGTTCATCGGCTACGTGATCGAGGTGACGCCGGGCATCGCCCCCATCGTGCTCGGCCTGGCGACGCCCATCGCCCTCGGCGCCCTGTGCGGGGTCATGAACGAGCGCTCCGGCATCGTGAACATCGGCATCGAGGGGATGATGCTGTCCGGTGCCTTCGCCGGGTTCCTCGCCGCCGGACTCTGGCAGCAGGCCTTCCCCGCCGACCCGTTCGGCGGTCCGTTCGAGGCGACACCGGCGCTCATCGTGGGTGTCGTCACGGCCATCCTGGTCGCGATGCTGCTCTCGGCGCTGCACGCGTGGCTGTCGATCTCCATCGGGGCCGACCAGATCATCAGCGGCGTCATCATCAATATCGCGGCACTCGGTCTCACCGGGTTACTTCAACCGGCTGCTGATCACCCCAAACCCACGGCTCGGCGCGGGCACCTTCGCGACGTTCCGCCTTCCCCAGGAGGTCGTCGACTTCCCGGTCGTCGGCTGGCTGCTCGAGATGTTCCTCGAGCAGGGACCGATCGCGATGTCGGTGATCGTGTTCGTGATCGTGCTGCAGGTGCTGCTCTTCCGCTCGCGATGGGGACTGCGAACCCGAGCGGTGGGCGAGCATCCGCGAGCCGCCGACACGGTCGGCATCGACGTCATTCGGCTGCGGTATCGGAACGTCATCCTGGCCGGCATCTTCGCCGGGCTCGCCGGTGCCTATCTCACGCTCGAAGGAACCAGCTCGTTCCAGAACGACATGACTGCCGGCCGTGGCTTCATCGCGCTGGCCGCGGTGATCTTCGGCCGATGGACGCCAATCGGCGCCTTCGCCGGTGCCCTGCTGTTCGCCTACTCGGGCGCGTTCGGGCAGGCCGTCGGCATCCGACCACCCGGCGACGGCTACCCCGACCTGGGCGGGATCATGGCCGCGATCCCCTCCCAGGTGTACGGCGCGCTGCCCTACATCGTGACCATCGTCATCCTGGCCGGGGTCGTCGGGCGGAGCATCGCCCCGGCAGCCGTTGGCCGCCCCTACCAGAAGGAGGGGCAGACCTGATGGCGGAGGCCGCCCTCGATAAGAGCCGGGTCGGCCTCGGAATTCGGCAGTTCCACATCGGCGTCGCGCCCGGCGAGGTCAGCACCGTCGCTCTGCTTCCCGGCGACCCGTTCCGGGTGCCGATGATCGCCGAGCACCTCACCGACGTGCGCGAGGTCGCCCACAAGCGCGAGCACCGCACGATGGTCGGGCACCTACCACGGGCGCGAGATCACCGCCACCTCGACCGGGATGGGCTGCCCGTCGACCGCCATCGCCGTCGAGGAGCTCGCGCGCGTCGGCGTCACCTCGTTCATCCGCGTGGGCAGCACCGGGGCGCTCCAGCCCGGGATCGCGCCGGGCGATCTGGTCGTGAGCGAGGGCTCGTACCGCAACGACGGAACCTCGGCCGCCTACGTGCCCGCGGGCTACCCGGCCGTGCCCGACCTGGAGATCACCGACGCGCCTGCGCCAGGAGGCCATCCACGAGGCAGAGGGCCAGTCGTTCGCCGCTCACTCGGGGCTGAACGTGACCGACGACGCCTTCTACGCGGAGTCCCCCGAGTGGACGCGCCAGATGACCGAGCTCGGGATGCTCAACGTCGAGATGGAGAGCGCCGCGCTCTACGTCGTGGCTCGCCAGCGCGGGCTGCGGGCCGGCATGATCTGCTCGGTGTCGAGCAACCTGGTCGAAGGAACCAGCGTGTACGACGCGCATGACCGGCTCGCCGCCGGCTGGCACCACAGCATCGAGGTCGCCCTGCGCACCGCCGTCGCCCTCGGCCTGTGACCGATCCGGGGATCGGCCTCAACCTGCACTCCCACCTCGAGGGCTCGGTCCGGCCGAGCACCGCGGAGGCGCTCGCTCGCGAGCTGGACCTGCCGGCGCCGCCCGGCGGGTGGGAGGCGGCGCTGGTGATGGCCGAGGCGGGCACGCTCACGACGTTCCTCACGCACGTGGCCCACGGCTATCCGCTGTTCGCCACGCCCGATACCGTTCGACGCATCGTCGCCGAGGCGGTCGAGGACGCGGCCGCGGATGGGGCACGGTTCCTCGAGCTGCGCTTCGGCCCTGCCACGCACACCGGCAACGGAATGACGCTCGACGAGGTGGTGGGTGCCGCCTGCGATGGCGTGCGCGATGCGACCAGCGGCCCTGGGGATCGACGCGGGGCTGGTCGTGTGCGCCCTTCGCCATCACGACCCCGCTACCAACATTGCCGTGGCGGAGACCGCGGCCCGGTTCGCCGGCCGCGGAGTCGTCGGCTTCGACGTCGCCGGCGACGAGCTGCTGTACCCGGCGCTGGAGCCGATGCGCCAGCCCTTCGCCATCGCCGCCGCCGCCGGCCTGGGGCTCACCGCCCACGCGGCGGAGGCCGGACCGGCTGCGGCAGTGCGCGAGGCGGTCGAGACCCTTGGGGTGCGTCGCATCGGGCACGGCTCGCGCGCGGCGGAGGACCAGGCGCTCCTGGCATGGGCGGCCGAGGAAGGCATCTGCTTCGAGGTCTGCCCCACCTCGAACGTCCTCACCGGCGCTGCGCGATCGTACGAGGCGCACCCCGTACGCGACTTCCTGGCCGCAGGGTGCGACGTCGTGCTCGGGGACGACGACCCCACCACGACCGGGAGCCGGCTGGCGGACGAGACACGGCTGCTGGAGTCGGCCGTCGGCCTCGCGACGGCGGACGTGGCAGGGATGCGGGCCGCGGCGATCGAGCGCGCCTTCTGCGAGCCATCGGTGCGCGAGGCGCTCCGCCGGAGCGCCTGACCCGCGGGCTAGCTGCGCACGGACTCCGTCGGCAGGTGCGGATGCACGGCGGGCGGCTCGCGCAGGAGATCGATCGGGAGCCCGGCAGCGGCCATGTCGCGCACCACCGTGACGTGGTCGTAGTCGACCGATCGGAACCCGACCGAGATGTCCGGCTCGCCGACGTACACGACCGCGTACCGCGCCCGCGCGTCGCCGTCGGTGCCGCAGCCGACCGATCCGCAGGCCACGAAGTGCGCCTGCCCCACCACCCGATGGAACGCCTCGTGGGTGTGACCGAATGCGAACAGGTCGTCGGCCTCGTCACTGGCGATGCGCGCCAGCACGCGCGACGGACGGGACGACCACAGATACTCGTTCGCCCGCAGCGGGGAGCCGTGGAACAGGAAGACGGATCGGCCGGCGACGGTGAGGCGCAGCGTCTGCGGCAGCTGCCGCAGCCAGGCGCGGTTCTCGTCGGTCATCGTCTCGGCCGTCCACCGCATCGATGCGTTCGCCTCGGACTCGGCTTCGGCGGTGGAGAATGAGGCGCCGGTCTGCTCGCGGTCCATGCCCACCGCCTCGTCCCAGTTCCCCTGGATCGTCGGGATCTCGAGACGCCGCAGCTCGTCGGTCACCTCGTTCGGGTGCGGGCCACGCCCCACCACATCCCCGACGCAGTACAGCGCGTCGGCGCCGATCTTGGCGACGTCGTCGACCACCGCCCGCAGCGCGGGCAGGTTCGCATGCAGGTCCCCCATGACCGCGATTCGCATGGCGCCGATTCTCGCACGGCGCGTCGGGCAGGCAACCCCGCCTGCGGCAGTGCGGGCCGGGACTTTCGTCGGGCCCGTCAGGCTCCGGCTGCGGAGATCGGCGCGGCGCCGACACCGGCCATCGGAGCTGCCAGCACGCTCACACGGCCGGCGACCGAGCGCGCGACCTCGCGCAGCGCCCGCGCAGCCGGCGAGTCGTCCCCACCGGGGTACTGGGTCGAGGTGATCGGCACGCCGGCGTCGCCGCCAGAGCGCACGCCCGGCTCGATCGGGATGCGGCCCAGTACGTCGAGCTCGAGCTCGCGGGCGAACTTGTCGGCGCCACCGGTGCCGAAGATGTCGTGCTCGGTGCCGCAGTCGGGGCAGACGAACCCGCTCATGTTCTCGATGACGCCCAGCGTGCGGACGTTGACCTTCGTGAACATCCCGACCGCCTTGCGCGCGTCGAGCAGGCTGACCTCCTGCGGGGTGGTGACGATCACGGCACCGGTCAGCGGGATGAGCTGCGACAGCGACAGTGCGGCGTCGCCGGTCCCTGGGGGCAGGTCGATGACGAGGTAATCCAGCTCGCCCCACTCGACGTCGCGCAGGAACTGGGCGATGGCTGAGTGGATGAGCGGACCGCGCCAGATGACGGGAGCATCGGCCTGGAGGAAGTACTGGATGCTCATCATCTTCACGCCGTGCGACACGACCGGGTTGGGGCGGCCGCCGTTGCCGGTGACGTGAGCGCCCTGCGTGCCCATCATCATCGGCACGTTGGGGCCGGTGATGTCGGCGTCGAGGAGGCCGACCCTGGCGCCGTCCCGGGCCAGGCTCACCGCGAGGTTGACCGCCACCGTCGACTTGCCGACCCCGCCCTTGCCGGACGCAACCGCGATCGTGTTCTTCACGCCGGGAATGAGGTCGGCGGCCGGGCCGCCGAACGATCGCTTCACGTTCGAGGCCCAGTCCACGCGCACGAGGTCCGCGCCGAGGGGGGTGAGGGCGTCGGCGATGTCGCTCTCGATCGTCGCCTTCAGCGGGCACGCCGGCGTGGTGAGCTCGACCGTGAGATCGACCACCCCGCCGTCGATGGTGATGTTCTTCACCATGCCGAGCGAGACCAGGTCACGCCCGATCTCGGGATCCTTCACGCCGGACAGCGCGGCGAGGATGTTGTCGTCGGTGAGCTGGGTGGCCATGTGGATGCTCGGAGGCTCCTCGGTACAGATGCCGATGCGGCGCTTCGAGGGTAGCAGAGGCCGCGATGGCCTTCAGGAGGGGCGGTCGACGCGCGCTAGGGCAGGCCGTCGAAGAGCGAGGACTCGCCCTCCGCGGGCAGGCTGACGGCGGATGCGGCCAGTCGATAGTGCTCGGTGGCCAACCAGGTGTCGCGCGCGCTCGGATCCCAATCGTGGAACGGGCCGGCGTTGCCCGTCTGCGAGACGTGGCGCCTGATGGCGGCCAGCTTCAGCTGGGCAAGCTCGCCGAGCTCGATCGCCAGCGTCGGCTCGGCGGCCGACCCGAACCCGTCGGTCGGGATGCGGTCGCCCAGGACCGCCCGCGCGTGCTCCTCGGGCACGACCAGGTGGTAGAGCTTTGCCGCACGCCAGGCGACCTGGTCCTCCTCGATGTCGTCCTCGAAGGCGAGCGGCTCGGCGGCCAGCCGATACGCCGCGGTCACGGCGCGGGACAGGACCACGTGGTCGCTGTCGCCGGTGATGCCGTCTGGGGCGAAGGTGATGACCACCTCCGGGCGATGCATCCTGATCGGCTCGACGATGCGGGCGACGAGCTGGTCGAAGTCGACCCGGTCGAGGTCTCCCTCGGCGTAGTCGAGCATGCGCACGACGCGAACCCCGAGGAGCGCGACCGAGCGGCGCAGCTCGTCCTCGCGGACCGTGTCGACATTGCGCCAGGTGACGGCGCCGTCCTTCACGTCGCGGTTCTTGCCTCCGGGGGCGGGCGACTTCGCCACCAGGCGCGGGTCCAGCCAGCCTCGGGTGACGCACACGACAACGACGTATGCGCCCTCGGCGGCCGCGGACGCGATGGCGCCGGCGAAACCGAACGCCTCGTCGCCCGGGTGGGCGACCACGACCATCAGGCTCCGTGCGGGGGCACGCTCGCGAACCGGCCGCCAGATCGAAGACACGGCCGGCAGTATACGAGGCTAGCTGCCGACCCCGACGGGCATCGCCGCGCGGCCGTCGGCCGCCCCGTCGCGACCGGTGACCGAGCTCTCGATCGACGGCGCACGGTCGAGGAAGCTCGCCTCGAAACCGATGCGGATCGTCTCGATGACCTCGTCCAGGCTGAGGATCTCGTTCCGCAGGAGGAGCTGCAGCTCGGCGCGCAGGTAGGAGCGCAGCATCTCCGGCCCGTCGGTGCTGACGGTGAAGCGCACACCGTGCTCGCGCAGGGCGCGCACCACGCGGCGGACGTCGCCGATGGTAGCCAGCACTCGGGTGTTGAGGTTGGAGCTGGGGCACACCTCGAGCACCGTTCCGCGCTCACGGAGCATGCCGAGGACGTGCGGATCGTCGACGGCACGCACCCCATGCCCGATGCGGTCCGGCTCGAGCGCCTCGAGCGCGGCGCGCACCTCGTCGGGGCCACCGGTCTCGCCGGCGTGGACGGTCAGGCCCAGCCCGGCGCGCCTGCCGGCGGCGAAGACGTCGGCGTAGTCGCCGAACCGGAAGCCCTCCACTACCGGGCCCGCGATATCGATTCCGACCACGCCACGGCTGTGCCAGGCGATCGCCTTGGCGGCGATGATCTCGTTGAGCTCGTGCGAGAAGCCGCGATCGAGGCAGAAGATGAGGCCGGCGCGCACCTGCGGGTACTCGAGGACCGCTCGGTCCATACCGCGCACGGCGGCGGCGATGATGTGATCGAGGTCCTGCTCACCCCCGCGGTTGCGCTTCATCGGGTTGAACCGGAGCTCGAGCTGCGTGACGTTGTTCTTCCGGTAGGCCCCGCCGATGACCTCGTAGACGCTGCGCTCCACCGCGGTCGGGCTCGACTGGATCAGCTCCGTCCAGTGGAACAGGTCGAGGTAGGCGGCGAAGCTGCGGCGGCGGCGACCGACGGTGATCAGGTCGCGGAAGGCCCAGTAGTCCTTCGTCGGCAGCCGGATGCCCTGGGCGTGGGCGATGCCCCACATGATGGCCGGCGTGACGGCCGCCCCGAGGTGCACGTGCAGCTCGGTGAGCGGCGTGCGGGGATCAAGGCGCTGACGCGACATCGGCCTCCGGGTCTGGGTGTGCGGCGGAGTGTAGCGCAGGTCCGGCGAGCCGAGCGCCGATGCTAGAATCGGCCCGCCATGGAGCTGATCCGCAACACCATCGAGTGGGTGGCGACCGACACGATGGGGTTCATCGCCG
Organism: uncultured Chloroflexia bacterium; assembly: GCA_963806695.1. GTDB lineage: Bacteria > Chloroflexota > Limnocylindria > QHBO01 > QHBO01 > JACDBZ01. Next base: position 13,988 of record CAWDYT010000015.1, on the reverse strand, counting down.
CCGTCTTCCCCTACCTGCTGGTCGGCCTCGTCGGGCTCTGGCTGCTGTGGCTCCTGCTCGGCTACCTGCGCGTCAGCCAGGTCGGGCTCGCCGACCGCCAGCCCGCCGGGCAGGTGGTGGCCTTGCCCGCATCGTCCGCCGATGCGGCTGAGCCGGAGCTGCCGACCGCGCCGCGTGGCGTCCCCTACTGCGCCTTCGATGGCCTCGAGTACCCCGCCGGCGCACGGTTCTGCCTGTCATGCGAGCGCGACCTCTCGCTCGATTGCATCAACTGCGGCGCAACCCTGACCGCCGGGGACGCGTCCTGCTTCCGCTGCGGCACCCGCACGGGGGCCGCCGAGCTGCTTCACGGCTGATCGGTCGGCACCGGTCGGCCGCACGGACCGGATCGATCGATGACGTCACTCATCTCCCTCCTCCTCGTCGCGTCCCTGGGCCTGCTGCTCGCCACCGCAGCGGTCGGCCTGGCGGCCGCGCTGGCGGGCGTGCGCGCAACGCAGCCGGCCCTTCCCGATGGCGGCGGCTCGACCCGGAGCGCCCTGGAGACCCGCGTGCCGGCCGCTCTCGGCTGGGGCCTGGGCGCATCGGCCGTGATGCTGGGAACGGCACTCGTCCTGCGCGCACTCGCGACCGGCCACGCGCCATGGTCGAACCTCCACGAGTTCAGCATCGCGTTCGCGACGGCGCTGCTCATCACCCACCTTCTGCTCGCGCGCTCGTACCCCATCGACGGCCTCGCCCCCCTCACGGCGCTCCTCGCCGCCGGCCTGGTCGGATTCGCGTTCGGTAGCGACGACGTCGTGCAACCGCTGGTGCCGGCCCTGCAGCAGCCGCTGCTGCTGACGATCCACGTCGGCACCGCGGCGATTGCCTACGCCGTCGCCGGCGTCGCGTTCCTGGCCGCGGTTGCCGAGCTGGCGCAGCGGGCGACGTCCGACGGAATCGGCCTGCTGCCGCCCGCCGCCGTCGCCCGCGCCGTCATGCACCGCGCGGTGCTGGTCGCGTTCCCTGTGCTGACGATCGCGATTGTGCTCGGGTCGGTGTGGGCCAACCTCGCGTGGCGCTCGTACTGGAGCAACGACCCGAAGGAGCTGGCGGCTGCCGCCACGTGGCTCGTCTTCGGGGCGTACCTCCACGTCGCGGGCCGCCGCGACCGATTGGGCGACCTGGCGCCGTGGCTCGTCGTGCTCGGCTTCGTCGGTGTCCTGTTCACCTACATCGGCGCCGGCCTCTTCATCGTCGGTGAGCACAGCTACGGCGCCGGCTGAGGCTCCGATGGATTCGCGCGAGCTGACGATCGAGACCGGGCACGCTGCCGCGCTGGTCGACCTCACCCCCGACTGCGAGCGCTTCCTGCGCGAGATCGGCGCCGCCGACGGGCTGCTCACCGTGTTCGTCCCCCACGCCACGGCCGGCGTGGTGGTCGTGGAGCTCGGCGCCGGCTCCGACGACGACCTCCTTCGCGCTCTCGACGCGCTGCTGCCGCGCGACGACCGCTGGACCCACCGACACGGCTCGCCCGGCCATGGTGCCGATCACGTCCTGCCGCTGGTCGCATCGCCCTCGCTGACCGTTCCCGTCATCGGCGGCAGGATGTCGCTCGGCACGTGGCAGTCGGTGGCCCTGCTCGACCCGAACCGCGACAACCCGCGCCGGACGGTGCGCCTCTCGTTCCTGTCGGGCTAGAGGTTCTCGGCCAGCCAGTACACGAGCATGACGGCCGCGACCAGGACGCTGGCCATGGCAACGACCACGTTCAGCAGCGGCGCGGCGATCTCGATCGTGGCCTTCATCCCGCCCGTGCGCGCCGAGACCGCGAGCCGCGTGACCGGCAGCGCCGCCAGGAGCAAGCGCGCCGTATGGCGCCAGGATGAAGACGGTCTCGCCAACCGGGTGCGTGACGATCGGCGTCAGCGAGGGCTCGATGGCATCGAACGGACCGGCCACGCCGAAGACGTACTTCAGGACGGCGATGGTGACGAGGGTCGCCGAGGGCAGCAGGATCGCCAGGCCGAGCACGGCCAGGCGTTCGGGGTGGCGAGTGCTTCCGTTCACGATGGAGCCTCCTTCGCCCGGGACCGGGTGCGAAGCCGCACGCGTATCGCGTTGACGAGGACGTCGAGCAGGACCGCCGCGGAGCCACGCTCGTGGCGCAGCAGCTCCTCGAACTCATCGCCGTACCGCACGCGCCACCACGATGGGTGCAATCGCGCGGCGAGGAGAATGAGCCGCCTCATGCCGACACGCGCCTCCGCGTCACCCGCACCAGCCGCTCCAGCTCGCCGGCGCGGTGCCGCAGGTGCTCGGATCCGATGCGGGTGAGGCGGTACGGGGTCCTGCGATCGTCCGCCGGCAGGGGTTCGATGAGACCCTCCTCCTCCAGGCGCTCGATCGCACCGTACAGGGTCCCCGGCCCGAGGCGGCGCTCACTGAACTCCGCGATGTCCACCAGCATCGCGTGCCCGTGTCGCGGCCCGGCGGCCAGGCTGATGAGGACCAGCAGGCCGGGATCGGACCCGCTGCGGCGTCGCTCGGGTTGTGGCATCGAGTACTCCGTCGTACGTACTACGCATAACGTAGTAGTCTCGAGGCCGCACGTCAACCGGTCGCCCGGGCACCCAGGGCGCGAACCTGCTCCACCAGCACGGCCGGATCGGTCGTCGGGGCGTCGCATGCGTAGCCGCGGCAGGCATAGGCCGTGGGGCGGCCGTCGACGGCACGCTTCCCCTCGAACAGGGGCAGGTCCCTATGTGGATCGTCGGGGCCGACGGCCCCCAGCACGAGGTCCGGGACGTACGGCCGAACCGCCGCCACTCGCAGCGCTCGCGCCTCGTCCGCGTGGGCCGGTGGTGCGGCGATCACCACGTCGACCTGCTCGCCCAGCGCTCGATCTGCCGCACAGAGCATGCGACCGAAGGCGCTCGGCTGGCGCTCGAGCGCGGGTGCGACGGCTCGCAGGATCGACCCGGCGCGGCGGGCATACCCCTCCTCCCCGGTCAGCAGCGACAGCCGCAGCAGGACATCGGCTGCCAGCGAGTTCGCCGATGGCGTGGCGTTGTCGACCAGCCCTCGAGGCTGGGCGACCGTGCGATCGTGCTCGACGGAGGTATCCACGAAGGTCCCGCCCGCCTCGTCCCAGAAGTCGGCGATCGCCCGGTCGACGAGTGCCCGCGCCAGGCGCAGCGGGTCCGCGGTTCCGAGGCAGCCATGCGCCTCCAGCAGTCCGTCGGCAACGGCCATGGCATCCTCGCAGAACCCCGGCGTGTGCCCCCTCCCGTCTCGGGCCGTTCGCCACAGCCTGTCTCCGTCGCGCACCAGCACGCGCTCGACGAAATCGACCAGTTCCGCGGTGGCGTCGCGGTACCGAGCATCGCCGAGGACGAGGGTCGCGTGGGCCAGAGCCCGCAGGGCGAGCCCGTTCCATGCGGCGATCTGCTTGTCGTCGCGAGCCGGGCGGCTGCGGGCCGAACGCGCCGCGAGCAGGGCGGACGATGCCCGCTCGACCAGCTCGGGGGGTACTGAAGGGCCTTCGGCCCGGTGGAGGACGTTCGTCCCCTCCCAGTTGCCCTCCGCGGTGACACCCCACGAGGCGGACACCCCGCGCCGCTCGTCGGGATCGAGGCCCGCATCGGCAAGGACAGCGGAAAGCTCGTCGTCGGCCCAGACGTAGAACTGGCCCTCCACGCCCTCGCTGTCGGCGTCCAGCGCCGACGCGAAGCCGCCGTCGTCGGTGCGCAGCTCGCGAGCATGAAGTCGAGGGTCCGCCGCGCGACGTCCGCGTAGCGCTCCTCGCCGGTCGCGCGGTACGCCTCGAGGTAGGCGTGAGCCAGCAGCGCGTTGTCGTACAGCATCTTCTCGAAGTGCGGCACCAGCCAGTGGGCATCGGTGCTGTAGCGGTGGAAGCCGCCGCCGAGCTGGTCGTGGATGCCGCCGTCGGCCATCGCGTCGAGGGTGCGCGTCACCATGTCGAGCGTCGCGGCGTCGCCGGTGCGGCGCCACGTGCGCAGCAGGAACTCGCAGCGTCATCGGGGGCGGGAACTTCGGCGCGCCGCCGAAGCCGCCGTGCGCCGCGTCGAAGGCTGCGCCGATGCCGCGCGACCGCCGCGTCGAGCGGCGCCGCTCGGGCTCGCGTCGCCCGACGGCACCGCGAGCTGGGCCTGCAGGTGCGCCGCCAGCATGCTCGGCCTGCTGCTCGACCTCGTCGCGGCGCGTGCGGTAGGCGTCGGCGACCGCGGCCAGCACGCGAGGGAAGCCCGGCCATGCCGTGGCGGTCGCTCGGGCGGGAAGTAGGTGCCGCCGAAGAACGGCTTCAGGTCCGGCGTCAGGAAGACGGTCATCGGCCAGCCGCCGTGGCCGGTCATGGCCTGCACGGCCGTCATGTAGATGTCGTCGAGGTCGGGGCGCTCCTCGCGGTCGACCTTGATCGATGACGAAGCGCTCGTTCATGATGCGCGGCGATCTGCGGGTCCTCGAACGACTCGCGCTCCATGACGTGGCACCAGTGGCAGGCCGAGTAGCCGATGGACAGGAAGATCGGCCGGTCCTCGTCGCGAGCGCGCTGCGAGCGCCTCCGGACCCCACGGGTACCAGTCGACCGGGTTGTGCGCGTGCTGGAGCAGGTACGGGCTCGTCTCGCCGGAAAGGCGGTTCGGCATTTGGCCAGTGTGGCATGCCACGCTCCATGCACCGACGTGGCACCTCTGAGCAGGACCGCCTCTTGCCAGACGTACCGCGTCGACTGACACTCCGCTGATGGGCGCGGCACAACGACCGGAGACGCAGTTCGCATGGAATGGCGACGACGCCCTTGCGTATCAGGTAGTCGGAAGCGGCGGAGAGGATCTCGTTTATCTCCAGGGCCTCGTGTCGAATGTGGAGATGAACTGGGATCACCCCGCCATGCGCGACTTCCTCACCGGGCTCACTCAATCCAGACGCCTGATCGTCGCCGACGCGCGCGGGATGGGGTGCTCGGAGCGCTCGTCACCTCGAGAGGTCTGGCCCCTAGAGATCATCATGGAGGACATCCGCGTCCTACTCGACGCGGTCGGTTCGGCCAGGGCTACGATCATGGCGACGCAGGAATGCGCATTCGCAGCCAACATGTTCGCCGCCACGTATCCGCATCGGACGAGCGGCCTCATCTTGTACGAGGCAGCTGCGAATTGGCGTTGGTCTCCTGACACTCCGTGGGAGTGGACGGCCGACCGGTGGCGTGCGGCCGCGCAAACCGTGAGGTCCTGGTCACTTGAAGTGGCGAAGGACGACATCAAGAGTGGGGCGCCGTCCATGGTCGGCGACGCCTTGTACCTCGACTGGTGGTACCGGTACATGCTGCTCAGTGCTTCGCCGGGATACTGGTCGGCCTCGGCGGGCATCTACCAGGAGACGGACATCCGACCTCTGCTGCCGGCGATTCAGGTCCCCGTGCTGGTCTTGACGCGGCCGGATCACCCCGATCAGTCGTGGCCGGTGTCCTCAGCGTATTTGGCGAAGCACATTCCGGGGGCACGAGTGATCTCATTGCCGGGGCGTGATGGCGCCCTGTGGCTCGGTGACCGCGCGGCAGTCTTCGCAGCCGTAGATACATTCTTCGAGACCATGGCCGCGGAGCATGAGGACCTAGAGCGAGTCGTGGCGACGATTCTCGTCACCGACATGGTGGGCTCGACGGCGAACGCTGAGCGACTCGGCGACAGAGCCTGGGGAGAAGTCGTGGAGCGACACAATGCAACGGTACGTGCGCTGCTTCACCGGTTCAGGGGAGAAGAGGTCGACACTGCCGGCGATGGGTTTCTGGCCGCTTTCGACGGTCCGGCGCGCGCAATCCGTTGCGCACAGGCAATCGTGGAGTCTGCTGCCGCCATGGGCACTCCCGTTCGAGCCGGGCTTCACACGGGCGAGGTAGAGAAGATCGACGGGAAGATCGGTGGCATAGCGGTCAACATCGGCTCGCGTGTCGCCGCATTGGCAGCCGCTGATGAAGTGGTGGTCTCGCAGACGGTTCGCGATCTCGTGGCTGGCTCAGGGCTCTCGTTCCAGAGTCTTGGCCGGCGACGCATGAAGGGTCTCTCCGATGCGAGGATCGTCTATCGGGTGGCACCCGCCCGGTAAAGGACCGCAGACAACGGAGGAGGCGGATCAGCCGAGGCGCGAATGCTCCACCCCGAACTGCTCGGCCGACAGCTTGGCGTACAGGCCCTCCTGCCGGATCAGCTCTTCGTGGGTCCCCCGTTCGACGATCCTCCCTCGCTGCATGACGAGGATCAGGTCGGCGCGCAGGATCGTCGACAGGCGATGCGCGATGGCGATGGTGGTCCGCCCTCGCTCCAGCCGCGCCAGGGCCGCCTGGATGAGCCGCTCGCTGACGGTGTCGAGCGCGGAGGTCGCCTCATCGAGGATCAGCACCGGGGGGTCCTTCAACAGCACCCGGGCGATCGCGACCCGTTGCTTCTCACCGCCCGACAGCTTGTAGCCACGCTCGCCGACGACCGTGTCGTATCCCTCAGGCAGCTCCAGGATGCGATCGTGGATGGCGGCGGCACGGGCGGCGTCCTCCACCTCGGCCATGGTGGCGTCCGGCTTGGCGTAGCGCAGATTGGCGAGGACGGTGTCGTGGAACAGGTACGTCTCCTGGGTGACGAAGCCGACCACTCGTCCGAGCGACTCGAGCGTGATGCGGCGCACGTCGATGCCGTCGATCCGGACCGCGCCGCGGTCGACGTCGTACAGCCGCGGGATCAGGTAGGTCGAGGTCGTCTTGCCGCTGCCGGACGGGCCGACGAGGGCCACCAGCTGGCCGGGCCGCGCGGCGAAGTCGATCCCCTCGATCGCGAAGGGCTGCACCGCCGTCGGGACCGCGCGCCCCTCGGCCTCGGCATCGGCGGTCTCCTCCTCAGCCTCGAGCTGGGCGGCGACAACCGAATATCGGAAGCTCACGTCGTCGAACTCGACCTCGCCGCGCATCGTCGCCGGATCGAGCGCGACCGCATCCGGCGCGTTGGTGATGTCGTGCTCCATGTCGAGGTACTCGAAGATGCGGTCGAACAGCGCCAGCGCGCCCTGGATCTCGACCTGGACGTTCAGGAGCTGTCCGAGCGGGAAGAAGAGGCGCGACTGGAGCGTGGTGAAGGCCACGATCGTGCCAATCGTGATCGTGGTGTCGCCGCCGATGATGAGCGACCCCGCCAGCAGGTACACGAAGGCGGGCATGATGCTGAAGAACGTCCCGATCAGCGCGAAGAACCAGCGGCCGATCATCTGGCCGCGGATCTGGAGGTCGCCGAGACGCTGCGATTCGGCGCTGAACCGCTCGATGCTGGCCTCCTGCTGACCGAAGGTCTTGGAGAGGAGGATCCCGGAGACCGACAGCGACTCCTCGGTGATCGCGCTCATCTCGGCCATCGAGCGTTGCGTCAGCGTGCTGACCTCTCGCCGCACCTTCCCCACCCGGAACGTGATGTAGGCAAAGACCGGCAGCAGACCAAGGCTCAGGACAGTGAGCCGCCAATCGAGGATCCACATCGCGATCACGGTCGTGGCCACGGTGGCGAAGTTGCTGAGCAGCGAGGCGGCGGTATCGGTGACCACCGACTGCACGCCGCCGACATCGTTCGCGATGCGGCTCTGGATCTCGCCAGTCCGCGTCTCGGTGAAGAAGCGAAGCGGCATCCACTGGAGGTGCCGGTAGAGCGCGAGGCGCAGGTCGTTCATGACCTGCTGACCGACGACGTTCGACAGGAAGGCCTGCCACACGCCGAGCGCGCTGGTGATGATCGGGAGCACGATCATCAACCCGGCCTGGATCCAGAGCAGCTCGAGGTTCTGCGGGCCGGTGAGGTTGTCGATGATCAGCTTCAGCAGGATCGGGTTGACGACGCCGATGCTGACCGTGAAGACGATGAGGACCGCGATCCCGGCCAGCCGCCATCGGTACGGCCGGAAGAAGCCCATGATCCGACGCAACGTCCGCGGATCGCTGCCGGGACGACGCGTCAGATCAGGCTCCGATCCGCCGAATGCCCGTCCCCATGGGCCGCCGCCTCCGCCGCTGCGCCGGCTCATTCGAGAATGATCGACAGGAAGGCCTGCGCCAGGCCGATCCCCTGCGGCTCGCCGACCTCACGCGCGCGATCCCGCATGCGCTGCTCCACCTCGCCCGGCTCGACCTGGCTCACGTGGGCCAGGATGGCGGCCATGCCGGCGTCGAACGTGTCGCCCACGTCGAGCCACAGGTTCGGCTCCTCGACGCCGGTGATCAGGACCTGTCGCACCTTCCACGGCTCGAGGTGCTCCTCGGTCCACAGCTCAGGGAAGTTCAGGCGGTCGCGGGCCGCCGGATAGACCGACGCCAGCGTCGCCTCACCGGTGGCAAGGTGGTCCGGATGCCCGATGAAGGGGTTGTGGTCCAGCCGGCGCTGCGGGTTCAGCGTGATCACGAGGTCCGGGCGGAAGCGGCGGATCTGACGTGTGATGTCGCGCCGCAGGTCGAGCGTGGGGGTCAGGTAGCCGTCCGGATAGCCCAGGTGCACGATGTCGCGGACGCCAAGGATGTCCGCCGCGGCGCGCTGCTCGGCCATCCGAGTGGACGCCAGCTGTTCCGGCGTGATCGTCGGGTCCTCGGTGCCCTTGGCACCATCGGTCGTGACGACGTAGTCGACCCGGACACCGGCGGCGGTCAGGTGCGCGATCGTCGCTCCTGCGGTGAACTCCCCGTCGTCGGGATGACTGATCACCACGAGTGCTCGCTCCAGCGGGCTTATCAGCTCGTGACGATCGAGAGGAGGCATACCGGCATCCTACCGCGATCGGCGGATCGGTTCGTTGACCGCCGTGGGAGTGGCCGCGCATACTGCCCGGCAGTATGACGATCGACGCCCATGAGGCCCATTTCCGCCACAGCTACACCAAGGACAAGCGCGCGCTGGTGACACGCCTGCGCCGGATCGAGGGCCAGGCTCGCGGCATCCAGCGGCTGGTCGAGGAGGAGGCGTACTGCCTCGACGTTCTTCAACAGGTGGAGGCGCTCACCGCCGCGGCCGACCAGGTTGGCCTCCTGCTGCTGGAGGATCACATCGACGGCTGCCTGGCTCACGCCATCGAGAGCGGGCAGGGCCAGCCTTACGTCGACGAGGTGATGACGGTCGTCCGGCGAGCGATGGGTCGCCGAGGGCCGCGCCGGGCGCGCGGCTGAGCGGACGCAGTGGGAGTGCCGCAGGGGGGAACCACGGCACTCCCGTTCGAGAATACGACTTGCCCGTTCGGCGAGCAAGCGCCGCGCGTCGTCACTCCCCGAACATCGTCAGCTGCTCTCCGCCGCGCTCGATGAGCGGGTCCAGGCCCAGCACCGGCTCGAGCCACTCGAGCTTCGCGCCGGGACGACCGGCAAGCGTCGCCAGGTGCTGCCACTTCAGCACGTGCCAGTTCTGGCGCTCGACCTCGGCACGCAGCCACGGGGAGCGGGCGAGCTTGAGCCGCAGCAGCTCCGTTCGCTCCGCCGGCACCACCAGGAAGCGCGCCTGCTGATCGCCCACCGGGACCTCGCGCCCACGGCGGAGCACGGCGTCGCCGATCATGGCGGTCCACTCCACCTCGAACAGGAAGGCGAGTCGGCCGCGGAGGTACCAGATTGCGTCGACTGCCCCGACGGCCTCTGCCGGGGCGCGCACCACCAGGGGCAGGTAGGCGCGGCGCTCGTCATCGGCGAGACGCTCGACCAGCGGGACGCCGTCGACGACCCGGTCGTGCTCGCGCGAGGCGACCCACGCCCGCAGTCCGAGGCGATGCCCGTAGTCGACGAGCGTGGCAATCGTCCGTCCGTGCTCGTCGGTGCGCGAGCTCAGGTCGTCGGCCGTGGCGAGCGAGCCCTGCTCGCCCGGTGCCACGTAGGACGCGAGGCACGCCCGCACCAGCTCCTCGTCCGGGGCGAGCAGGCCGGGAAAGAGCCGGTAGATGCGATCGAAGAACCCCGCCTCGTCGATGCGGCCCGGCCGTCGACAGGATCGACCACGTCGCCCACTCCACCCGGTCGGCAAGCGGTCGTTCGGCCAGCTCGGGGTCACGAAGCCACCACTGCGGTCGCGAATCGTCGCCGATGCGGACCAGGGTCGGGTGGTCGTCGCGCCACAGCTCCTCGTGGATGAGCGTCGCCAGCAGCTGCGGACCGCCGCCCTCGAGGCGCTCCTCGGACCCGGCCGGCTCCTCGTCGCCGCCGCGGGACGCGGTCAGCCGGCGTAGCAGCCCGCCGCGGCTGAGCTCGGCAACGATCGCCGCGACGATCCGGGTCAGGCCGGCGGGTTCGCCGCGGTCACGCAGCAGATCGCCGACCGCCCGATCGATGGCGCCGGCGAGCTCCGGATAGGTGAGGTGCCCCGCATCGGCTCCCAGCCGAAGGGGGCTCGGGGTCACCGCCTGGCGGAGGCGATCCTCCGCCGACGGCTTGCGGAAATGGAGGGCCAGCCCGTCGCCGGATCGGCCGGACTCGCGGTGGATGACGTCGACGAGCTCGAGCCCGGCGGCGACGCCGGCGACGGCCACCCCGAGGAGCCGCTCCGGGCTGCCATCGTCGAGCAGGAGATTGCACCAGCCGCCCGGCTTCAACGCGCCCGCAGCCGAGGCGAGGCCGTGGCGCAGCGCCGTCGCCTCCGCGCCCTCCGGATGGCTCGCGCTGCCGAAGATCGGCTCGAGCCGCAAGGTCTCGGCGGCCTCGCGGCCGAGGACCCAGGCGGTCGCCAGGTACTCGAACGACAGCTCGTCGATCGACGCACCGGCCGGCGGTGAGCCGAGCACGAGGTCGACGCCCTCCGCCGGAAGGTATTGGCCGACGAGGGCCGGCCGCGTTCGCAGCCACAGCACGTTCGCCGCGCCCATGCCGCCGAGCTCGCCGAACTCCGACGCGAAGTGGGCCTCGTGCCGGTCGTCGCGGACCGCGGCGACGGCGACGCGGACGTCGCGGTACGCCTGCTCGAAGGCACGCCACACGTTCACTTCGCGCTGGTGGCGGCTGGCCGGCTGGCGGACGTGGCCACCCGCGATGCGCAGCGACGCCACGCGTCCGGGGTACCCGTTCAGCCGGCTGGCGGGCAGGAGGCAGGTCGCCAGCGCCACCCGCATGACGGCCATGGTCCCGGGGTCGCGCAGCTCCGACTCGATCTTCGACCCGATCGCGTGAAGCGCGTACAGGTTGCGTGGCGTGAACAGGTCGAGCAGCTCCTCGACGAGGTCATCCCGACCGTCGAGCACCGGGAAGCGCGCCCGCAGCTCCAGGTACTGCGGGGACGTGCGCAACCCATCAGCGGCCGCGACCGGCGCGGGGTCCGGGCGGACCGTCGACGCGAACCGTGGCCCCTCCGCGGCCGCGGTGGGCGGGTCGACGGCGAGTGGCGCCGGAGGGGGCGGTTCTCCCCCCTCGCCGAGGGCATCCTCGGTGCCGAGGTCGTTCTCGCCGAGGACGTTGTCGCCGGGGGCCTCCTCCTCGTCCAGCCCCGTCAGCCCTGTCGGCGCCGGTGGCAGATCGTCCGCCACCTCCTCGCCGAGCGGCTCGGGCTCGGGGTCAGCGCCCTCGATGCCGAGCTTGGCCAGATCGACGGCATCCACGGCGGCGACCCGCTCCTCGGGACCGCCAAGGGCCGCCTCGCACGTGGTGCAGCGGTAGATCTTGCGTCCCGGCGCATCGGCGTCGCGCGGCCAGATGAACTGGTCGACAACCACCGGTGCACGGCAGGCGGCGCAGCGAGACGCGTAGAGCTCCTCGAGGTGCTGGCGAAGAGGCACGTCCACCCGCTTCGACGAGGCGAGCTGCGCGAAGGCCGCGTCCAGCACCGCCGGCTCGGGCGCGGTGAGGAATCCGATGGCCGCCATCTGCGCGAATGGGCTGGGATCGGCTGCCACCGACCGCATCCCGTGGGTGATCGCTCGGCGAGGCGTCCAGCCGGTGCCGGCCCATGGGTCGAGGACGGTGTCGCCGGAGGTCGCGAAGGCGGACAGCTCGGCGTCGAGCAGATTATCGGGCGGAGACGGGAGGATCCGTTCGAGAAGGGCGAGGCCCGGGAGGCGTCGGGGAAGGATGACGTGCTCGAGTCCCGTCCGGTCCGCCTCGCTCATCGCATCCTATGGCTCTTCGACCAGCTCCTCTTCATCCTCGGGTTCGGCCGAGTACTCCGGGAGGGTCGTATCGAGCTCCTCGACCTCCTCCGCGTCGTCGTCGGCCTCCTCCTGCTCGTCGTCGTCATCGTACCGAAGTGCGCTGCCCTTGATGTACGGTCTGACGCCACCGCCACCGGCGCCGGCTGTCGCCATCGGGAACGCGACCTTGCCGAAGTTCGACGGATGGGTGAACACCTCGCGGATGATGATCGTCAGCTCCGCGCTGGTCTCGTGGATCGTGGTGATCGCGGCCTCGTAGCGGTTGCCGCTGGCCATGAGCTTCAGCAGGCGCGACGCGATTCGGGGCTCGACCGTGCCGATCGTGGTGGTGCCGACGCGCGCGACCAGCTCCTCGCCCTCGGCGGTCAGCTCCACCGCGTCGCCGGGCGAGCGCGGCGCGAGCACGCGCGGACCGCCGACGTTGATGAGGCGGGCGCGGCCGGTCTTGCCCATCTCCTCGATGAACACCGTCGCCGGGGCCTTCTCCTGGCGCTTGCCGCTCTTCGCCGATGGCTTCGCAGCGGCGCTCAGCAGGCGCAGGCGCTCGACATTGCGTTGCGCGATGCGGTTGGTGGCGTCGCGTTCGAGGGCGTGCTCGTACGCCTCGAGCGCCTCGCCGTGGCGGCCGAGCTCGGCCAGCGCCTTGCCGAGCCGGTTGTACGCGTCGATGTCCGGTCCGAGCTCGAGGAGCTGGCGGTTCGCATCGGCCGCCGCCTCCCACTCGCTGCGCGTCGCGTGGGCGATCGCGGCATCGGCGAGCTGCCGTCGTAGTCGGGTGGTGGTGTCAGCCTCTCCAACAGCCATGAGCGTGGTGAGCGTCTCCATTGCAAGCGGGGGCCCGGGCCGATCCGGCCAAGGGCGAACCCTTGTACCACCGGCCATGGGGGGTGTCAACGCGGGCTTGTCGGAGGGCGTCAGGGCCGATACAGGAGCAGGCCGACGAAGAGCCCGAGGAGCACCAGCCCGCCGAACTCCACCACGACCGAACGCCCCGACGCGCCGCCGCGGAGGGCGTCCACCGCGCCGGTCCAGGTGTAGAACGCGAGCGCCATCAGTGCAGCCGAGACAAGCACCGACACGTTGAGCAGGACCGCGCCGACGCCGACCTGGACGACGGCCAGCACCTGGAGCAGCGCCTGCCCGAATCCCTCGGCGCCCATCGTGCCGCGAGCCTCCGCGGCCCGGAAGGCGGGCGGCAGGCTGAGCAGGCCGATGAGCACCAGGGGCGTCGGCCATGTCTGCGGCCCGAACAGGTCGAGGATGCCGGCGGCCCCGGTGAACACGATCGCGGTCAGCCCAAGATCCCGCAGGGTCTGCCCGCCGGTCGCACGCTCGGCCCGCACTTCGAGGTAGGTGATCGACCAGAGCAGCACCGCCACGATCGGCACCAGCAGCAGGCTCAGGCCGCCGGGGATGAGCCGCCCGAACAGCGTGGCGGCGATGCCGGCGGTGGCCGGGATGGCGTACCGGGCCAGGCCCAGGTCCCCGCGGGCCGGACCGAGGACGCGGACGGCGCCCACGCCACCGAGTGCCAGTTGGGCGGCGATCGCCACCGCCAGCCACACGGGCTCGGCGAACCAGCCGGCCGCCGCGACCAGCGCCTGGCCGATGGCGAGCACCGCGGCCGCGGGCCGGTCGATGCGCCGCAGCACGGTGACCCGCTGCCGACCCCCGAACAGCCGCGTGATCACGACAGCTCGGCCAGGAGCTCGTCCGCCGTCCGCGTCGCCAGCAGCTGGTCGGCCCGCAGCCACGCCCGCCGGGCGAGGTCGACCGCGTAGCGCTGCTGGGCCAGCTCCTCGGTGCGGTGCGCGTCGGACGCAAGCGTCAGCCGCGCCCCCGCC
>CAWDYT010000014.1:0-35640 GCA_963806695.1 uncultured Chloroflexia bacterium | reverse complement strand
CCCCAGAGGACGAGTGTCGGGGCCGCGATGGACGGCAGCTTGTGACCCCAGTCCTTGCGCATGACCTCGGCGGTGGCCCTGGCCATGCGGACGGGCCCCGAGCGGAGCACGTCGCGCATAAGGGTGGGGAGAATCGACGGCGAGGTCCACGGCAACGTCCACAGGGGCCCGGTGACGCGGTGTAGCCACCCCGGGTCAAGGGACAGGAAGCCCGCGTCCACCAGCACGAGCCGATCGACGCGCTCGGGGTGGTCTGCGGCGAGGCCACCGGCGACCAGGCCGCCCATGGAATGGCCCACGACATGGGCGCGCTCGATGCCCAGTCCGCCGAGGAGCGCGTCGACCTGGGCCGGCACCTCGTCGAGGATGAGCCGCGCGTTTGGGTGGCTGGAGCCGAATCCCGGCAGGTCGATGGCCGTGACCCGGAACGTGGCGGCGAGCGCGGGCAGGTTGCGCTTCCACCAGGTGCCCGAGCCCGCCAGGCCGTGGAGCAGGACGAGGTGCGGACCCTCGCCGGCCTGCATGGCCACGACCGGGCCATGCTGGGGCCGGAGGTCCACGACTAGCTTCCGTCGGGCGGCGTCAGGAAGATGCGCGCTCGGCCAGGGGCGGTCGGGTCGTCGACGATCGGCTCATCGGCCATCCAGCTGCGGACGACGTTCGCCAGCTGCTCGGGGTGCGAGTAGTTGATGGCGTGCGCGGCGCCGTGGATCGTCACCCCGGTGACGTGGGGCAGGCCGGTCGCTCGTCGCTTGACCCACCGCTCGCTGACGAACGGGTCGCGACTGCCCAGCACAACGAGCGTGGGGAGCGTCAGCTCGGCGATTCGCTCGGTCGTCGGGTAGGCGAGCATCGAGCGGATCAGGTTGAACACCGCGACCGGGCCGTAGGAGAGGTAGTCGCTGATGACGAACTTGCCCATGCCGGGGGGCTCGCGCAGGGTGTCCACGATGAGCTGCGAGAGGCCCTTGGGCAGCGGCTGGTTGTAGAGCCCGCCGGCGGGTGACACCAGGATGGCCCGCTCGGCCCGGTCCGGGAAGTGGTCGATGAACTCGCCGATGATGGGGCAACCGAGCGAGTTGCCGAGCAGCGTCGCACGCTCGACGCCGACCTTGTCCATGAAGCGCGCCAGGGCGTCTGCCAGCTGCGGGATGTCGAACGGACGCGGCGGGCGCTCGCTGCGCCCGAAGCCCGGCAGGTCGGGAACGTAGGTCCGGAAATCGGGCGCCAGCCGCCACGCCGCCGGCATGAGGTACCGGCCCGAGATGGCGAAGCCGTGGACATGGATGAGGACGGGGGCGTCCGCCGGAGGCGGCGACTCGGCGTTCGTCCGGTACAGCAGGCGCCGACCGTCGAGATCGGTCCAGGTCTCGCGGAGGCTGATGGGATCACCACTCATGTCGCGAGCCTAGCGGATTGGCGAGGGGAGGTGGTCGCCGCCCGACGCGGCTGCTGCCTCAGCGATGCCGCGCAGTCGCCGTTGCCGGCGCCCGGCTGAGCGTTATCGCTCCCAGTCCCCGGCGCGCGGAACCGCCTCGGACATGACCCGCGCGATCTCGGCCCGGTAGCGGAAGCCCGATGGATGCCGCGCCAGCCAGCGCAGATAGTCGGGGTCGATGGAGGCGAGTTCGGCAATCGTCCGGCCGGCGTGGTGCCCGAAGTCGAGACGGGTCGAGTCGAAGCTCGACGGGTGCCCTGGGCCGACGGGCACGCTGCCATCCGGCCCCACTTCGAAGGATCCGTCCTCGCTCTCGACCATCGCCACCCTCCGACGCTCGCTCGGTTGGCGAGCATCCTAGCGCTCCCACGAATCTCCCCGCAAGGGCGAACGTCAGACGGCCGCCAGGCCGTCGACCACCGTCGATTCGCTCCGCACCGCACCGAAGTCGACCTCACCGCCCAACAGCGCGTCGAGCCCGACCGACAGCACCGCGAGGTCGGCGCGCGCACCGACGCGCAGGTGTCCCTCGTCAGCGACGCCGAGGGCGAGCGCCGGTCCGAGCGTGTAGGCGTGCAGCGCCTCGAGGATGGTGAGCGCCTGGTCCGCGCGCCAGTCGCCACGGTCGTCGTCCGGAAACCGCCGATGGAGCGCGGCGAAGACGCCGAGCCATGGGTTCACCGCCTCGACCGGCGCATCGGAGCCGGCCGCCAGGAGGGCACCGGCAGCGGTGAGGCCGCGCCAGGCATACGCATCGGTCTGCCGTCCGTCCCAGCACGACTCGACGAGGTCGCGGTCGGCCGCGGCGTGGATCGGCTGCACGCTGGCGGTGACGCCGAGCGCGGCGAATCGGCCTCGGTCCTCGGCGCGGACCAGCTGGGCGTGCTCCATCCGGTCGTTCGGGGTGCCGGGCTGCCGCGACGGGGCCCGCCCGACCGCGTCGAGCACCGCTGCTGCCGCTCGGTCCCCGATGGCGTGCACCGCCAGGCCGATCCCCGCGCCCCGTCCGCGGCGGAACAGGGCGTCGAGCTCGTCGGCAGCAACGCGCATGATCCCTCGCTCTCCCGCCCCGCAGCTGCGCGGCTCGAACAGGGCCGCCGTGCCGGAGCCGAGGGCGCCATCGGCATACTCCTTCGCCCAGCCGACTCGCATGGTGTGCCGGCCGGCGAGCGCCATTCCCGTCCGCAGGCCACGCGCGGCAGCCGCCTCGATGGCGTCCACCGGCATGCCGAGCGTCAGCCGCAGGCGCCCGTCGATCGCGTCGCCCAGGTCGGTCAGGGTCGAGTACGAGTCCCCCATGTCGGCGTCATGCCCGACTCCGTTCTGGTCGGTATAGTCCCCCGCCTCGCTGGCGCCGGTGAGCCCGTGTCCGGACAGCTCGGCCAGGGTCGCATCGAGCGCCGGCCGCAGGGCGTCCCCCTGCAGCCGCGGGACGACGCGTGACACCAGATCGAGCGCCGTCTCGCGCAGGACCCCGGTCGGCCGGCCATCGGCGTCACGCTCGATCCGGCCGCCGGGCGGGTCCTGGGCGGCCTCCCCGATCCGCGCGGCCCGCAGCGCGGCAGCCGACGCCCAGGCCGAATGCCCGTCGTGGCTCGACACGAAGGCCGGGCGGCCGGCGACCGCCTCGTCCATGGCACCCGGCTGCACGGCACCCAGCTGCGCCTCGGACCAGCCGCGTCCCGTGACCCAGGCATCGGGTGCCAGGGCCGCGGCGTGGCGTGCCAGCCGATCCACCACGGCTGCGCCATCGGGAGCATCGTCGAGCAGCACGCCGGACCTGGTGCGAGCCAGCCCGACGAGATGGATGTGGAAGTCGTGCAGGCCCGGAATGACGGCCGCACGGCCGGCGTCGACGATGCGCACGCCCGGCGAAGCAGCGTCGAGCACCTCCGCGCGCATGCCGACCGCAACGACCCGGCCATTGGCCACGCCGACCGCCTCCGCGCGCTCAGCGGCGCCCGGCACGGCCGCCACCAGCACGTCGCCGACGATCACGAGGTCCGCCCGCGCGCTCATCGATCGGCCCCGGTGAAGCGGGGCGTCTGGTCGAAGCCGCCGGCTCCAGGTCCGAACGCGATGCGCACCAGGGCGACCGGAACCACGAGCAGCCAGTGCGACAGGAACAGGGCGCCGCGCAGCGCGCGCCCGACGAGCGGGACGCCGCGAACGCCGCTGGCCCAGAGCCCGGCGATGGCCAGGATGAAGATCCCGAGCCCGTAGCCGACGAACAGCGAGGCGGGCACGCTCCAGTCCGCCGGTCGCGGGAGCGGGATCGTCAGCAGGCTGGCCAGGATCGTCGTGGCGAACAGCGGCGGGATGAGGAACTCGGCGGCGAACGCCAGGAAGTCGGCCTTGCGAGCCATCGGCTGCGATCCGGCCAGCAGGCCGGGGCCGTGTTCCAGCAGGCGTCGGAGGCTACCTTCCGCCCAGCGCAGCCGCTGTCGCCACAGGGCGCCGATGCGCTCGACCGCCTCCTCCTCGACGGCCACCTCCGGCGCCAGCGCCACGTGGTGGCCGGCGGCGGCCAGCCGTGTGGACAGCTCCAGGTCCTCGGTCAGGGCCGACGGCCGCCAGCCGCCGACCGCGTCGAGGGCCTCGCGCCGCACGAACATCCCGTTCCCGCGCAGCTCGGCGGTGCCGTCGGCCGCCCAGCGGCCGCACTGGCTGTCGAGGTCCATCAGCTGCTCCTCGGCCTGTGCGCGGGTGAGCCAGGAGACGTGCTCGTTCCGGGGGTGTCGCGCGACCTGGATGGCGACCGCATCCGGGTCCCGTACCGTCCACGCCCGCATCGTCCGCTCCAGGAAGGACCCGTGCAGCAGGGTATCGGCGTCGAGCACGCCGATGACCTCTCCGCGCAGATACGGCATGGCGAAGGCGAGGACCGCTGCCTTGGTGCGTGGCCCCTCCTGGCGATCGCGCCGGACGACCTGTGCGTGGGTCGCCTCGCCGATGGCGGCGCGAGCGGCATCGGCGGTCGCATCGGTCGACGCGTCGTCCACCACCAGCACGTCGATACGCAGGCGTGCCATCGCGCCGGGCGTATGCCTGGGCGATGAACGTGGCGGTTGCCGGCCCGATGACCGCGGCCTCGTTCCGGGCCGGGATGACGAGCGACACGAACGGCAGGCCCGACGCCAGTCCGGTCGGCTCGGCGGCGCCGGATCGTCCCCACGCCAGCGCCTCGCGCATCACGCGAGCTCCGCGCCACGCCAGATAGCCGACGTACAGCATCGAGAGCAGGATCGACAGCTGGAGCACGCGTGCCGCGAGCGGGATGGTGATCGTCACCCAGGCGACGAGCGCTGCGATGGCCAGGAATGCGGCGGCGGCGGCCCTAGTTCCCATCGGCCGGACGGCGGCGGCGGCGACGGCGGCGATGCGGCGGCTCGCCGCCAACCGCCTCGTCGATCTCCCCCGCGACGTCCGGCGCACCCGGCGCCGTCCGCTCGTCGACCGCATCGGCCGGTGGTGCCGGCGATCGGTCGTGCTGGTGGAGGCCGGCCTTCGCGTTGCGCCGCCACGACGCGATGCCGGCCCACAGCGTCAGGCCGCCGAGGATCGCCATGGCCACCGGGATTCCAGCGCCCGGGGCGAAGATGTTGATGACGTCGGCGGCGGCCGGTGCCAGGAGGACGGGCAGGAACGACGCGACCGACAGCAGCGTGTTGAGGATGCCGAAGATCCGGCCGCGCACGTCCGCGGGCAGCTCCTCCTGGAGGGCGGTCTGCGATGGGATCGCCACGAACGCGTACTCCAGACCGGCGAACACGGCGATGACCACGACGACCGCGATGAGGCTCGTCAGCGGCTCGATCGACGGGAAGACCTCCTCCAGGGGTGCGACCGCGAACCCGAACAGCGCCGTCACCGGTCGCACCAGGGCGAGGAGCACGAGCGTGATCCCCATGGCGATGAGGCCGATGTCGATCACGAACCGCTTGGGCAGGCCCTTCCCGTACGAGTTCAGGAACAGGATGCCGACGACCGCGCCCAGCCCGGCCGGACCCATGATGAAGAAGAAGTCCTCGGCGGTCAGGCGCAGCACGTCGGTCGCGAAGCCCGGGCCGATCGCGCCGAGCACGCCGATGAGGCTGGCGGCAATGCCCAGGTAGGTGAGGCTCCAGGCGACCTCGCGATGCTGGCGCACGAACCGGATCCCCTCGGCGAGCTGGTCGAACAGCTCCTTCACCGCCCGCCCGGCCGCACCACCGACATCCTCGACCTCGTGGTCGGGCCGCACCGAGGGGAGCGGCAGGATCGCCAGGGCCGCGATGCCGAACATCAGCGCCACGAGAACGTAGACCGTGGTGGGACCGACCACGTTGAGGACGAGCGGCCCGAGCACGCCGAAGCCGATCGCGAACGTCGCGTTGACCGTCAGGATGAAGATCGAGTTTGCCGCCATCAGCTGACGCTTGTCGACGATGCGCGGGATCGCGGTGAGCTCGGCCGGGGCGAAGACCGCGGTCGCCGAGGCCACGACGAAGTTGATGAGGTACACCAGCGGCACGTTCGCATCGCTCGTGGTCGGGGCGACGAAGATGAACAGGACCGTGCCGCCGGCGCGGATGATGTTCGTCGCCAGCATGATGATCTTGGCGTCGCTCCGTTCGACGAGCACGCCGCCCAGCGTGCTGAACAGCACGGCTGGCACGAGGAACGTCAGGATCAGCACCGCGTTTGCGGTCAACGATCCGGTGGTGGTGACCACCGTGGCGATGAGCGCAGCGAGCACCATGTTGCTCGCGAGCTGGCTCAACGCCTGCGCCGACCAGAGGTAGACGAACGGCCGGTTGCGGAAGACCGAACCGGCCTCGCTCAGGTCGGCGTCCGCGGCGGCGCCAGGGTCGAAGTGGGCCATCGGCTCAGTCGTCCCCCTCGGGCCCTCGCGCCAGGTACTCGGTGAAGCGCCGCTCCACGTCGAGTCGATCCATCAGAATTCGGTGCGCGCAACCGACGCACACGAGGCCGATGTCCGCCCCCAGCCGCACCACCTCCCAGTCGCGGCTCCCGCACGGATGCTCCTTGCGCAGCCGGAGCCGATCACCGATACGGAGGTCCAGCGGCCGGGCCACCGTCACGCACTGCCCTCCGCGGCCGTGACGCCGGTGAAGTTGAACGAGCCGAGATGCATCGTCGGGCAGCGCACGGCGCCGAAGAACTCGCCCGGCACGAGCTTCGTCTCGGCGCTCGATGCGCGCACGTCGCTGAATGCCTCCGGCACCGACTGCGTGAAGCGGAAGTTCAGCAGCGGTCGGGTCAGCCGGCCGTCCTCGATCAGGAACGTCCCATCCTTCGTCATGCCGGTCAGGATCGCCTTCTTGGGATGGACCGGGTTGATGTAGTGGAAGCGCGTCACCCACACGCCTCGCTTCACGCCCCGGATCAGCTCGTCCCGTGGGGTCGTGCCGGCACCCAGGAACAGGTTGAGCGCCATGGGTCCGACGAGGTTCGGGGCCGGCAACGCGTGGCCCGTGGATCCGGTGCCGGCGCGGCTGCCGGTGGCGGCGTCATGCACGACGGCGGTGGCAACTCCGTCCCGGATCAGGTCGACGCGCTGCCGCACGACGCCCTCGAAGTCGATCGGCGAGGGCAGGCCCGACGGGTCCATTCCGTCGTCCCAGATCGACACGTTCTCGCCCATCACCCGCTTGCCGAGCTCCATGAACGATCGCCCCTCTTCATGCGCCATGCCGGAGAAGCCGATGTAGGACAGGTACTCGAGCAGCCCGGCCACCGCGTACTCCTCCAGGATCACCTCGTACTCGCCGGCTTCCAGCTCTCCCGCGCCACGCATGTCGTCGCCCTTCTGCGCGGCGACCGCGCCCAGCGCGGCGGCGTCGATGTCGCCGACGTCACCGGCCCCGGCCTGCGCATAGCCCGACGCCGCGCCGGAGGCGAAGCCGTCCATCATCACGGTCAGCAGGGTCGCACGGGTCGACCGATGCTCGGCGCGAATGCCGTTGGTGTTGGCCACGGCGACCGTCATCACCGAAGTCGAGAACGATCCCGACGTCTCGAGGCCCTTGGCCTCGCCCGCGGCGATCACCGCGCGCGCACCCTCCCCCCGAAGCTCGGCGCCCGCCTCGGCGGTGGCCGCCACGTAGCCGAGATCCGGGTCGTGGTCCCGTCCATCCGGCTCCGGCAGGATCGCGGCCCGCGGGTTCGGCGCCGAACGTGCGGCGATCGCGGCCGCTCGCTCCACGACGCTGCGGATGCCGGCGTCGTCGAGGCGGTTCGTCGCCGCGACGCCAACTCGATCCTCGTCGATGACGCGCACCTGGAGCGAGGCGTCGTGCTCGCGCACGTTCTGGTGGATCTGGTTGTTGGCGAACCGCGTCAGCGCGGAGTCCTGGCCGAGGTAGATCGCCTCGGTCCGCGGCGCCTCCGACTGCGCGATGACACGGTCGAGCAGCTCGCCGACCTCGTCGCGAGTCACGACCATCGTCCGACTCCAACCTTCACGCCACGGAAGCGCGCGGGAGCAGCCCCGTGCCCGACGTGACCAACCTGCATCGGCTCACCCTTGCCGCAGTTCGGCAGGCCCCACAGCGTCCACTCTTCGGGACCGCAGATGGCGTCCAGGCTGCCCCAGAACCGGGGAGTGATGCCGGTGTAGGTCGGGTTCTTCACCAGCTGCGTGCGCTTCCCGTTCTTGATGATCCAGCCGGCCTGATCGCCGAACTGGAAGTTCAGGCGCCGATCGTCGATCGACCAGCTCTTGTTGACGCTCATGAAGATCCCGTCACGCGTGTCCGCGATCAGGTCCTCGAGCGTGCCGGCGTCGCCGGGTCGCAGGTTGATGTTCGTCATCCGGATCAGCGGGATGTGGCTCCAGCTCCAGGCGCGGGCGCTGCCCATGCTGCGGCGGCCGATGCGCGGCGCGGTCTCGCGGCTGGTGAGGTACCCGACCAGCACGCCCCCGGACACGAGCGGAACGTTCTGCGCCGGGACACCCTCGTCGTCATAGCCGAACGTTCCCAACCCGCCGGGCGCGGTGGCATCGGCGTCGATGTGGACCAGCTCGCTGCCGTAGCGCAGCTCGTCGAGCTTGTCGGTGGTCAGGAACGACGTCCCGGCGAAGCTCGCCTCGGTGCCGAAGACCCGGTCGAGCTCGGTCGGATGACCGCACGACTCGTGGATCTGGAGCGCGACCTGGGTCGAGTCGAGGATGAGATCCATCTCGCCGGACGGGCATTGCGGTGCGTCGAGCAGCGCGACCGCGAGCTCGGCGGTCTCCTGCGCGTGCTCGGCAAGATCGAGCGCGCGGACCGCCTCGAACCCGCCGGTCACGACCTGCCCACCAAAGGAGTTCGGGTAGGAGCGCTGCTGCATCTCCGAATCGTTCACCGCCGTCGCCTCGATGCCGCCTCCGGCCTCGACGATCTCCTGCTCGATCCATGCGCCGGCGCTGGTGGCGAAGGTCTTGCGCTCGCGCCCGGCGACCAGGTTGCTCTCCCGGATGGCGACGCCGTCGACGCGACCCATCGCCGCATCGGCCTCCATCAGCAGCCGAAGCTTCTCGTCGAGGCTGACCGCGAAGGGATCCTCGGTGTAGGGCGTGCGGTACGTGTCCTTCACCGGCGGCGTGTCGTCGAGCTCGACCGGGCGCTTCTGAGCCAGCCCCGATGCATGCGCGATCTCGAGCGCCTCGGCCGCCACCCGGTCGGCCTCGCCCGGCTCCAGCGAACGGCTGGAGCTGAAGCCCCACGCGCCGTTCACCAGCACCCGCACGCCGAATCCAGCGCTCACGTTGGAGGTCGCCGCCTCGAGGGCGCCGTTCTTCACGGTCAGCTGCTCGGTCTCGCGCTCGGCGACGCGAACCTCGGTGTAGTTGGCTCCCCCGCGCTCGGCGGCGTCGAGCGCACGGTCGATCAGGTCGTTCACGGCATCAAATCCTGTCGCAATCGGTTCAGGCGGGCCTACAGGCTACTCGACCGGACCGGGCAGCCTGCGGCTCGAGATCGCGCCCGGTGGCCGGGACGTCCATCTCCGTCTGCTGCTCGATCTCGTACTGCAGCCCGATCGACTGCTGGAGCAGGGTGAGCACGCCGCCCGGGCGCTCGAGCGCGGCCTCCAGCCCCGCCGGTGAGCCGATGGCCAGGATCTCGATCGTGGATCCCAACGGGGTGCCGTCGATCTCGATCGCTCCAGCCCCCTGGACCGCCACCGAGCGCGCCGTGATCCTGACGTCGTCGACGGCGATCGCCTCAGCGCCGGCACCGCGCAGCTCGTACATGAGGTCGTTGACGGCGGTCGGGTCGAGCGTGCCCTCGACGCGGAGCACCACGCCCTGGCCCTCGACCGCCCGCAGGCCGCCGAACGCCTCGATCCGATAGAGCTCCTCCTCGGTCAGGTCGAGCGTGGACTGCCCCTGCACCTCGGCGAGCTCGTAGTTCCGGACCTGCTCGTTGAGATCCGCGAGCGCGTCGCGGAGCTCGACGTTGCGGTCCGAGAGCGTGTCGATCAGGGCCGACAGCTCCTGCGGGGTGAGGTTCGACAGCTCGATCGGACGCGCCTGCGATCGCAGCTGGCCGACCAGCAGCACTCCGATGATGAGCGCGACCACGAACAGGCTGACCTGCGCGATGCGGCGTGCCATCAGCTCGGCTCCTCGGCGACCGGCGCACCCCACCGCAGCCGCGTGTTCCCGACGAACTCCGGCAGGACGATCTCGTCGCGGGCCTCCCACGCGAACTGCAGCCCGTAGGCGGTGATCCGTGCCTCGACCCGCGCGAGGTAGGCGGGGTGCGCCAGGAAGCGCTCCGCGAGGCCATCGGGCCCGATCGCCTCGATGCGGTAGGGCGGTGACAGGCGCGTGGAGTTCACCAGGATCGCCGGGCCGGCGCCATCGATCGAGGTGCTGGACACGATGCGCTCCGCCGGCACCCCGCCTCCTCCCCCACCGGCGACCGTGATCGCCTCGGCGCCGGCGCCCCACAGGGCGGTCACGATGTCCCGCAGGTCGTCGACGACGACGTAGTCGATCTGCCGGTCATCTCCGGTGGCGGGGTTCAGGGAGTCGGCGATCTCGATCACCATGCCCGGCCCGATCACCTCCGTCTGCCCGGTCGCCAGCCGCGCGGCAGCCAGCTGCTCGTTCAGCAGGCCCAGGGCGACCTGCGACCCCGCGTCCGCTTCCTGGAACGTCAGCAGCCGATCGTTCGCCGCCTCGATATCGGCACGCAGGCCCTCCTGCTGCCGCTGGAGCTGATCGGCCTGTGCGATGAGCACCCGTTGCGCAGAGGTGATGAATTCCTCGCGCGCGAGCGAGCTGTTCCACTGGGCGGCGCCCACGAAGCCGATGACGCCGAGGCCGAGGGCGATCGAGATCGCCCATTGCGGGTTGCTCAGCCGGCGCCGCGCCGGCAGACGACGGCTCACGAGGCGTCCCGCCGACGCGCGCGGCGCGAGACCACCACGGCGGCGGCGGCCGCGACCGCGACGGCGCCGACGAGCAGGGCGATGAGCCCGACGACCGCTCCCGAATCCGTGTCCTCGCCCTCCGACGGGCTGGCCTCGTCGGGTGGAGGATCCGGATCGTCGACGCCTCCCGGGCGGCGCGGCGCTCGGCTCGGCGCCCGGATCGACGCCGCCCTCGTCGATCTCGCCGGCCGGCGGCGGGTCCACGTTCGACGGCGCGATCGGCTCGGCCCGCACCGGCCCGGGCGGGTCGACGCCGAACTCGGCGAAGAAGGCCGCGTACAGCTCCTCGGCCGGGATCCCGGTCGCCGGCCTGCAGCGCCTCCTCGTCCGACGCTCCGTCGCGGTACGCGGCGGTCATCGCCGCGATCGCGTCCTCGCCGTAGCGGTCGACGATGAGGTCGACCATGGTCGTGCCCTGCGCGTAGGAGAGCCGACCGCCGCGCTCGCCGATCGGGAACTGCTCGGTGATGGCCTCGAACGCGAACAGTCCGCCTCCGCCGGCCTCGACGCGCCACGATCGCCCGCTCGTCGGACCCCTCGGACGTCTCGGACCACGTGGCGATGCCCTCGTTCAGCCATCGCGCCGGCTCGTGGAATGGGTTGTCGGTCGCGTCGTTGAAGACGATGTGGGTGACCTCGTGCAGCATTGCGACCTCGAGGTACGACGGCGACCCGCCGCCGAGCCACATGAAGATCGTGCGCAGCTCGGGGTAGGCGGCCGCCCCGGTCCACTCGCGTGCGCCGGGTCCCAGGGCCCCGAAGAACTCCTCGCGCGAGTCGTACACGAACACGTCGACCGGGCCGGCCAGCTCGGTGCCGAGCAGCTCCTCTGCGCGACTCACGCCCTGTGCCGTCAGCTCGCCGAAGCGACGGGCCTGGCCCTCGGCGTCGCCGTACCAGTGGACCGTCGCCTCACCCAGCTCAGCCTCCTGCCAGTCGAGGCCGGACCGATCGTCCTCGTACCGGATCGTCGCCTCCTCCGACAGCGTGACCGTGTCGCCGTCGATCGCTCGCCACTGGTAGGTGACCAGCGTGTTCGGGACGACGTAGTTGGCCGTGGTGTTCCAGACGTACGTGGCGCCGTCCGCGGAGGGCTCGACCGGAAAGACGTTCGATGACTCGTCGCCCGGCGTCCGGACCAGCAGCTCGAGCTCATCGGGCGCACCGCCCTCCAGCTCGACCTCGAGGCGGATCTCCTGGCCGTAGGTCGAGTCGGCGCTGAGGTCGCCGAAGCCGTCGAAGCCGAGCGACCGGATCGGCGCCCGCGACGCCGATGGCCGTCGCCATGACCAGTGCAGCCAACCAGCGCGTCAGCCGTCCCACGACACCCGCCCGAAGTCGATGAGGCCGACGGTCAGGTTCCCGAGGCCGCGCAGGCCGTCTGGTGACCAGCCACCAGGTCTCGCCGTACGGCCCACGGGATGACCGGCGCCTGCTCGGCGACGTAGCGCCTCGACCGCGTCGTACGCGGCGCCGATCTCGTCGACCGGCGCGGCGGCCGCGGTCTCGAGGAGCTCCACGAACGCCGGGTCGCGCCAGTCGCCCCAGTTGCTCGCCGCACCGGTGTCGAGCAGCAGCCCGTACAGCGCATGCGGCGACGTGTAGTCGGCGATCCAGCTCACGGTGAAGACGTGCGGCGGCCGCTCGTCGACCAGGTCAAGGAAGTCGCCGAAGGCCATGTTCTCGACGTCGATGTCGACGCCGAGCTCCTCACGCCACGTCTCGACGGCCGGCTCGACGCCGAGGCCACTGCCATTGACGACGATCGTTCCGAGTTCCGACCGATCCGCGTAGCCGGCGCCATCCAGCAGGTCGCGCGCCTCGTCGGGGTCCGTGCTCGAGCTCGGGCGCGAATCCGTCCGGCCAGATCGCCGGCGGCACGAGGCTGGCGGCGGCCTGCGAGGCCGCGCCCTCGGCCAGCGGGACGAGGCGCTCACGGTCGAGTGCCAGGAGGAACGCCCGCCGCACGTCCGGGTCGTCGAACGGTGGTCGGGTGGTGTCGAAGCCGAAGTAGCTGACGATCAGCGGCTCGGCCGCGTGCAGGCTCGGGCCGAGCTCGGCGTCGAACGAGATCCAGCGCGCGTCCGAGCCCGGGCACGCCGGCCAGATCGACCTGTCCGGCCGCGAACGCGCTGGCGGCGTCGCCGTCGATGCTCCGCCACCCAGCGCACCTCGTCGATCGGGGGCGGGCCGGCGACGTAGCGGTCGTTGGCGCGTCAGCACGAGGTCGTCTCCATCGGATGCCTCGACCACGTACGGACCGCTGCCGACGAAGCCCTCGACGGTCTGCCAGTCATCGGTCGCATCGGCGCGAGGCGGGACGACGAAGGTTGCCGGCGTCGCGACGATGTCCAGGAAGTACGACGCGGGGTGGCGCAGCTCGACGACGAGGGTCGTCGCGTCCGGCGCGGTGACGCCGACCTCGTCCTCCTCCGACCGACCCGGCGAGCCGCTCCGGACGCACCTCGCACGACGCTGAGGACGTCCGGAGCCGTGGCGTCCGTGGCCGGGTCGAGCAGGCGCAGCCACGAGCGGCGCACGTCCTCGGCGGTGAGCGGCGTGCCGTCGCTGAAGGTCAGGTCGTCTCGGATGGCGAACTCGTAGGTGAGGCCGTCATCGCTGATCTCCCAGCCCGAGGCCAGCGATGGGTATGGCTCGCCGGTCTCGTCGAGCCGCGTCAGCCCGGCGTACAGCTGGAGCAGGAACTGGACGTCACCGGCGTTGGAGATGAAGGCCGGGTCGAGCGTGCCGGGTGAGCCTCCGAGGTAGCGGAGCGGTGGTCCGGCGGCCGACGTCGTCGCTGCCGACGGCCCAAGCGACACGGCGAGCAGGCCCGCCGCGACGAACGCGGCCACCCCGGTCAGACGTCGCATGCAGGCTCCAGTTCCCGGAGGGCCAGTGGGAAGGCTCGGAGCACGGCGGCTAGTATACGGTCGCCGTGCAGCACGTCCATGAACACCGATTCCGTCCTCAGCCGGCGGGCAGCCTGACCCTGCGCCAGTTCGTCGAGTCGCTCCGCCGATGGACGCCCGAAATGCGCCACATCGTGCAGATCGCGCTCACCCGTACCGAGGCAGAACGCCGGCAGTACCTCCAGCAGTTCCACGCCGGCCACCACGACCGGCCTTCGGGACCGATGGACTCGTTCATCCGCTGGGCATACTCCGACCCGCGGATCGACGACGTCCCGCTCCTCCTCGCAGAGATCGAGCTCGGCGACGATGACTACGCCGCGCGCCATGGAGCACGAGGCCGACGTCCTCGTTCGGCAGCGCGCTCATGGCAAGACGGCCGCCCAACGCGTCGCGGACTACCTCGCCCTGCTCGGCATGGAGAACAGCGAGCGTGTCCGAGCGGCGATCGCCAGCCTGCTGCCCGCGGGCACTCCCGATGCCGCCGTCGCGGCCACCGTGCGCCAGATGCGCCGTCGCTGGCTCGAGCTGTACGGCGACGATCCCTTCTTCGCCGAGGACTGAGCCTGTCGTCAGTCGGGCGCAGGCCCCCGGACCAGGACGATGCCGGCCACCAGGCTGGCGGCGGCCTGCATGATCAGCCAGACCAGCAGCAGGACCACGAACAGCCGCAGGCCGGGCGCGGCCGCCGCCGCCTCGGGCTCCGTGCCGAGCGTGCGCAGCTCGTCGCTCAGCGAAGCCAGCTCCGGCCCGATGCGCGCCACCTCGGTCCGCGTGTCGCCGAGCGACCCACCGACCGCGTCGAGCGTGTCCGCCAGCGCATCGGCCTGATCGGCATTGGCGTTGAACTGGGCGGAGAGCCCCTGGAGCGGCTGGGTCCCGAAGATCGTGACGTCCATCGCCGCCGCCAGCGAGTTCAGCGACCCGGAGGCCTCGCGCGCGAGCGCGGCAGCCGCGTCGGACGACATCTGGGCGTCGCTCAGGCTGCCGTCGACGGCGGTGAACGACTCGGCCGCCGCGTCGGTGGCGCGGGCCGCGGCGGTGAGGGCCGCGTCGGCCGTGCCCGACAGGCGCTCCACCTGGGCTGCCAGCTCGAGGCCGGTGTAGGCGCCGAACGCGACGAGGACGAACCCGAGAATCGCGTACACGATGAGGAGGCGCCCGGTCGTCCGACGGGAGATGCGCATCAGTACGCGTCAGTCTGCGCGACGCAGGACCCGCCGCAGGCGGAGCAGCGACCCGACGTACAGGACGACCCCGATGAGAGCCAGCGCACCCAGCATCCACTGATCGGTCACGGCCCCGCGGAGCATGTGCTCCTGGAGCGTCGCGATGCCGTGCGTCACCGGCAGCAGATATGCCAGGTACTGGGTCCACTCCGCGAAGTCGCTGACCGGCAGCACGAAGCCGGAGAAGAAGACGCTCGCCAGCAGGATGAGCATCGACAGCTGCACTGCCTGGCGCTCGGAGTCCGCCACCAGCGAGATGAGCAGCCCGACACCGAGGGAGGCGAACGTCAGCAGCAGCACGATCCCGACGAACATGGGCAATCCGCCGAGCATGGGCACGCCAAGGACCCCGACCAGCAGGGCCCCCACGATGGCGGTCACGACCAGGCTGAGCGCGGCGTAGGCGATGTATTTGCCGACCAGCAGTTCCATCGAGCTCACCGGTGCGACCCGGAAGCGGTCCATCTGGCCCGAGAGGCGCTCGCGGACCATGGACAGCGCCGTCAGCGTGATGGCGAGGTGCTGGATGACAAGCGCGAACACGGCCGGACCGAAGAAGTTCAGCACGGCCGGCTCGCTGGGGGCGATGTTGTCCGTCTCGGCCGTGGTCGGCCGCGCGATCACGTCGGGCGGGACATTGGCGGCGGCCGGCAGCTCGCCTTCCACGAACGAGATGCCCTCGGCGGCCGCCTGCTCCACGATCTCGGCGTTGAGGCTGCTGGTGAGGATCGATGTCGCCAGGCCGGCCAGCTGGTCGTAGACCGGATCGATCTGGTTCCACTGGACCCGGATCGTTGTCTGGCGGCCCTCGCGCAGCTCTTCGCTGGCATTCTCGGGCGCGACGATGAGCAGGTCGGTCTCGAGGTCGCGCAGGCGCTCCTCGGCCGCCTCGGCGTCGTCGGTGACGGCCACCACCTCGAGCCGACCCGGCGCGAGGTCCTCGTAATAGGCGGGGTCGCGCGGGAGCTCGTTGCCTTCCGGGATGACGATCTCCGTGCGGAACGGCTCGCGGTAGCCGGAGTACCCGAGCCCGAAGATGAACATGATCGCGAACGGCCCGACGATGAGGCTGAGCAGCACGCCGGGCCGGCGCAGGACCTCCCGCAGCTCCTTGCCGGTGAAGGACGCCATGCGGACGATGCTCTGGGCGAGGTCACGCACTCGGCATCGCCCCGCGCTCGCTCATGTCCTGGTCGGCCCTGCCGCGCGCTGCGCGTCGTTGCTCCACCAGGCCGGTGAACACCTCGTCGAAGGTCGGCTGGTGCTCCTGGATGCCGTCGCACGTCCACGCCGCCGCCGCGCAGCGTGTCGATGATCTGCGGCGTCAGTGACGCCGCGTCGTCGACCGTGACCATCAGCTGTCGGGGCGCGGTCTGACGCACGTTGCTCACGCCCGCCAGCCTCGTCAGCAGCTCGGGGTCGACCGCACGCTGCGTGTCGACCTCCAGCACGTCACCGCCGAACACCATCTGGCGCAGCGCCTCGGGCTGGTCCAGCGCGACGAGCTCGCCGTCCACGATCAGCGCGACCCGATCGCAGTACTCCGCCTCGGACGACGTACTGCGTCGTGACGAGCAGCGTGCGCCCCTCGTCCCGCAGGGTGCGCAGCTCGTCCCAGATCGCCTGTCGCAGCATCGGATCGATGCCGGCGGTCGGCTCGTCGATGAACAGGACGTCCGGGCTGTGCACCAGCGCGCAGGCGAGCTCGAGCCGCCGCTGCATGCCGCCCGACAGGTCGCGCGCCAGCTTGTGCCGCTCGTCGCCAAGGTCGACGACCTCGAGGGCGCGCCGGATGAGCTTGCGCCGCCTGAACGGGCCGATGCCATACAGCGCCGCCACGAAGCCGACGTTCTCCTGGGCCGAGAGGTCCTCGTACAGGCTGAACAGCTGCGGCATGTAGGCGATCCGGCCGCGGACCGAGCGGGAGAAGTGCATCGGGTCCTCGCCCAGCACCTGGATCTCGCCGGAGGTTCGGCCGAGGGTTCCGGTCAGCATGCGGACCGTCGTCGTCTTGCCGGAGCCGCTCGGACCGACGACGCCGAGGATCTCACCCGACAGGACGTCGAAGGTGAGGTCGTCGACCGCCACGCGGTCGTCGAACACGCGAGTGACCCCGCGAGCTGTGATGATCGGTGCGATCCCGGGCTGGGCCGGCGGCGCGGACGCGGCGGGCGCCGCTGGTGCTCCGGGATGCGCGGGCGGCGCTGGCCGTGCCGGTGGGGGTTGCGGGGATGCGGTCACGTCGGCAGCCGAATGCAAGTCACGTGCCCCGCGACCAAGCGCTTGTCGTCGATGGCGTCTCCACCGGAATGGGCATGCGGCATGCCGTAGCAGAGGCCGGTATCACGCATCGGAGACGACTCATGGGCGAGCTCAACAGCGACAAGCGCGACGCGCTGCGCAAGGACCAGTTCGCGTACGTGGACCGCGACGGGGGCGAGCATCTGCCGATCCACGACGAGTCCCACGTCCGCAACGCCATCGCACGCTTCAACCAGACCGACTTCGAGAGCGAGGCGGCCAAGGAGCGCGCCCGCAAGAAGATCCTTCGGGCTGCCGAGCGCCACGGGATCGAGGTCGACGACGACAGCAACGTCCGGCAGCCCGTGGGCTGAGCCACACCGATGCGAGCGATCTGGAAGGGGGCGATTGCGTTCGGGATGGTCACCATCCCGGTCAAGCTGTACACGGCCACCGAGCAGAAGGACGTGCGCCTCCGCATGCTCTGCAGGAAGCACGAGGCACCGATCCAGGAGAAGCGCGTCTGCACCGAGGGCGGCGAGGAGCTCGCATGGGACGAGCTCGCCCGCGGTTACGAGGTGCGGAAGGGCGACGTTCGTCGTCCTCGAGACCGAGGAGATCGACGCCGCCAAGCCGGAGTCGAGCACGACGATCGACATCGGCGACTTCGTCGAGGCTGACGAGATCGACCCGGTCTACTTCGAGAAGAGCTACTTCCTCGAGCCGACCGAGGTCGGAGCGAAGCCGTTCAGCCTGCTGAAGACGAGCCCTGGAGGAGACGGAACGTGTCGCGCTGGCACGCGTCACCATCCGGACGCGTGAACGCCTTGCGACGCTGCGTGCGTACGACGACACGCTCATCCTGGAAACCATGTACTGGCCGGACGAGATCCGCTCGACCGGTGCGCTCGACCTGCCCGAGGGGAACGAGGCAACCGTGCGAGCCAAGGAGCTCCAGATGGCCCGCAGCCTCGTGGAGAGCCTCGCGGACCGGTTCCGCCCGGAGTCCTACACCGACGCGTACCGCGCGGCGCTGGAGGACCTGATCGAGCAGAAGATGCGGGGCGAGGCGCGGAAGGCGAAGCGGCGCAAGCCCGAGCGGGAGGTCATCGACCTCATGGAGGCGCTGCGGGCGAGCGTCGACGAGGCGAAGACCAAGGGGTCGTCGAAGAAGAAGCGGTCGTCAGCCACCCGCCGCAAGACGGCGCGTCGCACTGCGGCCTGACGGCCGCGGTCAGGGGCGCTCCTCGGCCTCGTTGCGCTCGTCGTCACCGTCGCCGTCTGGGCGCGGCCCAGACGCTGCCCCTTCCGTCGCCGCGCGAGCTCGGCCGTCGGGATCTTCCATCTCGCGGCGCTCGCCGGGGACGAACGCCTCGTCGACCTCGTCCGGGGTGAGGTCCCCGGTGGCACCGGTCAACCCGCCACCACCGGGATCGTTGCGATCGGTCACCGCTGGGCCGGCGCCTCGACCTCGCCGCGCCATGCGCCGGTCTCGGCGCCGCGGCTCTCGATGAACTCCTTGAAGCGCTCGAGGTCGCCCTTCACGCGACGGTCGAGGAAGCCGAGGACGGTGCCGACGTTCTCGACGAATCCTTCCGGCTCGACGTCCATCTGCAGCGTCACACGCGTGGTCTCGTCGTCGATGCGGTGGAAGGTCACGACGCCGGCGTTCTGCGCGCCGCTCGTCGAGCGCCAGGCGACTCGCTCGTCGGGGTGCTGCTCGGTGATCTCGGCGTCCCACTCCTCCTCGTTGCCGTCGACCTCCGCGACCCAGTGAAGGTGCGTGTCGTCGATCTGCGTGCACCGACTTCACGCCCTCCATGAACTGCGGGAAGTCCTCGAACTGGGTCCACTGGTTGTAGGCGGTGCGCACCGGCACCTTGACGTCGATGCTTTCCACGACGGAAGCCATGTGGTGATCTCCTCGTTCCGGGAAGGTGTTGTTCTGCTCCGTCCACTTGCAAGCGCTGCGCCATACCCCGTGAACAGGGACCGCCGCGAGTCCGGCGAGACGAAGAAGATGCGGAAGAGCTGAACCGCGGCAGCGCCGGGGTGCTGTCAGTCGCCCAGCAGGCCGTCCCGGATGACGCGCGCATCGTGGAGCAGCATCCCGTCCAGCGTGTCCGCTCCCGAGCCCGGAGGCCCGAGCGAGTCGGTGTAGAGCGGCTCGTCCGCCAGGCGCGCGTCGGTCTCGGCAGCAATTGCCTCAGCCAGGCGCGGACTCACCGATGACTCGGTGAAGATCGCCTTCACGCCTTGCTCGCGGATCACCGCGACCAGGTCCTCGATGTCCTGCGCGCTCGGGTCGGCCGAAACGTCGAGGCTGGGAAACACCGACCCCACGAAGCGAAGCCCGTACTCGTCGAGGAAATACCCGAGCGCATCGTGGTCGGTGACGATGCCACGATCCTCGGCGGGGACTTCGTCGATCAGCGTGCGCGCCTCGCGATCGGCTGACTCGAGCCGTTCGATCAGCTCGGCTGCCCGGGCGCCGTACCCCTCGGTGCCGCCGGGATCCGCCTCGGTCAGCGCATCACGAACGTTCCCGACCATGAGGACCGCGTTAGGGCCGCTCAGCCAGTAGTGCGGATCGACGGTGTCGGCATCCATGTCACCTGTGCCGGTGGTATCTGGCGCCCGCAGGGCGATGCCCTCACTGAGGTCGCGGACGCGGTCTTCGGCACCGACGGCCGCGATCGTGTCGGCCAGCCAGTCCTCGAGACCGGCGCCGCTCACGAGGATGACGTCCGCCCCTTCGAGCGCCGCTCCCTGCTGGGGCGTGAGCGCGAAGTCGTGGGCTTCCACGCCCGGCGCGAGCAGGACAGTCAGGTCGATCGCGCCGCCACCGACCTCGCGCGCCGCGGAGCCGACCTGGGTAGTGGTGGCCACCACCCGCAGCTCGCCCGTCGTCGAGCGATCGCCTTCCGCGGTGCATGCCACCAGCGCGACGATGGCGAGCGGGACGCTGAGACCGGCGAGGATGCGCTTCACATGAGATACAGTATCAGTTAGCGCTCGGCCGGGTCAACGTCCGTATACTCAGCCGCGCCACCGTCCGCCAGCCCGTGTCGCGCCCGCGGAGGTCCCCGACCGCATGCCCTCCCCCATCGCCCACCGCTCGCGCGCCGTGTGGTCGCACGCCGCGGTGCTGGCGGCACTCGTCGCGCTCGCGATGGCCGGAACGGCATCGGCGCATGCGGAGCTGGTCCAGGCCACGCCCATCCCCAACGCCACGCTGGGCGAGGCCCCGACCGAGGTGACGATTGCCTTCTCGGAGCCGATCGATCCCGATGCGGCCTTCGTCGACCTCCTCGATCGGTCGCAGGTGCGTGTCGACGGCCTCGGTGCCGTGACGGTCGAGGCTGACGATCGCCTGGTGCGGGTGGCGCTGCCTACCCTCGACCCCGGCCCGTACACGGTCAGCTACCAGGTCGTCTCGGCCGTCGACGGACATGCGACCACTGGACGCTATGCCTTTCTGGTGGACCCGACGGGCGCGGCCGCGCCGCCCACCACGCCACCGACGGCGTCCTCACCCTCGGTCGACGCCCTCACCGTGACGGCGCGCTGGATCGGACTCCTCGGCCTGCTCGTGGCATTCGGAAGCCTCGTCGGCTGGTGGCGAGGACGGCCCATCCTGGCCGACCGCCTGCCATCGGCGTCGGGACCGCCGTGGGGCCTGGTCGCGGGGGCGTCGACGGCGGCGGCGATCGGTGTGATCGGCTACCTGTGGCTGTCGGCGCGTCCGGTCCTCGACGCGCTCGGGGCGGAGGCCACTGGCTTGCCCGTCGACGTGGCCGGAGCCTTCGGTTGGAGCCCGTTCGCGGTCGCGATGCGCATTTCCGTGCTCGCCGCCATCGTCGCTGCCGTCGCCGCGATCGCGGTGCGACGGCGGCGGGATGGGCGCGCGGCCGCGGCCGTCGCGGTTCTGCTGGCAATCGGCCTCGCGGGCATGAGCGCGGCAGCGCATGCCGCCTCGTATGGAGGACCGGCGTTCGCGGTGGTCGACTGGCTGCACATGCTCGCGGCGGCGGCGTGGCTCGGTGCCCTGCCGGCGCTGCTCGCGCTCGCGCATCGCGGACGCGTGGCCGGAGGTCCGGGAGCGCGGCCGCTGGGCGGCGCGCTGCTCCGGCGCCATGGCGGGCTCGCCCTCGTGGCGGCCCCGTTGGTGGCGCTGACGGGCATCGCAAACTCGCCGCTCGTGCTCGGCACGCCGCGGGACGTCGTCGGCAGCGACTACGGCAACCTGCTCCTGGCCAAGGCGACCCTGCTGGCGGTGGCGCTCGGGATCGGCGCCGTGAACCACCTGGCCCTGCGCGGTCGCGGCCGCGCAGCGATCGCGACCATGGTTCTCGCGGAGATGGCGGTGGCCGTCGTGGCGGTCGGCGTGGCCGCCACCATGGTGACGATCCAGCCATCGTCGGCGCGCCAGGCCGTGCTCACCGCACCACCGGTCAACCCGGCCCACCTGTTCGGCGCGGTCGGCGCCTCCGACGTGCATGCCACCGTCACGCCGCCGGCACTCGGCCAGCAGGCGATCCAGGTGTCGATCACCGAGCGTGACGGCGGCCTGCCCCGCACCGACGTCGAGACGGTGGTCGTCGAGCTCGCCCCGCCGGCAGCATCTGACGCCGACCCGGTGCGCGTCGAGCTCGACGAGGCCGAGAGCGTCCCCGGCCTGTTCGGGGCGAGCGGGGCCTTCACCTCCGAGGTCGGCGACTGGGGCATGGAGCTCGTGATCGGTCTGTCCGATGGCAGCGAGGAGCGTCTCGCCTTCGAGTTCCCGGTATCGCGGCAGGCGCCAGCCGAGCCCGTGCCCCCGCCCGACACGGGCGTCGGCGTCCCGGCGATGGTTGCCGCCGCCTGGACCGTGCTGCCGCCCGGCCCGGTCGCGTGGCTCCTGCCCGCGCTCGCCCTGGTGCTGCTCGTCCTCGCCGGCCGGAGACGGGAGGCGTGGAGCCGAGCCGCGCGAGCCGGCCTGGTCGTCGTCCTGGTCGTGACCGGCGTGGGGGTGGCGACCCGTTCGCTGGTGGATGCCGCGAACCGCCCGACCTCGGAAGCCTCACTCGAGTCGCCGCCGACAACCGCCACCGCCGACGACGTCGCGCGCGGCGAGGCCATCTACCTCGCCAACTGCGCATCCTGCCACGGCCGCGATGGCAGCGGGGATGGCCCCATCGTGACCTCGCCGCCTGCCGGAGGCATCGTCGATGCCGTGCGCCGCACCGGCGCGGCCGACCTGTCGTACCGTATCGCCTACGGCGTGGCAGGCACCCCGATGCCGGCCTTCGCCGGGACCCTCACCCAGGACGAGCGCTGGGCGCTGGTGGCGTACCTGCGCGATCGCTGGGCCGAGCCATGATCGTCGCCGGAGAAGACCGCATGCGCACCGCCCTCCTGCTCGTGAGCATCGCCATCCTCGCGCTCGCCGGTTGCGTGGGCGATCGAGGCTCGGTCGACTGCTCCGCCGATGAGGTGACGATGGAGCTGACGCTGACTGCCGACTCGCTGACGCCGGACGACCCATCGGCCTGCCGCGACCAGCAGGTCACGCTGCGCATCGACTCCGAGGCAGACGGATTCCTCCACATCCACGGCTACGACGACCAGGTCCCGGCGACCGAGGTCGCCGCCGGCGAGGAAACTGTGCTGGAGTTCACCGCGTCGCGAAGCGGCCAATTTCCCATCGAGTTCCATCCTGCCGACGACCCCGAGGGCGTGAGCGTCGGGATCCTGACCATCGATGAGCGGTAGCCGGCCCCTCCGGCTCGGCGCCACGGCGCTGGTCGCCGCCGGCGTCGCCGGAGCCGGGACGCCGGGCACCGTCCTCGGGCACGCGATCGGCGGGACCTATACCCTGCCGGTTCCGCTGTGGCTCTACCTGGCGGCGGCGGCCCTGGCCGTGGCGGCCTCGTTCATCGTCACCGCGCTCCTGGCAAGGGCACCGTCCGACGCACCTCCCCGCTACCCGACCCGGCCGATCGACATCGGCGTTGCAGGCATCATCCGCACGGCCCTGCGCGTCCTGGGACTGGTGTGGTGGTACGGCGCGATCGTCGTCGGCGTGGTCGTCGGCGACATCAGCCCGATGCCGGCGGTCCTGTTCTGGATCGGCATCTGGGTGGCGCTACCGATCGTCGCGGTCCTGGCGGGCAACCCATGGCCGTCGCTCAGCCCGTTCCGCACGACGTACGCCGGCATCGAGTGGCTGCTGGGTCGGATCGGCCTGAAGCGCCTGGACGCCGGGCTCCCTTACCCTGCTGGACTGGCGCGATGGCCGGCAGTGGCGCTGTTGGGGCTCGGTCTATGGGCCGAGCTGGTCCTGCCGAACGGCGAGGTGGCCGGCACCGTCGCCTGGCTCCTGGCCGCGTACACGGTGTTGACGCTCGCCGGGATGGCGCTCTTCGGCCAAGTCGCCTGGCTGCGCCACGCCGAGCTGTTCGAGGTCGAGTTCGGCTGGTTCGGGCGCATCGGACCACTGGGACGCCGCGCCGTGCATGCCGCGCTGTGCGATGGGTGTGGCGAAACGTGCGATGCGGCGCGCTGCATCGACTGCCCGGAGTGCGCGGTCGCCGCCGACGACAGCGAGCGGCGGCCGGAGCTGCGGCCGTGGATCGCCGGCCTGACCGAGGTGAACCGCGCGGGATGGTCGGACGCGGCGTTCATCGTGCTGGCCCTGGCCGGCGTCTCCTTCGACGGGCTGCAGGAGACCGCCTTCGGTGCCGCCCTGCTCTCCTGGCTGCTGCCCCCGGTCCAGGCGCTGTTCGGCCTGACGGGCACGACGTTCCTCGTGCTTGACACACTGGCCCTCGTCGTCGTGGCGCTCGCGTTCGGCGCCGCGTTCACGCTGATCGTGCTGACCACGCACGCCCTGGCCGACCCGAATCGGCGCCGGCCGCTGTCCCGGACGGCGGGCGTCTACGCGGCGACCCTGCTGCCGATCGCGGGTGGGTACCTCATCGCCCACTACCTGACGCTGGTGATCCAGGGCGCGGTCTGGCTGCCGTCGCTCATCGTCGATCCGCTCATGAGCCTGGCGCCTGCACTCGACTGGATCCCGACCGGCCTGGTCTGGTATCTCAGCGTCGCGGCGATCGTCGGCGGCCACGTGGCGGGCATCGTCCTCGCCCATCGGCTGGCCCTTCGCGACGCACCGTCCCGCGCCGTGGTCGCCGGCCTCCCCATGGTCGGACTGATGATCGCCTACACCGTCCTCAGCCTGTGGATCATCGCCCAGCCGATCGTGGTCGAGCCGGGCGTCACCCCGGCTGCCTGACACCACTCACACGACGGGCTAGGCTCGCTGCGTGACCGACGTGAGCCTGGCAGTGGCGTTCGCGGCCGGCGTGCTGTCCTTCATCTCGCCGTGCGTGCTGGCGCTGGTGCCGGTCTACCTCGCCTTCCTTGGCAATGCCGCCGTCGGAGCAACGCCGGCCGGGACCGCGGATGCTCCCGCGCCAGCAGCCGCCGCGATCGTGCCGCAGGCACTGCTCTTCATCGGCGGGTTCAGCTTCGTCTTCATCCTCGTCGGGACTGCCCTCGGCATCATTGGCGCCCCGCTGTTCGGCATCCCCGAGATCCGACAGCTGGCCGGTATCGCGGTGGTCGTGGTCGGCGTGCTGACCACCGGGGTCTTCGGCCCGGTGATGGAGCGGTTCAGCATCGGCGTCGACCCATCGGTCCTGCCGACCGCCCGCGGCGTCCGCGCGGCGGCCCTCGGCGCGCTCGTGGCGGTGGGATGGACGCCCTGCATCGGCCCGGTGCTCGGCGCCATCTTCACGATGGGCGCATCGTCGGGATCGGCCCCTGCGGTGGCCCTGCTCCTGACCGCGTACTCGCTGGGCCTGGCGGTGCCGTTCCTGCTCGCCGCGCTGGCCTTCCCGCGGATGCGCCCGCTGATCGACCTGCTTCGCCGCCACCACGGGGTCGTGCGGATCGTGACCGGCCTGCTGATCGTCGCGATCGGTGTGCTGATCTACTTCAACGCGTTCGCGCGCCTGGCCGGCATGTTCACGTTCGTCCTGTGACCCGCGCCGGTGGCACGCCGTCTGCGGCATACCAGGGCTGACACGAAAGGAGACCATCCCGATGCAGCTCGACGGACTCAAGGTTGCCGTCCTCGTCACCGATGGCTACGAGCCTTCGGAGCTCACCGAGCCGATTCGCGCACTGCGCGAGGCTGGCGCCGAGCCGACGATCGTCTCGGACCACGACGGCCAGATCAAGGGCAAGACCGATGCGGACATTGCCACGGTGGACGTCACCCTGGACACTGCGCGACCCGAGGACTTCGCGGCGCTCGTCCTGCCCGGTGGCGTGAAGAACCCGGACACGATGCGCCAGAACCAGCGTGGCGTCGCATTCGTGCGTCACTTCGCCGATGCCGGCAAGCCGATCGCCGCCATCTGCCACGCACCATGGATGTTGATCGAGGCCGACGTGGTTCGCGGACGCCGGGTCACGTCCTACCCATCCCTGCAGACCGACCTCCGCAACGCGGGCGCCGAGTGGGTCGATGAGGAGGTCGTCACCGACCAGGGCATCGTCACCTCGCGCACCCCGAAGGACCTGCCCGCCTTCAACGCGAAGATGATCGAGGAGTTCGGCGAGGGGACGCACGATCGGCGTGCAACCGCCGGGACAGCCACGGCGTCCTGATCCCGTCCCCTCTCCACGCGGCCGATGGGCGCCCCCGAACGGGGCGCTCATCGCGTGACTGCAGATCTCGTCAGATTCACCGGAGAGCCGCACGCGCGGGCGTCGTACGCCCGAATCTCGTCGCGCTGCGGGCTGAGGGCCGCAGACGACGGTCGTGGCGGCCGTCCCGCACATGCGTGCAGCCGTCGCCTGAATCCGGCGAGATGAGCGGACCACGACACCGACACACGTCCCGCGCGCGGCAGAGCGCGACAGGCACATCATCAGGAAAGTTACCAGGGGATGACCTGTCCGACCGTTCATCGCCCCAGGCGGCCGTAGGTCTGGCGCCCCCGGAGGGATTCGAACCCCCGACGCCCGCCTTAGGACGGCGGCGCTCTATCCACTGAGCTACGGGGGCGGCGCCGGCACAAGCCTACCGTATCATCGGCCGCATGCCCCCTCGTCCGACCCTCTATGTCCGCGAGGGCTGCCACCTCTGCGACGACGCCGGCGTCCTGCTCGACGAGATGCTGGGAACCGACGGCTGGGACGCCGTGGACATCACCACCGATGACGATCTGCTGGTGCGCTTCGCGCATCGGATTCCGGTGCTGGTGGTGGACGGGCGGGAGCGAGCGGAGCTCATCATCACTCGCCCCGATCTCGAGGACGCACTGGCGACCGACCGATGATCGCCGCCCTCCGCCGCCGGCGATGGAGCCTCGCCTGGCTCCTCGCGATCGTGGCGCTGGGCCTGGTGCTGGCGTGGCTCGCATCGGTGCCGCTGCTGCGGGGCGAACCGGATGGACGCCTCGGCTCCCGGGTGGGAGAGCCGGCCCCCGAGCTGGCCCTGGAGGATCTCGATGGGCACCGATGGACCATGGCCGATGCGGCCGCCGACGGGCGCCTGGTATGGGTGAACTTCTGGGCGACCTCGTGCGATCCGTGCCGGACCGAGATGCCCGCCATGCAGCGGCTCGCCGAGGAGTACGCGGACGAGCTGCTCATCCTCGGCGTCGACTGGGGCGAGGGCCGCGACGGGGTCGAGGACTTCGTCGATCGGTACGGCGTGACGTACCCGATCCTGCTCGACCCGGGCCTCGAGGCCTACTACCGCTGGGCCGGCACCGACGGCCTGCCGCGGCACTACTTCATCGGCGCGGAGGGCACGGTGCTGCGCGAGATCATCGGGCCGCTCGACCCGGCTCGGATGGTCGGGATCGTCGAGCAGCTGCTGGAGTCCTGAGTCCGGGACCCGGACAGCACGAAGCCCGGGCCGGCACGATGGCGGACCCGGGCTCCGGTGGAGCTGTCAGCCCTCGACGACGATCGTCCCGTTCATATCAGGGTGGACGTCACACACGAAGTAGTACTCGCCCGGCTCGAGTGCCGGCACGGTGATCGTGGTCTCGGCATCGGGGCCCGTGATCACCTCGCCGGTGACGATCTCGTCGCCACCCTCCTCGGTGTCCACCGCCACGTTGTGCGGCTGCGACTCGAGGTTGGTGAAGGTGATCGTGAACTCCTCGCCGGCCGGCGCCTCGATGACGGAGGCGCTGAACTCGAGGTTCTCGGCGGTGAGGTCGACGTTGCCGTTCTCGACGGCGACGGTGCCGCCCGAGGCACCGCCGCTGGCTGCGGGCGAGCCGTCGCCCTCGTCGTTGCCGCTGCAGGCGGCAAGCACGAATGCGAGGGCCAGGATGACGCTCACCAGGACGCCGCGGCGCACGGTGAGAGAGGTCAGGTTCATGGAGGGATACGTCCTTTCGACGAAGTCACTTGGCTTCGGAGTGGCGTACCCAATCCTACCGCGCGTCGCGAGGACGCGTCGAACGCCCGTTCAGGTGGCGCGGTAGCCGCCCTTCTCGGTCGCCTCGATGCGCACCGGCATCTCCCCGGGGTCGTGGGTGAAGTACGACCACCAGCCTTCGGTCGCCGCGCGGCCGACGAGCTCGTTGCGCATCTCGATGGCGTCGACCGGGTAGTCGTCGTAGGCGCTCGTCCATCGCACCGGGACCTGCCAGCGCGTCGGGATGAGGTCGCCCCAGAAGATCGCGCGCTCGGTCGGATCGCCGGCGCGGCCGCCGGCACGCTCGGTCCCCATCAGCACTGCCTGCGACCCGCGCGTGTGACCGCCGGTGCGGACGACCCGCACGCCCTCGACCAGCTCGACTTCGCCGCTCACCTCCGCCAGCTGGCCGGCGGCACGGACGGCGTCCAGCTGCTCGACCTCCATGATTCCCTGCACGCGGAGCTCGTCGCCGTGGGCCGCTTCGGCCTCGTCGCGCTGGACGACGTAGCGCGCGTTCGGGAACGAAGGCCGGCCGTCGGGTCCCAGCATGCCGCCGGCGTGGTCGTAGTGAAGGTGGCTGACGATGACGAAGTCGATGGAGGCCGGATCCTCCCCCACCGCCACCAGCGCCACCGCCGGCTCGCCACCCTCGACGCCCTTGATGTCGCGGTCCCTGTCCGTCATGCGCGATCCCGTCCCGGTCTCGACCAGGATCCGCTTCCCGCCGGCATCGATCAGCAGCAGGTTCAGGCGGCACAGGATGCGGCCGCGTTCGTCGGTCTCGACCAGCGGGCTCCACAGCGGCCGGGGCACGACGCCGAAGAAGCCGCCGGCGTCGGGGCGGAACCAGCCGGCGCGCACGACGCGAACCATGACATCGCCGGCGAATCGGCGGGACTCGCCGATCTCGTGGAGCGCCCCCGTCACGTCCGCACGACGCGCCCGCGCTCGAAGTCCGCGTGATATCGGCTGGCGGTCGGATCGGTCTGTCCGCGGTATTTCGACCCGATACGCGCGTCGCCATACCCGACCTCCACCGGCGATGACAGGCGCTGGAAGCTGATCTGCCCGATCTTCATGCCGTCGTACAGCTTGATCGGCAGGTTCGCCACGTTGGACAGCTCCAGGGTGAGCGTCCCCTCCCAGCCAGGGTCGACGTACCCGGCGGTCGAGTGGATGAGCAGCCCCAGCCGCCCCAAAGAACTCTTACCTTCGAGGCGGGCAACCAGGTCATCTGGCAATCCGACGCGCTCCAGGGTGGCGCCGAGCACGAATTCCCCCGGGTGGAGGATGAACGGCTCATCGCCGGCGATCTCGACCAGCTCGGTGAGCTCCGGTTGCTCCTCGCGTGGGTCGATGACCGCAGTGCGGTTGTTGCGGAAGACCCGGAACCGGTTGCCGACGTGCAGGTCGACGCTGGATGGCTGCACCGCGTCGGCCAGGAACGGCTCGATGACGATCCGGCCGGCGTCGATCTCGGCGCGGATGTCGCGGTCGGACAGGATCATGTGCCGGGGAGTGTAGGTGAGCGCCTACTCCTCGCGCTGCTGAATGAGCCGATCCACCTCACGCTGGAGCGTGTCGATGTCGTCGTACGCGTGATAGACCGATGCGAAGCGGATGTAGGCCAGCTGGTCGAGATCGCGCAGCGCCTCGGTGGCCAGGCGGCCGACCTCGGTGGAGGGCATCTCCGCATCGCCGCGGGCGCGCAGGGTCGCCTCGATGTCATCCACCGCGGCTTCGACCCGGTCGAGCGTCACCGGACGCTTCTGGAGGGCCTTCAACAGCCCGGCCCGCAACTTCTCGCGGTCGAATTCCTGCCGGCTGCCGTCGCGCTTGACCACGACCAGCCGAGCTCCCTCCGGCCGCTCGTAGGTGGTGAACCGATACGTGCACGCCTCGCACTCGCGTCGGCGGCGAATCGTGCTCCCTGCCTCGAGATCGCGTGAGTCGATGACCCGCGTCCCGGTCGCCTCACATCGCGGACAGCGCATGCATCTCCCGTTCGCTGCGGACTACACCAGTGGTGGTATGCCGCCCAATGATACCACAACATGTTGGAGCGATGCCGAGGCGACCGTCGGGAATTCAGTCGCTTGCTCCTCGCGGCGCGAGCGCGACGTTTGCCCTCGTGCATCGCCTGCACGCGCCCACCGGGGAT
The DNA here is from genome assembly GCA_963806695.1 of uncultured Chloroflexia bacterium. Taxonomy (GTDB): domain Bacteria; phylum Chloroflexota; class Limnocylindria; order QHBO01; family QHBO01; genus JACDBZ01. Next base: position 5,798 of record CAWDYT010000014.1, on the reverse strand, counting down.
CGACGCGCCCTCCTCGATGAGCGACGGGCTCAGCGGCTGCGGAGCCGGGAGCTGCTCGGCCCACGGGTCGCGATCGCCGAGCTGCCGGACGGCGGAGCGGATGGTGAACTCGCGCGGCGACACGGCGTCGAGATCGTCCCAGTCGACCGGGAACGACACGGGCGTGCCCGGCCGCACCCGCGGGCTGTATGCCGAGATGACCGATGCCCATCCGACGCGCGTGGCGTCGATGAACACCTTCCCGCCTCGGTCCTCCTTCATGAAGGCCGTCGTCGCGATCTGCGGGTCGAGGCGGGTCGCCCGCTCGGCGATCGCGCGAGTCGCGGCGGCGACGTCGGCCATCGACGGCTGGCCGTCGACCGGCACGTACACATGGACGCCCTTCGATCCGCTCGTCTTCACCGCGCCGGCAAGCTGCGCTTCGGCAAGCGCCGCGCGAACGAGATGCGCCGCCTGTGCCGCCAACGCGAAGCGCGGCGCCGGCGTCTGGCGGGTCGATGTCGATCACGAGGTGCGTCGGGCTCTCGAGGCGTGCCGCGCGGACGAGGGTCGGGTGATACTCGACCGCCCGCTGGTTGGCGAACCAGATGAGCGTGCGCCGGTCGTCGCACAGCGCGTAGTCCACGTCCCGCCGCGAGCTCTCCGACCAGAGGCGGACCGTGCGCACCCATTCCGGGGTGTAGCGCGGCACGTTCTTCTGCATGAAGGCCTCCTGGCCGCGATGCACTCGAATCACCGAGAGCGGCCGGTCCTCCAGCGCGGGCAGGATCCGGTCACGGACCGCGTCGAGGTACTCGACGAGGTCGCGCTTCGTCGCATCCGCTCCATCGAAGAGCGGCTGATCGAGGTTGGTCAGCGCGACGCCGTCGCGGGTCTCGTCGGCGGTCATGGGTCGAGCGTAGGCCCATCGAGCGTCGACGTCACGCCAGCGCGCGGAACTCCCGTCGTAGTCGGCGCTCGGCCGCGCCGCCGCGCGGAACCCCGAGCTCGTCGAGGCCGATGAGCGCGGCCCCGAGCACCGGTCGGTCGCGCAGGCGGACGACCCGGGCGCGCGGCATCTGCGCGATGAACCCCGGCCTCGATCCGCCGGTAGAACCCCTCGTCCGTGGCGCGGAACACGCCGCCGGTCAGCACGACGTCGACCTCGCGCCGCGCGATGCGCAGCTGCCGGCCGATGGCGCCGGCCATTCCCGCCAGCTCATCGGCGAGGCGATCGACGATCGACCGTGCGACCGCGTCACCCTCGGCGGCGACCTCGAACACGAGCGGCGCGAGCTCCTCGAGACGGCGGTCGCTCATCGCGCCCTCGTAGATCCGGCGGGCGACGTCGATCGGGCGGCGTTGCCCGAGCCGCTGCGGGACCCGGTGCTCGAGCGCGGTCGCCGGCCCGCGTCCGTCGCGCGCCCGGACCGCCGCCGCGAGCGCCTCGCGGCCGATGCCCTCCCCGCCGCCCCAGTCCCCCGACAGGTCGCCGATCCCGGCCAGCCGCGCCGTTCGGCCGTCCGGCCCGGTGCCCGCCGCGTTGACCCCGGCGCCGCAGACGACGACCACGCCCCATCCGTCGGGCGCGCCGGCGCGGAGTGCACCGAATGCGTCGTTGTGGACCGACACCCGTTCGGCCACGCCGCTGCCCGCGAACGCCGCCGTCAGAGCGCGGACGTCGGTCGGAAAGTCGGCCCCGGCCACGCAGAAGGCGCCGAGCTCGGCACGCCGGCGCGACTCCGGCCTTGCGGGCCGCCTTGGCGTTCAGGTCGACGAGGCGAGCGGTGGCCACCTCCATCGACACCTGCTGATGCGAGATGGTCGGCCCGGTGATCAGCCCGAGGAGCTCACCGGAGCGCGAGACGAGGGCCACGTCGACCTTCGAATTGCCCCCGTCGACGGCCAGGACGGCTGGCGCGCCGCCGGCTCACGCGGTCGTGGCCGCCACGGAGGGGCGCGGGGTGCCGATCGGCGACAGATCGTCGGGCAGGTCGAGCTCGTCGACCCCGACGAAGCGAGCGCCGCGATCCCGGAGTCGGGCCACGATCGCGGCCAGGGACGGGGCAACCGGGTCCGGCCAGGTGTGGCACAGGACGATCGCGCCGTCCCCACGCGCCTCCACGCCCTGCACCGCCTGCTCGGCGATCTCATCCGCCGACCGCCCGGGATCCCATTCGTACAGCTCCACGTCCCAGCCGACATGGCGGTAGCCGAGCCCCGGCAGGCGATCCACGATGCCCGCGTCGTCGGCGCCCGCGCCGAACGGGAAGCGCAGCCACGGCTTCGGATCCACGCCGGTCGTCTCGAGGATGACCCGCTCCGCCTCGTGGAGGTCCTCCTCGAAGCCCTCCGTCGTCAGGAGCGGCACCCGGGCGTGATAGAAGGTGTGGCTGCCGACCAGGTGTCCCTCGTCCGCCATCCGCCGCGCAAGGGCCGGAAAGGCCTCCGCCCACCGGCCCTGCACGAAGAACGTGGCACGCACGTCGAGCCGGGCGAGCTCGTCGAGCACCCATGCGGCGTGCTCGCCATGGTGAGGGCGATCGGGGTGCTCGGCGTCGAAGGTCAGCGCGACGCGCGGCGCATCGGTCACTTCTCCACGCCGGTGATCACGATGCCCCGCATGAAGGCTCGCTGGGCGAGGAAGAAGACGATCATGGGGATCACGAGCGTCATGAGCGTGGCGGCCTGGATGTACTGCGGCTCGGAGCCGTAGATGTCGTTGAACTTCGACAGGCCCAGCGAGATCGGATGCAGGTCGGGGGCGGTGGAGAGGTACAGCAGCGGCTCGAAGTACAGGTTCCACGAGTACACCAGGTGGAACACGGCGACCGCCACGATCACCGGCCAGGACTGCGGAATGATGATGGACCACAGGATGCGGAACGGTCCGGCGCCGTCGATCTTGGCGGCATCGTCGAGCTCGCGCGGGATGGTCAGCATGTACTGCCGCAACAGGAACACGTCATACGCGTTGGCAAAGAAGGCCGGGATGAGCAACGGTAACCAGGTCCCGACAAAACCCAGCTGGACGTAGATCGTGTACGTGGGGATCAATGTGACGGCGGCCGGCAGGAAGATGGTCGACAGCAGCAGCAGGAAGAGCGGGCCGCGGCCCGGGAACCGGAATCGGGCGAAGCCGTAGGCAACCAGGGTGCACGAGACGATCGTGCCGAACCCGCCGATCACGGCCAGCGCGATCGTGTTGAACATCAGGCGCGGGAAGTTGATCCGCGTCCAGACCTCGGCGAAGTTGCCCCACTGCGGCGCGAACTCCCATGGCTGCTCGAGCGAGCGCCACGAGCCCTGCCAGGTGATGACTCCGGCCTCCGGGTCGGCCGGGTCGATGAACCCGCTCTCCTGCCGACCAGGATCCACGAGGGCCAGCTCCTTGGTCGTGCCGTCGGGGAGCGGCACGAGGTAGACGTCGTACGTCTCGCCCTCCCACTCGAACGACCCCGGGTCGGCCGGCCAGATCGGCGCACCGATGGTCGTGATCTGGTCGGCGGACTTCAAGGACAGGGTCAACGTCCGCAGCAGCGGTGAGAGGAAGAAGGCCAGCAGGATGATCGCGAACGACGTGACCAGCAGGGATCGGCCGTCGACCCTCCGCCGACCCTCCTTCTCGCGCTTCGCATCGAGGTCGAGCGCGGGAAGCTGCGGGGCAGCGAGCTCCTCGGTGGCCATCTACTTCGTCTCCCCCGCGTAGTAGACCCAGAACCGCGCGCTCCAGAACAGCAGCAGCGTCAGGGCGAGGATCACCACGAACAGGAGCCATGCCAGGGTGGCGCCGTAGGACACGTTTCCGAACGTGAAGAACGTGTTGTAGATGTAGATGTTGAAGAAGTACGTCGTGCCGGCCGGTCTGCCGGTGCCGCTGTTCAGGACCAGCGGGACGAGGAAGTACTGCATCACGCCCACCGTGCCGAGCACCAGGCTGTAGAAGATCACCGGCGACATCATCGGGATCGTCACGTGGCGGAGCCTGCCCCAGAATCCGGCCCCGTCGACCTCTGCGGCGTCGTACAGCTCGGTCGGCACGTTCTGCAGCCCGGCGAGGTTGATGATGATCGCGCTGCCGATGCCCCACAGGCCGATGACGCACCAGGCCCGGGTAGATCCACGACGGATCGTTGAGCCAGTCGGGGCCCTGCACGCCGAAGAATCCGAGCAGCCCGTTGAGCCAGCCCTGCTCGCCGTTGAGCATGCTTCCCCAGGCGAAGAGGGCCGCCACGAACGGGATGATGTAGGGCATGAAGAACAGTGCCTGGAAGATGCGAGAGCCGCGAAGGTGCTTGCTGTTCATCAGCATGGCCATGGCGAATGGCAGCACCAGGCCGACGGGCAATGCGATGAGGGCGAAGCGCAGGGTCACCCCGAGCGCCTCCCACGCGCGCGGGTCTTCCAGCAGCGTCGCGTAGTTTTCGAGCCCGACGAAGCGGACCGGGGTCTGCTGGTTCAGGCGCAGGTTGAGGAACGTGAAGACCAGGGTGGCGACGACCGGGACCAGGGTCAGGAGCAGGAACCCGATGATCCAGGGGCTGATGAACAGGTAGCCCCACAGCGATTCGCGTTGAGCCAGGGAGAGGCGGGAGGCCTCCTTGGGGGGTTCGCTACCGGTCAGTTCGACGATGCTCATGCGTGCATCTCCCGGTCGGACGTTGGGGAGGGGTTGGGGCCCGACCGTCGCGGACGGCGGCCGGGCCCCACGATGACCTACTCGGCTCGGTCGAAGATGCCCTGCAGCTCTTCGGTGAAGGCTGCGATCTCCGCGTCCATGTCGAGATCCGGCGTACTGCGAAGGTCCGTCAGCTTGGCCTGGATGGCCGCAAACGCCTCCTGGTAGTTGGGCACCCAAGCCTCGAAGCTCGGGTTGTCCACGAACTCGATACCGTCGAGTGCCACCTGCCAGTCGACACCCTGGGTCCAGCGCTCGTCAAGCCCTTCGAAGAACGCGTCCTGGTCCTCTTCCCGGCCGGGAAGCCCACCGTAGAGCTGCAGCAGCTCGCCGGACGCGTCGCCCAGCAGGTAGGTCAGGAACTCGAACGCCGCCTCGGGATTGTCACTCGCCTCGAGGATGCGGAACGTGTCCGCATTGAAGTTGGCGGTCACGGTGTCACCGTTCGCCGGAACGGCGGCGATGTCCCAGTTGGGATCGTCGACGAAGTTGCCTTCCTCATCCGCCGCCGTGGCGCAGCACGTGTACCACAGGTGGCTGAGCCCCATGGCCACGTTGCCGGACTGGAAGGGATTGCCCGTGGCTCCGATGGTCGGATCCTGGGCCTGGGCCTCGTTCATGATGAAGTGGTCGGTCCAAACACCCTCGTAGAACCACTTCCAGGCGTCTCCCCACTGCTCGGGGATCTGCGCCGTGGTGCCGTCCTCGGCGACGAGGCTGCCAGCACCCCAGTACGAGCCCTGGGCCCGGAGATCCTGGTACTGCGGCTCGTAGCCCCATTGCACGATCGCCTCGGGGTCGAACTCGGCCGAGGTGGCGTCGTTGCCATTCTCGTCCACCGTCAGCAGCAGTGCGAGCTCACGCAGCGTGTCGAAGTTCCACTCGACCTCCTCGCCGTTCAGCACGTACGGGTCACCGTAGGCGTGCGGCGGGTACTCGAGGTCGGCCTCGTCGAACATGTCGCGCTGGTAGTAGAGCATCGACGGGAAGATGGCGAAGGGCAGGCCCTCGAGGCCGAACTCCTCGCTGCGGTAGAAGTCGACCGAGCCCTCGGAGAACTGCGACAGGTCATACCCCGTCGAGTCGACGAGCGGCTGGAGGTCGAGCCACTGGCCCTGGAAGGCCGCGGCACCGCTGATCC
>CAWDYT010000013.1:0-8728 GCA_963806695.1 uncultured Chloroflexia bacterium | reverse complement strand
GGCCGATGCGTGAGCTGCGGATCGAACGCGTCGACCGTGGCCCGATCGCGGAGTCCGGTTCGCTGAAGCGCTCGGCAACGCGGGCTTCCGGCCGAGCTCTCGCCGGCTGGATCCTGCGCTCGAACAGCTAACCGCCCTGCCGGTCGGGATCGGTCCGACCCGCCTCCGACGACTGGACGACGAACCCCGGCCGGCAGTACCACTCCGCGGCGAAATCGTCGGCCGGCGCCCTCCGGTCGCCCGCGGCGATGACGCACCTCGGCCGACGGTGTCGTTGAATGGCCGGTGACGCGCAGCACGCTGCCGGCCTGCTCGAACCCAGCTCGGGGACGTCCGGCGGACATGCAGCACCATCTGCTCGACGACCGGCGGGAGGTACTGCCCACGGCGGGTCAAGATGGAGGTTCGGCCGGCGAGCCATGCCGGTTCGAACGTGCCGGGCGCAGGCCACCGCACCCACTACAGCCGTAGATGCCCTCGACGGTCGAGCTACTGCTGGCCGGGGCAACGGGCGCCTCCCCGGCCGTGACTGCGTACGAGGCCATCGATATCGGTGCTCACCGGGCAGCGCGCAGGGACGAGCGCGACGTAGTCCTCGCTCTCGGAACCAGCGGCGAACCACCTCGACAGCCGCGGGTCCCCGGACGGACCATCGCCGGACCCCGGCGGGTTCAGCGGCCAGTCACGATAGCCAGGCGTATACATGCCGAGGTACCAGGAATATCCGTCTGCCTCGACGGGGCCGAGGCTCGGTCGGGCCGCTGAGCAGGTAGACCACCTCGCCCGCCGCCAGCGTGGCCACTTCTGCACCTCCGGTCGTCGGCTCCTCGCGTAGCCGCACGCCATCGGCAACCACCTCGACCGTGGAGCCCACCGGCAGGATTCCCTCGGGCGGCGCCAGGGCGCTGCGCAGGAGCCGACGCGCCCGGTGCGGGCGCCGATGGCGCCACGCTGCCGTCACCCGGGCTGAGCCGCCTCAGATGGAAGTGTCGAAGCCATCGGCGCTGCACTGCCCGATGCGGAAACGCTGGCGCTGGGCGAAGCGGATGCGCCGGGGTCGCCGTCGTCCCCGCCGAAGACGAGGAGCAGCAGCACGACGCTGAGGATGGCGATCAGCACCACCGCCAGGATCGTGGCCGTCGGCCTCTCGCGTTCCGGCTCCGGCACCGGCTCCGGCGACTGTGGCTCGAGCGGTGGGGGTGGATACGTCGGGTCGCTCATGTGCCCCTCCGGACCGCGCACGTGCCGAACACAACGAAACGTCCCGAAGGAACCACGAGACCCTTTGATGCAATCTCTGGGTCCACGGACTCCTCCGGGACGCGTTCCACGATAGGGCGATCCGGACGCCTCGCCAACCCCCCTTGTCCACGACTTTCCGCCGTCGAGTAGAGGTTATCCACGGGTTATCCACATATGTGGATTGCGGGCGGGCATCGTCAGCCCTGCGCGAGCCTGATCAGCACCTCCGGCACCCACAGCTGCGGTCCGACCGGTGAAGCTGAGGTACGTGACGACCACCAGCAGCACGGCGAATCCGGCGAGCACAGCGCGGTCGAGGGCGTCGTACGCCAGCTGCCGCAGCCAGTCCGTCGCTCGGTGCCGAAGCCGCGCAGGTCCATGGCGTCGATCGTGTCCTCCGCTCCCACGATCGCGTTCATGGTGACCGGCGTGATCAGCGGAACCGTCCGCGTGAGCTTCCCGATTGGGGTCCGTCCGCGCTTCTCCCACTCGTAGCCGCGCAGCCGCTGGGCGTCGATCGTGGTCTGCATGTCGGCGCCCAGGGACGGGATGAATCGAAACGTGAGCTCCATGCCGTACGCGAACTTGTACGGCACGCCCAGGCGGGCGAAGGCCGGGCCGATGTCGCCGGGTGCGATCGCGTAGGCGATCGGCAGCCCGACCGCGGCCATCGAGCCGAATCGCAGGTACTGCGCGATCGCGTAGGTGAGCGACTCGGCCGAGATCGGCGTCCCGAACAGCGGAAGGTGGAAGAGGACATGCAGCTCATCCTCGGTGTACCCCCGAAGCTCGCCGCCGGTGATGAGGGTGTTCACCACCACGACGAAGGTGATGAAGAAGCCGATGTACGCCCATTGCACGCGGACGGCCTCGAACGGGATCGCGGCGGAGCTGTAGTAGACCGCTGCTACCGCGGCGAGAACGAGGAGGATGCGCAGGTCCCAGACCTGCACGACGGTGAAGACGAACAGCGCAAGGCTGACGAGAAGGACGCGGGGGTCGCGGCGAGCGAGCCACGACCCCCGACCGAGGTACCGAGGGGCGACGTTCATCGCCCCGTCTGATGCGCGGGCCCCGTCAGCGGCCCATCGACTCCTGGAGCGGATCCCAGGCCGCCACGAGGATCGGCGTCAGGATGACCGATGCGATGAGGTTCGATACCACCACTGGCAGATAGTTCGCCGTGAGTGCGACGCTGGCATCGTCCGCGGTGCCGAGCCAGATGTCGGTGAAGACGAACAGGAACCCGATGACGATCGCCGCCGCGGAAGCAACAGCCGCGCGCAGCAGGCGGTTCGAGATCGAGCTCGCCAGCCAGACACCGAACACGCCGGCGAGAAGGCCGACGAGGCCGTTCGCCAGGCTCCAGTTCCAGCTGGTGAGCAGCCCCCAGCCACTGATCTGGTCGGCGATCATGTTTCCGACGAAGCCGGTGAAGAACCCGACGATCGGTCCGAACGCGAACCCGAAGAAGGTGACGATCGCGAAGGCCGGGCGGACCGAGACGTTCGCGGTCCCTGGAATGAGGATGCTGAAGAACGCGAGCACGCCGTAGAGCGCGGCGCCGATGGCGGCGTAGACGATCACCCGAGTGGTGACCTCCCACATCGCCGAGCTGCGGTCTTCCTGCATGACGGTGCTGGACATGGACTCCTCCGTGTTGCATCGATCGAGGTGAGCGGGTGGTGCGATTCAGCTCATCCGTCGACCGACGACCCTCCTCCCCCGCCCTGATCCTGTCGCTCGCCGGCCACCATGGCTGCGGCGAGCGTCGATGCGTCGAGGAAGCGGTGCCCGCGCGATCCCGGCCACGCCAGGTTGGCCGCCATGAGCGAGGTCCGCTGCAGATTGCTCGCGATCCACGTGTCCACGTCCTCGACCACCGTGGCGGGCGGACCGTCGGCGACGATCCTTCCGTCACGGAGGACAAGGATACGGTCGGCGTGCGTGAGCGCAAGATCCACGTCGTGCGTGACGAAGTAGAGCGACTCGAGGCTGGGGATGGCGCCCACGGACCGCATGAATCCTTCGGCGGTGCGGTGGTCCTGGCCGGCGGAGGGCTCGTCGAGGATCAGCGTCCGCGGTCGCATGGCGAGCCCGATGGCCAGCGCAAGCCGCTTCTGCTGGCCGAAGCTGAGGGTGAGCGGGGGCCGATCGAGAATCCCCTCCTCATCGGCGAGGCCGACCCGGCCCAGCGTCTCCATGGCGAAGGCGTCCGGCTCGCCGACCTCGAGGCCAAGGTTGTGGGGACCGAACAGGAGCTCCTCGCGGACGGTGCGCGCGAACAGCATCTGGCTCGGGCTCTGGAAGACGTAGCCCACCGTCCGCGCGAGCTCGGCGATCTCGGTCCCGGCCGCATCCGCGCCGTTCACCAGGACCCGCCCGGCGCTGGGCCGCACGAGCCGCATGGCGGCACGGAACATCGTCGTCTTGCCGGAACCGTTCGGCCCGAGCACGGCGACCCGCTCGCGCGCGCCAAGTGATGCCGTCAGGCCGCGCAGCACGTGGCGTTCGCCGAGCGATACGTGGAGCTCTTCGAACCCCAGCCGAGCGGGACCGGGATCGTCGCGGGTGACGGACCGCTCGGTCGGCTGCGCCGTTGCCGCGTCGATGCTCCGGGCGTGGTCCAGCACGACCTCGAAGGGAAGCTTCACCGCGGCCGGATCGGCCACCGAGAGGAATCCGTCGACCGGTCCGAGGTACGTGACACGTCCGTCGCTCATCGCCATCACTCGGTCCGGTCGCAGCGACAGCGCCTCCTCGACCCGGTGCTCGACGATGACGACGGCGTGGCCGGCATCGGCGAGAGCGCGGAGCAGGCCGAGCAGGTGATCGGCCGTGGCGGGGTCGAGGTTGGCGAGTGGCTCGTCGACCACGTAGCAGCGCGGACGCAGCATGAGCGCCCCGGCCATCGCCAGCAGCTGGCGCTCTCCCCCGGAGAGATGCGCGGTCTCGCGCCCGGCAATGTGCTCGATGCGTGTCTCCGCGATCACCTCCTCGATTCGCGTGCGAATCGCGTCGGGCGCGATGGCGAGGTTCTCCGGCCCGAATGCCAGCTCGGACTCCACCGTGGTCCCGACGATCTGCTTGCCCGGGTCCTGGAGCAGCGTGCCCACGGTCTCGCCGATCTCGCGCAGTCGAGTCTGGGTGGTCGGGCGTCCCGCGACGCGCACCGTTCCGGTCAGCTCTCCCGAGTACGCGTGCGGAACGAGGCCGTTGATCGCGCGCAGCAACGTGCTCTTGCCGCACCCCGACGGGCCGGCCACCAGGAGCACCTCGCCGGCCTCGATCCGGAGGGACACCTCCCGCACCGCGGGCTCGGTCGCTCGTCGATAGCGGAACGTGAGCCCATCGATCTCGATCAGCGGCTCGCCCGGCATCGGCTCAGACGGGCTCGATTGTGACGGTCACGTCGTGCGCCAGCCCGAGCCGTTCGGCCGCCGATCCCTGGTTGACCCCGATCGCGAGTCCCGCGTAGTCGGCGTCGTCGTAGAGCAGCGGCGCGCCGATCGGCACATCGCCGAAGGTCGCCTGCCATGGCATCTCGACGGCGGGGCCATCGCCAACGCGGACCCCGAACCGGTCGCCGGCCTCGAGACGCCCGCGCAGTGCGGCAAGGTCGGCCGGCTGGCCCGCCAGGCGGCTGTTCCCGAAGGCGTCGACGAACAGGACGCTCGTGTCCAGGGCGCCTGGACGCGCGACGGGGTCGGGGAATGCGAGGGGCACGAGGGTGGCGGCATCCACCGCCGGGCCGGTCTCCTCGACAGGCACCCCGAGCGCGAGGTGCGCTGCGACCGGGGCGAAGATGTCGCGACCGTGGAACGTATGAGAGGCCGATTCGTCGCGCCACAGCGCGCGGTTCTCGAGGACGTGGGCGGCGACGATGCCACCGAGCCGATCCGCCGCCGGCATGAGCAGCCCATTGTCGGGCCCGACCAGCCGGTCGCCGCGCGCTACCTCGAGGGCGACGGCACGGCGCTCCGTGCCGACGCCGGGGTCGACGACCGCCAGGTGAACGCCGACCGGCTGGTATGGCAGCGACGACCAGAGCAGCAGTGCGCCCTCCCGAATGCCGAACTGGCGATTACCGTGGGTCAGGTCGTTGATGCGCGCTTCGGGCGCGATCGACCAGATCACCCCCCGGCACGTGGCGGGCGCGGTGTCGCCGAAATCGGTGAGGAACGTGAGGAACGGTGTCGTCACGCTCAGCCCCGCATGATGCGGACGGGACGGTCGTGCCCGATGCCGAGCCGTGCGGCGAGGTTGCCCTGGTTGTCGGCCATCGCCAGGTTGCCGAGCGAGTCGACGTACACCAGCGACGCGCCGAGGGGGACCGCGCCGAACGTGGTGGCGTAGCGGGATGCCTCGGACAGCGGCTCGCCGCCGCCGAAGGTGACCGTCAGCGGTACTCCCTCGTCGAGAGGGCCGAAGGCGGCCGCCAGCGTATCGGGCCCGCCCGCGAGGCGGACGTTGCCGAAGCTGTCGACGTAGGTGATGACGGTGTCCACCACTCCGTCACCGGCAACGGCCTCCGGCTCTGGGAGTCGCACGAGGCTCGCGGGGTCGAGAGGCGGTCCCACCGACGCATGGTCGGCGTCCCCATTCGCCAGGTGGCCGGCCACCGGCGCGAAGATGTCTCGCCCGTGGAACGTGGACGTCGTGACCGGCAGCCACAGGTCGCGGTTTGCCAGCTCGCGGACCTCGTCGATGCCGCCGAGCGCCTCGGCGGGTGGGATGAGCAGGCCGTTGTCGGGGCCGATGAGGACGTCGCCGCGTCCCGTGCGGATGGCGATGGGCCGCCGCTCGGTGCCGACGCCCGGGTCGACCACCGCGAGATGCACGCCGACCGGGAAGTAGGGGAGCGCGAAGCGGAGCAGGAATGCCCCGTCGCGGATCGCGTACTTCCGGATCGTGTGCCCGATGTCCACGATCTGCGCATCGGGGCAGATCGAGAGGATCACGCCACGGCAGGTGGCCGCGGCGCCGTCCAGGCCGAAGTCGGTCAGGAACCCGATGACCGGCCGGCGCTCGCTGCTCATGCGGCCGATCCTACCCGGATCGGCGCCGGATCGAGCCCCGGCGAGGCGGCCGCCCAGCCGTCAGTCGACCCGTCAGTCGAGCGCCACCGCCTCGCGATGTCCGGGGATGTGCGGCTCCATCCCGAGCTCGGATCGGATGCGACCGGCGAAGGCCTCGGCTGCGTCGGGGTCGCCGTGCACGATGAAGACGCGCTTCGGCCGGCCGTCCGACCCGGCGCCGGCTCGCCCGAAGTGGCCGAGCCATGCCTCGAGCTCGTGCTGGTCGGCGTGCGCGGAGAAGCCGGAGATCACCCGCACGCGGCAGCGGACCTCGATCTCCTGCCCGTCGATGCGCGCGGTCTGCCCGCCGTCCTGGATGTGGCGTCCCAGCGTCCCTTCGCCCTGGTAGCCGATGAACAGCAGCGTGCAATGCGGGTCGGGGAGGAAATCCTTGAGGTGGTGCATGACCCGACCGCCGGTGAGCATCCCGGACGCCGCGACGATCATGAACGGCCGCTTCGCGTGGCGGATCGCCTTGGACTCCTCGACGGAGTCGGTGAAGTGCTGCCCCGGGTAGTTCAACGGGGAGTCGCCCGAGCGCAGCAGGGCGGCCGTCTCCTCGTCGTACACCTCGGGATGGTCGACGTACACCGTGGTTGCCTTCGACGCCATGGGTGAGTCGAGGTAGAGGGGCAGCCGGGGGATGCGTCCCCGGCGCACCAGCTCGTCGAGCACCCAGATCACCTCCTGAGTGCGGCCGATCGCGAAGGCCGGGATGAGCATCACGCCCTCGTCGCCGGCCACCTCGCCGATGGCGGCCGCGAGCCCCTCGATCGCCTCGTCGTGCGGCCCGTGCTCGCGGTTGCCGTAGGTCGACTCCACCACGACCGCATCGGCATGGGTCAGCGGCGTCGGGTCACGCAGGATCGGGGACGAGTCTCGCCCGAGGTCGCCCGAGAACACGATCGTGCGGCGACGGTCGCCATCGGTCACCCGCAGCTCGATGATCGCCGAGCCGAGGATGTGGCCCGCGTCGTGGAAGACGGCCGTCACGCCGTCGGTGACCTGGACCTCCTCGTCGTAGTCGCAGCCGCGCGCCTGCTGCATGGTCGTGTCGACGTCGCGCTCGTCGTAGAGCGGCTGCCTGATGGTGGTGCGACCCTCGGGCGGCGCGGAGCGCAGGCGCTCGGGCAGCGAGGGGTCGTCGGTCTCCTGCGCCACGGCCTCCGACTCGACCTCGGCCGCGGCCTGGTCCGCGCGAGCCGCGTGCCGGCGGTTCCAGCGCTCGGTGAACTCGACCTGCAGCTTCGCCGAGTCGCGCAGCACGATCTCCGCGAGGTCGACCGTGGCGCGCGTGGCGTGGATCGGCCCTCGATACCCGGCGCGGACCAGCGCCGGGATGCGGCCGCAGTGGTCGAGGTGGGCATGCGTCAGCAGCAGGGCGTCGAGGCCGTCCGGTTCGAAGGCGAAGGGCAGGAAGTTGCGCTCGACCTCCTGGGGCGAACCCTGGAACATCCCGCAGTCGACGAGCACGCGGCGGTCGCCGGCCGTCACGAGGAACTGCGAGCCGGTGACGCAGCCGGCCGCGCCGAGGAACTGGATCTCGATCCCCATGGGTCCTCCAGGTGGGCGGGTGGAGCTCGGGCGGTCGAGTATGGCCGATGCACCCGGCGTGCCGTGTACGATCGGGTCCATGCCCTACCCGATCGAGCCGCCAATCGAGCCGATGCTCGCGAAGCCGACGCCCGCCATCCCCGACGGTGACGGATGGATCTACGAGCCGAAGTGGGACGGCTTCCGCGCCCTCGTCTTCCGGGACGGGGCCGAGGTCTACGTCCAGTCGCCGCGACCTCAAGCCGCTCAACCGCTACTTCCCCGAGCTCGAGGAGCCGCTCCGCGCGGTCGGTGCCCCCGATGCGGTTCGTCCTCGACGGCGAAGTGGTCATCGCCCGTCCCGACGGCGGCCTCGACTTCGACGCGCTGCTGCTGCGCATCCATCCGGCCGCGAGCCGCGTGAAGATGCTGCTCGGAGCAGTCGCCGGCCTCGTTCGTCGCCTTCGACTGCCTGGCCGATGGCGACGACGATCTCCGCTCCTCGCCGTTCGCCGAGCGCCGCGAGCGACTCGAGCGGATCCTTGCCGACCTGCCCGCGATGGCGTTCGGATCACGCCGTCAACCACCGATCCGGAGATGGCGCGCCACTGGTTCGACGTATTCGAGGGCGCCGGTCTCGATGGCGTCGTCGCCAAGCGGGCGGACGAGCCGTACGCGCCGGGCAAACGCACGATGGCGAAGATCAAGCACGCGCGGACCGCCGACTGCGTGGTCGCCGGCTTCCGTTGGCACAAGAACGGGCCGGGCACGCTGATCGGCTCGCTGCTGCTGGGTCTGTGGAACGACGAGGGCCACCTGCAACACGTCGGGGTCACGTCGTCGTTCACGATGGCCAAGCGCGCCGAGCTGGTCGA
>CAWDYT010000012.1:0-25313 GCA_963806695.1 uncultured Chloroflexia bacterium | reverse complement strand
CCCCATACGGCGTCGGGGCCGTGATGGCTGGCAGCTTGTGACCCCAGTCCTTGCGCATGACCTCGGCGGTGGCCCTGGCCATGCGGACGGGCCCCGCGCGGATTACGTCGCGGATCAGGGTCGGGAGGATCGACGGCGAGGTCCAGGGGAATTCCGCAGGTAGGCCCGGTGACGCGGTGTCGCCACGTCGGGTCGAGGGACAGGAACCCGGTGTCCACCAGGACGAGCCGATCGACGCGCTCGGTTGCGGCGAGGCCCCCGGCGACCAGGCCGCCCATGGAGTGGCCCACGACATGGGCGCGCTCGATGCCCAGTTCGCCGAGGAGCGAGGCCACCTGGCGCACCTCATCGAGGATGAGCCGCGCGTTTCGATGGCTGGAGCCGAATCCCGGCAGGTCGATGGCCGAGCCGCCCAAACGTGCCTGCGAGCGCGGGCAGGTTGCGCCGCCACCAGGTGCCCATTCTGGGAAGGCCGTGGAGCAGGACGAGGCGGCGACCCTCGCCGGCCTGCATGGCCACGACCAGCACCGCGCGGGCCGGCGGTCCACGATTAGCTTCCGTCGGGCGGCGTCAGGAAGATGCGCGCTCGGCCTGGGCGGCCGGGTCATCGACGATCGGCTCATCGGCCATCCAACTGCGGACGACGTAACGTCGTCCGCAGCTGGATGGCCGATGAGCCGATCGTCGACGACCCGACCGCCCCTGGCCGAGCGCGCATCTTCCTGACGCCGCCCGACGGAAGCTAGTCGTGGACCTCCGGCCCCCGCATGGCCCGGTCGTGGCCATGCAGGCCGGCGAGGGTCCGCACCTCGTCCTGCTCCACGGCCTCGCGGGCTCGGGCACCTGGTGGAAGCGCAACCTGCCCGCGCTCGCCGGCACGTTCCGGGTCACGGCCATCGACCTGCCGGGATTCGGCTCCAGCCACCCAAACGCGCGGCTCATCCTCGACGAGGTGCCGGCCCAGGTCGACGCGCTCCTCGGCGGACTGGGCATCGAGCGCGCCCATGTCGTGGGCCATTCCATGGGCGGCCTGGTCGCCGGTGGCCTCGCCGCAGACCACCCCGAGCGCGTCGATCGGCTCGTGCTGGTGGACGCGGGCTTCCTGTCCCTTGACCCGGGGTGGCGACACCGCGTCACCGGGCCCCTGTGGACGTTGCCGTGGACCTCGCCGTCGATTCTCCCCACCCTTATGCGCGACGTGCTCCGCTCGGGGCCCGTCCGCATGGCCAGGGCCACCGCCGAGGTCATGCGCAAGGACTGGGGTCACAAGCTGCCGTCCATCGCGGCCCCGACACTCGTCCTCTGGGGTGAGCACGATCGGATCTGCAACCCGCGAATCGGCCGCCAGATCGCGGCCGCAGTGCCCGGCGCGCGGCTGGTGATCATCCGTGGCGCGGGGCACAACCCGATGTGGGAGAAGCAGGCCGACTTCGACCGCGAGGTGCTCGGCTTTCTGCGTGGCGAAGCGCAGATCTAGGGCAGCAGCAGGAAGACGTCGATCGGCTGCTCCAGGCCCTTGACCTGGTGACGCCCGCGATCCTGGAAGGGGAGGCCGCTCCCCTCCACCAGGCCGCGCGTGACCGACGACACGATGATCTCGGACGGGTGTCCCAGCGCCATGATCCGTGACGCCGCATGGACGGCGACGCCGCCGATGTCGTTCGGCAGCATCTCGACCTCACCGGTGTGAACCCCGATCCGGAGCTCGATTCCCAGGCCGCTCATCCCGTCACGCATCGCCATGGCGGAGCGCAGAGCGCCGGCGGCGCTTCCGAACGTGGCGAGGAAGCCGTCTCCGGTGGTGTTCACCTCACGCCCGCGAAAGCGATCGAGCTGCGCGCGGATGATGCGGTTGTGGTCGGCGAGCAGCTGCTTCCATGCGGCGTCGCCGAGCCGCTCCGCGGTGTGGGTGGAGTCGACGATGTCGGACATGAGGAGCGTCGTGACCAGGCGTTCGTGTTCGCCCGGCACCCCGATCGCACCGACATTGCCGAACACGTCGACCATGACGACCGGCTCGTCGCCGACGACCCAGGCATCGTGTCCGGGCGGGACGTCGAAGACGTCGCCCGGCCCGAACTCGGCCGTCTCGCCATCGTCCATCTCGACGTGGAATCGACCCGCCAGCAGGACCTCGAGGTGGTGGACCTGGCACGAGATCGTGCCCTGGATCGGCTTCAGGGACGTCGACCAGCGCCATCCGGGCTCGAGGATGCCGCGACCGATCGTCAACGAGCCGACGTGCACAGCTGGCCGACCCCATTTGGGAAGCTGCGCGGACCTCATCCGGAGCGTCGAAGCTCTTCCGCTGAATGGCGGGGCCGGATCGTCTGTGGCGGGCGAGCAGGCGCTGCTCGTCAGCCTCGCGGGATTCGCCGCTCAACTCGCTCGCTGCCGTTCGGGCTTGATGCCGATCCGCGCCCAGCCGCTGCGGCGGTTCCAGGTGGGCAGCTCCGCGCGCCAGGCGAGGCGGTCCGGCGACCTGGATGCGCCCGGCTCGGACCGCATCGGTCCACTCGACGCGGCCGAGGTGCCACTCCGACAGCGCCAGGGACTCCGAGGTCACCACCAGGTCCTCCTCGTAGCCGGGGTTGGTGCGGCAGATCTCCGACCGCTTCCCGTCGAAGATGATCCACAGCTGGTTGGCCTTACGCGGCCGATCGGGGAAGTCGAATCGCACGACCACCCGCCGATCGGGCAGGCGGTCGTGCGCCAGGTACCAGCTGACCCACGAGTTCAGCACGACCCCCGGATCGAGGTGCTCGGGCGCCAGCTCCAGCCAACGCTCGCCCCAAGAGCCCATGGCCAGCATGACGCCGCCAAGATCGTTGCCGGCCTGGGTGAGACCGTACCGCGAGCCGCGCCCGTGCTCGTTCGGTCGCGACTCGACGACACCGGCGCGTTCGAGCTCACGAAGCCGAGAGGCCAGGAGCGATCGGGGGATGCCCGGGGCGCCGGCGGCGATCTGGCCGAAGGTCGTCGAGCCGAGCAGCAGGTTGCGCAGGATGAGGGGAGTCCAGCGTACGGCGAGGATCTCCGCGGCCCGGGCGATCGGACAGTACTGGCCATACGTGCGCATGCCGTGAGTGTCGCCCAGCCGGCCGTCGGCGGCTAGTCCATTTTTTGGTCTGGACCGATGTCGACGCGGGCGACACCATGCACGACATGGACGCCACTGAGCGATACCGGGACGCGGAACGCACGCTCTGGCAGCGGTATGGGCTGGAGCCGAGCGAGCGATACCTGGAGCTGACGGACCCGGCACTGCGCCTGCGCGTCGTCGAGGTTGGGTCCGGCCGGCCGGTGCTCTTCGTCCCGGGCACGGGCGGCACCGGCCCCTATTGGGCACCCCTGTTCCGTGAGCTCTCGGGCGTCCGCTGCCTGGCGATGGATCGGCCCGGATGGGGGCTGAGCTCACCGATCGATTACCGGAGCGCCGAATTCGGCTCGCTGGTCGCAACGACGCTCACGAAGGCGTTGGACGCCCTGGAGCTGGATCGCGTCGACATCGTGGGCGCGTCCATCGGAGCCCTCTGGGCGCTCCACCTGGCGCGCCGGCACCCGACCCGCGTGGGCAGGATCGTGGTGCTGGGTGGCATGCCCCACCGTGAGATCGGCGTGCCGAGATTCATCAAGCTGCTCTCGTCACCGATCGGCGCGATCATGGTGCGGGTCCCGATGTCCGCCAAGATGCTCCGATCGCAACTGCAGGCGGTCGGTCATGGACCCAGCGTGGCTGCCGGACGGATGGACGACTTCATCGACTGGCGGCTCGCGTTCAGCAACCACACCCCATCGATGCGGCACGAGCGGGCCATGGTTCGCGCACTTCGGGCGGGGGAGGGATGGCGAGCCGGGTTCACCCTCGAGGACCACGAACTTGCCGATGTGCGTCAACCGGTACGGATGATCCTCGGCTCGGCCGACCCGACGGGGACGCCGGAGCTCTGGGAGCGGTTCATCGGCCACCTGCCGAACGGTGAGCTGGTGATGGTGCCCGGTGCCGGCCACCAACCGTGGTGGGACGAACCGGCGGATGTCGGGGCGAAGGTCGCCAGCTTCCTTGATCCAGACCGGCGGCCCGTCCGTCGACAGCCAAAGCGGTTGACGCGGGCCGGATGATGCCGGCGTGGTGACTCGTAGGTGGCCGGCGATCCTGGCGATTGCGATCGTGACCTTGGCGGCCTGTGCCGCACCGGGCGGGTCGCCATCGGTGGCCCCAAGCGCGGACGCCTCCGCATCGGCCAGTCAGGCCTCCGGCATCGAGGCTGGATCGGTCGAGATCGGGGACGGCAGAGTCGCTCTATCGGGTCTGCCAGGGCGAGGGCTCGCCCACCGTCATCCTGGAGTCGGGGGATGGCGATGATAGCTCGCAGTGGAACCAGGTCATCACGCAGATCGCGGAGGTGACGAAGGTGTGCGCCTACGATCGCGGCGGGCTGGGCCGCAGCGACCCGGTGACCGGCTGCCGCCACCTGGCGGAGCTGACCGGCGATCTGGCGCAGCTGCTCGAGGCCGCCGACATCCCGGGGCCATACGTTCTCGTCGGCACGTCGGGTGGCGGCTACATCAGCGCTGGTTTCGCGGCCGAGCGGCCCGATGAGGTTGCGGGCATCGTGCTGCTCGACGTGTTTCGCCCCTTCACCGACCCACCGCCTGAGCTGATTGCGGAAACCGCGTGCGACGCGCCGGGCAACAACGAGCACCGCGACTACCTGGCGGTCGAGCATGAGGCCTTTGATGATGCCGGCCCGATCGGCGACATTCCCGTCACCGTGGTCACCATCGAGTACGCGAATTCCGAGAACCTGGACGAAGAGGAGAACATCGAGGGCCAACAGGGTTGGCTGGTCCTGAGCCCTCAGGCGCAGCAGGTCGTGGCGCACACCGACCACGACATCGCCAATGCCGATCCCGGCTTCGTGATCGAGGAGGTCATCAAGGTCGTCCAGGCGGCGCGCAGTGCCGGGGATGTCGACAACTAGGTGTCGACCCTTCGCATGACCAGTGGGGTTCGAGCGCACTGGTCAGACACTCCGGAAGGAATGTGCTGTAATACGAACAGGCTCAACAAAGGCAACGATGCCTCACAGGTATGAGGTCATACTGAGCACGAAATCGGTGGGCGGCTAGCTCAGCTGGTTAGAGCACTTGCTTGACATGCAAGAGGTCACTGGTTCGAGTCCAGTGTCGCCCACCAAACACACTTCTGAGCACGAAATGACCGCCATAACGGCGGTCTTGTGCTGTCCGGGTGTTAGCCGCTATCCGTACCGTAGCAGCGGACGGGTAGGTGCATCGGGAGCCAGCGTTCGACCGCGGAACCGTCACCTTCGTGTCGACCATCGATCTCAACGATCCGGAGAACGAGGAGGATGACGTCTTCCTGGGATTCGAGGTGGTGCAACTTGCGGGGCCGCACCCAGAGGTGGACGCAGACTTCGAACTGTTCTGCGAGGTCGTGGTAGAGGTCCTCGGATAGGGCCGTAGCCTTGCCCGGCAACTAGCGTTTAGGCACGGAGCCGCCGCTAGCCTCTCCCGGCTTGGCGGCGGCTTCCGTATGCTCTGTCGTGGCCCCGGTCGGCTGTGCTCCGGGCGGGGCTACTTGCGTGCAATCAGCTCGCGGAGCTTGGGGTGCAAGGCTCTTCGATCCTTCCGGGACCAACCGCGAGTCTCTAGGACTCCTGGCAGCCTCGCCGCCGGTCGAACGCCATGGTCGCGGCCGCCGGACATCGACCCAGAAGGTCGCACACTCCAGCCGCATCGTTCGTAGGTGTCACCGCTGGGTGAGCCGCATCACTAGGAAGGTGAGTGCAATCAGTGCTACCAGGAGCAACAGCACCGCCGCGTAGCGCAAGACCAGCAGTTCCATGGCCCGATTCCCACTGGGCACCTACGGCGGCAGGCTGTCGGGGGCACGAGCCGGATGGTGACTATACGCACCGCTGTCGAGACCGCCCGCCAGCGTAACGTCCTGCCGATATGACTCTTGAGTCGCCCGGCCGGGGGCGTAGGTCGGGCGACTCCCATGGTGGAGACAGGGGCTCGTACCGCCGACAGGCATGATCGGTGCAATTCGAGTCGGGCACATGGGGGGAACGAATGAGCCGGCGGACCGACTGCGGGGGAACGCAGCTGAACCGCCGGCTCATCGGTACGGTAGCAAGGGGCGGTAAACGCCGCGTAAGCAGCCTCGCTTCCGGACCGCCTCAAAGCCGGCAACCAGTCCGCCCGGGAGCCTGGGGAACCGGGAAGGTGCGTCCGGACAGCGGCGGCCCGAGTTGAGCATTGAACGTTTCAAGACAGATTTCACGCCAACGCTCAGCGGTGTGGGCTTGGATCGACGCCGAGGAACTCGTCACTCGAGGAGAAGAGGCATGCACCCATCAAGGGCGTTGTGGTCGATGGCAGTGGTTGCCATGGGAGTGGCGTTGGCCGCGTGCGCCGGGTCGGCATCCTCAAGCCAGCCAGAGGCTTCTGGCTCAGAAGCTGGCTCGTCCATGGAGGCATCGCTTGGACCGTCCACGACCGGCGCCGCCATCGTCGGGGTGTGGCAGGGCGTCCACGACTGCGAAGGGATCGCAGAGGCGTTGGGCGCCGCGGGCTTCGACGAGGCAGTCATCGTCGAGACCATCGTCGGCAACGGCTTGCTGCCGGGCGTTCAATCCCCCGACGAGGTCGCTGACGTGACAACCGCCTGTGAGGAGGCCACCCCGCTCGAGCACTCGCACGAGTTCACCGCCGATGGTCAGTTCTTCTCCTATGACCAGGACGGGGAGGAAGTGGACTTCGGCACCTATGAACTGGTAGACGAGGACACGCTGAGCATCGGCGCTCCGGGCGTGGAGTTCGACTTCACAATCGAAGGAGATCATCTGACACTCACGCCGCATATCCCGCCCGGATGCCTGGAATTCGAGTGTCAGTGGGCCATCATGGTGGCACTGCCATGGAGCGGCATGGACCGCGTGGATGGCTGACTGCTGCGGTCATCCGCACTGATCCAAGCGGAGGAGGGTCAACAGCGGAGCCGCCGCGAAGCCCGCACCGCCTCCCGGCACTCGGGCTAGCGGCGGCATCGGCTGCCGAAATGACCGCCATGACGGCCGTCAACTCGTTCCCGCTCCGCCCTACCCTGGCTGACGCCCTGGGCCCGGAATCACCGCGGCAAGGGCTGCCTCAAGCTCGAAGAACTGCCCGATCGGGCCCAAGGTGGAGTCGTCGCCGTAGCACCCGACGACGTACACACCCATGCGCTGCCACCAGTAGAGCTGGCAGATGGTGTCGGCGCCCTTTCGGCGGAACGTCGCCCACTCGCGGCGGTCACTCGTGCGGATGTCCGTGGCGCCGCGTTCCCGAAGCCGTTGAGCGAGCGCGAGTGTCCGCGCGCGATCGCCCGCGGCCGATTGGTCGAATGGCTCCGACTTGCCGCATGCGGCGCCGACGGCTGCGAGGAGTTCGTCGAGACTGAAGGGCTTCGGCAACACGGCGGCAAACTCGGCAGCCCGGGCTCGGTCCGACTCCTCATCTCGCGCCTCACGCACGTCGATGACATGCGCGCTGAACATGATGGTCGGGACCGACCGCTCGCGCGCGGCCAGGGATGCTGCCTCCGCCCAGCTCGAGCCGTACTCGACGCTGTGGCTGCCATCCAGGAGGATGCAGTCCGGCTCCTGCATCCCCACGGCGGCAAGAATCGAGTCGTGCGACGTGTCCAGCAGGACGCTGACCGTATAGCCCTCATCCGTGAGGATCGCGAGTACGACGTCGGCAACGTCGGCATCGTCATCGATCAGCAGGACCCGGGATGGCGTCCCGGCCACGTTGTCAGGCAAGTGAGTCTCCGGTGTTCTTGCGCGGACATGGCAAATGCCGTGCTACCGCAACAAATCTACCAAGCCGATGGGCCGCCGGGCTTCTGCCACACTCGGGCCCATGTCGACCTGGGAGTACAGACCGCCCTCGGCAGAGGCGTTGCAGTGGGTCGTGCGGACGGCCGGCCCCGACTCTCGGGTCGTGTCGGTGAGCCGGCTGCACGGCGGGATCACGGCGGCGATCGACCTGGTCGAGATCGGCGATGGATCGCGCGCGGAGTCGCGGCGGCTGGTCCTGCGCCGGTGGTACGTCGACGATGCCCGAGAAGAGCGGCTGGTGGCGCGGGAGACGGCGGGACTGCGGGCGATGGAGGGGTCACCCGTGCCCGCGCCGCGGCTGGTTGGGTTCGACGAGGACGGCTTCGAGGCCGGCGTCCCGTGCACGCTCACGACAGCGGTGACGGGTGCTCCCGACCTCGCGCCGGTCGACCTCGACGACTGGCTGCGGCAGCTGGCCGAGACCCAGGTGGAGATCCACGCGGTGCCCGCACAGCTGCCGTACTCGTGGGACGGGTTCTTCGACGCTGATGCGCCCCTGGCGTGGCTGCCGGACGCCGGCGTGCGCGAAGCGGCCCGGCAGGCGGTGGCCTCGTCGTCCGGAGATCGCCAGGTCGTGCTCGGACACGGCGACTACCAGCACTTCAACGTGCTCTGGGACTCCGGCCGGCTCAGCGGCGTGGTCGACTGGCCGAATGCCGGGATGACGCCGCGCGGCATCGACATCGGGCATTGCCGCCTCAACCTGGCGGTGCTGTTCTCCGTGGCGGCCGCCGAGGACTACCTGGCCGCATACGAACGTGCGGCCGGCGTCTCGGTCGACCCGGCCGCGGACCTCCGCTCGGTGCTGAACTTCGACGCGGCATGGCAGAGGTTCATCCCGATCCAGGTGCACGGTCGAGCACTGGTGGATATCGCCGGAATGCCCGTGCGCGTGACCGAGCTGGTACGCCGCATCCTGGCCCGCCTCGGCTGAGGGCGGCGAGGGGTAGAGGAGACCCGTGGCGCGAGGCTGCCCTGGAGCAAAGCTCCAACTCGCGGCACGGGTCTACCAGTTAGAACGCAAGGGCTTGCTCGGCGTTAGTCCTACCTGTCAGGTCGCTCGTGTCCGTAGGTTCCGGTGGACCGACGCAACAGTATTCCCTGGCGGAGTCCACCGAACTGCACCGAACCCTCAACAACCGCGCTCCGAAGGTCCTAGGCAGGCTAGTACGACTGGGTTACCTTCCATGCATGTGGCTGATGATGCTCGCGATGGTGCTCTTGGCGTTCATCGTCGGATTCCTGTTGCATCCTGGAGTCTGACCGCCGACAGGCCGGACTGGTCCCTCGGCGAGGCCGCGGGCCAGGAGACCCGGCCGGTAGCTCCCATGGGATCGAAGCCGAGGAGCGTGTGACATGACGACCGGCGAACGGATGTATCGCGCCCTGGCACTCGCCGTGGTCGGGGCGATCGTCGCGGCCACCGCCGCCTTGATCGCGGCCCTTGCTCTGATCTCCCGTCGGCCGAGCGACGCACCGCCACCATCCCGGCCGAGGTAGCCCCACGGGCCGTAGGGGTGGACGAACTCTTTCACCAGACTGGCTGACTGACGTAAGGTGTGACACGACCGAACCGGTCGAAACCGACCGCGCTGTCAATGTCGTATCGAACGTGGCCGATGACCCGCGCCTCCTGCGGAGGCGCTGATGCCGGCGACGAACGATGACTCCCGTAATTCGGAGGTAGCCCATGACAACTCTCACGCCGCTCCGCGTCCCCGCCGGACGACGCGCCGTGCCCGTGCTCGCGGTGCTGGCGCTCGTGCTCGCCGGGTGCTCGAGCGTCGGGACTTCCACGCTCACGTTCTGGGACGTGGTCTTCTCGATGATCGTGTTCTTCTTCTGGTTCATGTTCATCTGGATCTTCATCGCGCTGTTCGGCGACATCTTCCGGCGCGATGACCTGAGCGGAGGGGCAAAGGCCGGATGGATCTTCCTGCTGGTGATCCTGCCGTTCCTCGGAGCGCTGATCTACATGATCGTTCGCCCGAAGGTGACCGCCAGCGACATCGAGCAGATCACCCGAGCCGAGGCGGCCTACACCGCGGCGGCCAAGGTGACCCCGGCTGACCAGATCGCGAAGCTCCAGGAGCTCCGCGCCGCCGGTGCGATCACAGAGGAAGAGTTCCAGGCACTGAAGCAGAAGGCGATCGGAGCCTGACGTTCAGCCATCGGGGCCGGCAAGGACGACGTTGTACGTTCCCTGCCGGCCCTTGAGCTCCCGCCCCGGCTGACGAGCGCCACCGGCGCCGGCGGGGGAGCGGTGGATGGTCAGCTGGCGGCGCCGACCTGCTGGCCGAGCTTCTTGAGCTCGAGCATGCGCGCGCCGAGCACTTCGAGCTCGTCATCGGTGAAGGCCGCGCGAGCCTTCTTGAACATCTCGCCCTCCTCTTCCTCGATGTGGTGCTCGATGTTCTCCTTCATGACCTTGAACTTCGCGCCCCATTGCTCATCGGTCACGTCAGTCGTCTCGAGCTCGCCCATGATCTCGTCCACGACGTGGTGCTCCTCAAAGCCCTCGAGCACGATGTCCTTCGCCTTCGGGTGCTGCTTGAGCGCCGGGTAGAAGATCTCCTCCTCGATTCGCTCGTGGATCAGCATCTCCTCCTTCAGACGGGCGAAGATCTCCGTGCGCGTCTTCTCGGCGCGCTCGGTCGTCTCCTCGCCATCGGCGAGCATCTTCTTCACGCGCTTGTGGTCGTCCATGAGCAGCGTAATTGCGTTCATCGGTCCTCCCTGGGTTGCGGTGCCTGATGCGGCACCAGACCCTTTCGCACGCGGCGTGCCGGGGTCAGGCCTCTGACAGGTAGGACGCGATCGCATCGCGCGTCGGCATGCCGCCTCGCGCACCGGCGGCGGCCACGGAGAGGGCCGCGGCCGCAATCGCCGCGCCGATCGCATCGTCCAGCGTCGCGCCCTCGGCCAGCCATGCGGCGAGAACACCGTTGAAGGTGTCACCCGCGCCGGTGGTGTCCACCACCTCAGGCGCCTGGCGTCCGGGGAACCGCTCGCGTCGGTCATCGATCGCCAGGAGGACGCCGGCTGGCCCCTGCGTCACGACAATCGGTCCCGCATGGCGCGCGACCAGCTCGTCGAGTGCGGCGTCGGTTGCGTCGTTGCCGATGGCGACCACCAACTCGTGCTCGTTGGGAGTCAGGATCGGCCCGAGCCGGAGGACGTCCGCGGGGAGGGCGCGAGCCGGGGCGGGGTTGAGGATCGTGGTCGCGCCCGCCCGACTGGCGACACTCAAGGCGTCGACCACCACCTCATTCGGCACCTCGTGATTGGCGAGGACGACGGATGCCTCGGCGATCATGGCCCGATCCTCGTCGTCCAGCACCAGCGTCCCGTTCGCTCCGGGGGCGACGACGATCTGGTTCTCACCGCGCGGGCCGACGACGATGAGCGCGATCCCGGTCGATTCGGCCGTCCACGTCCCGCACGCGGGAGACATCGACGCCCTCGGCGGCCAGCGCTGCCCGTGCTCGCGTGCCGTGAGCATCGCGGCCGACGGCGCCGATCATCGACACCCTCGCGCCCGCGCGGGCGGCAGCCACCGCCTGGTTGGCGCCCTTGCCGCCGTCGTGGGTCGCGAACCGTCCGCCGAGGACGGTCTCGCCCGGCATCGGAAGCCGATCGGACGGCCACGACCAGGTCGACGTTGATGGAACCGATGATGCAGACGCCCGCGGGCATGCCGCGAGTATGCCGGACTGCGGCGACCGATGAGCCCCTTTAGGGCTGGAGGCGCCGAGCGTGCCAGGAGCCATCCGCTCCGCGGCGGTATTCGACGCGGTCGTGGAGGCGGTCGCTCCGACTCTCCCAGAACTCGACGACCAGCGGGATCAGCACGTAGCCGCCCCAGAATGGAGGCAGCGGCACCTCGTCCTGATGGCGCAACGACAGCTCCGCGACCGCCGCCTCGAGCTCGGCACGCGACCCGATCTCGCGCGTCTGGTTCGACGCGGCGGCCGACAGCTGGCTGCCGCGCGGCCGGGTGCGCCAATACGACAGGGACGCGTCATCCGGCAGCTGCCGGACGGGTCCCGAGACCCGAGCCTGTCGGTCGAGCGCCGCCCACCAGAACGCCGCCGCACCCCATGGGTTGGCCGCCACATCGCGGCCCTTGCGGCTGCCGCGGTTGGTGTAGTAACGCAGGCCCTCGTCGCCGAGGCCGTGGAGCAGAACGAACCGGACGGACGGAATCCCGTCGCCATCGGCGGTGGCCAGGGCGAAGGCGGTCGGCAGCGGCACGCCCGCCGCCTCGGCATCGGCGATCCACGCGCCGAGCTGGCGGAGGGGATCCGGGTCGAGCGTGGTCGGGTCGATCGGCACGATGGCTGGGAGTATCGCCGACGCGACCACGGGGTGGCCACTAGCATGGCGCGGTGAACGCCACCCGGCCCGCCGCCGTGATCTTCGACCTGGACGGGACGCTCGTCGACACCGTGCCCGCGCGGATCTCGGCCTGGCGCGAGACATTCGCCGACGCCGGCATCGCGGTCGAGGACTTGCAGCTCGAGCCGATGATCGGTATGGACGGCCGCGCGCTGGCGCGCGAGGTCGCCCGCGGCGCCGGTCGACGCCTGGAGAACGAGGAGGCCGAACGCCTGGATCGGATGGCGGGGGAGCGCTTCGACGAGCACAACCGGGCACCTCGAGCGCTTCCCGGCGCGCGCCGGGCGCTGGAGCGGATCGAGCGCGCCGGCGTCCCGTGGGCGATCGCCACGTCCTCGCGCGCCGAGCAGGTGGCCGCCTCGGTCGCGGCGCTCGACCTGGAGCAGGGCCCGCGCATCGTGGACGGGAGCCGCGTGGCGCACGCGAAGCCGGCGCCGGACCTCCTGCTCCTGGCCGCCGACGAGCTGGCGGTGGATCCGGCCGAGACGTGGTACGTCGGCGACTCCACCTGGGACATGCGCGCCGCGGTCGCGGCGGGGATGCTGCCCATCGGCGTCCTCGCCGGTGCCGCCGTCGACGAGGACACGCTGCGGTCCTCGGGCGCCGAGACCGTGCTGCGGACGCTTGACGAGCTGCAGCTGCCCGACTGATCGATGCCGCTCGAGGAGTACCGCCGCAAGCGCGACTTCGGCGCGACGCCGGAGCCGGCTCCGGGCGACCTCGCACGAGCGAAGCGGCCGCTTCACGATCCAGCGGCATCGGGCCACCGCGCTCCACTACGACTTCCGGCTCGAGATCGGCGGGGTGCTCGTGAGCTGGGCGGTGCCGAAGGGCCCGACCCTCGACCCATCCGAGCGCCGTCTGGCCATGCGCACAGAGGACCACCCGATCGAGTACCTGCCCTTCGAGGGCGTCATCCCCGACAAGCAGTACGGCGCGGGCGACGTCATCGTCTGGGACTGGGGCACATGGGAGCCGGAGGCCGAGACGCCGGATCCTGGGAAGGCCGTGCGCAAGGGCGAGGTGAAGTTCATCCTGCACGGCAAGCGGCTGGGCGGTCGCTACACCATCGTGCGCACCGACTCCGACGACGGCCGCGAGCGCTGGCTCCTGCTCAAGAAGCGGGACGAGTTCGCGGTCGACGGCTGGGACGCGGAGGACCACCCGGCGAGCGTGAAGACGGGCCGCACGAACGACGACGTGCTCCATGGCGTGGCGCCGGCGTTCGATGAGGCGCCGCCGAAGCCGACGGGCGAGATCGACCTGTCTGCAGCCACCGAAGCGCCAATGCCCGACTTCATCCCACCCATGAAGGCGACCCTGGCCACGGAGCCGTTCACGGACCCCGATTGGCTGTTCGAGGTCAAGTGGGACGGCTACCGGGTGGAGGCGGTCGTTCGCGATGGCGGGGTGCGGATCTGGACGCGGCGACGTCAGGATGCCGCTCAGTACTTCCCCGATCTCGCCGCTGCCAGTGGCTGGATCGAGGCGCGGGAGGCGATCGTCGACGGCGAGGTCGTGGCGCTCGACGAGCACGGCCGACCCCGATTCAGCCTCCTCCAGGACCATACCGGGATCCGTACCGGGCGCAGCCCGGGCGGCAAGCGCCGCGGGACGCCGGCCCAGATCGTGTACGAGGCCTTCGATCTCCTCCACCTGGACGGTCGCTCATTGCTCGACGTGCCGCTCGAGGAGCGGAAGCGCCTCCTCCACGACCGCCTGCGCCCGCACCCGATGGTCCGATACGCGGGGCATGTCGAGACCGATGGCATCGCCTTCTTCGACGCAGCGCGACGGCAGGAGGTGGAGGGCATCGTCGCCAAGCTACGTCGCTCGCCCTACGAGCCCGACCGCCGCAGCAAGGCCTGGCTGAAGCTGAAAGTGCGCCTCGAGCAGGAGGTCGTCGTCGTCGGGTGGCTGCCGGGGCAGGGGAGTGCCGTCGACCTCGGCTCATTGATCCTGGCGGTGCGCAGCGGCGATCGCTGGGTCCACGCCGGCCAGGTCGGCAGCGGGTTCAACGCTCGGACCCGTCAAACGCTCCGCATGCAGCTCGAAGAGCTCGAGCGGCCTGAGTCGCCGCTGGACCCGGCGCCCAGGATTCGCGGTGCGCGATGGGTCGAGCCGCGCCTGGTGATCCGGGTCGAGTTCGCCGAGTGGACCGCGGACGGGCTGCTGCGCCAGGCGGCGTACAAGGGCATCGAGCCGGGCAAAGACGCGCATGACGTCCGTCGCGAGCGCGCGGTGTCGACGGCGAAGGCCACCAAGCAGGCCGAGCGCGCCCAGACCTCGCGAGCCATGGCGAAGGAGGAGGATGAGCTCGCCGCACTCGATGCGCTCGAGAAGGAGGGCACCTGGACCGTCGGCGGACGGGATATCCGGGTCACCAATCTCGACAAGGTGCTCTTTCCCGGCCGGGACGGCGACGATCCGGTCACGAAGCGCGACCTGTTCCGCTACGTGGTGTCCGTCGCGCCGGCCCTGGTGCCGTTCCTGGACGGGCGAGGGCTGACCGTTCAGCGCTATCCGAATGGGATCGAGCAGAAGGGCTTCTGGCAGAAGGACCTGCCCAAGCACGCGCCCGAGTGGGTGAAGCGCTGGACGTACCACCACCGCGAGGAGGGTCCGAAGGAGTACCCGGTCGTGGATAGCGCGGCGACCCTGGCGTGGCTTGCCCAGGAAGCCGCCGTCGAGCTGCACCCCTGGACCAGCCAGACCGATGCGCCCGACCGACCCACATACGCCCTGATCGACATCGACCCGGGTCCGGACACGACCTGGGAGGAGCTGCTGACGCTCGCGCGGCTCTATCGCGCCGCGCTGCAGCACCTCGGAGTCCGCGGCCACCCGAAAGTGACCGGGAAGCGAGGCATCCAGGTCTGGATCGGCATCCGGCGCGGGCCGACCTTCGACGAGACGCGCGACTGGGTCGAGGCCCTGTCGCGGGCGGTGGGCTCGACCGTGCCGGACCTCGTCAGCTGGGAGTGGGCCAAGCGCGCGCGCCGCGGCAAGGCGCGCCTGGACTTCACCCAGAACGCGATCAACAAGACCCTCGTCGCACCCTACAGCCCGCGACCCGCGCCGGGCGCGCCGGTCAGCATGCCGATCCGCTGGGAGGAGCTCGACGATCCCGACCTGCGGCCTGACCGGTGGACGATACGGAACGCCCTCGACCGCGTCGGGGTCGCGGCCGAGGACTTCGCGGCCGCGCTCACCGACGACCAGGTGCTGCCGTCCATCGACTGACCGTTTGGGCCATCGGGGCGGTTGGACTACCATGATGGCGATGATCGATTCGCTGCTCACCGTCTCCCCGGACGCTCGCACCAAGATCGAGGGCGTCCGCACCTTCAACGACTTCCCCGATGCCGTCCTGCGCGTGCGCGTGGTCGCCAAGGAGGGGCCACGCTTCCGGTACGAGATCGCCCTCGAGGATCCTCGGGACCGCGGCGCCGATGACCTCGCCATCGACGCCGACGGCCTGACGGTCGTCCTCGACCCGCAGAGCGCCGCCGACCTGACCGGCGCGACGGTCGACCTAGATCCGGGCGTGACCGGCGGCGGCCTTCGGATCGACAACCCGAACGAGGGCTGGCAGGACCCGCTGGCTCGCGCCGTCCAGGACGTCCTCGACCGGCAGATCAATCCAGGCGTCGGAAGCCACGGCGGAGTGGTGACGCTCGTCGATGTGCGCGACGGGACCGCCTACATGCGGTTCGGAGGCGGCTGCCAGGGCTGCGCGGCGGTGGACGTGACGCTGAAGCAGGGCGTGGAGACGGCGATCCGCGCCGCGGTGCCGTCGATCCAGGCGATCGTGGACGTGACCGACCACGACGCAGGAGTCAACCCCTACTACCAGCACGGGCACTAGGGGCAGCACGCCGAGGTGGGCCCGGCTCGGTGGGCCCGGATCAGATCCGCCGACTAGCGAAGTCGGGGAAAGTCGCCGCCGCCCGACGCCGCCATCACGGTCGAGACGATGCTGAGGATGCTCAGCGCCGCCGCGGTACCGGCGATCATCAGGGTGCGGACGATTCGCTGGATACGCATCGGTCCTGCTCCTTGTGGGGCGGCCCGGTTGTCCGTTGCACGGCCGCGAGCAGCACCGTCGCGCCGATGGGACCACCAGACAATGACCCATCGGTCCTGCCGCGCTCGCAGCGGGGGGGTACCTTCGGCGTCCGCCAAGTCAAGTGATGCTTGCCAGCCCGTGTAGACTGCCGTCATGCCACGGACCAGAACGGGCGCCCGAGCCACCGAAAAGGACCGTGAGCTGGCGCATCGCATCGGGCAGCGCATCCGCGAGGCTCGACATCGCGCAGGGCTCACGCAGCAGCAGCTCGCCGGGGAGCGCTACACCAAGGCATATGTCAGCGCCCTCGAGACCGGGATCGCGCGGCCGTCGATGGTGGCCCTCAGCTACCTGTCCGAACGTCTGAACCTGCCGGCCAGCCACTTCATCGACGAGGCGAACCCGGCATGGACCCGCCTCGAGGTGGACATGCGGCTCGCCGCCGGCGAGTGGCAGGCCGCCGCGGACGGCTACGAGGCACTGCTCGACGATTCTCCAGACGACGCGATGCGAGCCGACCTGCTTCGCGGGCTGGCAGAGGCCAGCGCACGGCTGGACCGCGGCAAGGAGACGATCGCCGCCGCCGCCGAAGGCGGCGCGGCTGTACGCCGAGGCCGGCCGCGAGGCCGATGCGGCGCTCGCCCGCTACTGGCTGGCCTACGGCCTGTACCAGTCGGACAACGAGCCGGATGCGCGCAGCGTGCTCACCGCGCTGCTGGAGCAGGTCCGTGGCGGACTCGCAGGTGGAGCCGGACTTCGAGATGCGGCTGCTGACCTCGCTGGCCGCGGTCGAGTCGCACACCGGCCAGGCGGCACGCGCGCTCACGTACCTCGAGGAGGCACGCGGCCTCGCCGCCGACCTCGACGATCGGCGGCGCGCCGCGTTCCTGTTCAACCTGGCCATCGGCTACCGCGAGGTGGGGGACTTCGAGGCCGCCATTCGTGCCGGCACGCAGGGCATGGCCCTGTACCGCGCCGCCGGGCGCGATCTTCGAGTCGGCTCGCATCGAGAACGACCTCGCCCTCGCCTACCTGGCCACCGGCCAGGTGGAGCGCGCCCGCGATCTGGCCGCCGACGCGCGTCGCCAGATCGAGGAGGCGGGCGACGAGCGCTGGCTGGCCGCGGTGCTCGACACCGAGGCGCAGGTCGCGCTGGCCGGCGGTGACGTCGACGAGGCGCTGCGCCTCACCGGCGCCGCGCGCGCCTCGGCGGCCCGCGGCGGCAACTCGTACGTCGAGCTCGTGTCGATGATCACCGAGGCGCGAGCGCTGCGGCAGGCCGGTCGGATCAGCGAGGCCGAGGAGCGCTTCGGAGAGGCTGCACGGACTGCACGCGAGAGCCGTGTGCCGAACCGCCTTCGCGAGGTGCTGCGCGAGTGGGCCGACCTTCGCGCGGAGCGAGGTGACCACCGCGGTGCCTACGAGCTGCACCAGCGAGGCGCTGGCGGTCAATTAAGTGTTGACAGGTACGGTGCGCGGACCGTACCCTGCGCCTGACGAGTCGGATGGGCACGCCGGCTTGCCTTCAGGGATCGGAGATGGGGCACGTCTCCGATCCCTCTCCGTGTCCGGGGGCGCGCAGCCTTCGTGGCCTCGCTAGGGTGAGCCGCTCGGGGCCGATGCAGGGACCGGGTCGGCAACGAGGATGAATGCGCCCTCCGCGATGGGCGCCGTCGCCGCAGGGTCGTCGAAGATCCGCATCCGGTACTCGCCCGGTCCGAAGACCTCGAGCAGGGACGCGGCCGGGACCGTGAAGGCGATCGTGACCGATCCTTCCGCCACCGCCTGATCGCCAGTCGGTGGCCGGTCCCTGGACCACCTCGATCGGGCCGCCGCCGGTGCGTTCGACCTCGACGTAGATCGTCGCCGGGATCGGTCCGCTCGGCCGGGCGGAGTACGCGAACGCGTCCGGCGATGCGAACCGGTCCGTGCGGGCATCCGACGGCAACCTCGCCACTGCCCGGGTCGATGGCCGGTTCCGAAGGCGATCCGCTGCGCCCCTGCGCGCGCTGGCCGACGGGCTGCCTGCGCCCACGACAGGTGCACCGTCGGAGTCGCCGCCCAGCAGGCCGACCACGATGGCGATGCCGATGACGAGCACGAGGGCGACCACCCAGCCCAGGATCCTCCGTTCCCGAGGGGACAGGCTGACTCTGCCGTCCAGGCCCGGACGGCGGGCCATGGCGCGGTCGCGCAGCGGTCGGAGCCGCTGTCGCACCCCGTGCGCCTGGTTCCGGTTCGCCCTGGTGCCCATTCGCACCACAACTCTAGTCGGCCCGACAGCGGCTAGGATGGCCTCGATGACGCGACGACTCTTCATCTTCGACGACCCCGACCGCTTCGTGGCCGGCACCGTTGGCGAGCCGGGCGACCGGGCGTTCTTCCTCCAGGCGCGCAAGGGGAGCGCGCTGGTCAGCGTTGGCCTCGAGAAGGCCCAGGTAGTGGCGCTGGCGGCTCGCATGGAGGACCTCCTCGACGCCGTCGAGGCGCCGTCGCCTCCGGCAGAGGCCGACGACCATCCGCTCGATGAGCCGGTGGTGGAGCTGTTCCGGGTGGGCGCCATGGCCCTTGCCTGGGATCCCGATGGCGAGGAGGTCGTGATCGAGGCGCAGACCCCGAGCGAGACGGGCGACTACATCGAGCTGCCTGACGATGCCGACGACGGCCCTGATCTCCTTCGCGTCCGGATCGGTCCGGATGACGCGCGTGGCTTCGTCAGACGCGCCGAGGCGCTCGTGTCCGCCGGTCGACCCGCGTGCCCGTTCTGCGGCCAGCCGCTGGATCCCATGGGGCACTTCTGCCCGCGCGACAACGGACAGCTCAACTAGGTGCGTCTCCCGGGCGACGACGGGGCGGCGCCCATCCGGGTCGACTGGCTCGATCCCGGCAGCCTTCGTGACGGCCTGGCCGGACGGCTGGGCATGACGATCCTGCCCGGCAAGCACGGCGCATCGGTGCGCTACCCGGGCCGGGTCCACCGCCGCGACCTCGAGCGCGACCTGGCCGGCCTCGTCGCCCTGGGGGTGCGACGCCTGGTGCTGCTCGTGGAGGATGGTGAGCTGACGCGGTGGGGCGACCCCCGCATCGTTGATCGGGGCGCGGAGCACGGCATCACCATCGAGCGCCGGCCGATGCCCGACGGCAACCCGCCCGCCTCCTTCGCGGAGGCCAACGCGATCCTGGCGGCGGTTGCCGCCGGACGAGAACGCGGCGACGTGGCCGTCGCCTGCATGGGCGGCGTGGGTCGGACCGGCACGGTCGTGGCCTGCGCCCTCGTGGCAGCCGGCTGGGAACCGGTCGATGCGATCGGCGAGGTGAGACGCGTGCGGCATCCGACGGCGGTCGAGACGCCGGCACAGGAGGCCTTCGTCGCGGAATTTGCGCGGGAGTCCGCCCCGCGCGGCACGTGAATCGGCTACCGTGCCCGCCGTGACGGATCGGTGGGTCTGCAAGCGGTGCTTCGCCGACAACGACGGGACCGCCATGACGTGCGCGCGCTGCGGACTGACGCGCGGCAGCGAGGTAACGGACTCCGACCAGCAGTCGTGGGCCAATGCCGCGGGCGTCCCGGCGCCGGCGACGGCGGCCGAGCGGCCCGGATGGCAGCGTTGGCTGCGGTTCTGGTGGATCCCTGCCCTCGCCATCGCGTTGCTCATCGGTTGGTTCACGACGGCGCAACGAGGCGACGATGGGTCGCTGACGTCGGCAGGAAACGTGTCGGTGACCGACCTGCGTGCCGGCGACTGCTTCATCGGCTCGGACGAGGAGGAGATCAGCGACGTCGACGGCGTGCCGTGCGACGAGTCGCACGAATACGAGGTGTTCGCGGTCCAGGATCGTGAGGGCGAGACCTACCCGACCGAAGCCGAGTTCGACGCGATCTTCGAGTCGATCTGCGTGTCCGCGTTCGGGACCTACGTCGGCATCCCGTATGCCGACTCGGTGCTGTGGGCCACGATGATCACGCCCGTCCGAGTTCTCATGGGACGACGGCGATCGCGAGTACGTGTGCGCCCTCTACGAGCCCGAGGATCCCGAGGACCCAGACTCCGCGATCGTCGACCTCACCGCGTCGATGGAGGGTGCGGCTCGCTGAGCACTGCCTCGGGCGTGCTCGACGAACTGGCAGAGCGCGTTGGCGAGCCGCATCTGGCCCGGCGTTCGCGCCCGGACGCGCAGGAGCGACGGCTCGGCGACGACGATGGCGACGCATCTCGCCCGCGACGTCGCGACGTTGAGCCGATGCCGCGAGTACAGGAACGACATGCCGCGGGGCGCGTCCTCGGGTGAGCTGCTGGTCATCGAGTAGATGCTGATCGGCGCCTCCTGGCCCTGGAACTTGTCGACCGTGCCCACGCGCGCACCCGCCGGCAGCAGGCTCGCGATCTGCCCCACCTGGGCGTTGTAGGGCGCCACGACGAGGACGTCGCCGTAGCCGATGCGGCTGCTCTTCTCCGTGCCGGTCGACCCACGACGACCCGCTCTCGACCAGGGCCCTCACCACCCCCGCGACCTGCAGCGCCTCCGTCCGTGACACGCTGTCGGCCCCGACATGGAACGTCTCGAGGTATCGCAGGCCGCTGCCGCCGAGCGGGGCCGGGCCGAGGACGCGCTGCCGCTCGAGATCCGGCCGCGACTCGAGGCGCCCCTCGTAGAACGCTTCGGAGGTGAATCGGCCGACGTCCGGATGGAGCCGGTACGTGTGCTCGAGGAACAGGCCCAGGGCGTCCGGGATCGTCTGGCGGCCGTCGAGCAGATGGGCGAGCGCCGAACGCTCGGCTCCGGGCGGGTGCGAGCCCTGGAGCGGCTGATCGAGCTGCTGCGGGTCGCCGAGCAGCACGATGGAGCTCGCCGCGCCGGCGATGGCCAGGACATTCGCCAGCGCCACCTGGCCCGCCTCGTCGACGAACAGCACGTCGACCAGGTCGTCGCTGTGGCTCGACGCCCACAGCCACGACGTTCCGCCGACGACGTCGAAGGTTCCACTCAGCAGGCCGTCGCGGACGACGTCGTTGCTCTTCGTGACCACCACGTCATCGAGGTCGACGCCCTGGCCGTCCTCGGTGACCTTCTGCGCGATCCGGACCTCGACGCCCGCCTCGCGCGCGGCGTCGTGCACGGCGCCGGACGAAGTTCCCGATGACCTTGTGGCTGTTGGCGTTGATCCCGATCCGCTTTCCGGCCGCCACGAGCGCGACGATCATGCGGGCTCCGGTATAGGTCTTCCCGGAGCCCGGTGGCCCCTGGATGGCGAACGTGGTGTGATCGAGGGCACCTGCCAGCCGGCGAGCCGCGTCGAGCTCCGTCTCGCCGGTCGTCACGAGGGTGGCGCCCTCCGCCTGGCCCACCCGCGGTGGACGCGCTGAGCAACAGGTCGCGCGCCGCCCTCCACGGACCATCGGCGTCGATGCCGTGCGCGACCACCCACTCCCCGAGGCGGAGGAGCGCGGCCCGGTGGGCGCCGTCCTGGAATACGTCGAGCGGCACGATGCCGCTCGGGTGGCGGGGTTCCGCGTGGTCCGCGCCCTTCCACTCGACGTCGATGGTGCTGTCGCCGGCGTCGACATCGACGATCTCGGCGTTCAGCTTCCAGGCTTTCATCCCGCCGTCGGGCTCGGCCTGGCGGCGTGCCGGGTCGTAGAGCTCCTTCCTCGATCCGAGGTCGTAATCCTGCGGCGGGAACCGGTACCGCCAAACCTGGCGCACGAGCCTCGCCCGCGGCGGCAGATGGGGCTCGGTGACGCAGCCGACGACCTCGAGCGGTCCGAGCGCACCCTTGTCGATCGTCAGCTCGGTGGCGTCCAGCTCCATGCGGTGGAAGAACTCCCAGTAGGTCGCCTTGTTCTCGCGCCGATGCCACGACAGCAGCTGCGCCAGGAGCCACCGACCATGCTCCTCGGCCGATCGCTCGAGGGGGCTCGCCGGGACGCCGTCCGTCAGCGCCGATGCGACCTCCTCCACCCGCGCATCCGCCGCCGCGAGCTCGACTGGCGCGTCGCCGGTCACCGGAGTCGGCCGGGGGACCTCCTGCCCGGTTGCCGTCGCCAGCTCGGCACGCAGTGACTCGAGCCAGTCCCGAAGGCGGAGGGTGGAGACGACGTCGTCGCGGTTGTACGCCGCGATCTCGTCGAGGATGGCGGAAGCGGGTCGATCGCCCTCGCCGAGCTCGAGCCACTCCTCGAAGGCCACGATGCTGGAGCCGGCGTCGCGGAGCTCGATCGCGCGCTCGAAACCGTACAGCGGCTCGATGCGCTTGATGCTGTAGCTCTCCACCGACGCGCGGAGGCTCTGCCGCACGGCGCGGAAGAGGTCGACCAGGACGCCACCTCGCAGAAGCCGGTCCACCTCGTCCTCACGGGTGGCGTGCCGGCCCATCAGCCGCTTCAGTGCCGTGGGCTCGTAGCTGGCGTAGTGGTAGACGTGCATCCCCGGATGGCGATCGAGCTGGGCGATGAGGAGATCGACGAGGGCCTCGAAGGCCGCCTTCTCGCCCGCCAGGCTGACCTCGCCCGGGTGATCGGGATCGAAGGACCAGATCGGCGTGAACGCACCGGCCGTGTCGAGGAGTCCGAAGAGGTAGTCCACGCCATCGTCGAAGGCGTAGGGGTCGCCCTCGAGGTCCAGGAAAAGGTCGCCATCGTCCGGCGGCGGGAGCATGGCCAGACCCCGTTCCGGCTCGATCGGCTCCCCCGGGGCGGGCAGGATGAGCTCATGGATCGGCCTGGGCAGGCCGCGCCCGGCGACCTGGACCCGGGCCTGCTCCCGGACGCGCTCGATGCTCGCCGCGCTGGTGCCGTCGAGTGGCGGCTGGAAGGGGAGCGGGGCGTTGGCGAGCCGAACGACCGTGTCGATCTCGCGCGTCGCGAGCGCCGTTCGCTGCCGGCCGGTGATCCCGGCCACGAGCGAGAGGTGATCGTCGTCGCGACGTCGCTGCGCGCACACGGCCGCCCAGCGGCACACGTCGCAGTGCTCGACCGGCTCCGGGTACGTGGTCGACGGCGACGTGGGCAGCAGGCCGCCCTGGGGGGCGATCACGGCGGCCTCGAAGCGCTCCTTGGCCGCCCGGTAGTAGGCCATGTAGTCGTCCGTGCGGAGCACCGCGGTCTCGCGGGCGCTGCCGCCGAGCACCACCTTCATCTCCCGAGGCCGCACGCCCTGGATTCTCTCCAGCTGGTCGACATACGAGCAGATCTGGAGAACCGCACCGGCCTTCACGTGGCGGGCGAGCTTCGTGTCGGCCACCTCGTAGTGGTACGGACCCCATCGCGAAGGCCGCTCGGCATCGTTCACGCGGAGGAGGAAGTCGGCGTAGCCCAGCCAGCGGCCGTCGAAGAACGTGGCCTGGAAGATCACGTCGGCGCCGGCCGCCATCGCGGCGATCGTCTCGTCCGCCTGCCGCCGGATGCGGGCGGCACGCTCCTCGTCATCGTCCCGCTCGATCGTGACGATCGTCGCATCCCCCGCGGCCAGCTCGGCGAGGTATCTAGCTTCGTGCGCGAAGCCACGCTTGCGGATGATCTCGAGCTCGCGGTCGTTGCGATGCGGCCGCGGCAGGTCGCCGTGCAAGACCGCCGCCTCCATGGCGGTCAGGTGCTCGCACGCCAG
Organism: uncultured Chloroflexia bacterium; assembly: GCA_963806695.1. Lineage (GTDB taxonomy): Bacteria > Chloroflexota > Limnocylindria > QHBO01 > QHBO01 > JACDBZ01. The sequence continues at coordinate 1,328 of CAWDYT010000012.1, read as the reverse complement.
GTAGCCGACGAGGTCGGTGGCCGAGAAGACCGGCGCACCCTCGATCAGCTGCATCGGATACCGGAGGACCCCCGCATGGCCTCCAGCCTAGCGGTCTTCGTGACAGCTTGGCGGTCGCAAGCCGACGGCTAGTCGCTGGCCGATGGGCTGGCCTCGGCGGCGGGTACGCGCGTGATGACGAGCGCCCAGTCGCAGTCGGAGGTCACGGTGGCGAAGACGGCTCCACGGACCCCGAGCGCGTCGAACGTCTGCGGTTGAAGCGTGCCCCGATCCACCCCGGCGCCGACCGTCGCGCGGATGACCGGCACGGGGTCGTCGCTGCCGGCCGTCAGCGACACCGCGAAGGCGCAGCCCTGACGCTGCGGATCGGCGGCGATCCAACGAATGGCGTGATCTCCCTCGCCGATCTCCAGCGGTCCCTCCTCCGCGTCGCCCGTCCCCGCCATCGACGCGACGAATGGGCTGTCCTCGGTCGTCCGTCCGGTGGGGCGCAGGAAGGGATCCGGCTCGTAGCCGGCCGCGACCCAGCCCTCCTCGAAGTCGGGATCGGCTGGGTCGGCATCGGCCACGAGGTACCAGCCGAAGTCGCCGAGCGGGAACGGTCCCATGACGACCTCGAGCTCGGCGTCGAGCGGCAGGAGGCCGGTGGCGATCCCGGCGTCGAGTCCCGGTCGGACGCGCACCCGCAGGCCGTCGATGAGCGAGGCGACGATCTCCCCGGCAGCGAAGTCCGGGATCGCCGCCCGATCCGGGGTGGGTTCCGGCGTCGGCGTCGGTGGCTGGGGCGTGGGCGTCGGCCTCGGGGTGGGGGAGGGCGTGGGCGAGGGCCGGGGTGTCGGACTGGTCAGCTCGGGGAAGGTGCAGCCGGCCGCGACCAGCGCGACCGCCAGGACGGCTGCCAGCCTCGTCGTCATCGGTCCCCCGCGCGCGGTCATCGCGCCTGAGGGTAGCGCCTCGGCGACGCCCCGGCTCAGCGGTCCAGGCGGGGGATGCTGGAAGCCAGCAGGTCGGCGATCTCGCGGGCGTTCGTCGTGCCGTAGTTCGCGTAGCAGTTGTTCATGAGCACGTGGATCTCCGGCACCTGCCGCGCCGTCTCGTGAATCCGCGGGACCCATTCCCCGAGCTCGGCCTCGTCGTAGAGATAGCGGAAGCGCTCCACGACCGGGATGCCCGAGGCCTCCCACGTCTCCGTCCGCCGACCGTGGAAGCGAACGACCGCGAGCTTCGGCGAGGTGACGACCGTCATCGGTGGCACCGAGGACTTCGTGCCTGGCGGGGCGTCGACCATGACGAACGGGATCTCGTACTTCTCGAGAAAGGCGATGGTG
>CAWDYT010000011.1:0-29934 GCA_963806695.1 uncultured Chloroflexia bacterium | reverse complement strand
CCTCAACGTGACGATGGGTGGAAGGTGCATGCCGCCGGGGATGGCGTGGAGGCACTCGGCATCCTGCGTGACGGCGTCCGCCCCTGCGTGGCGGTCGTGGACCTGCGCATGCCGCGAATGGATGGCTGGACCTTCATCGACGAGCTTCGCAAGGGCCCGTGGCACGAGATGCCGTTCGTCGTCCTTGCGGCGCACTACCAGGTCCAGGAGGAGGCTCGACGGATCGGGGCGCGCTGGTGGCTGCAGAAGCCGGTGGGCATCGAGCGGCTGCTCGACGTCATTGATGAGGCGTGCACCTCGGAGCCGCCTACCGGATGACAGGGAAGCCGAGGACGGAGGGCGTGTCCGGGTGGGTCGGTGATGCCGCCGACCTCCAGGAAGTGCTGCGCCTCGCTGCCGACCCGATCACCGTCCAGGATGCCGACGGGCGCCTGGTGTACGCCAACGAGGCGGCGGCCCGGATGAACGGCTTCGCGTCGGCCGAGGACTTCCTGGCAGCGCCCATCGAACAGGTCGTCGCCCGTTACACGCTGATCGGCGAGTCGGGGGCGCCGCTGGCCCGCGACGAACTGCCCGGCCGACGGGCCCTGCGAGGGGAGAGCGAGCCCGAGGCACTGGTCGGCTTCCGGGTGAAGGGCGAGCAGCACACCCGCTGGTCGAACGTGCAGGCGACGGCGGCGCTGCGTGACGGGCGCGTCCGGTATGTCATCAACGCGTTCCAGGACGTCACGCCGCTGAAGGAGATCGAGGATCGCCTTCGCGTCCTCGCGGATGCCGGAGCCGTGCTCGCGGACTCGGACAATTACCAGGACACGCTCCAGGCCCTGGCGGAGCTCCTCGTCCCGCGGCTGGCCGACTGGTGCGTGGTCGACATCGTGGAGGCCGGAGGGATCCGAAGGGTCGCCGTCGCGCATCCCGACCCCGCGACCCGCGCTCTCGCCGAAGAGGTCCAGCGACGGTATCCCCCGGATCTCGACCGTCCCGGCGGGATGGGGGACGTGATCCGCACCGGCCGGGCGCAGGTCACGCCGGAGATCACCGACGAGATGCTGGCCGCCGCCGCTCGCGACGCCGATCACCTAGAGCTGATTCGAAGCATCGGACTGCGGTCGGCGGCAATCGTCCCGCTGGTTGCCCGCGGTCAGGTCCTCGGCACGATGACGCTGGCCGGGGCTGAAAGCGGCCACCGCTACAGCGAGCAGGACCTTCCGTTCCTGCACGACCTTGCACGGCGCGCCGCGCTCGGCGTGGACAACGCCCGGCTCCTGCACGAGGCGACAGAGGCGGTTCGCCTCCGCAACGAGTTCCTCGCGATGGCATCCCACGACATGCGAACGCCGCTCCAGGCCATTCTCGCCAACCTGCAGCTCGCGGGACGCCGCCTCCGGCGGAGCGGGGCCGGAGCCGGGGAAGCGGGAGAGCAGCTGGCCGAGAACCTCGCCCAGGCCGAGAGCACGACGGCACGGTTGACCCGGCTCGTCGGCGACCTGCTGGACGTCGCGATGCTCCGAAGCGGGCACGAGCTTCCCCTCGAAGTGTCGGTGATCGAGATCACCGACCTCGCGGAGCGCGTCGTCGCCGAGCACCAGGCCGGCACGGATCAACATCGGATCCGGGCGGAGGGGACCGCGGCGCCGGTCACGTCGGATCGGCATCGGCTCGAGCGTGTGCTGGACAACCTGGTCGAGAACGCCGTGAAGTACAGTCCCGATGGGGGCGACATCGTGATCGAGCTCGGAACCGACGAGGGCGGGACGACGATCGCAGTGCGCGATCAGGGCGTCGGCATTCCTCACGGGGAGATCGACAAGATCTTCGAGCCCTATCACCGCGCCTCGAACGTCAGCACGATGCCAGGGATCGGCCTCGGCCTCGCGGGGTCGCGGTCGGTCGTCAGGCAGCTGGGAGGCGACCTCACCGTGGAGAGCGTCGTCGGTTCGGGCTCCACGTTCGTCATCCGTCTCCCGTCCCGACCCGGAGGGTTGACTCGCGCGTCAGCGCCGCCCGGTCAGGGGCGGCGGAAGACGAGCGCTGCGTTCAGGCCGCCGAATCCGAACGACGTCGACAGGGCAGCCAGCGGGGACGACTGAATCGGCGAGGCGAGGACGTTGAGCTCCAGCCGCTCGTCGAGGTGTTCCAGATTGCAGGTCCCCGGCAGGGTGCCGCGGTCGAGGGCGGTGACCGTGATCGCGGCCTCGATGGCCCCCGTGGCGCCCAGGGCGTGACCGTGAAGACCCTTGGTGCCCGACACGGGAACAGTCCGCGCCGTCTCGCCCAGCGCGAGATGGATGGCGCGGGCCTCGGCGAGCTCGTTGAGCTGCGTGGACGACGCGTGGGCGTTGACGTAGCCGATCTCGTCCGGGCCCGATGCTCGGCGTCCGCGAGTGCCGCGCTCACCGCGGCCGCCGCCGCCTCGCCGGAAGGCAGTGGGGCGGTCAGGTGATGCGCATCGGTCGAGGCGCCGAACCCGGCGAGCTCGCCCAGGATCCGCGCGCCGCGCGCCTCGGCCACGTCCCACCGCTCGAGCGTCAGCATGGCCGCGCCCTCGGCCATCACGAATCCGTCGCGGTCGACGTCGAAGGGCCGGCTGGCGGTGGCCGGATCGTCGTTGCGGCCGGACAGGACGCCGATCATGGCGAAGGCGCCGAAGGTCAGCGGCGCCAGCGGAGCCTCGGCGCCACCGGCGATGGCCACATCGACGATGCCGGCGCGGATCGCGTGGGCCGCCTGGCCGATGGCCATCGCGCCCGACGCGCAGGAGTTCGCGTTGCCGACGGCCGGACCGCGGATGCCCTGGTCGATCGCCACGTTCGATGCCGCCGCTCCGCCGAAGACCGCCGTCGCCAGCGTCGGCGCGACCGCGCGCACGCCGCGGGCAACGTAGGCCTCGTGCTGTTCCTCGCCGAAGGCGACGCCGCCCAGCGCCGATCCGATCCAGACCCCGGTGCGTGCCGGATCGCGCGGGGACCGCGTCCAGCACGCGTCGTCGACGGCCATCCGCGCGGCCACCACGGCCAGCTGGCTGAACCGGTCCAGGCGTCGGGCCCGCTTCGCGATCGAGGTGGTCGGCCGCGCGGAAGTCGTCGATCTGGGCCGCCACTCGCGACGGGAACGGCGACGGGTCGAAGCGGTCGATGGCCCGCACCGCCGACTGCGTTGCGCGAGGACGCCAGCCCACAGCCCGTCCGCGCCGTGGCCGATCGGCGTGACTGCGCCGATGCCGGTGATCGCCACCCGGTCGGCCGGTCACGTCGCCTCCTCCGCCAGGCGCCTTCACGGTGCGCAGGGTCCGTCCGGCGATGGCATCGATGAACTGCGGTCCGATCACCCGGTCCGCGGCGAACCCACCGATCAGCGGCCAGCCGAGCTCCAGGTCGTGCTCGATGCTGACGTCCCAGCCGTCGCCTTCGGGCTCGAAGCGCCAGGCGACCTGCATGCCGCGCGTGAGGCCGCCGGTGTGGGTGAACTCGATCCGGCGATCGGCGGGGCGCGGTCGCTGGATCGCGGCCCAGCGGACCGGGATCGGGCCGCGGCGCGCGCCCATCGCGAAGTGACGGACTCCCGGGTCGTCGGGCACGCGGCGAACGTAGCGGTAGTGCGGCAGGATCGCGGCCAGCGCTCGATCTCGGCCGCCAGGCCGAAGATCCGCTCGTACGGTGCCCGGACGTGCACCCGCATCACGCTCCTCATCGGCGCGCAGCACGGCCTGCGCAGGAAGGCCGGGGAGAGCGCATCGGTGGCTGGACGGCAGGTCGCCCAGCGCCGACCCCAGCCGGTCCGCGAGCGCCGGACGGTCGGGCCAGCCGGCGCGAGCGCGTAGCGCATGACTGGCTGGGCGGCCAGCATGCCCTGCACGGTCCAGGTCAGCGCGTCCTTGGCGGCGAAGGCCTCGGCGCCGGCCGGCGCAGGTAGCGTCGGCTGCGGCGCCCTCGTCGCCGGCGGCCAGTGCCTCGCGGCGGCGCGCGCCGAGCGCAGCGCCCTGAAGATCCCCTCGCCGGTGAACGGGTCGATGAAGCCGGCCGCGTCGCCGACCAGCATCCAGCCTCGGTCCGGCGGCACGCTGCCACGCGATGGCCGATCGGGCGACGCGCCACGGATCGGCGTCAGTCGCTGCGGCTCCCGGCCAGCCGCGCGGCGACGGCCGGGATGCCTTCGATGGCTGCCTCGAATCGGCTCCTCGGCCGTCGCCGCGCGCCGTCGAGCGGGCAGCGCCATGCCCACGTTCAGCCGGTCGCCGGCCAGCGGCGCGAGGCCGACGTACCAGTGGCGATCGCCGACGTGCATCTCGCCATGGTCATCGAGCTCGGGGACCGCCTCGTAATGCGCCACCAGGCCGAGGCGTCGTGGCATCCGAACGGTGCGTTCGACCCCGAGCCGGTGGGCCACTCGCGAGCGCGAGCCATCCGCCCCGATGAGCCACCGCGCGCGCAGCTCCTCGCGTCCACCACGGCCGCGGACGGTGACGGCCCAGCCGCCAGTCGTGCGGCGGACATCGTCGAACGTCGTGCGCTCGCGCAGCACGGCGCCGCGCGACACGGCGAACTCCGCCAGCGTGGCGTCGAATCGGGTGCGATCGAGGCCCCACGCGGGCCGTCGGCCCCGCGCGTCCGCGTACCGAATGTCAACCGAGTCATCGCCGAGGATGACGCGCATGCCCCCGATGGGCAGGGCGTCCGCCCGCCACGCGCCGCCGGGGACGCCCAGCCGCGCCAGCTCCTCGGCGATCCGCGGGCTGGCGTACTCGGCGCACGCCTTCGGACGCGGGTGGTGGACCGCGTCGAGCAGCACCACCGAGCGCCCGCTCGACGCCAGCGCGGCGGCCACTGCCGAGCCGGCCGGCCCGGCACCGACCACGAGGACGTCGGAGGTCGAGGTGCTCATCGGTACGTCGTCGTCACGCGCGGCCACCACGACGAGGTCCGGGCGACCGGCCGCAGGCCGGCCTGTGCGGCGAGGTCGTCCAGCTCGTGCAGGGTGTACGCGCGGCGCGCCGAGAGGATCCCGTCGTGCCGCGTGACGGGGGAGCGCGCGAAGGCGAGGATCGGCGCGGCGGTCATCGCCCATGCCAGGCGGGAGCGCCGAAGGTCGTTCACCACGACACCGGATGCGGCGACTCGGTGCATCTCGCGCATCGCGGCGACCGCGTCATCCGGATCGAGGTGATGGAGCAGCAGCGAGCCGTGCGCCACGGACACCGAGCCGTCGGGCAGCGGCATGGCGCGCGCATCGGCCTGGACGACCGTCACCCGATCCATGCCCGCCACGGTGCGGCGGGCAACCTCGAGGACGTCGTGGTTCACGTCTGCCGCGACGATCGCGACCGGCGTGCTGCGCCGCAGGCGCCGGGCGAAGTGGGCTGCTCCGGTGCCGATGTCCAGCACCGGCAGGGCACCGTCTCGCTCGACCAGCCGATGGACGGCCGCGACGCTGGCGTCGACACCGCCGGGCAGGCGGTTGAGCATCGCCATCTCGCGCAGGTTGCGTGCGATCTCGCCGGGATCGAGCCGCGTGCCGTCGAGGAGCTCGTGGTCCGACGAGCGCGCTAAGGGGCGCATATCCACCATCGTACGCCGATGCGCCGCTCGGCCCGGTCGAGGGCTCAGCCGCCCTCGGCTGCCACCTCGGTCATCGTCGGCGGTCGCTCTCCGGCAGCGGGGTCGGTGCGCGGCACGAGGAACGCGGCCGCCAGCGCGGCGAGGATGGAGCCGCCGATGCCCAGGACGACGATCGCCGCCTCGAGCGAGCGGTCCGCCAGCAGCCCGGCGACGACCGCACCGACCGGCACGCCCACGTAGTTGAAGGCCATCGACACCGCGAAGGCGCGGCCCATCCACGCCGGATCGGTGCGCCGCTGGCGCACGGTGAACAGCGCGATGTCCATCGGGCCGATGAGGATGCCGACCAGCGCCATCTCGAGGAACAGCACGGCGAGGCCGATCGCCACCACCTCCTGGCCGGCTGCCACCAGCAGCAGGCCGATGACCGGGACGAGGGCCGTCATCGGCCACACCATCATCGCCCACTCGCGGCCGCGAGTGTCCATCCGACCGAACGCGAGCGAGGACACCATGCCGGCCACTCCGGACGCGGCGAACACGAGCCCGACGATCGCCTCCGACAGCCCGAAGCGCTGGAGCACGATGACCGGCACGACGATGGTGGCCATGCCGTGCGCCAGGTTGCTGAGCGTCACGGCGAACCCGAGCCCGCGCAGCGTGCGGTTGTGCCACGTGTAGCGCAGGCCGGCCACGGCGTCGGCCAGGACGCGACCGGTGGTCGCGGTCGGGGACGGCGGCTCCGGCACGGAGACCAGCACGATGGCTGCGACGCCGAAGGCGAGCCCGATGACGATGAGCGCGATCGGTCCGCCGAGCAGGGCCACCATGACGGCGGCCAGCGGCGGGCCGAGGATGGATGCCACGACGTACCCGTTCGAGTCGACGGCGTTCACCCGCTCCCACAGGTGCTCGGGCACGAGGATCGGGAACAGGCTGCGCAGCCCGACGTGCGTGAGGATCGAGGTCAGCGATCCGAGCACCGCGATCAGCACGAGCAGCGGGCCGGGAAGGAGATCGAGCAAGGCGAGCAGACCCATCACGACCATCGCGGCCAGCGCCACGAGGTTGTCGAGCACCACCAGCCGGATGCGGCCGTGGCGGTCCAGGAGGGCGCCCGCGATCGGGCTGATCAGGAGCCCGGGCAGGATGCTGGCGAAGGTGACCAGGCCGGCGAAGGCGGGCGACCCGTAGCGGTCCAGCGCGAACAGTACGAGCGCGACGCCGACCATCGACTGCGCGATCCGTGCGACCTGCATGCTGACGAGGACGCGTCCCATGGTCGGGACGCGCAGCAGCGCACGGTAGGAGAGGTCGTTGGGAGCCGTCACGAAGTGCCGATTCTACCGACCGGCCCGTCAGAGTCCGATGTGACCCTCGGGGCGATCGGTCAGCAGCAGCCTCCCGAGCCGCAGCCGCAGCCGGCCGCCGCGAACGGCAGTTCGTCGCCGCGCGTTCGAGTTCCAGGGCGCAGCATCGGCCGGCTTGGCGGCCTTGACGATGACGCTGTGCATCCCGTCGGCGACCGTGTGGGTCGAGGTGAGCGACACGTCCGTCAGGCCGGCGTCGCGCAGCCCTGCCTCGAACTCCCCGAACGAGAGTGCGCCGGCGAGGCAGCCCACGTAGGACCCCCGCTCGGCACGTTCGTCCGGGCTCAGCGCGTCGTCGGCGACGATGTCGGTGATGCCGATGCGCCCGCCGGGCTTGAGGACGCGCGCGATCTCCCGGAACACGGCCGGCTTGTCGGCCGCCAAATTGACCACGCAGTTGCTGATGACCACGTCGATCGAGTCCGCTGGCAGCGGGACGGCCTCGATCGTGCCCTTCAGGAACTCGACATTGGTCGCACCCGCCTCGGCAGCGTTGCGCTGGGCCAGGGCGAGCATCTCATCGGTCATGTCCAGGCCGATCGCACGGCCGGTGGGTCCGACCCGCTTCGCGGACAGCAGGACGTCGATGCCACCGCCCGAGCCAAGGTCGAGGACGCGGTCGCCGGGTCGCAGCTCGGCCACGGCGGTCGGATTGCCGCAGCCGAGTGAGGCGAGGAGCGCCGCATCCGGCAGCCCGGCCCGATCGAGTGCGCTGTACAGCCCGGCGCCGATGCCTTCCTCCGGGCCGCAGCATGCACCGCCGCCGGTGGCGGCGTGTCGAGCGGCCTCGGCATAGCGCTCGCGAACCAGGTCATGGATCTGCTCGGTCATCGGTACGGGTCTCCTATGCGATCTGCACGAGGTTGGTGAGGCTGGCGCCGATGCCCGCCCAGCGACCGGCGAAGTCGGGCGAGAGTGAGTACACGATGTTCGTGCCCTGGCGCTGGCTGACGACCACGCCCGCCTCGCGCAGCACCTTGAGGTGGTGGCTGATCGTCGGCTGGCTGACGGTGCAGCACTCGGCTGAAGTCGCAGGCACACACGTCGTCGGCCGCCGCGAGCTGCCTGACGATCGAAAGGCGCGCGGGATCGGCGAGGGCCGTCAGCAGCATGACGTCGGGGTCGGTACTTCGCATCGGGCCGCAGGCTACCCGGTATATCGAGGCTCGTCAATATCCAAGTTCGTCGATATCGCCAGGCTGGGGCTTCGCCGGTGGCGGCCGGACGGCCGAGGTGGGATGCTGGGTGCCCACATGGGCCCACATAGCGAGCTGCAGAGGTGACGACGATGAGCGGGGTAGAGGCCGCACAGGACGAGCTGGTGCGATCCGCGGCAGCGCGGCTGGAGACGGTTCGCGGCGTACAGGTGAAGCAGAGTGCCGTCGGGCTGCTGCGCTCGGACACCGTGACGGTCAACCAGGCCGCCGTCGGCGTCGTCCTTGCCAAGGGCGACGTCTCGGTCACGCAGGCAGGCGGGCGGGCGTTCCTCGCTGCGGGCGACCTGCGCATCCACCAGGGCGGCGGCGGCATGATGGTCGCCGGTGGCGGCGCCGAGATCACGCAGGGCGGGGTCGGGACGCTCGTCTCCCTCGGTGGCGTCCGCGTCAGCCGCGGGTTCGTCGCGGTGGCGCTCACGCCGAACCTCACGGTCGAGGAGGGCGGCCGCGTGATCGCCGGCATTCGCGAGGTCGCGATCGGCGCTGCGGTGGCCGGCGGCGTGATCGGCCTCATCGTGGCAGCCGCGGCCGCACGGCGCGCCTCTTCGCGCTAGGTCGGCCCCGGCGCCCGGTGGTTGCCGCCGGGCGTCAGCCTTCGTCCGCGGTGACGTGGACCCGCGGCAGCCCGGCGCGCAGAGCGGTCGGCGCGTGCTCGGGATGGTCGCCGCTCACCGTCGAGTTGGGGCTGGTCGGCTCCTCGCGCACCGTCGGGCGCTCGCCCGGCGCGCCCTGGACGGTGTGCACGACGCGGACGACCCGGAACGCGCGTCGGTCGCCGGCCTCGGTGATGTATTCCACCGTCTCGCCGACGCGCGGCATCGGCGCCGCGTGCTCGAGGTCGGCGGACCAGTCCTCGTCGTCGACGACGAGGGTCCAGGGCAGGCCGAGCGGCGGCCCGCCGCCCTCGCTCCGGCCCGGGGACCTCGGTGAGCGGTGGTTCGGTCCTGTGTGGGGAGCTCATCGCGGGGTCTCCTGCGCTTCGTCCTCGTCGAAGACGAACATTGTGGACGCTCTCGCCGCGCGGCTGCCATGATCCGCGGCGATGATCACGCCCGAGGAGGAAGAGTCCCGCGCACGGCGTGAGCGCTGGTGGCGCTCCGTCTTCATCATCCTCGCGACGGTCTACGTCGCGCTGCTGGTGGCGTCGCTGACGATCGACATCTTCGCGGGCTTCACCCGGATCCTGCTCATCGTCTTCGTCGCCTGGCTGCTCGCGTTCGTGCTATCGCCGGTCGTCGGGTGGCTCACGGAGCACACGCAGCTGTCGCGCGGCGTCGCCGTCGGCTCCGTGTACGCCGCGACACTGATCGGCGCTGGCTTCCTGCTGTTCTGGGCGGCCTCCGCGATCGGCGCGAACATGGCGCAGGCGGCCGCCGACTTCCCGCTGACCAAGGCACGCATCGAAGGCACGCTGCGCGACTGGTCCGAGCTCGTCTCCTTCGGCACCTTCCAGCCAGACCTCGTGACCCTGTACCGCGACGTGGAGGCGTCCGTGACCGCCTCCGCAACGTCCGCCCTCGGGGAGGTTCCCGAGGTGACGTTCGCCGTCCTCGGATCGCTCGTTCTCGTCGTCATCCTCAGCCTGTACATGCTCGCCGACAGCGAGGCGATCCTCGCCAAGCTCGAGCGCGTCGTCCCGAGCCGCTTCGGCGACGAGCTCGAGATCCTCCAGCGCACCGTCTCCACGGCATTCGGCGGGTTCCTCCGTGCCCAGGTCGTCCTGGCGGCGATCCAGGCGGTCCTCACTGGCGATCGTCGTCTTCGGGCTCGAGCTGCCGTACGGCTTCGTCATCGTCACGTCCTCGACCCTGGCCATGCTCATCCCGTTCTTCGGCCCGCCATTGGCGCTCATCCCACCGATCCTGGCGACCGCGATCTTCGCTCCCGAATGGGTGATCGTCGTCGCCCCGATCCTGCTTGTCGTGCAGACGCTGCTCGTGAACTACGTGCAGCCGCGGCTGATGCGCAACGCGCTGGGCATGCACCCGCTCCTCGTGCTCGTCGGTCTCCTGGTCGGGGCGCAGATCGCCGGCCTGTGGGGCGCGCTGTTCGTGATCCCGATCCTCGCCGTGCTCAACGTCTTCTTCAACTACGCCGTGAACCTGCGCACGATCGAGGAGACGCCGGCCGTGGAGCTCGAGGAGGTCATCGAGGAGGTGCGCCAGGAGGTCCCCGATGCAACGCCCGAGTTGCTGGTGGCGCTTGCGGCCGAGCGAGCCGAGGAGGCCGAGGAGGCAGACGAGGCCGCCGGCGCGGTGTCAGCCTCCGAGGAGGCGTCCGAGGAGCTGCGGGAGGCCGCCGGAGAGCTGCGCGAGGCGGCCGGCGACCAACGCGAGGCGGCAGGAGAGATGGGGGAGTCGGCGGCCGACCTGCGACGCGCGACGCATCGACTGAGTGGTGAGGACCGGCCTTCCTAGCCGGCCGCGCGCCGCGGCTCCTCGCGATGCAGCGCGCAGCTGCGCTCCACGAGCGCGTCGAGCTCGGCGGGATCGAACGGCTTGTCGCGCGCCGGCGAGGTGAACGAGAGCATGCGATCGCTGGTCAGGAGCACCACCGGAATGCTGCTGAGCTGCGGGTCGCGAGCGATCGCCCGCGACAGGTCCCAGCCGTCCATGTGCGGCATGCGCGCATCGGCGAGGACGACGCAGGGGACGGGGCCGGACCGGAGCCGATGCAGCGCGTCCACGCCATCGGTTGCGACATCGACATGGTGGCCGGACTCCTCCAGCGCATCGGCGTAGAGGGCGCGCACGGCCGGCTCGTCGTCCACCACGAGCACCGAGTGGATCCTCGACATCGCCCCCCTCGCGCCGGCTGTGTGCCACCGCGCCAGTGGTGCAGGACTCGTGCCGATCGGCCTGGCGCGGATGGTCCGGGGCCCGGACGGTACTCCAGCGCCGTCGGGTCCGGGGTCGGACCGGGACGACTCGGCTACTGCTTCGGTGGAGGGGCGCGCCTAGGGTGTCGATGGGCGCCGAGCCGCCCGGACCGCACACCAACGCACCGCACTCGGAGTCATCGGATGCTCGTTCCCTCCGCCGCTCGACGGCCGCATCGCATCGTCGCCCGGACGCTCGGCCTCGGGGTCAGCGCCCTCGTCGCCGCCGCGATGCTGGCGTGGACGCCATCGGCGACGAGCGGCTGGAACCAGGGATCGGCGGAGGCGACGCTGTGGCAGCTGCTGAACGGCGCGCGGGTCAACAACGGGATGGCGCCGGTCCAGCAGCACTCGACGCTCATCAGCCTGGCACGCTGGCGCAGCTCGGACATGCTGGCCAAGGACTACTTCAGCCACACCATCGCCGGATGCGGCTGCCTGGTCTACGCCTACTACGACAGCAACGGCCTGAACTACGTGTGGGGCGGGGAGAACATCGGCTGGAACTCCGGCCTGGATGACTCGTATTCACCCGTCCGCGTCCACGAGCGGTTCATGGCCTCTCCCGGCCACCGGTCGAACGTGCTGAACCCGGCGTTCACGCACGGCGGTGTCGGTGCTGCCGCGGCGGACGGCAAGATGTTCCAGGGCTACGTCCAGAACACCCGGATGTACACCGAGCTGTTCTCCCAGGCGCCGTCCGCTCCCGCTCCGCCGCCTCCATCCGGTCGGTGGCGGCGGTGGTGGTGGCGGCGGCGGCGGCGGCGGCGGCGGATACACTCCCCCGGCCCCACAGGCCGCAGCGCAGCCCAGCCCCGAAGCCCAAGCCCAAGCCGAAGACGGTCGCGGTCGACGCTCCCAGGCGGCCAGCCTCGACCGCCGGCCTCGATGGCGTGCGGACCCTGGTCTCCTCGCCGGCGACGTTCGACCTCGCTTGTCCGCCATCGGGCGGAGGAGACGGCCGCCGCTCGGGTGGCGAGCCAGGCCGTGCTGCTGGCCAGCGCGCAGGCCGCCGCGCCCGCTGCCGACCAGGGAGACCTCCAGGTCCAGGCCGCACAGGCCTCCGAGCCCGGCCTGCTGGACGGCATCGTCAGCGCGGTCATCGGATTCCTGTTCGGCTGACGATCGCTCAGCCCCCGGTCGGCCAATGCGGCGCCGCGCCGCGCCTCGTCAGCCCTGCTGGCTAGACTGCGGCGCATGCCGGTGATCCTCGAGGCGCACGACCTCGTCAAGCGCTACCCGCTGGGCGAGGGCGAGGTCGAGGCTCTCCGCGGCGTCTCCCTCCAGGTCGAGCAGGGCGAGTTCGTCGCGATCATGGGCGCGTCCGGCTCCGGCAAGTCGACGATGCTCCACCTGTTGGGCGGACTGGATCTGCCGACGTCGGGTGATGTGATCATCGACGGCATCGGCGTCTCGGCCCTCGACGAGGAGCACCGCACCCTCACCCGCCGCGCCAAGACCGGCTTCGTCTTCCAGTTCTTCAACCTCATCCCGCTGCTCAGCGTGGCGGAGAACGTGGCGCTGCCGTTCCTCATCGCGGGCGAGTCGGCGAGTCGCCACCGCGAGCGGGTGGACGAGCTGCTGGCGATGGTCGGGCTGGGCGACAAGGCCGGGCATCGGCCGGACCAGCTGTCCGCCGGCGAGCAGCAGCGCGTTGCCCTGGCCCGGGCGCTGGCAACGAGCCCGGCCATCCTGCTGGCCGATGAGCCGACCGGCAACCTCGACTACACCACCGGCACCGAGATCCTGGACCTGCTGTGGGACTCGGCCGATCGCCTCGGCCAGACGATCGTGCTCGTCACGCACGACGCCCGCGCCGCGGCGTATGCCGACCGCGTACTGGTCGTGCGCGACGGCCAGATCCTCGACGAGATCCCGCTCGGCCGGCGCAGCGACCACGACGCCAAGCCGCTGATCCGTCGCCTGTCGGCGCTCGGGCTCTAGGCCGATGCGGCTCGAGTCGCTCGCCTGGCGCACGCTCCGGGCCCGCCCGTTGCGCACGGCGCTGGCCATCGTCGGCGTTGCCCTCGGCGTGGCCGTGGTGGCGGCCACGATCGTCACCGGCTCGTCGTCCGCGCCAGGCGCTGGAGAGCGCCACCGCCGACCTGCTCGGCGCGGCCGACGTTCGGCTGCGGGCCTTCGCCGATGCCGGATTCCAGCCGCGCACGCTCCAGGCCCTGCGCGCGCTGCCCGAGGTCGAGGTCGCCGCGCCGGTCTCCGAGCGTCGCCTTCTCGTGTCCACGGCGCCCGGTGAAGACGAGCAGGTCTTCACGCTGCTCGTCCTTGGCGTCGATCCGGCGGTGGACGCGGAGGTCCGCGACCTGGCGCCGGCCGAGGGTGTCACGTTGTCGGAGGACAGCCCGACCGACGCGCTGGTGCCCGCCTCGTGGGCGGCACGCCACGGACTCGGGCTCGGGGACGAGCTGCTGCTCGGAGGTCGCCGGGAGGGAATGCCGCCGCTCCGGATCATCGGCCTGCTGCCGGACACGGGTCTCGCCGCGCTCGGGGGCGGGGACGTCCTCATCACGGCGCGCGGAACGCTCGACGATGCGTTCGAGGTTCCGGCGCCGATCCGCTCGATCGACCTCGTGCTGGCCGGCGACGACCCGGACGAGGCCCTCGACCGCGTCACCGCCAGCCTCGGCGAGCCGTTCGTCGTCGAGACGGCGGAGGATGCCGCCGCGCGGCTGGCCTCCGCGCAGGAGGCGTTCGTGGGCGTCGCCTTCCTGTTCGGCCTCGTGGCGCTCACGGTCGGCGCGTTCCTGGTCGGCAACACCATGGCGATGACCGTCGGGGAGCGGACGCGGGAGCTCGGCCTGCTGCGCGCGGCCGGCACGACCTCGCGGCAGGTCCTGGGCATCGTCCTGCGCCAGGCGATCGCGATCGGCGCGATCGGCGGCCTGCTCGGCGTCATCGGGGGCGTGCTCCTCGCCGGGGCGATCATCGGGCTCCTCTCGGCGACGCGCGCCGTCCTCGTGGCCGGCCTCTCGTTGCCGCCGCTCGGCCTGCTCGTGGCATTTGCGCTGGGCCTGCTCGTCACGCTCGCCGGCGCGGTCGTGCCCGCGCTCCGCGCCGCGCGGCTCTCCCCACTGGACGCCCTGCGATCCTCGCGCCAGCCGGACCGTGGGCTCGCCGACCGTCTGCGACCGGTCATCCTGGGCGAGCTCGCGGTCGTGGCGGTGGGCATCCTGGCGGTCCTGCGTGGCCGGCGCCGGGACGCCGGTCCTGCCGCTGCTGCTGGCGCTCGGCCTGCTCATCGGGGGAGCGGTGGCGGCCGCGTTCGTCCTCGAGCCGCTCGGACGCGTCGTCGGCCGGCCGTTCGAATGGTTCTTCGGGGCTCAGGGCATGCTTGGGCGGGTCAACCTGGGGCGGGACCGGGTCCGGACCGGCCTGACGGTCGGCGCGATGATGATCGCCCTCGCGGCCGTCGTCGCGCTTGGGGACGGTCGCCGAGTCGGCGCGCGCGGGCACCGAACGGTGGGTCGCCTCGATCCTGCCCGGCGGGCACGCGATCCGCATCGGCCTGCCGGTCGATATCGACACCTTCCGGCCGACGCTGGAGGCCACCAACGGGCTCGAGGTCGCCAGCCCTGTCCTCGAGCTCGCTGCCGTGCGCGACACGGAGGGTGGACGGATCGAGACGGCCGTGGCCGGCATCGATCCGAACGTGTTCCAGGACGAGGAAGCGCTGATCATCAGCGGCGCCTCCCGCGCCGACGCCTTCGCCGCCCTCCGCCAGGGCGGCGCCGTGCTGGTGCCCCGCTCGCTGGCCGACCGCGAGGGAATCGGCGCCCGGCGACCGCATGACGCTCGGCGCGCCCGGACGGCGAGAGCGTCGAGCTCAGCGTCGCCGGGATCGTCGACTTCACCCTGCCGGCGCGCACGGCCGACGGGGCGCTCCTCATCAGCAGCGCCGACGCGCGCGACCGATTCGGCGCCACGACCGCCTCGCTGTGGATCATGGTCCCGGAGCCGGATGCGCCGCCCTCCGTCTTCGCCGGCGCTGTACGCGAGACCGCCGCCGGCCTGGCCGCCGAGGCGCTCACCGCGAGCGACCTGGCCGGTGAGCTCGCGCGGTCGCTCGACACCCTCATCGGGCTGTTCGACGCCCTCGCCCTCGTGGCCGTGGTCATCGGCGCGTTGGGGATCGTGAACACGCTGGGCATGGGCATCACCGAGCGCGTCCGCGAGATCGCGATCCTGCGTTCGCACGGCATGACCGTGGGCCAGGTGCAGGCGATGGTCGTCTCCGAGGCCGCGATCATGGGCGCGATCGCCGGGTTGCTGGCGGTGGTGACCGGGCTGATCGTGGCCGCGACCCTGGTCGGCAGCGGGGCATCGGCCGAGCTCGCGGCGGGTCTGCGCCTGCCCTGGGCCCTGCTCCTCGCGGTGGTGCTGGTCGGCACGGGGGTTGCGGCATTGGCGGGTCTCTACCCGGCGAGGGTGGCCGCCAGGCTGTCGATCGTCGGCAACCTCAAGCACTTCGAGTAGGAGATCCATGGCCACCAGGTTCTGGGAAGCCAAGGCCGGACGCGCCTTCGTCGGCCGGCTCGAGCCGGGGAGCGACCTCATGGAGGAGATCGAGCGCTACTGCGCCGAGCAGGGGATCCTCGCGGCGCAGGTGACGGTCGTCGGCGCCATGCGCCGTGTGCGCTACGCGTACCGCGACCAGCCCGGCTTCCGCTACCTCGAGTTCGAGTCGGACACGCACCGCGAGCTGGCGGGCTTCGTCGGCAACATCTCGGAGAAGGACGGCCGTCCCTTCCTCCACGCGCACGCGACGTTCTCCGATGCAGACGGTGGCACGGTCGGCGGCCACCTCATCCCCGGCTGCGAGGTGTTCGTGGCCGAGGTCATGATCCGCGAGCTCGGCGACGTGGCCCTCGTCCGGGTGCACGACGAGGCGACGGGCCTGGCCCTCTGGTAGCGAGCCGGCGGGTGGGAGGGTCGGCCTGTGCTAAACTGGGCACCTGCCGATCGGCAGCCTTCGCCTGGTCGACGCGTTCTTCTCGAACCGGCCTCGCGCCGAATTCTCGTTCGAGGAGAGCAGGGGTCTCACCCATGACCAGTGGCACCATCAAGCGCGTCATCTCCGAGCGAGGCTTCGGCTTCATCGCCGATGGCGAGGGCAAGGAGTACTTCTTCCACCGCGACGGGCTCGCCAGCTCGCTCGACTTCGATCGCCTCGTCGGCGGCGAGACGGTGGAATTCGTCGTCGAGTCGGGGCCGAAGGGTCCCCGTGCCGTGCAGGTGCGATCGTCGTAGAAACCGCTCGCGTCCCGATGGCACATCGTCCCGATCCGGCGTCGCCGGCCGATCCCGGCCGGCGAACCGTCGTCGCCTCGGAAGGCTCCCTGCCCCGCACCTCGTCTCGGCTGAAGATGCGGCGCGCCGACGTCCTGATCGTCGAGCGGGCCTCGGTCGAGATCGCGTCGCTCGGCACCGATCTTGACCGACGGCTCGAGGCAGAGGCACGCCCGAAGGAGCGGCTCCGGATGATCCGGGAGACGACGAACCAGATCACCCGCGTGGCGAACGACGCCATCAACGCCTATATCCGAGCCAGCCGGGCGGTGCGTGCAGAGGAGCTTCGGGCCGAGCCCGACCTCGTCGCCGCGCATGCGATGCGGACTCGGCTGAACGCCGCGCGCGCTGCCGTCCTGGCGGTGCTCGACGAGGCCCAGGGACGGTACGCGTCCCTCCCCGCGGTCTAGCCCAGGCGACCAGCCCAGCCGACTAGCCGAGGTGACTCGGCCCCCGCGCTACTCCGCGACCGGCGGGGCCTCGCGCCCTGTTCGCAGGGGAATCTCCGGCAGCGCCACGATCAGGATGACCGCTGCGGCGAGTGCCGCGGCGACGCCCAGCCACATGGTGTGGCCGATGGCGACGCTGAACGCCCCGTGGATGCCGTCCACGATGGCATCCACGAAGGGCTCGACCGTGGCGCGGGCCTGCTCGGGGACCGCGGCCAGGATCTGCGCCCCAAGGTCGACGCCCACCGCGGTCGTCTCGCCGGCGATGGCGTCGGCGCCACGCGAGGTGAAGCCGTCCACGATCGGCTGCGGCACGCCGGCATTGCGAAGCTGTGACGGCAGCTCCGACACCAGGCTGGAGCCGAAGATCGTGCCGGCCAGAGCCAGCCCGATCGAGCCGCCCACCTGACGGAAGAAGGTGAGCGTGCTGGTGGCGGCGCCCATCATCGCCGGCGCCACGGCGCTCTGGACGATGATCGTGAAGACGGCCATCGACGGACCGATGCCCAGGCCGGCGAGGAACATCCCCAGCCACAGCCAGGCGATGTTGGTGTCGGCCTGCAGGAAGGTCAGCGCGAGGAGGCCGAGGCCGGCCAGCAGGGTCGCGCTGCAGATGAGCCACTTGTAGCGGCCGGTCCGGCTCACGATCTGGCCGGCGCCGATGCTACCGCCGATCACGCCGAGCATCATCGGGAGCATCTGGTAGCCGGAGATGGTGGCGGAGCTGCCCTGCACGAACTGGAACCAGCGGGGGATGAAGATGATCCCGCCGAAGAAGCCGAAGGTGATGAGGCCGGTCGCAGCCAGGGAGGCCGCGACGACGCGGTTGCGGAACAGGATCAGCGGCACCATCGGCTCGGGCGCCCGCGACTCGATCCAGACGAACAGCGCGCCGAGCACGAGGCCGAGCGCGATCAGCCCGCCGACGCCCGCATCGGTCCACTCGCCGACCTGCTTGTTGGTCAGGCCGATGAGCAGCGGGACGATGGCGCCGGCGAACACCGCGGCGCCGAGGAAGTCGATCGAGCGGGTCCGCTCCGGATGCGAGGTGTGGGGCAGCAGGCGCCACAGGACGAACAGGGCGACCAGGCCGATCGGGATGTTGACCAGGAAGATCCAGTGCCAGCTGGCCGAGTCGGTCAGGAAGCCGCCGAGGGCCGGGCCGAAGATCAGGGCGATCCCGAACACGGCGCCGAACAGGCCCTGGTAGCGGCCGCGCTCGCGCGGGCTGAACAGGTCGCCGATGATCGCCAGGCTGATCGGGAAGATGGCCCCAGCGCCCAGGCCCTGGATCCCGCGGAACAGGATCAGGTGCCACATCTCGGACGACAGGCTGCACAGCAGCGAGCCGAGGAGGAAGATTCCGACGCCGATCATCATCATCGGCCGCCGCCCGAACTGGTCGGACAGCTTGCCGTACATCGGCCCGGTGATCGTGCTGGTCAGCAGGTAGACCGTCACGGACCAGACATAGAACTGGTTGCCGCCGAGGTCGGTGACGATGCGCGGAAGGGCGGTTCCCACGATCGTCTGGTCGAGCGCCGACAGGAAGAGGGTCAGCAATACGGCGCCCAGGATCTCCATCCGGGCGCGCTGGCTGAGCGGTGCGACCGCCTCGGCGGTCTCGGCTCGTGGACCGGCGACCGGCCGGACGGCGGTGGGGGTTCCAGTGCTCATGCGGGTGTGCGCTCCTCGGCCACGCGACCGATGGCGGCGCGAACATCCCGGATGGCGCGCAGCAGGTTGTGCTGGGACTCCGCTGGCAGCGCCTCGATGAGGGCCGTGACGTGCGCGCGGCGCAGGTCGCCGAGCTCGTGGGTGATCTCCCTGCCAGCCTCGCTGAGACGGACGATCACGCGGCGACGATCGTCGTCGTCGTGCTCACGCTCGATGACGCCGCGATCCTCCATGCGCGAGACGATGCCGGTCGCGTTCGACATCGAGACGCCCAGGGCGTCGGCGAGGCTGCCCATCGGCACCGGACCGCTGCGGTCGAGGTGGGTGAGCACCTGGAAGTGGGTCATCGACAGGCCGCGCTCCTGGCAGCGCGCCGCCCATGCGGCCTTGGCGCTGGAGAGCAGTGGGGTGAGCTCGTCGAAGACCTGGGAGGCGAGGGAGGCATTCGTATCGATCACGGCGATGATTATGATGGACGAAATCATTTATGGCAAGTGAAGCGTTCCGCCGCGCTCGTGCGTGCGGGAGCGTTCCTAGAATCGACGGGTGAACACAACGCGTCGGGCCGGCCGTCCCACCGCAATCGCGGCGGTGGCGGTGGCGCTGGCCGCCTCGACTCTCGTGGTTGCAGTGCTGGAGGACGGGCTCGGCATCGCCAACGGCTCCGCGGTCTACCTCGTGGCCGTCTCGGTGGTGGCACTGCGCTTCGGTACCTGGCCCGCGGCCGCGACCGCGGTCGGGAGCTTCCTCGTGTACAACTTCGTGTTCATCGACCCTCGATTCACGCTCGGTGTCGGGCGGCCGGAAGAGCTGCTCACCCTGGTCCTGCTGCTCTTCGTAGGTGTCGTGATCGGCCGCCTGTCTGGCTTCCAGCGCGAGCGCGAGCGGGAGGCGCAGCGCCGGGAGCGCGAGGCAAGAGCGCTGTTCGGCATCAGCCGCGAGCTCGTCCGATCGGACCGCCTACCCGAGGCCCTTGCCGCCATCGGCGAGCGGCTCTCGGACGCGACGGCCATGGACCGGGTGTGGATCGGCTTCGGCCCGACCGTGGCCCGGGAACGGATCATCTCCGACACTCGGTCCTCCGAACCGGTCCCGCCGACCGATGGCAGCCACTCCGTGCTCGGTCGTGACGCGCGCGAGGGTGCCGCGACGTGGGTTCACGTGCACCCACCGTCCGCCCGCCGATCGTCAGCCGATGCGGGCGGCCGCCTCTACCGCGTCGAGCTCCGGGCAGGCGACGAGACGGTCGGCTCGGTCTGGGCATTGCGCCGCGCCCCGGGCGCACCGCGGCTGGAGGAGACGCGCCTGCTGGCGGCCACCGCGGACCAGGTCGGCGCGGCGATCCGGAGGGATCGACTTCTCCAGCAGGCGGCGGAGCTCGAGGTGGCGCGGCGGAGCGAGGATCTGAAATCGGCACTCGTCGACTCTGTCTCCCATGACCTCCGCACCCCGCTCGCGGCAATACGGGCGGCGGCGGGCAATCTCGCCGACCCCGGTATGCCCCTCACCGATGACGAGCGCAGATCGATTGCGGCCGGAATCGACGCCGAGGCCGAGCGATTGAGCCACCTGGTGGGCAATCTGCTCGACATGAGCCGGATCCAGGGGGGCGCGCTCGTGCCGCAGGTCGAGCTGTTCCCACTGGACGAGCTGGTCCGGCCGGTGATCGAGCGCGCGTCATTCGCCGACCCATCGTCGCGCATCGTGTCCGAGATTCCCGACGACCTCCCGCCGGTCCAGGTCGACGGCGCGCTCATGGATCGGGTGCTCTCGAACCTGGTCGAGAACGCGGTCCGGCACGCCCCGCCGGGGTCGACCGTCCGGCTCCGCGCCGCGGCAGGCTCGGACAGTGCGGTGGCCATCACGGTCGAGGACGGCGGACCGGGCGTCCCCGACGAGGCGCTGGAGTCGATCTTCGAGCGCTTCTCCCGCATCGAGGAGCGGCCCACCCGCGAGCGCCGCGGGTTCGGCCTGGGCCTGGCGGTGGTTCGAGGCCTCATCGAGGCAATGGGCGGCAGCGCGCGAGCGACGCGGAGCGAGCTCGGCGGGCTCGCCGTGACAGTGACGGTTCCCGCCGACACGGGAGAGCCGCAGCCGTGACCACCGCTCCGCTGCTGCTCCTGGTGGAGGACGACGACGAGACGCGCAGGGCGGTGGCGCGCCACCTCGCGGGGCACGGGTACCGCGTCGAGGAGCAACCCGACGGCGAGGGAGCGCTGGCCGCCTGGGAGCGGGCACGACCGGATCTCATCCTGCTCGACCTCGGCCTGCCGGGCATCGACGGGCTGTCCGTCGTCCAGCGCGTGCGACGCGATGCGACCACCCCGATCATCGTCATCTCGGCCCGCGACCAGGAGCTCGACAAGGTGGCGGCCCTCGACGCGGGCGCCGACGACTTCCTGACCAAGCCGTTCGGCATGCAGGAGCTCCGGGCTCGGGTCCGGGCGGCCCTTCGGCGGGTCCTGAGCCCGGCGGCGCTGCCGGACGGGCGAGTCCGCGTGGGTCCGCTCGAGCTGGATCCTGCTCGGCGGGAGGTCCGAGTGGGGGAGGAGCCGGTCCATCTCACGCCACGCGAGTACGAGGTGCTGAAGACGCTGCTGGCGAATCTCGGGCGGGTGGTGGGCCGCGGACGGCTGCTCCGGGCGGTCTGGGGAGACCAGTACGTGCACGAGGGCCACTATCTCCACGTTCACGTCGCGGCGATCCGTCGCAAGCTCGAGGCGGCCGATTCGAGCGGCGCGTTGAAGCGCCTGATCGTCGCCGTACCCGGCGTGGGCTACCGGGTCCGCGACCCGGAGGAGCTCGACGCGGACGACTGACCTTGAGCGGTTCTTGAGCGACCGAGGGTCGTGCGCCACCCGGTTGCTCTTGGGGCCGTGGCGCACGCTCGGGTCATGGGACATGCGTCTGCCGCGGCGATCGCGGACATCGGTGATGCGCTGCTGTCGATTCGCGGCGCCATCGAGGTCGTGCATCGGGGCATTGCCAGCCGTGTCGTGATCCGCGCGGACCAGGCGAATCGTCTGCTTCCCGCCGCCCGAGCGCTGGCTCGGAACGCCGGGGTCGATGCCCACGCGGCCTGGACATCGGGCCGGGACGAGTGCGACATCGTGATCGAGGTGTCTCCGCCCACCGATGGCTGACCAAAAGCGCAAGATGGATGCGCACCTCGAGGTGCGCGAGACCAGGCAAGGCCGGCGGCCGGGCGACAGCTACGTGAAGATCGTTCGCCCCTACGACGAGATCTTCGAGCGCGGCGACGAGGGGGAGCTGGTCGCCACCGAGCGCACCGTGCTCGATCGGCCGGGCTGGACGCGCGGCTTGCGCGCGATCCGCACGTTCCTGATCGGGCGCCCGATCAGCTCCGAGCGGGAGGAGCACGAGCGCCTCTCGAAGCTCAAGGCGCTGGCGGTCTTCAGCAGCGACAACATCAGCTCCTCGGCGTACGCGACCGAGGAGATGATGCGCATTCTCGTCATCGCCGGGGTCGGGGCGATCAGCCTCACGATGCCGCTGACCGTCTTGATCTGCGCCGTCCTGGCCATAGTGGCCACGAGCTACTGGCAGACAATCCGCGCCTATCCAAAGGGCGCGAGCAGCTACCTCGTCACGAGCGACAACCTCGGGTCCACCGCCGGTCTCGTCGCGGCCGCCGCCCTCCTCATCGACTACACGCTGACGGTGGCGGTGTCGGTCTCGGCCGCCGTCGCCGCGATCACATCGGTCATCCCCGAGCTGTTCCCGGAGCGCGTGCTCCTCGCCGTCGGGATCGTGACCCTGCTCATGCTGGGCAACCTCCGTGGCGTGCGGGAGTCGGGGACGATCTTCATGGCGCCCACGTACCTGTACATCGTGGCCATCCTGGCGATGATCGCGATCGGCGTCGGACGCTGGGCGACCGGCACCCTGCCGGAGTACGTGCCACCGGCGGAGTGGCTCTCGGCGGCGGGAGGAAGCGATGCGCTGACCATCTTCCTCATCCTTCGCGCCTTCAGCTCCGGTGCGGCGGCATTGACCGGCGTGGAGGCGATCTCCGATGGCGTGCCGGCATTCAAGCCGCCCGAGTGGCGCAACGCCCGGATCACGCTGCGTCTGGGCCGCCGCGATCTTCGGCACCCTGTTCCTGGGCATCAGCTTCATGGCGAGCACGCTCGGCGTCGTGCCGGACCCGCACGAGGAACAGACGGTGCTGTCGCAGATCGCGCGGCTGCTGGTGGGCGATGGCGCGTTCTTCGTGGTCATCCAGCTCGCAACGGTGCTCGTGCTGGCTCTCGCCGCGAACACGGCCTTCGCCGACTTCCCACGCCTGTCGTCGTTCCTGGCGCGGGACTCGTTCATGCCGCGGCAGTTCGCGTTCCGGGGGGAGCGGCTGGCGTTCACCACCGGCATCGTCGCGCTGTCCGGGCTGGCGATGGTCCTGCTCGTCCTCTTTGACGCGAGCGTGTCGGCGCTCATCCCCCTCTACACGCTTGGCGTGTTCCTGGCGTTCACGCTGTCGCAGTCCAGCATGGTCGTCCGATGGTGGCGGCGCCACGAGGAGGGATGGCGACGCGGGCTGGCGATCAATGGGCTCGGTGCGGCGACCACGGGCGTCATCGCGCTGATCGTCGTCGAGAGCAAGTTCCTGTCAGGGGCGTGGATGGTGGTGATCGCCATCCCGCTGCTCGTCATCCTCATGCGCGCGATCCACGGCCACTACCGCGCGGTCGAGGCGGGCCTCCGCGGCCCTCGGCGTCCGCCCATCGCCCAAGTCGCTGCACCGATGGTCATCGTGCCGATCGCGCGGCTGGACGAGGCCGCGCGTCGGGCCATTGCCTTCGCCAACTCGATCTCGGCGAGCCCCACCGGGGTCCACGTGACCAACGATCCGGATGCGGCCGAGCAGATTCGGCGCGAATGGCCGGAGTGGTCGGGCGGCGCGGAGCTCGTGATCATCGAGTCGCCGTACCGGGCGCTGATCGGCCCGCTGCTCGCGTACCTCGACGTGATCCAGCGACACGATCCCACCCGCCAGGTTCTGGTGGTGGTCTCCGAGTTCGTGCCGCGGCACTGGTGGGAGAACCTGCTCCACAACCAGACCGCCCTGCGGCTGAAGCTGCGCCTGTTCACGCGCCGGAACGTGATCGTCGCCGATGTCCCGTACCACCTGGGCGAGCGCCCGGCGCAGGACTAGGCCCGCGGCCGGTCCACGTCAGGCGGTCGAGGTTCAGCCACGCGTCGACCACCGCGTCGCGCACCTCGTCGGCGAGCCCTTCCACGTTGCACAGCACGATGAGGTGGACGTCGTCGTCGGGGAACCGGTGGAGCAGCACCTCGACGCCCGGGTCACCACCGCCGTGGCCGTATCGGCCATCGGGGTGGTGGAGGAAACCGTAGCCGCTGGAATAGCCATCGCCCGCGTCCACCTGCCGGGCGAGCACGGCCTCCTGCATCGGTCCCAGCAGCGTTCCATCGGCGATGCGATGCAGGAATCGGTCGAGGTCGCTCGCCGTGCTGAACGCGCCGCCATCGGCGCCGCCGATCACCGGCACGCGGTAGATGTTCGATCTCCACGGAGCATCTGTTGATGGACGTTGCAGGTAGCCGATGGCGACGTTCGGGTGCGCCTCGTCCAATCGGAAGAATCCGGAGGCGCTCATCCCGGCGCGGTCGAAGACGCGCTCCTGGACGACCTCCACGTACGGTCGTCGCGTCGCCTCCTCGATGACGAGGCCGAGCAGGATGTACCCGGCGTTCGAGTACTGCCATCGCCGGCCGGGCGGCCGATAGGGTGGCCGATCCCCGAACAGCGGCAGGAAGTCGGCCGGTCGCAGCATGCCGTAGCTGGGGCGCTCGTCCCACAGCGCGCCGTAGTCCTCGACGTACCCTGCCGACTCGGGGTCCTCCTCGGCGTAGTCGGCGATCCCCGAGGTATGGGTCAGGAGGTGATGCACCGTCACGTCCCCGCGCAGGGTTGCGGGCCGGCGGTCGCCGGGCAGGATGTCGACCACGGCGTCCTCGAACCGCAGGGCGCCCTCGGCGACGCAATCGGCGACCGCGACGGCGGTGAACAGCTTGGTCACCGATGCCAGGCCGAATCGCGTCTCCGGGGTGATCGGAAGTTCAGCCGCGCGATCCGCAAGTCCATAGCAGCGCTCGAAGACGGCCGCGCCGGCGCGCGTCATGAGGACAGTGCCGGAAAGGTCCCGCTCGCGTTCCCATCGGTCGAATTGCGTGTCGAGGGCAGCCTGCGCGGCCGGTGAGAGCATCCGGATCAATTGCCTCCGATATGGACTGACCTCGCCGCGAGCCTTCCGAAGCGGCACCATCCGCCGAAAGGGTAGACGCAAGCCGCCTCGACGGCCCGAGCGTGTTCGGGCTGTTCTTCGGCGGGCGGCGCGCTGCAACGGGTAGGCTGAACGGGTGGACATGGCACACGCGCGCGTTCACCCTGTCGGGGTGATGCTGTCGGAGGGGGCGCGGTTCATCCCGGCGCGAGCGCGGAAGCCGGCTGGCCGGGCGTTCCGTCCCCGCGACTGCGGGCGGAGAGAGGCCCCGTGACGGTGTCGACACCCGCCGATCCGGTCATTCCCGCCTGGCTGCGCCGGACCGGCGCGATCAGCTGGCGGCTGCTCGCCATCGCGGGCCTCGCCGCGGTCACGCTGTGGATCTCAGTCGTGCTCGGAACGGTCACCGTATCCATCCTGCTCGCGCTGGTCGTGGCGGCATCGTTCGCCCCGATGGTGGGCCGCCTCCGCGAACGCGGATGGTCGTCGACGGCGTCCTCGGCCGCGGCCACCGCCCTTGCCTTTGTCATCGGTGTCGGCGCGATCGTGGTGGTGGTCCTGTGGATCGCTCCCGACCTGATCGGCATGGTCCGATCGATCCAGTCGGGGGTCGACGAGCTGCGCGCGCAGGCCGAGGCCGCTTCCCTGTCGCCGGCCATCAGCGCGCTGATCCAGGAGGTTGCGGATCGCATCCGCGACTGGCTGGGATCGGGCATCGGCGGGGTGGTCGGAGGGATCGCATCGGTCGTGACGGTCGCCATCCTCGCCCTGTTCCTCACCTACTTCGCCCTCCAGGACGGCGAGCGCGCCTGGGTGTGGTTGCTCCAGATCACGACCGAGGCCAAGCGGCAACGGATCGACGCCGCCGGTCGGGACGCGTTGGAGCGGGTGGGTGGCTACCTCCGCGGAACCGCGCTCCTGTCCGGGGCCCGGGCGGGAGCCTACGCCGCGTTCCTGTGGGCGCTCGGCGTGCCACACGTCCTGCCGCTTGCCGTGTTCGTGCTGCTCGGCGGCTTCATCCCGTACATCGGCCCGTTCCTGGCGATGGCGGCGGTGCTCCTCGTCGCCCTGGGCACGGTCGGGCCACAGGCGACGCTGGTCCTGTTGGTCCTCATGCTGGTCGCCAACGGCGTCGTCAACAACCTCCTGCGACCGATCGTCTACGGCCGATCGGTCCACCTGCACCCGGCGATCATCATCGTCGCCATTCCCGCCGGAGCGGCCGTCGCGGGCATCATCGGCGTGTTCGCCGCGATTCCGGCGACCGCCTTCGGGGTCGCCATCGGAGGCGCCCTGGTCGACGCGCTCGAGCCCGACACCGGGCCGCGACCCGATCGGCTGGTCGCCGGCTGGATCGATCGCCTCGCGCAGTGGAGCTGGCGCATCCTTCGCGGCGATCGGGGTCATCGCCGTGGCGATCTTCGTCGTCGCCCAGGCCCCGATGGTCGTCGATCCCCGTCGTGATGGCGCTGGTGGTCGCGGCGTCCGTGGCGCCGATCGCGCGTGCGCTGAGCCGCCGAGGCTGGGGCAACGGCCGGGCCGCCGCGGTCGCGATCGGAGGGACGTTCCTGCTGATCCTGCTGCTGGTCCTCCTGGCGGTCGCGCAGATCGCCGGCCCGGTGGTCGAGGCGGTCGATGCCGCGGTCGCGAGCGCGGCGCAGCTCAGGGACGATGCGGGCGGGGGGCTGGCGTGGGTGCAGTCGCTCGCCGAGACCTTCGGTGGCAACCTGCTCGCGACGATCGCGTCCGTCCTCGAGGCGATTGCCACCATCGGCGTGGTGCTGCTGCTGTCAGCCCTGCTCTCGTTCTACTTCCTGCGCGACGGATCGCGCGGATGGGCGAGGGTCATCCAGCGCGCGAGCGATTGGCGTCGGGAGGCGCTGGGTCGGGTCGGGCACGACGCCGTCGGCATCCTGGGTGGCTACATGTTCGGCACTGCGCTGATCTCCGCGGTCGGCGCGTTCTCGCAGCTCGCGATCATGCTCATCCTCGACCTGCCGTTCGCGATCCCGATCGCCGTCCTGTCGTTCATCGCGTGCTTCATCCCGTACTACGGCGGCTTCGTCACCACGGGGCTGGCGTTCCTGATCGCCGTCGGCTACGGCACGCCGACGCAGATCGTGATCATGTTCGTCTACACGATCGTGTTCAACCTGGTGCAGGGCAACATCGTCACCCCCCTCGTCTACAACCGCGCGGTCAACCTGCATCCGGCGGTCGTGCTGCTCGCGATTCCGGCCGGCGGCGCGGTGGCGGGGGTCGCGGGCATGTTCCTGGCGGTGCCGATCCTGGCCGTCATCGCGGCCACGTGGCGCACCGTCCTGTACGTGCTGGGCGATCGGCCCGCGGTCAAACCCGAACCAGCCGTGGCGCGGGCCGATGTGGCGAAACTGCCCGAGCCGCCCGTCGACGCCCTCGGCGCCCAGCCAGCCGACTGATCGACGCCTGGACCCGGACGTACGACCTGTCGGACGGTCACGACATCCACGCCCGGATGCTCGAGCACACCAGCGACTGAGGAGCACCGATGACCGAACGGATCTTCGCACGACAGTTCCACGCGACGGAGGGCATCGAGGCGTGGCGCGTGCTGCCGGAGGGCGCCTACGCGTTCTTCCGGACCGTCTCGTTCGCCGCCTCCGCCCGCTTCGTGGATGCGATCGGCACGCTGGTGCGTGAGGGTGATGCGCCGTCCGTCGACATCCGGGGCGATGGCGTGACCGTTCTGCTCCGGGCATTCAAGGATCGAGGGCTGGGGCCTGGTGCAGACGGACCTCGACCTCGCGCGAGCGATCTCGACACTTGCCCGCGAGACTGGGGTTCCACCGATCCGGCGGCGATCCAGAGCCTCTTGATCATCCCCGGCGCGACCGATCGGCCCGGGATCATGCCGTTCTGGCAGGCAGTGCTCGCATACGACCGCCGGCCGGACAGTCCGGACGAGGATCTGGTCGACCCGCACGACCGCCTGGCGCCATTCTGGATCGAGCAGATGGACGAGCTGCGCGCCGATGGCGCGGGCACGATGCATCTGGTGGTGTGGGTGCCGTGGGACGAGGCCGAGTCACGCGTGGCGGCGGGCCTCGCCGCGGGTGGCCGGCTCGTCCGTCACAACGCCGAGGAGCTCTTCTGGACGCTGGCCGATCCGGCCGGCAACGAGGTGGACGTCGCGACGTCATCGGCGCCAGATCAGTCCAACTCCTCGTAGGACAGCGCGAGCGCCTGGGCCTCTGGTCGCGGCGGAACGTGAAGATCCAGCCGGCGGTAGTGGTGGGCACGGCGCTTGCTGCCGTGCGATCCCGCATGCATGATGCGCCGATCGGGTGCCCAGCAGCCACACAGGAAGGGGCACCATCTCTTGATACGAAGAATCAGGCTGACATCGGTGACGACGCTGGTCGTCGCCTTTGCAGTGGCCGTCCCGGTCAGTGCGGCCGTCCCGGTCGACTCATCGGCGTTGGTCGAGGCGGTGGACGCCGCCGAGATCAACGGGTACCTCATGGACCTGCAGGAGATCGCGGACGCCAACGGCGGTACGCGATCGAGCGGCACGCCCGGCTACGAGGCATCGGTCGAGTACATCGAGGCCCAGTTGCAGGCGGCCGGGTACGAGCCGACCACCCAGCAGTTCGAGTTCGAGTTCGTCGAGGTCCTGGAGGCCGACCATGGAGCAGCTCAGCCCCGGCGGCTGGACCGACGTACGTGTACGGAGAGGACTTCTTCGAGGGATTTGGTTCCCCGAACGGCACCGCCGATGGCAACGTCGTCGCCATCGACGTGCTGTTCCACTCCAACGCGGACAACACCTCCAACAGCGGATGCGAGCCCACCGACTTCGACGAAGCCGGGTTCGAGGAGGGCGACATCGCGCTGATCCAGCGTGGTACCTGCGACTTCGCCGTCAAGGTCGCCAACGCCCAGGAGGCGGGTGCCGTCGGGCGTGATCATCTTCAACGAGGGCAACACCGCAGACCGGATCGGACATCATCTTCCCGGACGTGACCGGGAGCCACCATCCCGGTGCTCGGCACCAGCTTCGAGATCGGTCAGGACCTCGTCGAGCTCAGCGAGGCCACCGAGGGCCTCACCATGCAGCATCGCGCTCGACATCTTCCGCGAGACCCGAACGACGTGGAACGTGCTTGCCGAGCTGCCGGGCCAGCGAGACGACCGCGTCGTCCTGGTCGGGCGCGCACCTCGACTCGGTGCTCGAAGGGCCCGGCATCAACGACAACGGCAGCGGCTCGGCCATGATCCTCGAGATGGCCGATCGAGATGGCCGAGCTCGACATCCAGCCGGTCAACACCGTGCGCTTCGCGTGGTGGGGTGCCGAGGAGTCGGGCCTGCTCGGTGCGGAGCACTACGTCGAGCCAGCTGACGCAAGGCGGAGCTGAAGGACATCGCGGTCAACCTCAACTTCGACATGGTCGCATCGACCAACTACGTGCGCTTCGTGTACGACGGCGACGCCGGTCCGGTCGGATCGGGCGTGGTGGAGGACGTCTTCCTCGACTGGTTCGCCTCGCAGGATCTTGCCACCGAGCCGACCGAGTTCGACGGTCGGTCGGATTACGGGCCGTTCATCCTCCGCGGCGTCCCGGCCGGTGGCCTGTTCACCGGCGCCGAGGGCATCAAGACAGCCGAGGAGGCCGCCATCTATGGCGGCGATGTGGGTGAGCAGTACGATCCGTGCTATCACGCGGCGTGCGACACGATCGACAACGTCGACCTCGAGGTGCTGGACGAGATGGCCGATGCGGCCGCGCACGCCACGATGACGTTCGCGATGACGTCCTCGGCGGTCTCCGGCACGGCGAAGGGCAATGCCAACGGCCATGTTGACGACCTCGAGTTTGTCGGTCCCGAGCCATCCGATAGTTCGCTCGCAGCACCGAAGAGAGGCGGCGACAGCAGCGCCGCTCCTCTTCATGAACTCGGATCCTGCACGCGTTTCAGTCGCAGGAAGTTGCCTCGAGTCACGGTGCAGGCACGGCGGACAGATAATGACCCCATGGTGGAGGTACTCGTGGCCTGGCTGCGGTCGCTGGGCGAGGACTTCGGGGTCGACCCCGTCGTGTACGCCGTCATCTACATCGGCGCCGCGCCGCTATTCCTGGGTTCGGCGGCCTGGCTGGTTCGCAGCCTTCGCAGGCGCGAGCCGACCGGCCTGCCTCTGCTCTCGACCGTGTTCTTCTTCAGCGTCCCAACTCTCTACAT
>CAWDYT010000010.1:0-266029 GCA_963806695.1 uncultured Chloroflexia bacterium | reverse complement strand
ATGACCGCGCCGCTGATGAGCAGCGCCGGTGGCCTCGGGGCGCTGACGGTGCAGGCGGAGCGCGCGAACGCATTCGACGAGGCCGACGCCGAGCTCCTGCGCGTGCTGGCCGACCAGGCGGCCATCGCGATCACCAACGCCCGCCTGTACGACGAGCTGGGCGAGGAATCCGCGGCGCTGGCGCGCCAGACCGACTCGCAGCAGCGCCTGCTCCAGATCAACGAGCGGCTGCTGCGAACCCTCGACCCGGCCTCGGTGCTCGAGCTCATCGCCGACGGCCTGAAGAGCGTGGTCTGGTACGACAACTTCAGCATCTACCGCGCCGACGACGAGATGCGCATCCTCAACCCGGTGCTCGCCCGCGACCGCAACGCGCGGGCGGTGCTCGAGTTCCCGATCGAGCGCGGCCAGGGCCTGACCTGGTGGAGCATCGAGCATCGCGAGCCGGTCCTGCTCAACGACGCCCTCAACGACGAGCGCACGATCCATATCCCGGGCACCGTCGAGGAGGAAGAGGCGATGATCATCGTGCCGCTCATCAGCGGCGACGAGGTGATCGGCGCCATGAACATCGCGCGCTCCGGCGGTGCCGAGGTCTCTTTCACCGATGCGGACTTCGAGCTGGTTCAGCTGTTCGCCGGACAGGCCGCGGTGGCGATCACCAACGCGCGCCTCGTCGAGCAGCTGCGCACCCGTGTCGACGCGCAGCGCAGCCTGGCCGAGATCGCCGCGCAGATCGCGTCACTCCATGAGCCACAGACGGTGCTCGACCGTGCGGTGGCCGATGCGGCCCGCCTGCTCGGCGCCGATCGCGCGCAGATCAACCTGCTGGGCGAGGACGCGACCCACCTCGATCCGCCGATCACCGCCGCACCCATCCCGCCCTCGCCCGAGGACGTGCCGGTACCGCTCGGCTCCGGCATCGCGGGCATCGCGGCGGCCGAGAAGCGGGTGTGCTGGACGGGGGACTACCTCGCCGACCAGGGGTTCCCGCACGATGAGGGCGACCGCTGGGTGGAGGTGCAACAGATCCACTCGATGATGGCCGCCCCACTGGTGGGGCCGGACCGGCTGATCGGCACGATCACCGTGCAGTCCACCGAGCGCGACCAGTTCGACGAGCAGGACGCGGAGCTGCTCAAGCTGCTGGCCGACCAGGCCGCGATCGCCCTGACCAACGCGCGCCTGTACGCCGAGGTCGAGGAGTCGGAGCGTCGCTATCGGCACCTGGTCGACAACTCGCCCGACATCGTGTGGAGCGTCGACGTCGACGGGATCATCACCTACGTCAGCGACTCGCTCGAGCCTCGCTCGGGGTGGAAGCCCGAACAGGTCATCGGGCAGTCCTTCAGGGTCATGCTCAGCGCCGACCAACCCGGTGCGGCCGACGTGTGGGAGGCACTCCGCGAGCGGCCGGAGGCGGAGCATCGCCTGCGGACCGAGATGCCGCTGCCGGACGGCCGCCGCGCGCAGGTCGAGGTCGCGATGACCGGCACGATCGTCGACGGCAGGTTCGCCGGCGCCCATGGCTCGGTCCGTGACATCAGCGCGCGCGAACGGCTCGAGGGCGACCTCCGCGACCAGGCCGCCGAGCTCGCCGCCAGCCAGGAGCGCGCGCACCTCGCCCGGGAGCTCCACGACTCGGTCACCCAGGCGCTGTTCAGCATGGGCCTCACGCTGCGGACGCTGGAACTCCTGCTCGCCACCGATCCCGATGGCGCTCGCGAGAAGCTCGCCGAGCTGCGCGAGCTCCAGAAGGACGCACTGGCCGAGATGCGGACGCTGATCTTCGAGCTCCGTCCGTCGAGCCTCGAGAACGACGGCCTCGTGCAGGCGCTGCGCACGCACGCCACCGCCGTCCAGCGACGCACCGGCCTCGCCATGGTCGTCGACGCCGAGCCGATCGATCGGCTGCCGCTTGCCGCCGAGGAGGCGCTGTACCGCATCGGCCAGGAGGCGCTCCACAACGTCGTCAAGCACGCGAACGCGTCGAACGCCACGATCCGCATCTGGCGCGACGGTGGTCGAGTCCTGCTGTCGGTCACCGACGACGGCGCCGGCTTCGATCCGGACACCGTCCCCCGAGGCCACCTCGGCCTGATCGGGATGCGGCAGCGGGTCGACCTGGTGGGTGGGGAGCTGCGTGTTGAGAGCCGCAGCGGCCGCGGCACGACGATCGCCGCCAGTGTCCCGGCCGACGAGCTGGGAGAGCCGGAAACTGCGCCGATGGCCTCCGAATCGGCGGAATGACGTACGCGCGGCTGATCCATACCGCCAATCGTCGCGAGCCCGTTCTCGTCGTACCCTGAGCGCATGTCGCTCACGCCGCGCCCCGTGCCACCCTCTGCTCCGAGGGTGGTGATCGTTGACTCCGATCGTCGGGTGCAGCAGAGCCTCGCCGACCTGCTCGGCATGACCGGGCAGGTTTCGGTGGTTGGACGCGCGGGCAACGTGCGCGCCGCCCTCGAAGAGGTCGAGCGGGTCCACCCCGACGTCGTGCTGGTGGATCCGCGGCTGCCGGATGTGGAGGCCGGCGCGGCCCTGATCGCCGGCATGACCCGCGCCTGGCCCGAGCTTCGAATCGTGCTGACCGGCTGGAACGACACCGAGGGTCACCTGCAGCCGATGACACCGGACGCGCGCTACGTCAGCAAGGGCGCGTCGCCCGAGGACTTCGTGACGGCGATCGTCACAGCCTGCGGCTGCGCGCCCGACGCCTCGGCCTAGAGCTCCATCGCCTCCCGGATCGCGGCCATGTCGGGCGCGATCGGGGTCAGCGACCCCTCCTCTGCCTGCACGGCGTCCGGATCCTTCAGGCCGTGGCCGGTGAGGACGCAGACGACCGTGGCATCGGCGTCGAGTCGACCTTCGGTCACCAGGCGACGCACGCCGGCGACCCCGGCCGCCGACGCGGGCTCGCAGAAGACCCCCTCCAGCCGGACGATCATGCGCTGCGTCTCGAGGATCTCGTCGTCGGAGACCGCCTCGATCAAGCCCCCAGACTCGTCGCGCGCCGTGAGCGCGCCCTGCCAGGACGCCGGATTGCCGATGCGGATCGCGGTCGCCACCGTCTCCGGGGCGTCCACCGGCTCGCCACGAACGATGGGTGCGGCGCCCTCGGCCTGAAAGCCGAGCATGCGCGGAGCTGGCCGCCGCCGATCCGGCCGGCATCGTTGTATCGGTGGAAGCCCCGCCAGTAGGCCGTGATGTTGCCGGCGTTGCCGACCGGCAGGGCGAGCGCGTCCGGGGCGCGGCCAAGTGCGTCCACCACCTCCCAGGCGGCCGTCTGCTGTCCCTCCAGGCGATCCGGGTTGATCGAGTTGACGACCACGGCGGCTCCCTCGTCGCCGAGTCGCCGGACGACGTCCAGCGCCGCGTCGAAGTTGCCGTCGACCATCACCAGCCGCGCACCTGCCGCCAGCGCCTGGGCCAGCTTGCCGCGGGCCACCTTCCCGGCTGGCAGGATCACGTGGCAGGGAAGGCCGGCCGCCGCTGCGTACGCCGCGGCCGATGCCGAGGTGTTCCCGGTCGAGGCGCAGACGACGGCACCGGCGCCGGCGGCAGACCGCCCGGTTCACGGCCAGCACCATGCCGCGGTCCTTGAAGCTTCCGGTCGGGTTCGTACCCTCGAACTTCAGATGCAGATTCCGCAGGCCTAGCTCGGCGCCGAGGCGCCGCGCGTGGATCAGCGGTGTCCCGCCCTCGCCGAGCGTCACCTGGAACGCCTCACCGTCGCGCGCCAACAGATCGCGGTAGCGCTCGAGCAGCGAAGCGGTCGGATCGGTCACGCCGGCGAGTATAGGAGGGCGCCGCGGGAGGTCCCATCTGCCCCAGGGACTGCGCGCGTGTCACGCGTTATATCAGTAGTGATATATCCGCTGACAGCGGGGAAGTCAGGCCGACGCACTGCCCAACCGGAATGCGCTTCACCCGGCCACGAGGCGCCTCGCGAACCAGGCTACCGCTCGGTCAGCGCCTCCCGGACGATCCGCGCCTGCTCCACGAGGTGGGCGGCGGGATATCCCTCCGCCGGCCGCGAGCGTTCGGGTCGGCTGATGTCGCCGAGCGGGATCTTGTACGGCACCAGGTGCCGGATGCGGGGCAGGACGAACTTCCGAGCTCCCATGTTCCGCGGCTCCTCCTGGACCCATGCGAAGGAGGCGATCTTCGGGTAGCGGTCGAGCACCTCCTGGAGCTCCTCGTTCGGGAACGGGTAGAGGCGCTCGAGGCGGACGATGGCCACGTCCGGCGCCTTCGCGAAGTGATCGGAGCCGATGAGGTCGTAGTAGATCTTGCCGCTGCACAGGAGCAGGCGCCGGACCTTGGTGGCGGCCCGTGCGTCTCGCCCGAAGCGCGGGTCGTCGATTACCGAGCGGAATGCCCCGGTGGCGAGGTCGGCTGCGCGCGAGGCCGCCTGCGGCAGGCGGAGCAGGGACTTCGGGGTCATCACCACCATCGGGCGGGCGTCGGGATGGAGCGCCTGGCGTCGCAGCAGGTGGAAGTACTGCGCCGGCGTCGTCGGGTACAGGACGCGGATGTTGCCCTCCGCCCCAAGGGCCAGGAAGCGCTCCAGTCGCGCCGAGGAATGCTCCGGCCCGGATCCCTCGTAGCCGTGTGGCAGCAGCAGCGTCAGGCGGGACGTCTGCCGCCACTTCGCCAGCCCGGCGATGATGAACTGGTCGATGATGATCTCGGCGCCATTCACGAAGTCGCCGTACTGCGCCTCCCACAGCACAAGTGCCTCCGGCGCCGTGACCGCGTAGCCGTACTCGAAGCCGAGGGCCGCGTACTCACTGAGCGGCGAGTTGTGGACCTCGAAGGCGGCTGTGGACTGCGGCAGGTGCTGGAGCGGCACGTAGCGCTCGCCGTTGGCGGCGTCCCACAGCGCCGCATGGCGCTGGCTGAACGTCCCGCGGACGGTGTCCTGCCCCGTGAGGCGGACGGGCGTCCCGCCGGCCAGCAGCGAGGCGAACGCGAGCAGCTCGGCGTGGCCCCAATCGATCCGCGGCTCATCCTCGTCGTCGAGGGCGGTCGCGCGACGCTCGAGCTGCTTGAGCAGCTTCGGATGGACCGTGAAGCGCGCGGGCACCTCGCTCATCGCGGCGTTGAGCTCGCTGAGCCGATCCATCGCCACGCCGGTCTCCGGCTCGGCGGCCTCTTCCTGCGGGATCGCCTCCGAGCCGCGGTCGAGCTCGGCTTCCGGCTCCTCGGCTCCCTTGCGCAGCGTCGCCTGGACATCGGCGAGCTCGCGCATGGCGGCCTTGACCT
This sequence comes from uncultured Chloroflexia bacterium, assembly GCA_963806695.1. Lineage (GTDB taxonomy): Bacteria > Chloroflexota > Limnocylindria > QHBO01 > QHBO01 > JACDBZ01. The sequence goes on along the minus strand of CAWDYT010000010.1, from coordinate 260,761 downwards.
TCTTCTCGGCCTCTTCGGCGCCGATGACGCCGTTCTGCACCAGCTGCGCCTGGTAGAGCTCGCGAACGCTCGGGTGCTCGGCGATCGCCGCGTACATGGCCGGTTGTGAGTAGGCGGGCTCGTCGCCCTCGTTGTGCCCGTAGCGGCGGTAGCCGACGAGGTCGATGACGACGTCATGGCCGAATGTCTGGCGGTACATCATCGCCAGCCGCGCGGCGGCCAGGCAGGCCTCCGGATCATCGGCATTGACGTGGATGATGGGGGCATCGAAGCCCTTCGCCAGGTCGGACGAGTAGTCGGTCGAGCGACCCTCGCGCGGGCCGGTCGTGAATCCGACCTGGTTGTTGGCGATGAGGTGGACCGTCCCGCCGGTGGCGTAGCCGTCGAGGCGTGCAAGGTTCAGCGTCTCGGCCACCACGCCCTGCGCTGCGAAGGCCGCGTCGCCGTGGATGAGCAACGGCAGGGCGACGGCGTGGTCGACCGCGACGATCGGTCGCGCGCGGTCGGTCTGGTCGGCGCGGGTGCGGCCCTCGATCACCGGGTTGACCGCCTCGAGGTGGCTCGGATTCGGCGACAGAGCGACGTGGACGACCTCGTCCTCGCCGATCAGCACGTCGCCGTCGGCACCGAGGTGGTACTTCACATCGTCCGAGCCGCCCTTCGGCGCGGTCGGGGCCTCGGCTCCGGCGCGTCCCGCCTCGAACTCGGCCAGGATCGCCTCGTAGCTGACGCCGACCACGTGGGCCAACACGTTGAGCCGTCCGCGATGCGCCATGCCGATCAGGATCCGACGAGCACCGTTGTCAGCGGCGTCGCCGATCACGACGTCGAGCATCGGCACCATGGCGTCGAGGCCCTCGATGCTGAACCGCTTCTGGCCGAGGTATGCGCGATGCAGGAAGCGCTCGAGCGCCTCGATGCTGATCAGCCGCTCGAGCAACGCGACCTGGTCCTCGGGCTCGAGCGTGCGTCGGTGCTCGCCGGACTCGATGACCTGGCGCAGCCACACGCGCTCCTCGTGCGACCCGATGTGCTCGACCTCGTAGGCGATGGTTCCGGCGTACGTCTGCTCGAGATGCGGAAGCGCCTCCGCCAGGGAGGCGCCCGGAACGTAGATGCGCAGCAGCTCGGCCGGCACCTGGGCCATCAGCTCCGGCGTGAGCCCCAGCGGCGCCGGATCGAGCGCCGGATCGCCGGGCGGCTCGGAGCCGAGCGGGTCGAGTCGGGCGGCCATGTGCCCGAAGTGCCGGTAGGCCTTGACCAGGGCCATCCCGGCGGCGACGGCCTTCAACAGCTCGTCCGAGCCCGCTGCGCCATGCGCCTCGGGCGGTGGCGCGCCGATCGACTCGGCTGGCGATGGCATCGGCTCGTCGGTCGTCACGTCGGCGGCGCGGGCGCCGATGGCGCCGAAGGCATCGGCGTAGAAGTCGTCCTGGCCGGAAAGCAGGCGCTCGACACGCTGCAGGAAGAGGCCGGACTCCGCCCCCTGGATGATGCGATGGTCGTAGGTCGACGTGATCGTCATCCGCCGGGCTCCACCGACGTCGCGGATCGTGCCGGTGGCGACGATGGTTCCCTGGTTCGGCATGAGGCGGGGCACGCTGGCGGTCGTCCCCAGCGTCCCGGGGTTGGTGAGCGTGATCGTCGCGCCGGTGAAGTCGTCGGGCGACGCTTTCCCGGTGCGGACCTTCTCGACGAGCTCCTCGTAGCGGGCGTGGAAGCCGGCGAAGTCCATCTCGTCGGCCCCGCGAATGACCGGCACCATCAGGAAGCGGCTCCCATCGCGGCGCTCCACGTCGACCGCCAGGCCGAGGTTGATTGCGCCCGGGTCGACGCGGTACGGCTGCCCGTCGACCTCGGTGAAGGCGTGGCTCATCGAGCGCTGATCGGACGCGGCCCGCACGATCGCCCAGCCGATGAGGTGGGTGAAGCTGACCTTGCGCGGAGCGATCTGCTGGTTCAGCTCGCGGCGGCGTGCCTCGAGGCTGGCCACGTCGATCTCGCGGAAGCTGGTCGCCGTCGGCACCGCCAGGCTGGCGGTCATGTTCTGCGCCAGGCGCGCCGCCGGACCCTTGATCGGCGTTGCCCCCTCGGGCGGGGTCGCGGCCATGGGTCCGGCCTCAGTGGGCTGGCCCTGTGCCGGTGGGCTCGGCGCCGCTGGCGCCTCGGATTCCTGCACGGCGCCATTGCCGCCCTCCGTCGCCGCCGGGACGGTCACCGGCTCGAAGCCACCCGCGCCCGAGTCGAACAGCGATCGCCAATCGGGCTCGACGCTGGTCGGATCCCGTCGATATCGCTCGTACAGGTCGGCGACGTATCCGGCGTTGACCAGGTTCAGCTGGTCGGTGAGGTCGTTCGAGGGCATGTCGCCCTCAAGGATACGGCCGTCAGGCCCGATCGGGCTCGCCGCGTTGCAGGAGTCCGCGAGCCAGGATCACCACGCCGATCCCGATCACGAGGACCGGGAGCGCCCACTCCGGGATCGGCCACGGATCGCCGCTGATCCCGATGACGCCCTCGAAGAACAGGAACCCGACGGCGAAGAAGGCAAGGCCGCCCAGCAGGCCCCACGTGCCGTTTCGGATGTCGTCGGCATCGCCACTGCGGATGCCCCACAGCGCGAGGCCGAGGCCGCTGGCGGCCGGACCGACGAGCGCCCAGGCGTAGGCCCAGCTCTCCCAGTGACCGGTCTCGTTCTGGTAGAGCAGGACCAGCCCGACGGTGGTGACGACCGTCCCGCCCACGACCATGCCGCTCTGGTTGGCGACAAGCAGCCCGATCAGCAGGATCGCCAGGCCGATGCCGATGATGATGAACGGCCACCCCAGGTCGCCGAGGCCGACGTCGAGCAGCTGCCCGGCGAGCAGGATGCCGCCGATGACGACCAGCACGGCTCCGAGGGCCGCGGCGGACGACCCACTGCTGGACGCGGGCTGGACCGCGGGTTTAGCGGCGGGTTGCGGCGGGTTCCACGATCGGCTCGACGGAGCCTTCCGTCGGCTGCTCGACCGGTTCCCCGACCGGTTCCTCGGGCGGCTCGTCGGCGGGTGGCATCGGTCCCATGCGTCGATCGTACGCGTGCTCCACAAGTGCCGCCCGTACCATGTCGTACGCCATGGATCTCAACGCCGACCTGGGCGAGTCGTTCGGTCGCTGGACGCTTGGCGATGACGAGCGACTGGTGGCTCACATCACCAGCGCCAACCTGGCCTGCGGCTTCCACGCCGGGGACTTCCGCGTGATGGAGGCGACCGTCGCGCTCTGCCGCCGCGCCGGCGTGGCGGTGGGGGCGCAGCCCGGCTACCCGGACCTGATCGGCTTCGGGCGCCGGCCGATGCCATTCGCGCCGGATGAGGTCGAGTCACTGGTGCGCTACCAGATCGGCGCTCTCGAGGCATTCTGCCGCGCCGCCGGCGTCGAGATGCAGCACGTCAAGGCGCACGGAGCCCTCTACAACCAGGCAGCCGTCGACCCGGCGCTGGCCGGCGCGATCGCCCGCGCGACGGCCCGGTTCAGCCGCAGCCTGCTGCTGTTCGGTCTCGCCTCGTCCGAGCCGATGGCCGCCGCGGCTGCCGACGCCGGCCTGCGGTTCGTTCCCGAGGCCTTCGCCGACCGGCGCTACCTGACCGACGGCACGCTCCAGTCCCGCGCCGAGCCCGGTTCGGTGCTGACCGACCCCGACGCCGCGACGGCGCAGGCGGTGGCGATCGCCGGGGGCTCGGTGGCCGCGAGTGACGGCTCGACGGTGCACCTCCGCGCCGAGAGCATCTGCTGCCACGGCGACACGCCGGGCGCCGTCGAGATCGCGGCAGCCGTGCGGCGCGGCCTCGAGTCTGCCGGCGTCGCGATCGCCCAGCCGTGACCGTCGTTCGACCGTTCGGCGAGGGCGCCTTCCTGGTCGAGTCGCTGAGCTCCGAGACGGCGCAGCGGATGCGCACCGCACTGCTCCGCGCCCCGATGGCCGGCGTCGTGGCCCTGGTCCCGGGCCGCTCGTCGCTGCTCGTCGAGTTCGACCCGCTGCTGGCGGACGCCGAGCGAGGTGCGCCGCACGCTCCTGGGCGTTGAGTTGGAGCCCGGGCCCGGGAACGAGGGCCGCGTGCGAAGGATCCCGGTCGTGTACGGCGGCGAGTTCGGGCCGGACCTCGACGAGGTCGCCGCGATGGCCGGCATGACCGCCTCCGACGTGGTCGAGGCGCACGCGGCGACCGAGCTGCGGGTCCTGTTCTGCGGCTTCGCGCCCGGCTTCGCCTACCTCGGCGACGTCGCCGATCCGCTGGCCGTGCCGCGGCTCGCCACGCCGCGGGCGCGAACCCCGGCCGGGTCGGTCGCGCTGGCCGATGGCATGAGCGGCATCTATCCCGCGGAGCTGCCCGGCGGGTGGCGGGTCATCGGCCGCACGCCGGTCACCCTCTTCGATGCCCGCCGGGATCCGCCGACATACCTGGCTCCCGGCGACCGGGTGCGGTTCAGCGCCATCGACTCCCGCGACTGGGACGTGCATGCCGCGGAGGCCGACGACTGGTGACGATCGAGGTCGTCGAGCCCGGCGCGCTGACCAGCGTCCAGGATCCGGTCGGGCGTCCCGGCTGGCGGCATCTCGGGGTTCCGGCCGGCGGCGCGGCGGACCCGTGGAGCGCGATCCTGGCGAACCGGCTGGTCGGCAACGAGGATGGCGCGGCGGTGCTCGAGATCACGCTCATCGGTCCGACGCTCCGGGTTCTGCAGCAAACGGTCGTCGCCCTGGTCGGACGCTTCGACGCGACGATCGACGGCCTGCGCTTGCCGACAGAGGTGGGTCGGTCGGTCCGCGCCGGCTCGCTGCTCCGCATCGAGGGCGGCGACGACGCGCGCGGCTACGTTGCCGTGGCGGGCGGGATCGACGTCGAGGCGGTGCTCGGATCCGCGTCGACCGACCTGCGCAGCGGCTTCGGTGGCGTCGAGGGGAGGGCGCTTCGCGCCGGCGATCGGCTCCGCGTCGGAGCCGCAACCGGCGCGCGACCGGCGCGCTGGATGGGCACGCGTCCCTACCGGACCGATCCGAGTGGTCGCGGGCCCCCACGCCGATCGGTTCCACGCCGATGACCTCACCAGCAGCGCCTGGCGCATCGGGACGCTCGCCGACCGGACCGGCGCGCGGCTCGAGGGCGCCTCCCTCGCGACGGACGGGCGCGAGGTGCCGATCCATGGGGCTCCCGGCGGGCGCGGTGCAGGTGCCGCCGGACGGGAATCCCATCGTGACCCTGGCCGATCGGCCGGTGACCGGGGGCTATCCGGTGCCGGCCGTCGTCATCGGCGCCGACGTCGGGCGGGTGGCGCGGCTGCGGACGGGTGACGAGCTGCGATTCGCCCAGGTCTCCATGTCTGAAGCCGTGGCCGTGCTCCGGGCCGCCAACGAGTCGCTCGCCGCGCTGGAGCCGCTCGATCCCACGGACGACGACGTGCGCTGGGCCGGCTCGCACGAATAGGACCGCGCGTCAGGCCAGGATGGAGCGCAGCACGTCCGGGGCGATGTTGCGGCCGGTGGTGACCACCGCGACGCGTCGGTCGGTGGCCTCGATGCGGCCGGCTCGCAGCGCGGCGATGCCCAGCACGGCGCTGCCCTCGAGCAGGATGCGTGGCACCTCGAGTGACCAGCGCAGCGCATCGGCGATCTCGTCCTCCTCGACGAGCACGACCTCGTCGACGTGCTGCTCGGCACAGCTTCCAGGTGAGGCTGTCGCGCTCGATGTTGCCCGCCACGCCATCGGCCAAGGTGGGGGCGATGGGCATGGGGTCGGTCGAGCCGGTCTCGAAGTGCGCGTACATGGGCGGGGATGCCGCGGGCTGAACGCCGACCAGGCGGAGGCCGGGCTTGAGCGCCTTCGCCCACAGGCCGATGCCGCCGATGAGACCCCCGCCGCCGATCGGCACGACGATGGTGTCGACGTCGGGCCAATCCTCGAGGATCTCGACCGCGACCGTGGCCTGCCCGGCCACGACGTCGGGGTCGTTGTAGGGCGAGATGTAGATGGCGTGCCCGGCGTCATCGCGCCGGCGTCCCTCGGCCTCGGCGTCGTCGGTGTCGTTGCCGATCAGCTCCACGGTGATCCGCCGCGTCTCGAGCGCCCGGAGCCGCTCCAGCTTTGCCGGCGACACGGTGCGGCCGACCAGCACCGTCAGGCGCATGTCGTGGCGAGCGGCCGCCGATGCCACCGCGATCCCGTGGTTGCCGCTCGACGCGGTCACCGAGCGCCGCCTCCGGGCGGCCCTCGGCCAGCATCGCCACCTTGTTGCTGGCGCCGCGCAGCTTGAAGCGCGCCGGTGGGCTGGACCTCCTCGCGCTTCAACCGCACGTCGGCCGCGCCGATCTCCTCGGCCAGTGCGATGCTCGGCTCGAGCGGCGTGTGAACGGCGATGCCGCGCAGGCGCGCTCGCGCGGCATTCACGTCGGCCAGGGTGGGCATGCGGGGCATGTGGGCGAAGTGTACGGCGTGTGCGGCCGCGTGCCGACCTCCCGAGGCAGACCGCGTGGGCGACCGGCGGGACGAGGGTCAGGCGGCGGGCAGCGGCTCCGGCGCGGTCGACCCCGGCACGGGCGACGGCGCGTCGCGCAGCTCACGCAGCCGCATGCCGATCCGCATCAGCGAGCCGAGCCGATCCTCCACGCGGGCGCGCTCGACGGGTGTGGCCCAGTGCCGAAGCGTGTAGTCGATCTCGTGCTTGTGCCGCGTCGCCGTGGCCAACAGGTCCTCGACGCGGCCGCGAACTGCGTCGTCCGGGCGCTGCGCCAGGATCGCGCGCTGCGACTCGAGGATGTCGACGTAGTAGGAGGTCGCCAGCCTGTCCAGGTCGCGCTGGGCACCGTGCTCCCACGGCTCAGGAGGACCCCCGAACCCGTATCGGCGCCACTCGTGCGGCTGCGGCTGCTGCATCGCTTCCTCTCGTCACTGACCGTCGTCGATGATTGGACCCCCCTGGATCTGCGACGGTATCCAGTGCTTGCCCGCCCGACGAGTGGCCGGAGGGACTATGCGCGGCGTTACCAACGGCGGGGCACCGATGGGCACCAGACCCGTGCCGACCCGCCCGCCCCACTCCGCACTGCCTCGAGACTCACGAGCGTGGTAGCGTCGCGGCCGGATGCCGACCGACGACTCCGTGAGCCTCTGACCGATGCGTGACGCCGTCGAGATCGTGGTGCCCGCGCGCCTCGGCGTCGGTTCCGCTGGCTGCTGGCGTCGTCGTGGGTCAGCAACCTCGGCGACGGCATCGCGCTCGCCGCCGGTCCGCTGCTGGTGGCGTCGCTCAGACGACGACCCGTTCCTCGTCGCATCGGCGGCGCTGCTCCAGTGGCTGCCGTGGCTGCTGTTCGGGCTCTTCGCCGGCGCCCTCTCCGACCGGCTCGACCGGCGGCGGCTGGTGGTGACCGTCGACCTGCTGCGAGCCGCGATCCTGGCCGGCATCGCCGCCTCGATCGTCACCGACACCGTGTCCATCGGCCGTCGTGCTGGTCGCGCTGTTCGTGCTCGGCACGGCCGAGATGTTCGCCGACAACGCCTCGCAGACGCTGCTGCCGATGCTCGTCCGCGCGCGACGACCTCGCGATCGCCAACGCCCGCCTCCAGGCCGGGTTCATCACCGTCAACCAGCTGGCCGGCCCGCCGCTCGGCGCGGCGCTGTTCGCCGTCGGCATGGCGCTGCCGTTCGTCGGCCAGGCGGTCCTCGTCGCGGCGGGCGCGCGTGCTGGTCAGCCGCATCGCGCTGCCGCCGCACGGCCGCGAGCCGTCGGAGCGTGCGCGCACATCCGGCACGAGATCGCCGAGGGCATCCGCTGGGTGCGGCACCACGCCGCGGTGCGCACGCTGGTGCTGACGATCTTCATCTTCAACATCACGTTCGGCGCGGCCTGGTCGGTGCTCGTCCTCTACGCGACGCGAGCGGCTCGGGCTCGGGCGAGGTCGGCTTCGGCCTGCTCACGACCGTCTCCGCGCTCGGCGGCCTGCTCGGCACGGTCTCGTACGGCTGGATCACCCGCCGCGTCAGCCTCGGCAACATCATGCGGATCGGCCTGATCATCGAGACGCTCACGCACCTCGGCCTGGCGCTGACGACCACGCCGTGGGTCGCGATGGCGATCTTCTTCGTGTTCGGTGCCCACGCGTTCGTCTGGGGCACGACGTCGATCACCATCCGGCAGCGCGCCGTGCCGACCGAGCTGCAGGGCCGGGTCGGCAGCGTCAACACGATCGGCGTCTACGGCGGGCTGGTCGTCGGCTCCGCGCTCGGCGGCCTGCTCGCGCAGCAGTTCGGCGTCACGGCGCCGTTCTGGTTCGCCTTCGTCGGCTCGGCGGTGTTCGTCGTGCTCATCTGGGGCGAGCTGCGGCACATCGCCCACGCCGACGAGGAGCGCGATGCGGATGTCTGACCGACGGGTCAGAGCCGGGCGAGCAGCTCCGTCTTCTTCGCCTCGTAGTCCGCGGCGGTGATGGCGCCGGCATCGCGCAGCCTGGCGAGCTCGCTCAGTGTTCCCGTGATCTCGGCGGCCGCCCCCGGAACGTGCGCCGGAGCCGCGGAGGACCTCCGCAGGGGTGGCTTGCGGCTTCTGCCGGTTGCGGCGGATGGACTCGGTTCCGGTCTTCTGCTCGAGGATCTCCCGCTTGAACCCCTCCACGTCGCGCACGCTCGTGAAGCTGTCCGCGCCCGCCTCGCCCGACGCCGACATGATCCGGATGTGCCCGAAGCCGAGCATCCGACCGAGCCAGGGGATGACCGTCCTCACGTCGGCGATGGACGTGAGGAGGGTGTCGGTCGACCGACGGCGAAGCAATCCATCGGTCCCGAGCACGCGCAGGTTGGTCACGTGGTACTCCGCGGTCCGCCAGGCGACGACGTTGTAGACGATCCAAGCGAGCCCGCCGAGGAAGAGGGTCAGCCGCAGCAGCTCCAGGATCCGATTCACGAACCCGGTGACGCCGGTCGTGGTGTCGCCCTGGAGCCAGGCCGCGGCAACCGCGCCGACCACCATCAGGATCGCCCACTTCGAGTCGCCGAGCGGCGCGATCCAATGCTTCGACGTCGACCGAACGATCGGTTCGCCCGTGATCAGCCTTGGGTCGACATCCGCCACGTCAGGGCCCTCGCCGTCTTCGATCGTCGGATTGTCCCACGCGCGGCGGCCCATGGCCGTTGGCCCGTTGCGTGGCTTCCCGGATACAATCGCCGGCAGGCCGCCGAACACACTGGGGAGTCGCCAAGCGGTAAGGCGCCTGACTCTGGATCAGGAGACCGGAGGTTCGAATCCTTCCTCCCAGCCACTCCCACTCGCGTGCGGCTCAGCCCGGGTCGCTGCGGTAGGCCGACGGTTCAGCGGAGGTGTCGCCGAGCTCGTAGAGGTCGTACTCCGGCGACGTGACCCACTGGATGCCCATGCCGATCACGGCGAGCGCGATCCACACGACGGTCCAGAAGAAGGACGTCCCGATCGCACCCGCGACCGCACCCGTTCCGAGCGTCTCCGGCTCCACCTGGTTGAACAGCACCAGCACCCCGCCGACCACCGCGGCCGCGCCCCACAGGGACGTGATCACCACGATGAGCGCGCGCGGCAGGTGGAGCAGGATGGCCGCCACGGCCAGCACGGATCCGACGGCCAGACCGAGCAGCAGGGCCAGGAACTCCGTGTCCAGCCCGATGGCGGGCAGGATGGCGTAGCCGAGGGCGAAGCCCAGGCCGCCGATGGCGATCACCACGCCGATCCACCACAGGGCGTAGGCCACGAAGGCGAGTGCGATGCCGAGCAGCACCCCGAGCCCGATCCCGAGGATGCCCTCGAGGAACCCCTCGCCGAGCCAGTTGGCGATGAATCCGGCGCCGGCGAAGAAGCCGACGACGAAGGCCCAGACCGGCAGGAGCAGACGGAACAGGCGGTAGCCGACGACCAGGGCGGCGAGCCCGACGAGCGCGACGAGGATGGCAACGAGCAGGTCCACTTTCGGCAACCTCCGACCGAACGGTTCCTCAATAAGCGACCGAACCGTACACCATCCATCCTCGGCCGGATGCGAGCGATCCGGCGGCGGTCCCGGAAGCAATCCGCGAGGGCAGCAGCCCGCGTACGACCCTCAGAGGGGACGTTGGTCGCGCGGCTCGCGACCGTCGCGGTGCCACCGCCGGTGACATCGCATCCGGCTGACCGATTGGTGCACACGATGGTCGAGCGTGTCCAACGGCTCATCGAGAGCCTCGACGAATGGGCGCTGCGCCGACGATGGACGCGGGTGGCGCGCGCCGCCGTCATCGGCTTCTTCGAGCACGACACGCTCCAGTACGCCGGCAGCATGGCGTACTTCGCGATGCTCTCGGTCTTTCAGGTGATCGTGCTGGCGATCGTGGTGCTGTCGTCGCTGCTCGGCGAAGGGACGGTGCGCGAGTTCCTGCTCGACCGGATCGAGGAGGGCTCACCACTGGACAGCGAGGTGATCGCCGACATGATCGACGCGACCCTCGCCTCCCGCGGCACCCTCACCGTCGTCGGCGTGGTGGTCCTCGTCTGGAGCGCGCTCGGCCTGTTCGCATCGATCTCACGGGGCGTCAGCCGCGTGTTCGACACCGAGCCGCCGCAATTCATCATGTGGGACCAGTTTCGCGGCCTGCTGCTGATGGGCCTGACGGGGGTGCTCGCGGTGGGCGCGGTCGCGGTCGGCATCGTGACCGGCGCCGTGGAACGGTTCGCCGCGGAAGCGCTTGCCGAGCTCCCGGGCGCCGCGGCCGCGCTGTCACTCATCGGCCTGGTCGTTCCGCTGGTGCTGATCTTCGGCGCCTTCTGGGTCCTGTACCGCGTCGTGCCGCACCGCGCCGTGGGTGCTCTCGACGCCCTGCCCGGCGCGATCCTGGCGACCGTCCTGTGGACCGTGCTTCGCCTGGGATTTTCGTTCTACACGACTACCATCGCGCCGCAGGACCCGATCTTCGGCACGGTGTCGAGCGCGATCACCTTCCTCCTCTTCCTGTACTTCGCAAGCGTCGTGCTGCTGATCGGCGCCGAGTTCGCCCGAGCCAGCGCGGACGACCGCCAGCCACCGGAGGCCGGGTAGAGTACGGCCACGATCTCCCTCGGGACTCAGCGATCCATGACCCGCATCTCGACCAAGGCCGCGTCGTTCACCGAGTCGGTGATCCGCGAGATGACGCGGCCTGGCCATGCGCGCACGACGCCGTCAACCTGGCCCAGGGCTTCCCCGACTTCGCCGCGCCGGCCGAGCTGAAGGAGGCGGCCAAGGCGGCCATCGACGCCGACATCAACCAGTACGCCATCACCTGGGGCGCCCGCGACTTCCGCGAGGCGATCGCCGCCAAGACCAGCCGCCACTACCCGGGCTGGCAGGTCGACCCGGAGACCGATATGACCGTCACCTGCGGCGCGACCGAGGCGATGATCGCCGCCATGCTGGCGCTCGTCGACCCCGGCGACGAGGTGATCGTCTTCGAGCCGTTCTACGAGAACTACGGGCCCGACGCGATCCTGTCCGGCGCCATCCCGCGCTACGTCACGCTGCACGAGCCCGACTGGACGATCGACCCGGACGAGCTGCGCGCCGCGTTCGGCGCCGCGGACGCGGGCCATCATCCTCAACACGCCGCACAACCCGACCGGCAAGGTCTTCTCGCGCGCCGAGCTGGAGCTGATCGCCGAGCTGTGCCGCCGAGCACGACGTCGTCGCCTTCACCGACGAGATCTACGAGCACATCGTCTACGACGGGCGAGCACGTCCCGCTGGCGACGCTGCCCGGGCATGGCGAGCGGACGGTGACGATCAACGCGCTGTCGAAGACCTACTCGGTCACCGGCTGGCGGGTCGGCTGGATCGTCGCGCCGGCGGCGCTCACCGCCGGCATCCGCAAGGTCCACGACTTCCTGACGGTCGGCGCGGCCGCGCCGCTCCAGGCGGCGGGTGCCGTGGCGCTGTCGCTGCCTGACGCGTACTACGCCGAGCTGGCGGAGGGCTACCGCCAGCGGCGCGACCATCCTTGCCGCGCTCGGCGACCACGTCGGCTTCGGCCGTTCGTGCCCGACGGCGCCTACTACGTGATGGCCGACATCGGCGAGCGTCACCGACGAGGACGACGTCACCTTCGCCCGGCGCCTGGTCGTCGATCCCGGCGTCGCGACCGTGCCCGGCTCGTCGTTCTACTCCCGGCCCGAGCTCGGCCGGACGAAGATCCGGTTCGCCTTCCCGAAGCGGCCGGAGACCCTGGCCGAGGCGGCGGCGCGACTCGGGCGGCTCACCCCCGCCGGCGCGTAGGCCCAGCGTTCCAGGGTGGCGGAACGTCTTTGCCGCCCCGCGCATTCCCGGGGTCAGCGGATTGCCACGCCGATATATCGGCGTACGTTGACCGGAAGACGCTCTCGGGTGCGATTCCGACGAAATATCGGCGTCCCGCACGCACGAGGTGCGCCGATGGGCTCCGTTCATGCTCACCCGGTGCCGATCTATCGGCAATACGCCACCTGGACCCGGTCTCCGGTGAGGATCCGCCCGATGTATCGGCACTGAGCCGTCTACGAGGGCTCGAGGCCCTCAGAGCCGCGGCGATCGAACAGCGGCCTCGACCCGAACCGGGAGTTGACGACGCCGATGCCCCCGATGATCAGCGCCGTGCCGATCAGCAGTCCGGCATCGATCGGCTCCTGGAGGATGAGGGCGCCCAGGGCGATCCCGACGATCGGCAGCAGGTAGGCGACCATGGACGTCCTGGTCGCGCCCCAGTCGCGGAGCAGGCGGAAGAAGACGAGGTAGGCCAGTCCGGAGCCGAAGAACCCGATCCAGGCGACGGCGAACGCGGTCTCCGCCGTGATCGGCGCCTCGAGCGGTCGCTCGAAGACGAAGGCCAGGACGGTGACCATCACGAATGCGAACGCCACCTGGAACAGGGCGGGGATCATCGGGCGCAGCCCGCGCACCATCCGGCGCGCGTACACCCCACCGATGGCGTACGAGGCCGTGGCCCCGACCAGCGCCAGCTCAGCCATCAGGCTGCCCCCGGCCAGCGCCGCGGGGTCGAAGCCGACGAGGATGGCCACGCCCACCAGTCCGATGACGACGCCGACGAGCTTGTTCATCGTCAAGCGGCTCGTCTCGGAGGAACATCGCGGCGAAGGCGATCACGAACAGCGGGACCGCCGAGGTGATCGTGGCGGCGATCGTCGAGTCCACGCTGAGCTCGGCCCAGGTGATCAGGATGAAGGGAATCGCGACGCTGAACGCGCCGAGCACGGCGAGGTGGCCGTAGATCCGCCACCCGCGCGGCAGCGGCTCACGCGCGAGCGGCCACGACGGCCACCAGGACCGCCAGGCCGATCAGCAGGCGCAGGCTGATGAGCACGAACGGCGTGAGCCCGCCCTCAACGCCGATCTTGATGAAGACGTAGCTGCTGCCCCACATGATGCCGAGCAGGACGAACAACAGCCAGTTGATGCGCGAGGACACGGGGACTCCGGTGCGGCGACGAGGTGACGTCCATCATCGCTGAATCCGGCTCAGAGAACAGGTCCGGTCTCGGCCCGCGCACGGGGTCCAGTGGGTTCAGGCCGGAAGCACCGCCACGTCCACGACCGGGGTGGTCTGGAGGTCCCCGATCCAGAGTCGTTCGCCTGGGACGATGCGCGGCATCTCGCGCTGCCATCCGCTGGCGGTCCACGGGATGCGCCGATCGGAAGCGGGGAGCCGGCACCACTGCACGCCGGGCTCGCTGACCGACAGGACGTAGGTCGAGCCGGATGCGGTGGTGACGATCACGACGGAGCGCATGCTGGCGGGCACCCCCACGACAAGTGTCCGCATCATCCGCCCCGCCGCGCACGGCCGTCAACGGTGGGCGACCTGACTAGAATCGGTGAGCCACCCCACCGACACGGAGGACTCCGCAGCCATGCGCGCCCATCAGATCACGATGCTGGGCACCGGCCTCATCGGCGACTTCTACACCGCCACCCTCCACAGCCAGCGCGGCCGCGACAGGGTGCGGGTGGTGTACTCCCGCTCGGAGGAACGGGGTGCGGCGTTCAGTGAGCGCTGGAGCATCCCGCAGCACACCACCAGCATCGAGGAGGCCGTGCGCCACCCCGAGACCGATGCCGTGGTGGTCGGCGTCCCGAACTTCCTGCACGAAGAGGCCGTCTCGGCAGCAGCGGCCGCCGGCAAGGCGGTGCTGGTGACGAAGCCGCTCGGCCGGAATGCCGAGGAGGCCAGGCGGATCCTCGAGACGGTCGAGCGGGCCGGCGTCTTCGGTGGCTACCTCGAGGACCTGTGCTACACCCCGAAGTCGCTCAAGGCTGTCGCCGCGGTGCGCGACGGGGCCGTCGGCGACGTCACCTGGGTGCGCTCGCGCGAGACCCATCCCGGCCCGCACTCGGCCTGGTTCTGGGACGGCAGGCTCACCGGCGGCGGCGCGATCATCGACCTCGGCTGCCACTGCATCGAGATCATCCGCAACTTCGTCGGCAAGGGGAACCGGCCGCTCGAGGTGATGTGCCACACCGACACCCTGGTCCACCCGATCGCCGACGAGGACAACGCCATCGCGCTCATCCGGTTCGAGTCCGGCGCGATGGGCCAGTTCGAGGTGAGCTGGACGTTCCGCGGCGGGATGGACCTGCGCGACGAGGTGGCCGGCACGCACGGCACCATCTGGCTCAACCACTTCCTGCGCACCGGCTTCGAGATGTTCACCGCCGGCGGGTCGGGCGGCTACGTGGCCGAGAAGGCGGAGACCAGCGCCGGTCTGGCTCTTCCCGGTGGGCGACGAGGTCAGCGAGCTGGGCTACGTCGACATGTTCAGCGACATGTTCGACGCCATCGACGAGGGACGCGCGCCGCAGGAGACCCTGTACGACGGCTACGTCGTGAACGCGGTGATGGACGCCTGCTACCGGTCGGCGAAGAGCCGCCGATGGGAGCCGGTGGAGCTCTTCGAATGGCGTGGCGGCGAGACCGCCCGCATCGCGGGCACCCACGACGAGTACGAGGGCAGGGTCGTGATCAAGCGCGAGACGCTGCCCGACGGACGCGTGAAGATGATCCTCAAGGATCCGGCGTCTGGCGACTTCGCCGACGTTGTCGTCGATGGCTGACCGCCTCAGGCGCTGAGGTCGGCCGGAACCTCTCCGAGCCCAACCCAGCGCGCCAGCGAGTCGCGTGAGAAGAGCTGCTCGACCACCATCGCCGACGCCCCGACCACACCGGCCAGCGCGCCCAGCGACGAACGCTGCACGACCAGGTCACGGGTGGCCAAGGGCAGGGAGCGCCGGTAGACCGTCTCGCGGATCGCGGCGAGGAGCAGGTCACCGCTCTGCGCCACCCCGCCGCCGACCACGATCAGGGACGGGTTGAAGAAGTTCACCACGCTGGCGAGCATCAGGCCGACGCGATGGCCGGCTGACTGGATGAGGCTAACGGCCAATGGATCGCCGAACGAGGCGGCTCGGGCCACGTCCTCCGCGGTCACGCGGCCGTGCAGGTCGAGCGCGACCCGCAGGCGCTCGCTGCGGCCTGACCGTGCCGCCGCCTCGCCGTCGCGAGCCAGCGCCGCTCCGCCGGCGAGTGCCTCGAGGCATCCGACGTTGCCGCAGCGGCAGACGATCGAGGCGGCGTCGACGACCTGGATGTGACCGACGTCCCCGGCGGCGCCCTGCGCTCCGCGGTGGATGCGGCCGTTGGAGATGATCCCGGCCCCGATGCCGGTGCCGATCTTCACGACCACCACGTTGTCGTGCCCGACCGCGATGCCGGACCGCCACTCACCGAGCGCCAGGATGTTCACGTCGTTGTCGATCCAGACTGGAGCGCCGTAGCGCTCGGCGAAGCGCTCGCGCACGGGATAGCCGTCCCAGCCGGGCATGATCGGCGGCGAGACCGGGCGACCGGATCGGAACTCGACCGGCCCCGGGACGCCGATGCCGACACCCCACAGGCGCCCCGGCAGGTCGCGGGTCGCGGCGGTGAGCTCACCGAACAGCTCCTCGATGCGCGAGAGGCACCGTTCGGGACCCGCGGACACGTCGGCCGGCTCGTCGCGGTGGCCGAGGATGCGACCGTCGAGGTCGGTGATCGCCACGTCGATGCTGGTGGCGCCCAGGTCCGCTACCAGCAGGTGCCCGGCATCGGATCGGAACGAGACCCGGCGCGGGGGCCGCCCGCCGGTGCTCGGCCCGACCTCACCCTCGCTGACCAGCCCGAGCTCCATGAGCTCTGCGACGCGCTGCGCGACGATGCCCCGGCCGAGCCCGGTGCGGGCCACGAGCTCCGAGCGAGAGCGGGAACCTTCCGAGCGGATCTCGTCCAGGATCGTGACGAGCGCATCAAGCGCCTCGTCGGCCAGGGCCGCGGACGCGCCGCGCTGCGTTTCGGCGATGGACGATTCCACGGGACGATCATATGCCTACGGCGCTCGTCGTGCGAACTTTTGCGCTTGACATGCCAAAGTAGTATCAGTTCTGTGCAATTGCCGCCCAGCAGGCCCGACCGGTTCCGGCGCAGACCGTCTAGACGTCTAGACAGCGGCATCGTCACCCCATGAGGCATCCGAGCGAGATCGGGGCCGCCGTGATCGGCAGTGGCTTCATCGGCACCGTCCACATCGAGGCCCTGCGACGCCTCGGCGTCCAGGTCCATGGTCTCCTCGGCTCCTCTCCGGAGCGAGGCGCCGCGAGCGCGCAGCGGATCGGTGTGCCGAAGGCCTACGCCAGCCTCGCCGACCTGCTGGCCGACGAGCGGGTCGAGGTCGTGCACGTCACCTCGCCGAACCACCTCCACCATCCGCAGGTCAGGGAGATCCTCGCCGCCGGCCGTCACGTCGTGTGCGAGAAGCCGCTCGCCATGACCTCGGCGGAATCCGCTGAGCTGGTCGACCTGGCTGCGGCGAGCGGCCGCGTCAGCGCGGTCAACTTCAACATCCGCTTCTACCCGCTCAACCAGCACGTCCACGAGCTGGTTCGTGATCGCGGGGTCGGGGACGTTCGGCTCGTGAGCGGCCACTATTTCCAGGACTGGCTCCTGCTCGAGACCGACTGGAACTGGCGCCTGGAGCCGCAGCTTGGCGGGTCGCTCCGCGCGGTCGGGGACATCGGCTCCCACTGGCTGGACCTGGTGGCCTTCATGACCGGCCTGCGCATCACCGAGGTCATGGCCGACCTCCACACCTTCATCCCGACCCGTCGCCAGCCCGCCGGCCCGGTGGAGACCTTCTCCACCGATCGCGCCGCCGAGACGGTCGAGCGCGAGATCGGCACGGAGGACACCGCCGTGATCCTGCTGCGCTTCGAGAACGGCGCGCGCGGCACGGTCGCGATCAGCCAGCTGAGCGCCGGGCGCAAGAACTCGCTCGAGTACGAGATCGACGGCTCCACCGCGGCCGTGGCGTGGGACTCCGAGCAGCCGGACCAGCTGTGGATCGGTCACCGCGAGACGCCGAACGAGATCCTCATCCGCAATCCGGCACTGATGGGAGCCGCCGGCCAGGCCGCCGCGGCCCTGCCCGCCGGGCACGTGGAGGGCTTCGCCGATACGTTCCGTGCGCTCTTCCGTGCCGTGTACGCCGACGTCGGTGACGGCGGACCGTCGGATCGACCGACCTATCCGACCTTCGCGGAGGGCCATGACGAGATGCTGGTGGGCGACGCCGTGGCGGCCAGCTCCCGGACTGGTCAGTGGACCGCCGTGGACCGGGGCGCGGCGCTGGCCGCAGCGCCGTCGACCGATCAGCTGGAGGGAGTCGCACCATCATGAGGCTGGGCTTCCTGACCGCCCCGCTGCCCGACCTCCCGCTGGAGGACGTCGCCGCCTGGGCCGGCGCCAATGGCTTCGAGAGCCTCGAGATCGCCTGCTGGCCACCCGCCAAGGGACCGGCGCGCCGCTACGCCGGGACGAGCCACATCGACGTCACCGACCTCAGCGACGCGCGGGCGTCCGAGATCGTCGACATGGTCGCCTCGCACGGACTCGCGATCTCGGGGCTGGGCTTCTATCCCAACCCGATGCACCCCGACTCCGAGGTGCGCGAGGCGGCGATCGCGCACCAGAAGCTGGTGATCGAGGCCTGCGCGAGGATGGGCGTGCCGTTCTTCAACACCTTCATGGGTGGCGACTCATCGCTCCACGTCGACGCGAACTGGGAGCGGGCGCTCGAAATCTGGCCGCCGATCGTGGAGCATGCCAAGGCGCACGACGTGAAGATCACGATCGAGAACTGTCCGATGATCTTCAGCAACGACGAGTGGCCGGCCGGCAACAACATCGCCTGGTCGCCCTACATCTGGCGCCGGATCATCGACACCTGGGGCGACACGATCGGCCTGAACTACGACCCGAGCCACCTGGTATGGCTGATGATCGACCAGGAGCGGTTCATCCGCGAGTTCGGCCCGCACATCTGGCACGTGCAGGCCAAGGACGTCGAGATCAACCGAGACGGCCTGTACGAGCGAGGCGTGCTGTCCGGTGGCATCGGCTGGCAGGTTCCTCGGCTTCCCGGCCTGGGCGAGGCGCCGTGGAACCGGATTTTCGCCGCCCTGTGGCGGGCCGGCTATGACGGCGACGTGATCATCGAGCACGAGGACCGCGACTTCGAGGGCAGCGACGACCTCGTCAAGCGCGGATTCCTCCTGGCGCGGGACGTCCTGCGCCCGTACATCAAGTGAGCAAAACCCCATGACCTTCACCGTCGACACCGTCACCGAGCGCCAGCTGGCGAAGACGATCGACCACAGCCTGCTGAAGCCCGAGCTGGACGACGCGTTCGTCGAGGCCGGCTGCCGGCTGGCGGGCGAGTACGACGTCGCCTCCGTGTGCGTGCGGCCGGTGGACGTCAAGCGCGCCGTGGCGATCCTCGACGGGACCGACGTGGCGGTCGGCACCGTGGTGGGATTCCCGCACGGCTCGTCGACCACGGCCACCAAGGTGTTCGAGGCGCGGGACGCGCTCGGGAACGGGGCCACCGAGCTCGACATGGTGATCCCGATCGGTGCCCTGCGCTCGGGCCGCGACCAGGACGTGCGCGACGACATCGGCGCGGTGGTGGCCGTCGCCACCGAGGGTGGCGCGATCGTCAAGGTCATCCTGGAGAACGCGTATCTGAACGACGACGAGAAGGAGCGAGGCTCTCGCCTGGCCGAGGCTGCCGGCGCTGCCTTCGTGAAGACCTCCACCGGCTTCGCGCCCTCGGGTGCCACGCACGAGGACCTGGCGCTGATGCGTCGGGTCACCTCGCCGCACGTCGAGGTCAAGGCCGCCGGCGGTGTGCGGACGCTCGACGATCTGCTGGCGGTGATGAACCTGGGGGTCACCCGCATCGGCGCCACCCAGACGAAGCCGATCCTCGACGACTTCCGCGCCCGGCGTGCCGGCGCAACTCCCGTCGCCGCCAGCATGCGCGACGACGGTGGGTACTGATGTGATGACAGCCGCTCCCTCCACCATGCGCTGGGTGGCCGAGGCATCGGCCCTGCTCGAGCGCCTGGCCTCGACCCAGGACGCGGCCATCGAGCGCGCGGCGGGCTGGTGTGCCGAAGCGATCGCCTCCGGCGGTCTCGTCCATCTGTTCGGCACCGGGCACTCGCGCATCCCCGTCGAGGAGATGTTCCCGCGCTACGGCTCGTATCCCGGGCTGGAACCCCATCGTCGAGCTGTCGATGACGTTCCACACCCAGGTGGTGGGGGCGAACGGCCAGCGCCAGGCGATGTTCATCGAGCGAACGCCCGGCCTCGCCGAGGTCATCCTCGACAACTTCAGCTTCGGCCCGAGCGACGTGATGATCGTGTTCTCGGCCTCCGGCCTCTCGGCGGTGCCGGTCGAGATGGCCCGTGGCGCGCGGGCGCGAGGCCTGCGCGTGATCGCCGTCACGTCGGTGGCGCAGTCGATGTCCGGGGAGCCGCCTGCCGAGCTCGGCGCGCGGTTGCTGGACGAGGCGGACCTCGTCATCGATCTGTGCACTCCCCACGCCGACGCCCTGTGCGAGGTGGAAGGCCTGGACACGCCGGTCGGCCCCGGATCCACGGTCACCGCGGTGGCCATCGTGAACGCCCTGAAGGTGCGGGTCGCCGAGCTCCTCGTGGAGCGCGGCGCGATGCCCCCCGTCATCACCCGATCGTCGGTGGTGGGGGAGGAGCGATCCCGCGAGCTGTTCGACGAAGCCTATCGAGAGCATGCCCGGCGCATCGCCCGTGCGATCGACAAGCGATCAGGAGGTGAATGACGAAGCTGAGACCGATGCACCGCGTCTCATTCGAGCGCAGTCGGCCGGCAACCCCAGGCGGGGCCGGACCCTGGAGTAGAGGAGTCACAAACGGAATGAACGGACTGAAGCGCAGCAGGACGCTGATGGCGGGATTCGCCGCCACCTTCGTCATCGCTGGCTGCACCGGTGGCGGCGACGACGGGTCGCCGGCTGCCAGCGGCGGCGGCGATGGGGGAGGCAGCTACGCCATCGGCGTGTCGAACACCCTGACCAACAATGGCTGGCGCGAGGAGATGATCTGCTCGATCAATGCGCAGTCGCTCGTGTCGGGCGAGGTGGCGGAGCTGACCGTCAACCATCGCGACACCGATGCCGCCGGACAGCTGGAGGACCTTCGCAACCTGATCGCGGCCGAGGTCGACGCAATCATCGTCAACCCGGTCGAGCCCGGACGCGGTGAACGAGGCGCTGGGCGAGGCCATCGATGCCGGCATCCACGTCATCGCGGTCGACCAGGCGGTCACCGGAGCCGTCGCGTACCTCATCGCCAACAACCAGGAGGAGTACGCCTACCTCGGCGCCTCGTGGCTGTTCGAGCAGCTCGGTGGCGAGGGTGACGTCGTGTACATGCGCGGCTTCGCCGGTCACCCGGCCGATGACGACCGCGACGTCGGGTTCCAGCGAGCGCTGGACGAGAATCCCGGCATCAACGTCGTGTTCGAGGAGCACACCGGCTGGGATCAGGCCACCGGCGTGCAGCAGATCAACGACTTCCTGGCAACCGGCGCCAACTACGACGGCATCTGGACGTCAGGCATCGACAACGTCATCGTTGAGGCCCTGATCGAGGCCGATGCGGAGCTGGTGCCGATCGTCGGCGCCGACAATGCCGGCTTCGTCCAGCAGCTCCTCGAGGAGGAGGGCCTGGTCGGTGCGGCCGTCACCAACCCGGCCTCGGTCGGCGGTGCTGGCGTGACCCTGGCGCTCCAGCTGCTCAACGGCGAGGAGCCGGAGAGCAACGAGGTGCTGATGGAGCCGGTCCTCTGGGCGAATGACACCGACGAGGGCATCGCCGCTCTCGAGGAGGCCAACGATCCGGACATCGATCCGACGTGGCCGCTCGGCATCACCATCGAGGGCTGGACCGACTACACCAAGGAAGAGATTCTCGCCTGCGAAGGCCCGTAACCTTCGGAGAGCGAACCCGTTGATGGCGGGGGTGCCGGCGCCGTGCCGGCACGCCCGCCCGCCACCACATCCTGGACCGGAGGAAATGACCGAGTTCCTGCTCGAGGCCACCGGCGTCGCGAAGCGCTACGGCGCGGTCACCGCGCTGCGCGACGCCTCGCTTGCCATCCGCCCTGGTGAGATCCACGCCCTGATGGGCGCGAACGGCGCCGGCAAGAGCACGCTGGTCAAGGTCCTCACCGGCGCCGTGCGAGCCGGACGGCGGCACCATCCGGCTGCGCGGCCAGGAACGCATCGTCCACTCGCCGGCCGAGGCGCGGCGCACCGGCATGGTATCGGTCTACCAGGAGCCGGCCATCATCCCGGACCTGACCGTCGCCGAGAACCTGGCGCTCACCGAGACGCCGATCGACTCCCTTCCGGGAGCGCATCGCCGAGCTCGGCATTCCCGAGCTCGACCTGCGCGTCCACGCGCGCGACCTGCCGCTGGCCGACCCTGCGCGTGATCGACCTGGCGCGGGCGTTGGCGATCGAGCCCGACGTCCTGCTGCTGGACGAGATGACCGCCGCCCTGCCGGCCGACCTCACCGCCCGCGTTCTCGACGTCGTTGCCGGTCACCGCGGCACCTCGCGTTCGGTGATCTTCATCTCGCACCGCATGCTCGAGGTCGCCGGCCTGTGCGACCGGGCGACCGTCCTGCGCGAGGGCAGCACGGTGGGCGTGGTCGACATCGCCCCTGGCTCCGGCGCCGAGGAGGAGATCGTCACCCTGATGCTCGGCCCGGCAGCGTCCGAGGGCGCCGTCGCGCCACCTCCCACGACGGCCGCCCAGCCGCGCTCCGCGGACGCCGTTCCGAGGCTGTCGGCGCGCTCGTTGGGCGCGGCGCGCAACCTGAGCGATGTGTCCTTCGACCTGTATGACGGCGAGGTGCTCGGGCTGGTCGCGCTCGAGGGCCAGGGCCAGGACGAGCTGTTCGACATCCTGTCCGGCCAGGCGCGGGCCGGAGCCGGCGAGCTGGTCGTGGACGGCACCGCCGTGCAGTTCCGGCATCCCGCCGATGCCATCCGCGCCGGGATCGTGCTCGTCCCCGCCGATCGCGCCTCGGCGTTGCTCGATGCAGCGATCGGTGCGCGAGAATATCGGGCTGCCCGGGATCGCCCCGGCGCGCCGCTGGGGGCCGATCGACGTCGGCGCCGAGAAGCGGCGCGTCACGGCCGCCATCGGCCGGCTGCAGATCGACACGCGCGCGCAGTCCGAGGCCCGTCGACTGTCGGGCGGCAACCAGCAGAAGGTCACCATCGCCCGGTGGCTGGAGAGCGGCGTGCGGACCTTCCTGTTCTACGACCCCACCCGGGGCATCGACATCGGCACGAAGCGCGAGATCTACGAGCTCGGTGCGCGAGCTGGCGGCCGCCGGCGCTGCCGTGCTCCTGCTCACGTCGGAGCTGGAGGAGATCCAGCGCGCCTGCGACCGGGCCATCGTCGTGTTCGGCGGCCGCGTGGTGGACGAGATGCCGGCCAGCCGTGCCGACGAGCCGACGCTGCTGCGAGCGGCGCACGGTCTGCCGGCGGCCGCGGGTAGCGCCGCATGACCGAGTCGACCGACACGGCCGTCGTGGCCGAGCCGCTTCCGGAACGGATGACCTGGCGCGACCGCGTGGCCCGCGCGATGGGCGGAGACGCGTGGACCATCGGCCTGGTGGTGCTGTTCATCGCCCTGTTTGGCTTCACCCTCCTGATCCGGCCGGGCTACGGCCTCGAGGCCCTCGCCATCGCCTCGCTGCCGGTCGCATTCGCCGCGGCGGGGCAGGCGATCGTCGTGATCTCCGGCGGCATCGACCTGTCCATCGGGTCGGTGATCGCGCTCACCAACGTGATCTCGGCAGTGCTCCTTCTCGCGGCACCGGAGCTGTCGGTGCCGATCGTGCTGCTCGTCCTGCTGATCGGCATCGCCATCGGCCTGATGAACGGTGCGCTGGTGGTCATCAGCCGCGTGCCGGACATCGTGGTCACCCTGTCGATGCTGTTCGTGTGGGCCGGAGCGGCATTGCTCGTGATCGATACCCCCGGCGGCGGATCGGTCGAGTGGCTCGACGAGCTCATCGGCGGCGGGATCGTCGTCGACTTCGTGCCGCGCGCGCTCGTCCTGATGCTCGCCATCATCGGCCTCGTCTGGATTCCGCTGCGCCGATCCCGCCTGGGGCTGTCCCTGTACGCCATCGGCTCGAACCAGCTGGCCGCCTTCCGCAGCGGCGTGAACGTGTCGCGCACCAAGATCATCTCGTACGGCTTCGCCGGCTTCTTCGGGGCACTTGGCGGCCTGGCCCTCACCGCCAGTACCGGCGTCGGCACGCCCATCCCCGGCCCGTACCTGCTCCTCAGCGTGGCGGCCATCGTCCTCGGCGGCGTGAGCCTGGCCGGCGGGCGTGGCGGCCTGCTCGGGCCGATCATCGGCATCTTCATCCTCGGGCTCATCCGCGCCGATCTCACCTTCATGGGCGTGGAGCCCGCCTTCTCGACCGTGATCCAGGGCGTGATCATGGTCGTGGTGGTCATGCTGGGTGCCTACGTGACCCTGCGGCGGAGGGCCGCATGACCGCCGAGGCCGCGCCGATGCGGCAGCGGTCGTCGCTCGCGACGGCGCGAGCCTGGATGCGCGACCGCCCGCTCGTGCCCCTGTTCCTGCTGCTCGGACTCCTGGTGCTCGCGCTGCAGATCGTGCAGCCGGGGATCGTGACGCCCGACTGGATCGCCCAGACCATGCGCTTCGCCATCCCGCTCGCCATCATCGCCGCCTGCCAGACGATGACGATGCTGACCGGCGGCATCGACCTGTCGGTCGCGGTCGTGGCGTCGATGAGCGCCTATGTGATGGCGACGAACCAGTCGGACTTCGGGTGGCTCGGGGCGTCGCTCATCGCACTCGTGCCGGCGGCCGTCGTCGGGCTCGTGAACGGGATCGGCGTCGGCATCTTCCGCGTCCACCCGCTGATCATGACGATCAGCATGAGCCTCGTCGTGTCCGGTGCGGTGAACGTGTACTCGCGCGCGAACATCACCGGCGGGACGCGGGTGCCCGAGGAGATCACCTGGCTCGGGGGCACGTCCCTGCTCGGATTCCTGCCGAACAGCCTCCTGCTCTTCGTGCCGCTCGCCGCCCTCATCCTGTTCGCCCTCCGTCGCTTCGGCTACGGCCGGCTGCTGTTCGCGGTCGGCGACAACGAGACTGCCTCGCGGCTGGCGGGCGTCCGGGTGGGATGGGTGCTGGTGGTGCTGTACCTCATCTCCGGCATCCTGGCCGGCGTGGCGGGCCTGCTCTTCGCCGGGGTGATCGGGAGCGCGACCGGACGCCTGGTCGACCCGTTCCTCCTGCCATCGGTCGCGGCGGCCGTGATCGGCGGCACCTCGATCTTCGGCGGGCGCGGCGGCTACGCGGGAACGATCGTCGGCGCCCTGATCCTGACCGTGCTGACCACGCTGCTGACGGTGCTGGCCATGCCCCCGGCGGTGCGGCAGATCCTGTTCGGCGCGATCATCCTGGCCGTCGCGGCGGCGTACACGCGCATCACCGAGGAGTCGTGACCGGGGTGGCGACCGCGGACTCATCGGCCCACCTGGGGCTCGACCTCGGCGCCACCAACGTGAAGTGGGCACTCGTCGAACGAGATGGCGACGCACTGGTCCATCGTCGATCGTGGCCAGTTTCCGACGGCGGCGGCGGATGGGGCCGATGCCGTCCTCGACCGAATGGCCGATCTCGGCCGAGCGCGTCGTGGGCGATCGTCCGGACACCGCCACGATGGGGGTCGGGCTGCCGGGGCTGTTCGAGGCCGCGAGCGGGATCGCCACGTTCCTGCCGAACCTGCCCCCCGACTGGGAGCGCCGGGAGATCGTCGGGCCGCTCCGCTCGCGGCTCGGGCTGCCGGTCACGCTCATCAACGATGCGCGCGCGTTCGGGCTGGCCGAGCTGCGGCTGGGCGCGGGTCGCGGCTGCCGCACGATGGTCGGCCTCGTGCTCGGCACCGGCGTCGGAGGCGTGGTCGTCGTCGACGGCGACGTGCACTTCGGCCACGACGGCACCGGCGGCGAGGTCGGGCACCAGACGCTGCTCCCCGACGGACCGGCCTGCACCTGCGGCAACCGGGGCTGCCTGGAGGCGTTCGCCCGGGCCGATGCGGTCGCGGCCGCCTGCGGCACCACCACCGCCGAGGAGGCGGTGTCCGCGGCACGGGCCGCCGACCCGCGGGCGGTGGCCGGCATGGCCGAGGTCGGCCGATGGCTCGGGATCGGCATCTCCAACCTCATCGTGGTGCTCACGCCGGACCGAGTCGTGCTCGGCGGCGGGGTGTCCGGCGCCGGCGACCTGCTGCTGGAGCCGATCCGCGCGGAGGTGCGCGCGCGGGTGCACGTCACCGACCTCGACGCCGTCGAGATCGTGCCCGGCGAGCTCGGGACCTGGGCCGGCGCCATCGGTGCTGCGGTGCACGGGGCCGGGGCCGCGGTCCCCGAGGCGGCCGTGCGATGACCACCTCGTACCTGCCGCGCTACCGCACGATCGAGCAGGCCCTGCGCGAGCGCATCGCCGCGCTGCGCCCGGGCGACGGTCTGCCCTCGGACAGTGAGCTGTGCGCGGAGTTCAACGTCAGTCGCATGACGGCCCGCAACGCGATGCACCGGCTGGCCGAAGAGGGCCTGCTGGTGCGTCTGCCAGGTCGTGGCAGCTACGTCGCGGAGCCGCCGGCGCACCGGCGCGCGGATCGGCTCATGAGCTTCAGCTCCGAGATGGCGCGGCGTGGGCGCGTGCCGAGCTCGACGATCGTGGCGCGCGAGATCCGGCCCGCCTGGCGCAGCGCGGCCAGCGAGCTGCATGTCCGCGAGGGCGAGCCGCTGGTGTTCCTGCGACGGGTGCGGAGTGCCGACGGGCAACCCATCGCGGTGGAGACGACGCTGCTGATCGGGAGCCTGTCGCCGGTCGTGATGGCCGCCGACCTTCGCCACGACTCGCTGCACGCCGTGCTGTCCGGGGCTGGATGGGGGCTGCGGCGCGGAACGGCGACGGTGACGGCCGCATCGGCCTCCAAGGACGACGCGAGGCTGCTGAGGGTGACGCGCGGCGACCCGATGCTGGTCGAGCGTCGCGTGATCCTCGACGGCCAGGGCCGTCCGCTGGAGGCGACCGAGACGCGTTACGCGGCGGACCGATACGCCATCGATGTCCGGTTCGACGTCGAGGAGGCGCCACCGCCCGCGGTCACCCCCGCGGCTCGCTGACGCTCCAGCCCGCGTCCACCGCGATCACCTGGCCGGTGATCATTCGCGACTCGCGGCTCAGCAGGTGGAGCGCGACCGGGGTGACCGCGTCGGCCTCGATCGGTCCGCCGGCCAGCGGCTGTTTCTCGCGCAGATAGGCCAGGATCTCCGAGTCCGACTGGGCGCGCTCGCTCATCGGCGTGGAGACCAGGGCCGGCGCGATCGCATTGGCACGGATCCCGTGGGGTGCGTACATCGCCGCCACCGCGCGCGTCAGCGACTCGATGGCGCCCTTGCTGGCGGCGTAGGCATGCGTCCCGAAGTGCTCGGGCGACGGATGCTGCGCCAGGGCGCTCGACATGAACAGCAGCACCCCGCGTGAGCCATCGGCGTCGGGCTCCTGCGCGAGCATCTGGCGCACGGCCGCTCGGGCGACCAGGAACGGCCCGGTCAGGTTGGTTGCCAGGACGGTCTCCCAGCCCGCCAGCGTCGCCTCGTGCAGCGGCCCGTCGCCGTAGCGGCGGCCGCTGATGCCGGCCACGGCGTACATGGCGTCCAGGCGACCGTGGCGCTCGACGCAGGCGGCGACGGCCGCATCGGCCTCCTCCTCGCGCGCAAGGTCGGCGGCGACCCAGCCGGCATCGAGCTCCTCGCCGAGCGCGCTGGCATGGTCCGCCGCTCGCGAGGCGACGAACAGGCGCGCGCCCTCGGCGGCGAGTGCCCGGGCAGTGGACGCAGCCATCCCGGTCGAGCCGGTCACGAGCACCACGCGTCCGTCGAATCGGTTCACGGCGTCCCCGCTGCCGCGACCGCACGCACGATGGCGCGACGTGCCTCGCGGTCGGCGCCGGTGAGCGCGCTGCCGACGCCGACCGCCGCGGCGCCGGCCTCGAGGTAGGCGGCCGCGTTCGCGGCGTCGATGCCCCCAGTCGGGATGAGCTGCACGTCGGGCAACGGGCCGCGGAGCTCCCGGACGAAGGCAGAGCCCACCGCGGAGGCGGGGAAGAGCTTGACGAACGTCGCCCCGGCCGCCCAGGCCGCGGTCACCTCGGTGGGGGTCATCGCACCGGGCACGAACGGCAGGCCTGCAGCGAGCGCCGCCTCGAGCATGCCGTGGTCGAGCAGTGGAGACACGCCGAATTCCGCCCCCGCTGCCAGTGCGTCCTCGAGCTGCGCGCGGCGCAGGAGGGTGCCAGCGCCGACGATCACGCCGCGTCCCCCGAGCCGATCGCGCACCGCGGCCAGGTCGTCGCCGGCCGATGGCGCGTCCATCGTGATCTCCAGCACCCGCACGCCGTCCTCGATGAGTTCCTCTACCAGCGCCAGCAGGCGCTCCCGCGGCTCGACCCGTCGCATCACCGCCACGAGCCGGGTGGCGCGAATGGCATCGGCCACCGTGCCTGCCCGTGTGCCGTCGACCGCGTGCGTCACGGCGGCACCCCCGATGGCATCGGCTCCAGCAGAGCGCCTTCAGCGTGCAGTCGGTTCCGCAGCACGTCAGAGCTGACCGCGCGGGGCACGTTGCCGTGGCGGACAGCCGTGGCTGCGGCGGTGCCCGCCGCCTGGCCCATGGCCATGCAGGTGGCCATCGAGCGGGCCGAGGCATGCGCGTCGTGGGTCGAGCTGAAACACCGGCCGGCGACCAGCAGTCCCTCGATCCCGGCCGGCAGCAGGCAGCGGTACGGGATGCCGTACACACCCGACTCCCCCACGTACTGCCACGCCGTGTCGCCGCCCGCGTGGTGGTCCTCGATCGGCGCGCCGCACAGGGCGATCTCGTCCTCGAAGCGCCGACCCTCCAGCACGTCCTCGCGGGTCAAGACGTAGTCGCCGTGCACCCGGCGCGACTCCCGGATGCCGATCGCGGGCGAGGTCGCCACGACGACCGAGCCCTCGAAGCCGGGAACGCGATCGCGGAGGAACCTGGCGTACTCGACCACCTGGCGACGGCCCGCCACCTCGGCGCGCGTCAGCTGCTCCGGATCGGTGGCGTCGACGTTCGGGATGCGCGTCATGTGGATCAGCACGACTCCCTCGAACGGCGTGCGGTGCCACGAGCCCTCGACGCGGGGCAGGTCGTAGTCGCCGGATGCGGCTGCCTCGCGCATGCGCTCCCAGAGCTCCGTCTTCTTCACCGATGCTGCCCGCTCCACGTCCACGTTCGCGAGCTTGAACAGCGTGGACAGCGACTGGACCCGACCCTGCTGTGCCGCGTTGTCGTGCGCGACGCCAGCCAGCGCGGCGACGTCGGCATCGCCGGAGGCATCGATCACCGCATCGGCCTCGACCCAGCGCTCGCCTCCCTTGTTCCACAGGCGTACAGCGTCGATGCGTCCATCCCCAACGCGCGCCCCTGTGGCCCAGGTGTGGAGTAGCAGGTCGACACCTGCATCAGCCGCGAGCTCCTCCCACAGCACCTTGAGCATCTCCTGGTCGTAGGTGACGCCGGTCCCGGCGCCGTACGTGTTCGGCCGCTCGAAGGCGACGCCAGCGGCGGTGAGCCGCTCGACGACCTCCCAGCCCAGCCCGCCGACGACCCGGCGCGGTGCCACGCCGGGCGTGTAGAAGGCGTAGAACGTGTCCAACACCGCGGTCGAGGTGCCGCCCATGAACGCCAACCGGTCGACCAGCATGGTCCGGGCGCCCAACCGCGCCGGCGCTGATCGCCGCCGATGACCCCGCCGATCCGGCTCCGACGACCAGGACGTCGTATCGGTCGCTCATGTCGACACCTCGACGCTGAATACACGCGCGGGGTTGTCGACCAGGATCGCGTTGGTTCCCTCGTCGCCGATGCGGCTGCGGACGCGGGGCACGAAGCGCTCCATGAGGTAGCGCATCCCCGGACCGCCGCCGTAGGCGCGCAGCATCGAGCGGCGTCCGATGTCCTGGCCGAGCAGAAGCCGATGACCGTGCCCGGCGGCCACCACCCGCTCGATGAGGTCGAGCAGGTCACTGTCGGGGCGGTACTTCGTGCGCCCCATCGTGTCGTACTCGAGGTAGACGCCGCGCGCCGCGATCTCGATATGCAGCCCGGCGTCCGGGTTGCGATCGAGGTGGGCGAGGATGATCCGATCGGGCGCCATGCCGAATCCGGTGAGCAGGTCGACGATCTCGTGGCTGAAGGTGCCGATCTCGGTGTGGACCAGGACCGGCACGCCAGCGCGGATGCTGCCGATCGCGCATGCCTCGAGTCGCCGCCGCTCGGACGGGCTGGCGCGATGGTAGGAGGCGCCGGCCTTGATCGCGCCGGCGCACGCCGGGTCGGGAGTCGCGTCGGGATCTCCCCAATCGGCCGGATGCATGCCGGACTGGAGATCGCGCACGACGCGGTCGGCGAGACTGTCGACCGATGCGTCGTACACCCAGTGTCCGTCGGGGTAGTGCGCGTCGCGGTGGTAGCCGGTCGCACCGATGACGTGCAACCCGGTGGCATCGGCCACCGCGCGCAGGAGGTCAGGCCGCCGACCAAGCCCGATCGGCGTCATGTCGACGATGGTGCGCAGCCCGCTCTCCCGAGCGTCAGTCGCCTCGGCGATCGCCGGCTCGAGGTCGTCGAACTCGTCGCCGGGCAGCGCCGGGGTGCGCAGGAACAGGTGATCGTGGGCGTCCACCACCCCGAGCGCGGATGCGCCCACGGGGCCGCCCACGGTCATCACCTGGGGCTCGGGCATCGGCTCATGGTAGCCGCCCGAGCC
Source organism: uncultured Chloroflexia bacterium (assembly GCA_963806695.1). Lineage (GTDB taxonomy): Bacteria > Chloroflexota > Limnocylindria > QHBO01 > QHBO01 > JACDBZ01. Next base: position 230,414 of record CAWDYT010000010.1, on the reverse strand, counting down.
GGCCGATCAGGACTGCGGATCCGCCTCCGACTCGGGCGGGATGTTCGCCTCGTCCTGGTCCGTCATCTCCGGGTCGAACGCCTTGCCCTCGTCGGGCGGTGGGGCGTGCGTGGGATGGGTGACGCTGGTCGCGTCGGGCTCGTCCTGCTGGCGATCGGTCTCCATCGGCTCCTATCCGTTCTCGCCCGCTCGGCGGACGTCGTCGTCATCTGCGCGGTCACCCTCGCGATGCCCGTGCGGCCAGTCGTCGTCGCTGGCGGTGGTGGCGCCGGACGCGTTGTTCGTGACCGCCACGCGCTCGGCCCCCTCGTCGAGCTCCTCGCGCACGTGCTCGGTGTTCTCGTCTGGGCGCTGTCCGATCCATGCACCGCCCTCGCGGCGCTCGTCGGGTTCCGTCACGTCATGCCTCCGCTATGGATGGGTCACCTCCATGCAAGGCGCGCGCCGAAGTGTCTGGCTCCTGCTCAGCGATTGGGCCATGACGGAACTCCTGGACCGCGAGGAGCGCGACGCGGCCCTGGCCGAGGCCGGGCCGCTCGGAGAGGCTACTGGTTGTAGGCCGACATGATCCGATCCTTCGAGGCCGATTCGTGCTCGGGATCGGTTTCGTGCAGGCTCGTGTCGCCGGGGGTGGGAACGGCCGACGCGATGTCCACGCCCTCGGCCACCAGCAGGGCATTCACCGCGTCGATGTAGGCCACCACGCTGGCCTGGAGCACGTTCTCGTCGACAGCGCCGCCGGCGTGGACGGCGGCGTCGGGCTGATCGCGACGCTGGACGCCGAGCGTGACGGACGCCTGTGCCTCGTGGCCGGCTCGAGCAGCGTGAACGTCGAACGAGACGAGGGTCACGCCGTCCCCGAGCAGGGGCGCCAGCGCCTTGTCGGCCGCGCGCATCAGCGCGTCGATCGCGCCGTTGCCGTCGGCATTGGCGCGCCAGCGGTGGCCGCCGCCGGCGATGACCAGGTTGGCGCGGCTGCCGCGCTCGCTGCCCGACGACGCGGCCCAGCGCTCGAGGTGCAGGCCGCCGGCGGTGGAGGCGGGTTGGGTGTCTGCGGGGGACAGGGTCATCGCGAAACGTGCTCCTCTGGAGATCCGGCCTACGCGACCGGGGTGAGCCAGGATGCGTAACGCGGATCGGTCCCGCGCACGGCCGCGAAGTAGCGGCGCTGGATGTCGAGTGAGACGGGGAACCCGTCCGTACCGACGGGCCGGTCGTCGATCGAGGCGATCGGGGCGACCTGCACGCCGGTGCCGGTGAGGAAGACCTCGTCGGCGAGGTACAGCTCGGATCGGTCGATGCGGCGCTCGACGGCGTCGTAGCCCGCATCGGCCGCGATCTGCAGGATGGCGCCGCGGGTGATGCCGGACAGGACGTCGTCCACCAGCGGCGGCGTGGCGACTTCATTGCCGGCCACGACGAAGAGGTTGGCGGCCGACCCTTCGGCCACGTGCCCGTCCGCCGTCAGCAGCAGCGCGTCGTCGTAGCCGGCGGCGTGCGCATCCTCCGCGGCGAACGCCGCGTTCACGTACGAGCCGCTGATCTTGCCGCGGGCGGGGATGGCGTTGTCGCTCACCCGCTGCCAGCCCGACACGGTGACACGGATCCCGCCGGTCGGCAGGTAGTCGCCCAACGGCATCGTGAAGATGGCCACCCGGTCGTCGAGTCCGGTGAGCTGGACCCGGATATTGGCCGCCGACTTGTAGATCAGCGGCCGGATGTAGACGTCGCCGCCATGCGCGTTGCGGCGCAGCAGATCGAGCGTGATCTGCAGCAGCGCCTCGGCGTTCTCGGGGATCGATGCGCGCAGCAGCCGAGCGTTCCGCAGCAGCCGCTCGTAGTGCTCGCGCCCGAACAGGAGCGCGGTCGACCCGTCCTCCTGGAGATAGGCCCGGATCCCCTCGAAGACCGCGGTTCCGTAGTTGAACGCATGGGTCGCGATCGAGATCGATGCCGCCTCGATCGGCACGATATCGCCCTCGAAGTACGCGAATGCGCCGATTGCGGTCGCGGCCGACGCAGCCTGCCGTGGCTCGACGGCGGTCACGACGGGGCCTCGGTGGCCGGCTCGGGCGCGCCGCGGCGCGCGGCGGCATGGCCGGCGCTGCGCTCGTCCCGGCGCTCGGGCTGGGCATCGAGCCGCCAGACCGCGTACTCGAGAGAGTCGTGCAGCGCCGCCAGGGAGGCGGCGATGATGTTGGCATCGGCTCCGGCGGTGATCCACGTCCCGGTCTCGTGGCCTGTCTCGATGATGACCCGCGTGCGCGCGCCGGTGGCCGCCTCACCGTCGATGATCCGCACCTTGTAGTCGACCAGGTGGACGTGGTCGAGGGCGGGATAAAAGGCGCCCAGCGCCTTGCGCAGCGCGAGGTCGAGCGCGTTGACCGGCCCGTTGCCGTCCGCCGCGGTGTGGAGCACCTCGCCGTCCACCTCGACCTTGACGCTCGCCTCGGCCCGCGCCGCCGCCACGTCGCGACGTTCGACGATGACGGTGAAGTCGACGATCCGGAACGGCGCGACGTAGTCGGGATGGCGTCGTCGGACGAGGAGCTCGAACGAGGCGTCGGCCCCCTCGAAGCTGGCGCCCTCCGACTCGAGCTGCTTCACGAGGCGCGAGAGCTCGGCGGGGTCGAGGCCCTCGGTGGCCACTGCGCCGAGCTGGCGGACACGCCAGCCGGCGTTGGCCTTTCCGCCCAGCTCGCTGACGACCAGACGCGAGGTCCCGCCGACGACGGCGGGGTCGACGTGCTGGTAGGCCTGCTCGACGCGCACCGTCGCAGCCCCGTGGACGCCGCCCTTGTGCGCGAATGCGCTGGTGCCCACGTACGGGGCGTGCGCATCCGGCGCGATATTGGCGACCTCCGCCACGAACCGCGACAGCTCCGGCAGGTGCGTCAGGTCGTCGGCGGATGGCACCGTGGCGAGCCCCATCTTCAGTGCCAGGTTGGCCCAGATCGTGACGAGGTTGGCGTTGCCGCAGCGCTCGCCGTACCCGTTGATCGTGCCCTGGACGTGAGTGACACCGGCCTGGACGGCGCCGAGGGAGGTAGCGACGGCCAGGCCGGCATCATCGTGGACGTGGATGCCGAGGGTCACGCCCCGACCCAGTTCGGCACCCACGCCCCGCGTCATCGCGACCACCTCGTCGGTGAGGCAGCCGCCGTTCGTGTCACACAGGACCACCGTCGTGGCGCCGGCGGAGACCGCCTCGCGCAGCGTGGCCATGGCATAGGCCGCATCGGCCTTGTAGCCATCGAAGAAGTGCTCGGCGTCGTAGACGACCTCGCGACCCGCGGCCCGCAGGTGCGCGACCGAGTCCCCGATCATCGCCAGGTTCTCGTCCGGCGTTGCGCCCAGGACGTCGGTCACGTGGAGCAGCCAGCTCTTGCCGAAGATGGTGGTGACCGGCGTCTCCGCCGCAAGCAGCGCCTGGATGTTCGGGTCGTCGTGCACCCGATTCGACCGATGCCGCGTCGAGCCGAAGGCCGCCAGCTTCGCGTGCCGGAATGTCATGCCGCGCGCGGCGGCGAAGAACTCCTCGTCCTTCGGGTTCGACCCGGGCCAGCCGCCCTCGATGTACGGGAAGCCGGCCTCGTCCAGGCGGCGGGCGATCTTCAGCTTGTCGGCCAGGCTCAGCACCAGGCCCTCGCGCTGCGTGCCGTCGCGAAGGGTGGTGTCGTACAGGAGGATCGGGTCGCTCACGCCGGCACCTCCATCTCCGCGCCGATGCGGGCGAGCAGGAACTCGGCGACCGCGCCCGTACCGTCCGATCCTCCGAGGTCGCCGGTCCGCGGCCCACTCTCGATCGCGGCCTCCACGGCCATGTGGACGGCGTCGGCCGCGTCGGCCTCGCCGAGGGACCAGCGCAGCAGCATCGCACTGCTGGCGACGGTGGCGATCGGGTTCGCCACGCCCTGGCCCGTGATGGCCGGCGCGCTGCCGTGCACCGGCTCGTACAGGCCGAAGCGGCCCTTCTCCGTCACGCGCGTCCCGAGGCTGGCGGACGCCATGAGCCCCAGCGAGCCGGCGATGGCCGCGGCCTCGTCCGACAGGATGTCGCCGAACAGGTTCTCCGTCACGATGACGTCGTAGTGGCCGGGCTGGGTGAGGACCAGGTAGGCGGTCGAGTCGACGAGCGCGTGCTCGACCCGAACGCCCGGGAAGCGTGGCGCGATCTCGTCGACGACCTGGCGCCACAGTCGCGACGACGCGAGCACGTTCGCCTTGTCGACGCTGGTCAGCAGTCCCCGGCGTCCGTCCGCCAGCTCGAAGCCGAGCTCGACGATGCGTTCGATCTCCGGGCGCGAGTACCTCAGCGTGTCGACCGCCGACTCGATGCCGTCGTCGGTCGAGCGACCCTGCGGACGGCCGAAGTAGAGGCCGCCGGTCAGCTCGCGCAGGATCAGCAGATCGGCGCCCTGTCGGACCTCCGGTCGCAGCGGCGAGGCCGATGCGAGCGCGTCGTACGCGCGCACCGGGCGCAGGTTCGCGAACAGCTCCAGCTCGCGGCGCAGGGCCAGCAACGCGTCCTCGGGACGCGCCGGGGCGTTCGGGTCGTCCCAGGTCGGTCCGCCGACCGCGCCGAGCAGCACGGCGTCCGCGTCGCGGCAGGCCGCGAGGGTGGCCGGCGGCAGCGACGCGCCCTCGGTCTCGATGGCAGTCCCTCCGACCGGCTGCTCGTCCCAGGTCACCTCGAACCCGAACCGGGCACCGGCCGTGTCCACGACGCTGCGCGCGACGTCACACACCTCGGGACCGATGCCGTCGCCCGGCAGATAGGCGACGCGATGCTGCCTCACGCGCCGCTCCCCGCCTTCGCCGGCTGCGACCCGGAGGCGCGACGCTCGCGGGCGGCCGCGACGGCCTCGGCGGCGACCGGGTGCTCGGCGATCAGCTTGTTCACCGCGGCCAGGTAGGCTCGCAGGCTGGCCTCCACCACGTTCGTCGACAGGCCGTGGCCGGTGAAGACCTCCGGCACCTCGCCGTTCGTCGTTGGCCCTGCGATCTTCACCGTCGCCTCGCCCTGGGCGTCCTCGCCCTGGCCGATGCTCTTCAGCTGGTAGTCGAGCAGCTGCGGCCGGCCCTGGATGATCTGCTCGAGCGCGTTGTCGACCGCGGAGAGCAGCGCGTCGACCGGTCCGTTGCCGCCGGCGAAGGCACGGAAGGTGCGGCCCTCGTAGAACAGCGAGACGTTGCCGGAGCTCGACTCGCCCTGGCGGGAGGCGGCCGCCCAATGCTCGATCTGGATCAGCTGCGGGACCGGGTCGGCGTGCTGCTCGGCCAGTGCAAGCAGGTCCGCATCGGTCACCTGCTTCTTCTGGTCCGCCAAGCCGATGGCCTCCGCGTACAGCGTGTCGAGCGTCTCGGGCTCGACGTGGATGCCGAGCATCCGCAGCCGCTCGTCGAACCCGGCGCGGCCGGAGAGCTTGCCGAGCGTCAGGGTCGAGCCCGACAGGCCAACCGAGGCCGGCGTCATGATCTCGTAGGTCAGCGGGTTCTTGAGGAACCCGTCCTGGTGAATGCCCGACTCGTGGGCGAAGGCGTTGGCCCCGACGATCGACTTGTTCGGCTGGACGGCGATGCCGGTGAGGTAGCTCACCAAGCGGCTGGTGGCGGTGATCTGCTCGGTCGCCACCTTGGTGGTCGCGTTGCGGAACTGGCCGGGACGGGTGCGCAGGGTCATGACGACCTCCTCCAGGGAGGCGTTGCCGGCCCGCTCACCGAGCCCGTTCACGGTCACCTCGACCTGTCGCGCCCCCGCCTGGATGCCGGCCAGCGTGTTCGCCGTGGCGAGGCCCAGGTCGTTGTGGCAATGCGTGCTCACGATCGCGCGACGGCCGCACAGCTTCGCGACCTGCCGCACGAGCGAGGCGAACTCCTTCGGCTCCGCGTAGCCCACGGTATCGGGCACGTTGATGACGGTCGCCCCGGCACCGATGGCGGCCTCGTAGGCTTCCAGCAGGAACGCCGGCTCGGTGCGCGAGGCATCCTCGGCGCTGAACTCGACGTCGTGGTCCGGCCCGATCATCTCGCGCGCCTGGCCGACGCAGCTGCGGATCCGCTCCAGGACCTCCTCGCGCGTCGAGCGCAGCTTGTGGGTGATGTGGATGTCGGACGTCGCGATGAAGACGTGGAGCTGTCGCTTCCGTGCCGGTTCGAGCGCTGCGGCGGCGACCGTCACGTCGCCCGGGACGCAGCGCGCCAGCGCGGCGATCGCCGGCGAGCCTCTTCGAGCCGCCCACCTCCGCGGCGATACGGCGCACCGCCTCCGCCTCGCCGGGCGATGCCGCCGGGAAGCCGGCCTCGATCACGTCGACCTTCAGCCTTGCGAGCTGCTTGGCGACGCTGACCTTCTCGTCGACGGTCAGCGCGGCGCCGGGTGTCTGCTCACCGTCACGAAGCGTGGTGTCGAAGATGCGGATGCGCGGCATCAGGCCACCCCCTCGGCGCCGGATACCTCGGCCTTCGCCCCGCTCGCGGCCCAGCCGTCGGGTGCGGACTTCGGGTTGATGAAGGCCATGTGGCTGCGCAGCTCCGATCCGACCTGCTCGATCCGGGCGTTCGCGTTCTCGGCGCGAAGCCGCTTGAACTCCGGTGCGCCGCGCCTGCCCTCCTCGATCCAGCGACGGGCGAACGAGCCGTCCTGGATCTCGGTCAGGATCTGCTTCATCTCGGCCCGCGTCGCGTCGTTGATGATCCGGGGCCCGGAGACATAGTCGCCGTACTCGGCGGTGTCGCTGATCGAGTAGCGCATGTACTGCAGGCCGCCCTGGTACATGAGGTCGACGATCAGCTTCAGCTCGTGCATCGTCTCGAAGTAGGCGAGCTCCGGCTGGTAGCCCGCGTCGACGAGCGTCTCGAACGCGGCCTGCACCAGCGCCGTGGTGCCGCCGCACAGGACCGCCTGCTCGCCGAACAGGTCGGTCTCGGTCTCCTCGGCGAAGGTCGTCTCGAGGATGCCGGCACGTCCGGCGCCGATGCCGCGCGCGTAGGCCAGCGTGCGGGCGCGGGCGCTGCCGGTGGCTTCGCGGTGAACCGCGTACAGGGCCGGCACGCCGCCGCCCCCCTCGTACAGCCGCCGCACCAGGTGTCCCGGGCCTTTCGGGGCGACCATGCCGACGTCGATGCCACCCGGCGGATCGACCTCGCCGAAGTGGATGTTGAAGCCGTGGGCGAACATCAGGAGCGCGCCGTCGCGCAGGTTCGGCTGCACCTCGGCGTGGTAGACCGATGGCGCCGCCGTGTCCGGCACCAGCATCATCACCACGCTCGCCTCTGCCGTCGCCGAGCCGGCATCGGTGACGCGCAGCCCGGCCTCTCGGGCACGTTCGGCCGATGCGGACGACGGCCGCAGCCCGACGATCACGTCGACGCCCGACTCGAACAGGTTGCGCGCATGGGCCTCGCCCTGGCTGCCGTAGCCGATGACCGCCACCGTCTGGCCGTCGAGTGCCGACGGGTCGATGTCGGCGTCGTAGATGAGCTTGGTCATTCGGGGTCAGCTCCGTTCGGTGTCGAGGTGGGGTCGGGGTTCGTGGTCATGGCCACGGCGCCGGCGCGCACGAGGCGCCGCAGGCCGAGCGGCCGGAGTGCGGTGAGGACGCGGTCGATGTCGGCCGGTGCGGCGGTCAGGCGTGCCCGCCACGTCCCGTCGGTGGTGGGGATCGGCTCGCCGCCGGCGGTGGCAAGGGTCTCGCGCAGTCGGGCCTCGGCAGCGGAATCGACCGGCGGCTCGACCTCGAGCAGCGCGAGCTCGAGCTCGACATGCGGCACGGTCGTCAGGTCGTGCACCTCCAGCACATCGATCACCCGCTCGAGCTGGGCGAGGACCTGGCGCAGGTGGCCGTCGTCGCCGCGGATGGCGATCGTCATCCGCGACTTGCCCGGCTCGTGGGTCGTGCCGACGGTGAGCGACTCGATGTTGAAGCTGCGCGCGCGCAGCAGCCCGGAGACGCGGTTGAGCGTCCCGGGCCGGTCCACGACCAGGGCGCTGACGACGTGGCGGCGATGCTCGGCATCGGGCTCGCCGGCGGGCAGGGTCTGGCGACGTGGCGCCGTCGCCATCATTCGCCGGCCCCCTCGACCATCTCGGACAGGCCCTTGCCGGGGAGCATCATGGGATAGACGTTCTGCGCCTCGTCGAGGTGGAAGTCGATGAGCGCCGGACCGGGCGCCTTCCGCGCTTCCGCGATGACCGCATCGACCTCGTCGGGCTTGGTGGCCCGCCACGCGGGGATCCCATACGCCTCGCACAGGCGCACGAGGTCCGGGCCGAGCAGCTCGGCCGAGTGATAGTTCTCGTCGTAGATGATCTCCTGCCACTGCCGGATCATCCCGAGGCGATGGTTGTTGAGGACCGCGATCCGCACCGGGATCTGGTCCTGGACCAGCGTCGCCAGCTCCTGCATCGTCATCTGGAAGCCACCGTCGCCGGTGATCGCCCATACCTCCCGCTCCGGCGCTCCGAGCGCGGCGCCCATGGAGGCCGGGACGGAGTAGCCCATCGTTCCGAGGCCGCCGGAGCTCAGGTGACGGAACGGATGACGGAACCCGAAGTAGCGCGCCGCCCACATCTGGTTCTGCCCGACGTCGCTGACCAGGATCGCCTCGTGGTCGGTTGCGGTGCCGATGCGATCCACGACGTAGTCGGCGGACAGCCGGCCCTCGCGCCACGCGCCCGACCCGTGCCACGAGCGGCTCTCGCTGACCTTCCGCCACTCGGCGATCTGCTCGAGCCACGCCGTCCGTGGCTCGTACTGCGGCAGGCGGGCGAGCAGCGCCGTCAACAGGTCGCCCGCATCGGCCACGATGCCGAGGTCGGTGCGGACGTTCTTGCCGATCTCGGAGCGGTCGACGTCGACGTGCACGATCGTCGCGTTGGGAGCGAAGGTCGACGTCTTGCCGGTGATCCGGTCGTCGTACCTGCAGCCGATGCCGATCAGCAGGTCGCACTGCTGGATCGCCTTGTTCACGTGCATCCAGCCGTGCATGCCGGCGTAGCCGGCGCTCAGCCGATGCGTCTCGTCCATGTTTCCGATGCCGAGCAACGTGTGCGCGACCGGGACCTCGGAGCGCTCGGCGACCTGGCGCAGCAGGTCGGTCGCATCGGCGATCTGGACGCCGTGGCCGGCGAGGATGAGCGGGCGCTCTGCCCGCGCGATGAGCTCGGCCAGCTCATCGGCCTCCGGCACGTCGCCGCGGACCGGCCGCAGCAGGCCGGGGAGGCGGAGCTCATACGGCTCGGGATGCGGCGCGCTGGTCTCGAGCTGCAGGACGTCCTTGGGGAAGTCGAGGAGGACCGGGCCAGGGCGTCCGGAGCGCGCGATCTCGAATGCCTCGGCCACCGCCAGGGGCACCTCGTCGGGGTCCATCACCACGGTCGCGTACTTCGTGACCGGCAGCGCGATCCCGACGATGTCGGTCTCCTGGAAGGCGTCCTTGCCGAGCAGCGCGCGCGGCACGTTGCCGGTGATGGCGACGAGCGGGACGCTGTCCATCATGGCCGTGGCGAGCCCGGTGACGAGGTTGATGGCGCCGGGGCCGCTGGTGGCGATCGCCACGCCGACGCCGCCGGTGGCGCGGCTGAAGCCATCGGCCGCGTGCGCCCCGCCCTGCTCGTGGCGGACGAGGATGTGGCGCAGCGGGAACTCCCGCAGCACGTCGTAAATCGGCAGAACCGTGCCACCGGGGTAGCCGAAGATGGTTGTGGCGCCCTCGCGGACCAGCGCCTCGCATACGGCGCGGGCACCGATGCGGGGGGCAACGGTGCGCGACGGCGACGGCGCCTGGTCGTCCGGGAGTCTGAGGGCTGTCATCGGCTCGGAATTCCTCTCTGACACGAGAAATCCCGCCGGGCCTTTCGGCTGGCGGGACTCGGGTTTCGCTGCGTCGGTGGCCTTGCGGCTGTCCTAGGCGCGTCCTCCATCCCGCCATCCAAGGATGACGAGCCGAAGAATCGCGAGTACGAGGAGCATGCCGAGCGGGCCGGCAGATGCCGGACGCAGGCTCGAACTGGCGGCGGTCACGCCGCGCTCCTGTGGCATGGGTCGAACCCTAGCAGGAATGTCAACCCCTCACCGAAACCGATGGGCTGGCCGCGATGGGACCATCGGTTGCGGCGATCGCGAGGATCGTGGCCACCGGTCGTCTAAGCGGACCGCGCCACCCGACGGGTCAATCAAGGCGCTTGCCGAAGGTTCTCCGTCATCCGCGCACCGGTCGTGACGGCTCCCTCCGAGGCGGACGAGACGAGGGCCGCGTACTTGGCCAGCACGCCACCGGTGTAGCGCGGCTCCGGCGCCGACCACGCCGCTCGGCGCCGCGCGAGCTCCGCCTCGTCGACGACGAGGTCCAACCGCCTGGCATCGACGTCGATGACCACCTCGTCGCCCTCTTCCACGAACGCGATCGGTCCGCCCAGGGCCGCCTCCGGCGCGACGTGCCCGATCATCAGCCCGTGCGTGCCGCCGCTGAAGCGGCCATCGGTCAGGAGCGCCACGTCGCCGCCGAGACCTTCACCCACCAGGGCTGCGGTGACCGACAGCATCTCCTGCATGCCCGGTCCGCCGACCGGGCCCTCGTAGCGGATGACGACGACGTCCCCGGCGCCGATGCGCTGCGCGCGGACCGCGTCGTAGCACGCGTTCTCCGAGTCGAACACGCGCGCCGGACCGCGGAACTGGCGCATCTCGTGACCGGCGAGCTTGATGACGCAGCCGTCGGGCGCGAGTGAGCCGCGCAGGATGGCGAGGCCGCCGGTCGGCTTGATGGGGTGCTCGATCGAGACGACCACTTCCTGCCCCGGCGTCTCCACGGTCGCCTCCGCGATCTCGGCCAGGGTGCGGCCGTCGACGTTGCGGGTCTGGCCGTCGACCAGGTCGAGCTTCAGCAGCTCGCGAGCGACGAGCCCGACGCCGCCGGCCTCGTGGATGTCGAGGGCCGTGAAGCGCCCGCCGGGCATCAGGTTGGCCACGATCGGGGTTCGCTCGGCGATGCGGTCGAAGTCCTCGAGCTCCAGGCGGATGCCGAGCTCGTGCGCGATCGCCAGCAGGTGGAGGACACCGTTGGTCGACCCGCCGGTGGCCGCCACCGATGCGATGGCGTTGTCCAGCGCGGCCGGCGTCATGATGGACGACGGGCGAACGCCGCCATTCACGAGCTCCATGACCAGCCGCCCGGACTGCTCGGCTGCCTCGAGCTTGGCCGGATCGGTGGCCGGGATGCTGTTCAGGCCGCCCGGGCTGATGCCGAGGAACTCCAGCGCGGTGCTCATCGTGTTGGCAGTGAACTGGCCGCCGCAGGCACCCGGCCCCGGGCAGGCCAGGTCCTCGATCTCGCGCAGCTCCTCGAGCGAGATCTTCCCGGCGCGGTACGCCCCGATCGCCTCGAACACGGTCACCACGGTGGCGTCGCGCTTGCCCCGGATCACGCCGGGGTTGATCGTCCCGTTGTAGAGCGCCAGGCCGGGCAGATCGAGTCGGGCCAGCGCCATCGTTGCCCCGGGCAGCGTCTTGTCGCAGCCCACCAGGCACACGAGCCCGTCGAACAGGTGGCCGCGTGCCACGAGCTCGATGGAGTCGGCGATCACCTCGCGGGACACGAGCGAGGCCTTCATGCCCTCGGTCCCCATCGACACGCCGTCCGAGACCGCGATGGTGTTGAACTCCATTGGCGTTCCGCCCGCTGCCCGGATGCCGGCCTTCACTCGCTCCGCCAGCTCGCGCTGGTTGTAGTTGCACGGCATCGTCTCGATCCAGGTCGTCCCGACGCCGACGATCGGCTTCGACAGGTCCTCGTCGGTGAAGCCGATGGCCTTGAGCATCGCCCGCGCCGCGGCGCGGTCGGGGCCGTCGAGAAGGACGCGCGAGTGTTCGCGCGGGTCGTAGGGAACGGACGCCTCGGTCATGGCGGCGAGTCTATCGCCCTCACGAGCGGATCTCCCGCATGAGGGCCGAGACCAGGGTCGACGGGTCGTACGCGTCGGTGTTGACCAGGACGGCAATCACCGCCCCAATTTCGCTGTCGGCATACAGGACCGACGAGAACCCGGGCAGCACCCCGCCGTGGCCCACGCCGTCGAGGCCCTGCTCACCCAGCACCACGCATCCCAGCCCGTAGTCCGCCCCGGCGGGCGGGGTGACCATCGCGGTCAGCGATGCATCGGACAGCACGTAGCCGCCGTACAGGAGGTACCCCCACGTCGCCAGGGTCGGCGCGTCCGAGGCGATCGATCCCGCGGTCCAGACGGCGCTGGCGAACGCCCGGCTGGGGAGGTACCCGCCGCCCGCCTCCAGGGACTGGGCACCGGACGGCAGTGCCGGATTGCTGGCGTAGAACGCGCTCAGTGGCTCGGCCGGCGACTCGGCGTCCTGCAGGGCCATGCGGGCCAGCTCGGGCGGCGAAAGGACACCGTCGCGCAGGATCGCGTCCATCGATCGGCCGGTTGCCTCCTCGATCGCCATGCCGAGCAGCAGGTAGTTGACATTGGCATACACCGAGCGCTCGCCGGGTGGGAACGCGGCCGCGGGGCTGAGGATCGCGACCGCCTCCTCCGGCGTCCAATGCCGGTCCGGTTCCTCGAGGAATGCCGTTTCCAGGCTGGGGTCGACGTGCTCCTGCAGGCCGGTGCGCATGCCCAGCGCGTCGCGGAAGGTGGCGCCATTCGTCACTTCGGCGATCTCCGGGGGCAGGTGCTCGGCGAGCGGGTCGTCGAGGTCGAGGACACCGTCCTCCGCAAGCTGGAGTGCCGCCGCGGCGACGACCGTCTTCGTGATGCTGGCGACGGCGAACACCGTGTCGCTCGACACGGCCCCGCCCTCCGGCGTCGTCCCCGCGGTTCCCTCCCACCGGCCGGCATCGGGCAGGATCACGCTGGCCGAGATGGCCGGAGCTTCGTCGCGTTCCACCACCGCGTCGAGCTGCGCCTGCAGCCGTGCGGCGAGGTCCGCGGACAGCGCCTCGTCGGTCATGGGCGGGAACGCGCCCAGCTCGTGGGCAAACTGCGAGGGGATTGCGGAACTGGACGGCGCACCGGAACCCGACGATGCGGTCGCGCAGCCCGCGATCGTGCCGATCAGGACGACAGCCGCGAGTCGATTCGACAGGCGGCTGACGGTCACGCGGTGGTGGTGACGGACGCGATCGACTCCGCCCATGCGTCGAGCGGCTCGGTCCGGCCGCGAAGGTCGAGGCGTCGCGCCTCGAGCCCATCGGTGGCCACACCGGCGGCCTTCACCGTTGCCGAGCTGATGAGCAGCTCGCCTGCCGCCGCATCCGAGCCGAGGCGGCTCGCGACATTCACGGCGTCGCCAAGCGCGGTGAAGTCCATGACATCGTCGACGCCGCCGACGAATCCGACCCATGCGAGTCCGGTGTGGACCCCGACCCCCACCGGGACTGAGACCTCCCGAAGGATCTGACGCGCTGCCGCAACGGACGCTCCGGCGTGATCGCCTCCGACGAATCCGGGGATGAAGAGGGCCATCACGCCATCGCCCAGCAGTTTGTCGACGATCCCGCCCGGCTCCCGAATGGCGTGGCTCGCGGTGCGGACGTAGTCGTGGACCGCGGCCGAGTACGCGGCCGGCGCCATCGACTCGGCCATCGCCGTGGAACCGCGGATGTCGGCGAACAGCGCACTGACCTCCAGCTCGGCTCCCCCCGGGTGACTCACCGCGGACTTGAAGCAGTTGTTGCAGAGCTGCGGGTTGCGTGGATAGCGACCGAAGCCGAAGAGCTGCACGATGCGTCCGCCCAGGCCGGCGTAGGGCGACAGGCACAGCTTGCAGCGCGGATCGGTCGGCACATGGCGGAAGATCCGCCGCATCCGAACGACATCCGGATGCACGCCGAGCAGCAGGTCACGCCATTCGGCGTTCGACTCGCGCTGCGGCTGGTCGTCCATGAGCAGCAAGCGTATCTCAGGCGACCGCTTGACGGATCGGCTAGGGTCGCAGGCACCGATGAGCACTCCGAACCCCGACCACGCACGCCCGCTGCCGAAGACGATCGTCGAGAAGATCTGGGACGAGCACGTCGTCGCCACCGGCACCGACAGCGCGCCCGACGCGATCGGCATCGACCTGCACCTCGTCCACGAGGTGACCAGCCCACAGGCCTTCGACGGGCTCCGAGAGCGCGGCATCGGCGTCCGGCGGCCGGACCAGACGGTCGCGACGGTCGACCACTCGATCCCCACCACCGACCGCAGCCTGCCGATCGCCGACGAGATCGCGGCACGCCAGGTCAGCCGGCTCGAGGAGAACTGCCGCGCGTTCGGCATCCCGCTGCACGGCATCGGCTCGCCGCACCAGGGAATCGTGCACGTCATTGGTCCCGAGCTCGGCCTGACCCAGCCGGGCATGACGATCGTGTGCGGCGACTCGCATACCGCGACGCACGGCGCCTTCGGCGCGCTGGCCTTCGGGATCGGCACGACGGAGGTGGAGCACGTGCTCGCCACGCAGACGCTGCTCCAGCGACGCCCGAAGACGTTCGAGGTGCGGGTCGACGGCCAGCTCCATCCCGGCGTCACGGCCAAGGACATCATCCTGTCGCTGCTGTCGCGAATCGGCGTGGGAGGTGGCAACGGCCACGTGTTCGAGTACCGCGGCTCCGCCATCCGCTCGCTCGGGATGGAGGGCCGGATGACGATCTGCAACATGAGCATCGAGGGCGGCGCCCGGGCCGGCCTGGTCGCGCCCGACGACGTGACCTTCGAGTACGTCAGCGGCCGAGCGCACGCGCCGAGCGGCGCGGACTGGGACGCCGCGGTTCAGCGATGGCGCAGCCTCCCCACCGACGATGGCGCCGCGTTCGATCGGTCGATCAGCTTCGACGCCTCCGAGCTGATCCCGATGGTCACCTGGGGCACGAACCCGGGCATGGGCTTCCCGATCACGTCGCGCGTCCCGGACCCGGAACACCTGACCGATGCGAGCCAGCGCGACTCGCTGCGCGCGGCCCTCGACTACATGGCGCTGGTACCGGGCGAGCCGATCCTGGGGCGCGAGATCGACGTCGTGTTCGTCGGCTCGTGCACGAACTCGCGCATCAGCGACCTGCGCGAGGCAGCCCGCATGCTGCGCGGCCGCCAGGTGGCCGACGGTGTGCGCATGATGGTCGTCCCCGGCTCGACCGAGGTGAAGCGCCAGGCGGAGTCCGAGGGGCTGGCGGAGATTTTCGTCGCGGCCGGCGCCGAGTGGCGTGAGGCCGGGTGCAGCATGTGCATCGCGATGAACGGCGACCAGCTCCAGCCCGGCCAGTACAGCGTGTCCACCTCGAATCGCAACTTCGAGGGACGGCAGGGTAAGGGCGGCCGCACGTTCCTCGCCTCGCCGCTCACCGCAGTCGCATCGGCCGTGACGGGGCGCCTGTCCGATCCGAGGGCGATGCTGTGAGCGCGCGCGAACCGTTCTCGTCGGTCACGTCCGCCGTGGTGCCGCTGAACCGCCCCGACGTCGACACCGACCAGGTCATTCCGGCCCGCTTCCTCAAGACGGTGAACCGTGCCGGCCTGGGCGAGCAGCTCTTCCACGACTGGCGCTACCTCGCCGATGGCTCGCCGAATCCCCAGTTTGTGCTCAACCGCCCAGAGATGGCAGGTCGGCAGGTGCTGCTGGCGGGCGACAACTTCGGCTGCGGGTCGTCGCGCGAGCACGCACCGTGGGCGCTGATGGCATGGGGCCTCCGGGCGGTGGTCTCCAGCAGCTTCGCCGACATCTTCCGCAACAACGCCCTGAAGAACGGCTTGCTGCCGATCGAGGTGCCGCCCGAGGAGCTCGGCCGGCTGTTCGCCCTGGTCGACGCGGACCCCGACGCGTCGGTCACGGTCGACCTCGAGGCACAGGAGCTCCAGCTGCCCGATGGATCGGCCATCGGCTTCCACGTCGACGCCTTCGCCCGCCGCATGATCCTCGACGGGACCGACGAGCTCGGCTACCTGCTCAGCCTCGAGCCGCAGATCGCGGCCTACGAGGCGGCCCATCCGCCGCGCGTCTCCACCATCGCCGGCCAGTAGTCGCCGATTCTCGCCGGGCATGGTGAGCGCCTCGCCCCCGGCCGTCTTCGACCTCAGGGAGGTGTCCGTTCGGCGGGATCGTCGTCCGATCCTCGACGGCATCGACTGGACCGTCAGCGCCGGCGAGCGGTGGGTGGTGCTCGGGCCGAACGGCGCGGGCAAGACGACCGTGGTCCGGATCCTCAGCACCTACCTGGTCGCGTCGTCCGGATCGGTTGAGGTGCTCGGTCGGCGTGTTGGTCGCACGAACGTCGCGGAGCTGCGCCCGCGCATCGGCTATCTCAGCCCGGCGCTGGCACACGAGATCCCGGAGCAGCTGACGCCGCGGCAGATCGTCGATGCCGCGCAGGCCGGGGCGATCTTCCCGTGGTACGTCGAGCCGTCACGCATGGACCGGGGTCGCACCGACGCGGCCCTTGCCCAGGTCGGGATGGCCGATGCCCTCGAGCGCCCCTTCGCCACCTTCTCCTCGGGCGAGCAGCTGCGCATCCAGCTGGCGCGCGCCCTCGTCACCGATCCCACCGCCCTGCTTCTCGACGAGCCGATGGCATCGCTCGACATCGGCGGCCGCGAGACGCTGGTGTCGACACTGGCCCGCGTCGCCGACGGCCCGATCGGCGCGGTGGTGGTCGTGCTGCACCGGGTCGAGGACATCCCGCCGGGGTTCACGCATGCGCTGCTCCTGCGCGAGGGGCGGCTCCACGCGGCCGGTCCGATCGACGAGGTGCTCACCGACGGGCCGATGTCCTCGTGCTTCGGCACGAAGCTGCGGATTCACCGTGCCGGCGAGCGATTCACCTCATCCGACGTGGAACGCATCAGAACGGGCGAAGTCCAACGAATGCCGGAACGGCGATGAGCGACACGATGCTCAGCACCTTGATCAGGATGTTCATTGACGGTCCGGCCGTGTCCTTCAGCGGATCACCGACCGTATCGCCGACGACCGTGGCGTGGTGCGCGTCGCCACCTTTGCCGCCGACGTTGCCGGCCTCGACGAACTTCTTGGCGTTGTCCCACGCGCCGCCGGCGTTGGCCATGAAGATCGCGAGCAGGAAGCCGGTGACGAGCGCGCCGACGAGGAAGCCGCCCAATGCCTGAAGGCTCACGAAGCCGATCAGGAGCGGGCTGATCACGGCCAGGGCTCCGGGGGCCACCATCTCCCGCAGGGCCGCGGCCGTGCTGATGTCGACGCATCGCGCGTAGTCCGGGCGTGCTCCGGGCCGGCCGTCCCGGAGGCCGGGGATCTCGGCGAACTGGCGCCGGACCTCGCGGATCATGGCGGCGGCGGCGCGTCCCAACGGAGTCGATCGTCATGGCGGCGAACAGGAACGGGAGCATGGCACCGATGAGTAAGCCGACCGTCACCGCCACGTCGTTGACGTCAAGCACGATCGGGCCTTCACCCGCCTCGCGGAGTGCGGCATTCGCGGTCTCGGTGAAGCTGCGAAAGAGCGCCAGGGCCGTGAGGGCCGCCGATCCGATGGCGAACCCCTTGGCCATCGCCGCCGTCGTGTTGCCGAGCGAGTCCAGCGCATCGGTGTCGCGGCGGACCTCGGGAGGGAGGTCTGCCATCTGGGCGATTCCTCCCGCGTTGTCGGCAATCGGTCCGTAGGCGTCGACGCTGACGGTGATCGCCGTGATCGACAACATGCCAACGGCGGCCAGGGCGATGCCGTAGATCCCGGCGCTGTCATCACCGGGGATGGCCATGCTTCCGAGCGCGTGGGCAATCACGATCGCGATGACGATCACCCCGACGCTGGGGGCGGTCGAGCGCATGCCGGTCGCGAGGCCACCGAGGATCACCGTGGCGGAGCCCGTTCGTGCCTGCTCGGCGATGTGCCGGACCGGACCGTGGCGGTCTGAGGTGAAGTACTCGCTGAGCCATCCGATCGCGAGGCCCGCCAACAGGCCACCGATGATCGCGCCTGCGAGGTACAGGGGCTGCTCCACCTGGGGTACCGGGCCGAGGACGAGCAGCGACAGGACGACCGCGCCGACGGCGGTGAGGATGGCCGCGATCCACGTGCCGCGGTGCAGGGCGGCTCCCAGGTTCGATCGATCCCCGACACGGACGAACAACGAGCCGACGATGCTCGCAAGCAGGCCGGCTCCGGCGATGGCGAGGGGGAAGACGATCCCGGCACCTGGATCACTGGTCCCCGCGAAGATCACGGCACCGAGCACGACCGGCGCGACGATCGATCCCACGTACGACTCGAACAGGTCGGCGCCCATCCCGGCCACGTCACCGACGTTGTCGCCCACGTTGTCGGCGATCACGGCCGGGTTGCGCGGGTCATCCTCCGGGATCCCCGCTTCCACCTTGCCGACGAGGTCTGCGCCGATGTCCGCGGCCTTGGTGTAGATGCCGCCACCAACGCGGGCGAAGAGCGCGATGCTGCTAGCGCCGAGGCCAAACGCCACGATGAGTGTCGTGGCATTCGGGGCGGCGATCACGGTGACGAACACGTAGAGGAGCGACGTGAGGCCGAGGAGTCCGAGGCCGGCAACGCAGAACCCCATCACTGCACCAGCACGGAATGCGAGTGGCAAGGCCAGCGCCGTGCCACCGACCCGCGCCGCCTCCGCGGTGCGCGCATTGGCGGCTGTCGCGACGCGCATGCCGATATACCCGGCGCCCGCGGAGGAGACCGCACCAAGGATGTACGCGAGCGACCCGGGCAGTCGGTACTCCGGGATGGCGAAGATGAGTATCGCGACGATGGCGACGAACACGGCGAGGACGGTGTACTGCCGTCGGAGGAAGGCCATCGCTCCCTCCCGGATGGCGGCCATGAGCTCGACCATCCGGTCGTTGCCCGGAGGAGCGGCGGTCACCCGACGGGCGAAGTACGCGGCGAGGGACAGGCCGGCGACCGATGCCACGAGCGCCATGGCGACGTACGGCGAATTCATCGGTACCCTTCTCCGCTCGGTGCCCGCGGTCAGATCGCTAGGTCTGGGGAAGTGGCGCCTGCGGCGTGTAGACCCAGAGCAGCTTGAGCGGCGTGGTGCCGGTGTTCCGGTGCTGGTGATGGACGCCCTTCGGCACCCACATCGCCTGGCCGTCGACGAAGTCGGCCTCCTCGCCCTCGGAGACCAGGATCCCGGATCCCTCGAGCACGAGATTGATCTCCTCGGACTCTGGATGGACGTGATACGAGCTCGACTCGCCGGGCTCGAAGATCGTGATCCCCGCCATGAACTCCTCGGAGCCGATGTCCGGCGACACGAAGCGGAACGCCTTCCGCCGCATTCCGGGCTCGTCGAGCCCGATCCAGATCTGCTCGGCGTCCTGGAACGGGCGAGATCAACCGGACCTTCATTCGTCTGCCTCCTGTGATTCGAGACCCGGGACGACCGCCCCGTCGTATTCGCGCGGCGGTCGGGTCGATCATGCGCATCGGTCGTTCACGAGCCTGCTCCTCGACGAAATGCGCGGCCAGCCCGAAGCTGCGGGCGATGGCGAAGAGGAAGTCGCCGTACGCCGGGTCGAGCCGGAGCGCCGTGAGCGCCACGGCCAGCGCGCCGTCGATGTTGACCGGGACGCGGGTGCCCGGTGTGCTGGCTGACGCGCGCGGCCAGCGCTCGGACGGCGGCCTCGTGCCGGCCATCGGATGCAGCGGCGGCCACCTCGAGCAGCCGCTCCGCGCGGAGGTCGTGGTGATGCCAGCGGTGGCCGATGCCGGGCAGGCGGCGTCCCGCCGCCCGCTCCTGCTCGAAGACGCCGTCGGCCCATGCGTCGAGGTCGCCTTCGGCCGGCGCGGTGGCGAGGATGCGCATCGCCCGGCTGACGACGGCGCCGTGGAGCTCGCCGAAGGCCAGGATGCCGCCGGCCAGCCCGCTCATCGGCGCTGCGCGCGTCGAGGCGATCGTCCGGGTGACCAGTGCCGACGGCGAGAGCGGCCCGTGGTCGATCGACGCGACCAGGCACGCGCCCAGGAGCTCGGCCTCGTCGTCGGTCACCGCGTCACCGCGCCACAGACGAAGCAGCATCGCCGGGAACGACTCGCGCCCGATGGCGTCGTCGAGGGCGACGCCGCGCACGAAGACGCGCTCGTCGGTCGTGGCCGTGATGGCCGTCGACCACGTGCTCGCCCGATGCGCCTGGCCCGCACCCGATGCCCTGGTGAGCGCCGCCGCCGCTTGGCCGTCACTGCGCCACCTGGTAGATACGCTCGATGTCCCACTCGCCGGGGGTCATCACCGGCGTGTTGCGCATCGGCACGTCGAGGACCGTGGGTCGGCCGGACTGCGAGCGCGGCGCGCAGCGCCGGCTCGAGCTCGTCGGCGCCGCTCGATCGTGACACCGTCCGCTCCGCAGGCGCGCGCGATCGCGGCGAAGTCCGGCGTGTAGGCGTGGCCATCGGCCTCGAACTCGCAGCCGTAGCCCGTGCCGTAGTGCTTGCGCTGCAGGCCGGCGATCGTGCCGAACGCCGCGTTGTTCATCACGACCCAGATCGGCGCGATGCCCATCTCGACGGCCGTCGCCACCACGCTCGGATTCGAGCCGAACGCTCCGTCACCGACGAGGGCGACCGCCGGGCGTCCGGTCGCGGCAGACGCGACGCCGAGGACGGCCGCCGGTCCGAAGCCCATCGTCGAGAAGCCGCCGGGCGTCAGGAACGAGTCGGGGCTGTCGACCGGGTACTGCTGGCCGACGCCGTTCTTGTTCCAGCCGACGTCGGTCACGAGGATCGCGTCCGGGATCGCGCGCCGGACGTCGGCCAGGATCCGCTCCGGCAGGAGCGGGAACTCGTCCGAGGCCGCGTTCGCCCGGCTGGGCGCCAGGAACGCCTCCCGCTCCTCGCGCAGCGCGGCCCAGTCGTAGCCGCGATCCGGCGTCGCGTCCCCGTACGCGTCGGCGATCGCGCGCAGGCCGAGCGCGGCGTCGGACGTCGCGGCGATCGCCGTCGGGTAGTTGCGGCCCGGCTCGTGCGGATCGATGTCGACGTGGATGAGCCGCGTGGGCGGGATGCTGAACGTCACGCCCGGCTCCCAGCTGCTGCTGTCGGTCTCCGGGAAGCGGGTCCCGACCGCCAGGATGACGTCGGCCTCGCGCGCCAGGCGGTTCGCCGGTCGGCGAGCCCCAGAAGCCGATCATGCCGAGCAGCTGCGGATGGTCCGGCGGCAGGACCCCGGTACCCATCAGCGTGTGGGCGACCGGCGCGCCGGCGACGCTCCGCGAGACGGCGCACCTCGTCCGCGGCGCGGCGCGTCCCACCGCCGGCCAGGATCAGCGGTCGCGTTGCGCGACGAAGCTCGTCCGCGATCGCCGCTGCGCGTCGTCCGGAGCGAGGGTGGGCGGCTCGAGCGGCGAGGCGGGGACGACGTCCGCTTCGAAGACCTCGGCCAGGATGTCCATCGGCAGCGAGACCAGGACCGGGCCGGGCCGGCCCGCCAGTGCGAGGTCCCAGGCCCGCGCCAGGATGCGCGGGACCTGGTCGGCGCGGCGGACGCGCCACGCACGCTTGACGAACGGCTCGTAGACCGACGACCTGGTCGGCGTCGCGACGCAGGTTGAACTCCTGGTGCGGGCCCGCGTCCCTCGTAGTACGACGGAACGTCGCCGGCGATGACGAGCAGCGGAACCGAGTCGAACGCCGCGGTCGCGACGCCGGTGGCGGCATTCGTCATTCCCGGACCGACGTGGAGCAGGACGACGCCGGGCCGGCCCGAGGCGCGCGCGTAGCCGTCGGCGGCATGCGCCGCGATCTGCTCGTGGCGAGTCGTGATGAAGCGTGGCGCGCCGTGGCGCTCGAGCGCCGCGAGGAGGGAGATGTTCGTGTGGCCGCAGAGGCCGAAGACGCGGCTCGACGCCACGGTCGAGCCAGGAAGTGCGCGACGTGGTCGGCAACCGTGGGTCTCATGCCCACCTCCGTGGGACGGAGTCCGGACGACGACGGCCGGCGTGCATGGCTAGTTCCACATATCGGACTTCGAGTCCGCTATGAGGAACGTAGTCGGCCTCGGCGGCGCAGTGTCAAGTGTACCGCCGCGGCGTGACGCCGATGGCCTTGACACGGTCGCCGGACCGATCCTACGCTCGTGCATTCCCGCACAATGGGCCTCGGGTTCGGCAATAGTGGAAACCGCATGGCGGCCACGCGACCGAATCGCCGTGCGGCGACGTGGCGTCGCAGGAGACACCATGGCGCCTCGACCGATCACCCCGGAAGAGACCGCGCACGTCGACGACCTCGTCGCCCGCGGCCGCGCGGCGCTGCGCGGCCTTCGAGGGCGCGACCCAGGAGCAGGTCGACCGTCTGTGCCAGGCCGTGGCGTGGGCGGTCGCGAACGAGACGACGTTCACGCGCCTCGCCGCAGATGGGCGTCGAAGAGAGCGGCATCGGCGACCCGGAGAGCCGCGTCGGCAAGCGCTTCAAGGTCATGGGCATCCTGCGCGACGTCCTGCGCCAGAAGAGCATCGGCGTCATCGAGGAGCTGCCGGAGCAAGGGCATCGTCAAGTACGCGAAGCCGGTCGGGCTGATCGCATCCCTGGTCCCGACGACCAACCCGGAGCTGACGCCGCCCGGCGTCGGCCTGTTCGCCATCAAGTGCCGGGACGCGGTCATCTTCTCGCCGCATCCGCGCAGCAAGAACACGACCCGCGAGACGGTCGAGATCATGCGCCGTGCGCTCGCGCGCGAGGGCGCGCCGGTCGACCTGATCCAGTGCATCGAGACGGCCGAGCATCCCGGCCGCCCAGTACCTGATGACGCCGGGCCGACATGGTCCAGGCGACCGGCGGGACGGACATGGTCAGGGCCGCGTACAGCTCGGGCACGCCGGCGTACGGGGTCGGCGCCGGCAACTCGACGATGGTCATCGACGAGACGGCCGACGTCGCCGAGGCTGCGCGGAACACCCGCCTCAGCAAGACGTCCGACTTCGGGTCCGGCTGCTCGGCCGACGGCAACCTCATCGTCGAGTCGACCATCTACGACGCGCTGCGCGACTGCCTCGTCGACGAGGGCGGCCACCTCGCGACGCCGGAGGAAGCCGAGAAGCTGCGGGCCATCTACTGGGACGCCGACGGGCATCGGACCGCCCGACACGATCGCCATCTCGGCACAGCACGTTGGCCGAGAAGGCCGGCTTCGAGATCGCCCCGGATCGACGGTTCTTCGTCGACCGAGCAGACCGAGATCGGCGCGCACAACCCGTTCAGCTCCGAGAAGCTCGGCGTCGTGCTGTCGATGTTCCGCTACTCCGGCTTCGACGACGCGCTGGAGATGGTCGGCGCGATCTACGAGGTCGGCGGCAAGGGCCACTCGTGCGGCATCTACTCGTTCGACGACGACCACATCGACCGGCTCGCGCACGGTCGCGCCGGTCAGCCGGATCATGGTCCGGCAGCCACAGTCGAAGGCGAACGCGGGCGCGTTCGACAACGGGATGCCGATGACCTCGAGCCTCGGCTGCGGGACGTGGGGCGGCAACATCACCTCAGAGAACATCCACCTCAAGCACTACATGAACACCACCTGGGTGAGCCGCCCGATCGCCGAGGACCGGCCGACCGAGGAGGAGCTCTTCGGCGACTTCTACGGGACGCCCGTCGACTGATGTCGGTCCTCGAGAAGGCGACGCAGATCCTGGACGTCGTGGCGGAATCGCCCGACGGCACGCGACCCTGACCTCGATCGCCCAGCGGCTCGGTCAGCCCCGGTCGTCGACCCATCGCCTGCTGTCAGAGCTGGTCCAGCTCGGACTGCTGTTCCGGGTCGGGTCGGCGAACTACGCGCCCGGGCCGCGTCTGGCGCGGTGGGGCGAGGCGGCCAGCGGCGTCAGCGACATCGTCCGCATCTCGAAGCCGACCATGGTGCGACTTCGTGACGCCGTCGGCGAGAGCGTGCATCTCTACGTCCGGCAGCGGGACCGCGGGTGTGCGTGTCGGCCGTGGAAGGCAACTACGAGCTTCGCCACTTCACCGAGGTCGGAAAGCCGTTGCCGTTGTCGCGTCGGTGCCTCGGGAAAGCTGCTGCTCGCCTTCGCCGACCAGGCGACGCAGGCGCAGGAGCTGCGACGCGTGGCGCGGGAGCCGCTGACGCCCGCGCGCCGACCGTCGACGAGCTGACCGCCCAGCTCGAGTCCATCCGCGCCACGGACTGGGCGATGTCGTTCGGGGAGCGCGAGGAAGGCCTGGCCGCGGCCGCCGTCCCGATCCGGAGCCAGTCCGGCGCGGTTCAGGCGGCGCTCTCGATCTCGGGTCCGACCGCACGCCTGGATGCGCAACGTCTCGACGCGCTGCGTCCGGAGCTCACCGACGCGGCGAGTCAGATCAGTGCCGCGCAGGGCTGGGCTCCGCCGACCGCCGCTCGCCGCGGCCGGGCTCGTCGCTGATCAGCCGCGCTTCAGCAGCGCGCTGACTTCGACCGCGCTGGCCTCCAGGGGGTCGCGCATCTCCTCGAACCGCTCGGCCCCGAGTCGCGTGGTGGGTGCGGAGATGCACAGGGCGGCGACGACCCGATCGCGTGAGTCGACGATGGCGGTCGCCACCGCCGAGACACCCTCCTCGCGTTCTCCCATCGAGGTCGCCCAGCGTTCCGCCCGAATCCGCTCCAGCTGCTCCGGCAGCCGCGGGCCCGGCGCATTCGGCATGGTCGGGGCGTCGGCCAGGGCGCGCTGCAGCTCGAGCTCCTGCACCTCGTCATCCGCGAACGCCAGCAGGAGCTTGCCCGCCGCGCCGACCCGGAGGGGAAGCGGCCGGCCGAGCTGGATGAACGGCCGCAGCTCGTGGCGTCCCTCGACCGCAGCGATGCAGATGCGCGTGTCGTGCTCGCGCACGTACAGGTGCACGCTCTCACCGAGCTTGTCGCGGAGCCGCCGCATCGGCTGATCGGCGACAGCGCGCAGGTCGAACGTGTCCGCGGCGGCCTCTCCCCAGTAGAGCAGCCGCGGTCCGAGCGAGTAGCGGCCGTCCTCCGTGCGGCGGACGATGCCGAGCGCCGCCAGCTCGCCCAGCAGACGATGGGTCGACGACTTCGGCATGCCGAGCGCCTCGCGAACGTGGCCGAGCGTCACCGGCTCGCCGGCCTGCCCCAGGCAGTCGATGAGGTCGCTGGCCTTCTCGAGGACCGACATCTCAGGCTCTCCGGCTCACAGGCCGATGAGCTCCGGCAGCCACAGGGTGAGCGCCGGAATGTAGGTGATCAGCAGAAGGACGACGATCATCGCCGGCAGGAAGAAGGCCGCGCCCTTGAAGACCCGTTCGACCGGGATGCCGGTGACCGAGCTCAGGACGAACACGACCCCGCCCATCGGTGGCGTCAGCAGGCCGATCATCAGGTTGAAGATGATGATCGATCCGAGCTGGATCGGGTCGACCCCGAACTCGACCGCGACGGGCAGCAGGATCGGCGTGATGATCAGCAGCGCCGACGTCGGCTCGAGGATCATCCCGCACACGATGAGCAGGACGTTCACGATCAGGAGGAAGACCGCAGGGTTGTCGGTGAGGCCGAGCAGGGCCTCGGCCACGGTCTGGGGGACCTGCTCGCGGGCCAGGATCCAGCTGAGCAGCGTCGACGCGCCGATGATGATCATGATCTGGCCGCTGATGACCGCGGTGTCGCGGAAGATCAGCGCGATGTCGCGCATGCGCATCGTGCGGTACGACAGCGCCAGCAGCAGCATGTAGAGCGCGCCGATGCCGGCGGCCTCGGTCGGCGTGAAGAACCCGCCGAGGATGCCGCCCAGGATGATCACCGGCGCCCCCAGCGGCGGGATCGCCCGAACGACGGCACGCCGCGTGGCCGCCCAGCTGTAGGGCTCGCCGACGAGGTCGGGCCGCCGCCGCGACCAGAGGAAGACCGTCACCACGAGCGCCATGGTCATGAGGAGCGCCGGGATGACGGCCGCGGCGAACAGCGCGCCGGTCGAGACCGCGGCGACCGACGCATAGACGACGGCCGGGATGCTGGGCGGCATGATCGGGCTGATCAGCGCCGAGCTCGCGCTCAGGCCGACCGAGAACTCCGCCGGATACCCCTTCTTGCGCATGTGGTCGACCTCGATCGAGCCGATGCCCGCCGCGTCGGCGAGCGCGGCGCCGCTCATCCACGAGAAGCCGAGGCTGACGGCGATGTTCACGTACGCCAGGCCTGCACGCAGCGGGCCGAGGAGGAGCAGCGCCGCGTCGTAGAGCCGGTCGGCGATCTCGGTCCGCGTGGCGACGACGCCGACCAGGATGAACAGCGGCACGGCCAGCAGCGGCCAGCTGTTGATGCCCTGCATCACGAGGCGGACACGCCGAGGTGGAGCGTGTAGTCCTCGACGATCAGGTAGACGATCGACGGGCCGAGGATGGCGAACGCCATCGGCACGCGCAGCAGGAACAGCGCGAGGATGGCGATGAGCAGCAGCGGGAGCGCTCACGTACCCGGCTCCGCGTCCGCCCGAGCAGCGCCGGCATGTCAACGAGCACGATGCCGAGGACTGCACGGAGCGCGACGAGCGCGAAGCCGATGAACGGCACGGCATTGACGAAGAGCAGCGGAAGCTCAGCGGCCGGCGTCACCTGGCCGACGTCGGTCGCGACCAGCTGATACGTGGCGTACATCATCGCGACGCAGGTCGCGATGACGACGACGTTGGCGAACACCTTGACGGCCGCCAGGGCGACGTCCGCGGAGGACGTAGTCGACGACATGGATGGCGATGTGGCGATCGAGAGCCGCGAGGTAGCCGGCGATGACGAACGTCGCCCAGACCATCGACAGGCGGGCGACCTCGCCGGTCCACGGGAAGCCAGCCCGGGACGTAGCGCTGCGGCGACCTGGGCCGAGCACCAGCACCAGGATCACGAGCAGCAGCAGGCACCGACGACCTGCTCGACCACGCCGATGCCGTGCATGATCGTGCGCCACGGCTCGCGCCGGGGCAGGAGCTCGGGGTTCGATTCGCCCCCGAGGCTCTCCGCCTCGGCCGGGGGACGATCGAGGCTCTCTGCCTCCGCCGGAGGGCGATCGGCGGCGTCGTGGGCCATCAGAAGCTCACACCTCCGAAGACATGCTGGGCCGTCCCCCGAAGATCACGCGACAGGTCAGGCGCCGCGGTGCCCGTGGAGGACTCGGGCACCGGGCGCTGAGCTTACTCGTCCGCCACGGACCGGATGGCGTCCAGGACCTCGATCTGCTCCGGCGTGAAGTTCTCGCGCAGGTACGGCTCGGCCATCTCGCGGAAGGCGTCGCGATCGACGTCGTCGACGATCTCGATGGCGCCGTCCGCCTCCCAGCCGCCAGGATCTCCTCCTCAGCGGTAGCGGCGCACATCGGCTCCTGGACCATCGCCTCCTCGACGGCTGCGGCTGAGGGCCTCCTGCTGCTCCGCGCTCATCTCGTTCCAGACCGGGCCGATGATGACGAGGTTGGAGCTGAGCTGGTGGGCGGAGAGGCTGATGACGTCCTGCACCTCGACGAGGTTGTTGGCATCGATGTTCGTGATCGGGTTCTCCTGGCCGTCGACGGTCCCCTGCTCGAGGGCGAGGAACAGCTCCTCGAACGCGACTTCGACGGCCTCGGCACCCATTGCCGCGGCGTTCATCAGGAACTGCGGTGAGGGCGGGAAGCGCATCCGCAGGCCTTCCAGGTCGGCGGGCGTTCGGATCGGCACGTTCGCCGTGAACTGGCGGGCGCCGGTGTTCCAGCCGCCGAGGATGTGCACGCCGGTCTCCTCCTCGAAGCCCTGCTTCAGCGGATCGGACGCCTCGGTGGAGAAGAACTGGTACATGTGCTCGCTGTCGTCGAAGACGAAGGCGCCGTCGACGGCGCTCATCGGCTCGTAGACCGCGGCGAGGGCGGACGCGCCCTGGATGTCGATATCGATGTCACCGGCGATCACCGACTGGATCCGATCGGCGTCCGGGCCGAGCTGGCTGGCGCCGAAGATCTCGATGTTGACTCCGACGTCGGCCGCCTCGACGCTGTCGCGGATGACGTTGGCGCCGCAATCGACCTGTGGCTGGCCGTCCTGGTAGCTGTGGGCCAGGGTGAGATCGAACTCCGCCTGGGCGGCTTCGGAGGGCGCGGACGACTCGCCAGCAGCCTCGCTAGCGGCAGGCTCGCTGGCGGCAGGTTCGTCGCTGGCCGTGTCGTCTCCGTCGCCGCAGGCTGCCAGCACGAGGAGCAGCGCCAGCGTGAGGAGGAAGATCGGGGTTCGCCTGCTCATGGTGTCTCCCTTCGTTGCTCAGTACCGACGAATCGGGCCCTGCTGGGCCACCGGGCCAACCGTTCCCGCCGGCGGTCGCAAGCCGGAGCGCGGTGCGGAGCATCGTTCCGCATAGTTGGACACTGGTCTATGATACGGGACGGCGTTCGGCGAGGTCAAGACTTCACCGCGATCCGGATCCACGTCTTTCCGGCAGCCGACGGGCTGTGATCGAAGGCGGCCTGCGCGTCGGCGAGTGGGTACTCGTCGCTCACGATCCGTCCGGGACCGAAGCGCTCGTCCGCCACGATTCGGATGGCGGCTTCGAAGTCGGCCGGATGGTCGTACGTCAGCGAGCCCCGCACGACGGCCTGGCGCCGGACGATCGTCTGGGCCGTGACCTCCAACGGGTGGTTGTCGAGGCCAAGCAGGAGCAGCGTCCCGCCAACCTCGAGGTTCCCGAGCGCGGCGTCGGCGGTCCGCGGCGAGCCGACGGTGTCAACGACGAGGTCGAAGCGCTGCTCGTCATCTCCAACGCGGCGGTGGCGCCCAGCCGAATCGCGTGTGCGACGCGCTCCGGGTTCACGTCGCGAACATGGACGTCGACGCCTCGATCGAGGAGGGCAAGAGACATCAGCAGGCCCTGGGCACCGACTCCGACCACGAGGACCGACGCGGGGAGGGGTGAACCGGTACGTCGCAGCGCGGCTCTCACGACCGCCATCGGCTCGACGCAGACGAGGTCGGTCGGCGAAACGCCGTGAATCGGCCAGGCGAATCGCGCCGGGACGACGAGCCGCTCGGCGAGCGCCCCCGGACGGTTCATCCCGACGGACTGCCGTGCCACACAGGCCGAAGTCAACCCTCGGCGGCACTGGTCGCAGGTGAGGCAAGCGACGTTCGGCTCGACGACGACCGTCTGGCCGATGCGCCGCCGGATCCACGCCCGGCCCGACGACCGTCGATCGTGCCGAACGCCTCATGGCCCATGACCCAGGGATACGACGGTGCGGCCCACGTGCCGCTGAAGACGCTGAGGTCCGATCCGCACAGGCCGACACCGCCGACGGCGATGCGCACCTCATCGGGCCCGACCTCCGGCTCGGGAACATCCTCGACCACGATCTGCCCGGGCCGAACGAGGAGGGCGGCCTTCATGCGGCCACCGCCAGGAGCCGCCGGGGGTTGTCGATCAGCATCTGGTCGATGGCATCGTCGGGACGCCGGCATCGCGCAGCGTCGGCAGGATCGACCGCGAGATCGTGTCCATGCGCCACCGCGGCGCTGCACGCGCCCGCCAGGACGGCGGCGTCACGTGGCTGTAGAAGGCGGCGTCATGCGAGATGACGATGCGATCCGCGTACCCCTGCTCGAGCAGGGCGACCAGGGTGCGGACCCGACGCTCGTCGGGAAGGACGTGCTCCATGCCGAATCGGTCCATGCCGATCGTCGAGCCGTTGTCCATGAGCTCCATCAGATAGTCGAGGTCCTCGCTGTCGCCCGAGTGACCGATGACGATGCGATCGGGCGGGACGCCGCGCTCGCCGAGGAACGTCTGCTGCACGAGGCCGTTGCGCGACGCGGGGTGTGAGTGCGTCGTGATCGGCACGCCGGTCTCGCTGTGGGCGATCGCCGCCGCGGTCATGACCCGCGCGACGTCGGGCGTGATGCCGTCGACGTCCGTCATGACCTTGAGCATGCCGGCACGGACGCGCGTGCCGGCGATCCCCTCGGTGAGTCGCGGATGAACAGCTCGATGAGCGGGTCGACGCGTCGATCACGCGGCCGGGTCCGTGGAACTGGAAGAACGTGGGCAGCACGTTCGGCGTGTACCAGCCGGTCGATGCGACGAGGTTGATCGGTACTCGGGCGGCGACCTTCGCCACGAGTCTGCACGTCGCGGCCGAGGCCGGGTACGGTGAGATCCACGACCGTCCGGATCCCGAGGCCATGCAGGTCCGTCAGCCCCTGGACGGCCTGCTCGACCGCGTGATCGGGGTTCCACTCATCGTCCGGAAGGTTCATCTCGAGCTCCGGATTGCGGACGAAGATGTGCTCATGGATGAGGGTCGAGCCCGACGTCCTCGGGCGGGATCGGTCCGCGGTACGTGTGACGACCGTCCATGCGGCGGCCTTACCGGCGGGCTTCGGAGACCGGACGGCCATCCTTCGGGTCATCGGCTGCCCGCGTGGCGCCGGCGAACGGCGTCGGTCGGATGCTCCGAGCCGCTGGGCCAGCGGCGGGATTCGGCCCGGCGTCCGTCGAGCTTCGGCACGACCCCGGGAACGAGCAGCGGACGATCGAGCCGATCGTCATCGACCTCGACGATCATGTCGCGCTCTCGGAACTGGGGGTCGGCGACGATGTCGGCGATGCTGTTGATCCGGCTGACCGGCACCTCTCGCTCCCGCAGGACGGCAACCACCTCGGCAGCCGTGCGGGTGCTCGTCCACGAGCCGATGGCCGCATCGAGCTCGTCCGGACCGGAGACGCGGCCCTCGTTCGTGTCGAGGGACGCATCGGCCAGCAGGTCGTCTCGGCCGATGGCCTCGAAGAGCCTCCTGGCAAGGCCCGTGGTGTTCGCCGCGATGCAGACCAGCGATCCGTCCGCACATGCGTACGCGTTGGTCGGCGCCGAGTTGTGCGCGATGTTTCCGGTTCGCTCGCGGACGGCGCCGAAGTAGCCGTACTCCGGGAGGATCCCCTCGAGCACCGCGAAGAGCGACTCGGTCAGCGCCACGTCCACGATCTGGCCGCGGCCCGACGCCTTCGCGCTCGTGCAGAGCGATCAGCGCGCCGACGACGGCGTGCAGCGACGCGATCGAGTCGCCGAGGCTCAGCCCGACGCGGGCCGGAGGCCGATCCGGTTCGCCGGTCACGAAGCGGAGTCCCCCGGCGGCCTCCGCGATCGTCCCGAACGCGGGCTGGTCGCGCATCGGGCCGGTCTGGCCGTAGCCGGAGATCCGTACCACGATGAGCCGTGGGTTCGTCGGCCATCAGCGTCGTCGGGGTCGAGATTCCACTTCTCGAGTCGTCCCGGACGGAAGTTCTCGATCAGGATGTCGCTCTCGATCGCCAGCTGCCGGACAAACGCCTGGTCGTTCGGGTCGTGGAGATCGGCGGTGACCGACAGCTTGCCGCGCGACTGGACGAGATGCCAGAGTGAGTCGGCTCCCGTCCCAGGCTCATCCCCCACGTGCGCAGGGGATCGCCGCGCTCGGGGTGCTCGATCTTGATGACCTCCGCTCCGAAGTCGGCGAACATGCGACCGGCAAACGGTCCGGCGATCAACGTCCCGAGCTCGAGGACCTTGAGGTCACCGAGAGGCCCGATCCGCCATCATTGTCCCGCAATGTTGGACACGGACCCAGCATATGGACCGTCGCTGGAGAGGTCAAGGAGTGACGTGACGCTGGCTGCCGCCATCGTCGACAATCGACCGGTGACCGACCGCTACGCCGTGATCGGCAATCCGATCCGGCACTCCAAGTCTCCTGAGATCCACCGGGCCTTTGCGCGAGAGGCGGGTGAAGACATCGAGTACACGGCTGATCGAGTGTCCGCGGGACGGGTTCAACGATGCGGTACGAACGTTTCGGGAGGGCGGGGGTCGCGGACTGAACGTGACGGCCCCGTTCAAGGTCGAGGCGTTTCGGCTCGCCGAGCGGCGCAGCGAGCGGGCGGAGATCGCGGGATCGGTGAACACGCTTCGGTTCGACGGACCGACGGTGCTCGCCGACAACTTCGACGGCGTCGGGCTGATTCGAGACCTGCAGGAGAACCTCGGCCATCCCATCGCGGGAACGCGCGTCCTTCTGCTGGGAGCGGGCGGCGCTGCGCGCGGCCTGCTCCAGCCGCTGCTCGACGCACGCCCGGCCGAGCTGGTCATCGCCAACCGCTCCGCCGACAAGGCTCGGGAGGTCGCCGAGCTGGTCGGGCGTGGGCGGCCGGTGCGCGGTGGCGGATACGACGAGATCGGCGACGGCAGCCTTCGAGCTGGTGATCAACGCAACCTCGGCCAGCATCGACGGGCGCGCTGCCGCCGCTCGCTGCGACGAGCTTCGCGCCGGGGGCATGGCGTACGAGCTGGCGTACGGACTCGGAGTGACGCCATTCCTGGCGCTGGCGCGGACCGCTGGGGCTGGGCGCATCGTCGACGGCGTCGGTATGCTCGTGGAGCAGGCCGCCGAGGCATTCGCCTGGTGGCGTGGGAACCGCCCCGATACCCGTGCCATGATCCAGGCGCTCACCATTCCGCTGGTCTGAGACCGGAGAACGTCAGCCGATGAGAGTCCTGATCCTGCACGGCATCAATCTCGACATGTTCGGGAGGCGTGACCCTGCGAGCTACGGAACGATGACGCTCGCCGGAGATCGATGCGCGCGTCCAGGATCTCGCATCAGAGCTGGGGATCGAGGTCGAGACGTTCCAGACGAACCACGAAGGCGCCATGTGCGAGCGGATCCACGCTGCACACGAGGCGGACGTCGACGCCGTCGTGATCAATGCGGGCGCATGGACCCACTACAGCTATGGCATCCGTGATGCGCTGGCCATCCTCTCGATCCCGATCGTGGAGGTGCACCTCTCGAACATCCACGCCCGCGAGGAGTTCCGCCACACCTCCGTCTTCGCCGATGTGATCCGCGGGCAGGTCTCCGGCTTCGGCGTGGACAGCTATCTCCTCGGGCTGCGGGCCGCGGTCGCCGCGGCCGCGGGCGACGGCCCGTAGGTCAGCCGGCGACGAAGGAGCCGAGCACCCGCATCGATCGTGGTGTGGGGCCGCATCTCGGCGAGGGCGCCGCGCAACGGGTCCATCTCCGCATCTCCGGCAACCTGGATGAGGAACCGATAACGCCACGGTCCTTCCCCCGACGGCCGTGACTCGATCCGCGAGAGGTTGATCCCCGCGCCCGCCAGGACCGACAGCACGCGAACCAGGTCTCCCGGCTTGTGGCCGGTCTCGAACGTGATGAGAGACTCCCAGACAGCATCCGACGATCCAGCTCCACGGCCGTGCCGGGCCTGGTCACGCTCACGCGGGGTCCGGGAGATGACAGCGAATCGCGTGACGTTGTGGGGAGCGTCTTCGATGTCGCGAGCCGCGACCTGAAGTCCGTACAGGTCCCCGGCGCGTTCGGACGCGATCACCGCGACACGGCGATCGGGCTCGAGCGCGAGCTGGCGCGCCGCGCCGGCGGTGTCAGCGGCGGGGATCTGGTGCCAGCCACGCCGCGACAGGAATCGGTGGCACTGCGACAACGCCTGCCAATGACTCGTGACATGCTCAACTTCCGGGAGTGAGGCGCCGGGGACGACCAGCAGCTGGTGGTGGATCGGTTCGCAGGACCTCCCCGATGACGGTCAGGGATCCGGTCGCCAGGGCATCCAGTGCGTCACCCACCGTTCCCGCTAGAGAGTTCTCGAGCGGTAGCACGCCCGCATCGGTCGCCCCCGATGCGACCGAGTCGTACACCGCCGAGAACGTGGGCATCGGGCAGGCTTCGACCTGCTCACCGGCGAAGAAGCGGAGGGCCGCTTCTTCGCCGTACGCACCGGGCTCGCCCTGGTAGGCGACTCTGGTCACCCCTGGAGCACCTTCATCCCGATCGCCAGCTCGGCGTCGCTGACGTCGTTGACCTCGACCACACGACCGATCTCCATGGGGAGGATCCATCGCTGCCGGCCAGCCTCGCGCTTCTTGTCGCGACGCATCGCCGTCCGGACCACCGCGCTCGTCGAATTCATGGTGGAGCCGATAGCCGAGCGCCCCGAGCAGGGTGTCCAGCCGCGCGGGAAGCTCCGGATCAGCACCCCTGCGCGCGGCGATTGCGGCAACGGAACGCATGCCCAGCGCGACCGCCGCGCCGTGCTTCAGGCGGTACCCGCTCTCGATCTCGAGCGCGTGCCCGATGGTGTGTCCGAGGTTCAGCGTGCGGCGTTCGCCGGTCTCGAACGGATCTCGCCCGCAGATGGCCAGCTTCAGCCTCGCGCTCCGCTCGATGATGGCGTAGCGGCTGGCCTCGTCACGGCGAAGCGCGGCTGCACCGCGCTCTTCGATCAGGCGCCAGAGGACCGGATCCCCGATCATCCCGGTCTTGATGCACTCGGCCATGCCATCCCGCCTGGAGCTGAGCGGCAGCGTGCGCAACGCCGCTAGCTCGGAGAAGACGGCGACCGGTGGCCAGAAGGCGCCGGCCGCGTTCTTCGCCTGCCCCAGATCGACCGCCACCTTGCCGCCGATCGCGCTGTCGGCCTGGGCGAGCCAGGTGATCGGGACATGGATCAGCGGCAGGCCCCGCGCGTAGAGCGCAGCGGCGGTCCCGACGAGGTCACCGATGGTCCCGCCGCCGACGGCGATCAGCGGCGTCCCTCGTTCGACGCCGGCGCGTGACAGCTCCTCGAGGATCCGCTCGACGCTTCGCAGCCGCTTGGCTCGCTCGCCCGAGGTGACGGCGAGGAGCGGTGCGGGAGCCAGCGCCGACAGGACGTCCGGCGCGACCTTCATGAGCCGCCGATCGACGACGGTGAATCCTTCGAGGTTCGCGGCCGCGAGGTGGTCGACCCCCATCACGAGCCTGGTGCTGGGCGGCCCGACCGGATGGTGCCGTGGGACGTCCCCGTCGAAGAGCCGTTTGCCAGACGGGCGAGGCCCGACTCGGCCGGCCAGCTCGCGGGCAACGGCAGCGGGCGTGCCCGAGGCATCGATCCGGACGTCGGCGGCCCGATACGCGAACGTCCGGTCGGCCAGTGTGCGGGCCATCTTCTCGCGTCGGTAGGGTTGGAACGTCGGACGCGGCACCGGGTCGGCAGCGAGCCGGCGCACGATCCGTTCCGGCGTGACGTCGAGCCATGCGACGGTGCCGTGCTCCCACAACAACCATCGGTTCATCGGGTCGAGGACCGTGCCGCCGCCCGTCGCGATGACGGCATTCGGAACGGCGATCGCCTCCTTGACCGCCTGCGCCTCCTCATCGCGGAACGCGCGCTCGCCGCGCGAGTCGATGAAGTCGGGCACGGACACGCCGAGGCGCTGCGCCACGAGGTCGTCGATGTCGACGAACGGGCGGTCCAGGCGCCGCGCCAGGATGCGGCCGACCGTGGTCTTGCCGCTGGCCGGCATGCCGACCAGCACGACCTGATGCGTCACAGACGAGCTCTCCGCTCGGTGCGTCGGCGACGCCTGGTCACGGATGCCCGCAGGTCGGCCATCGCGTCGCCGCCGAACGAGACGAGCAGCTGGTCCGCCAGCGTGAGCGCCACCATCGCCTCGCCCACGATCGCCGGCGCGTGCGAGCACGGTCACGTCGGTGCGCTCGATGTGCGCGCGTCCCGACTCGCCGGTCGTCATGTCGACGCTCGGCAGCGCCTTGCGCAGGGTGGACACCGGCTTCTGGGCCGCCCGGACGACGATCGGCTCACCGTTGCTGATGCCGCCCTCGATGCCGCCGGCGCGGTTCGAGGCTCGTCGCCAGCCGGCGTCATCCGAATCGACGACGTCGTGCACCGTGCTGCCACGCCGGTCCACCACTCCGAAGCCGAGGCCGATCTCCACGCCCTTCACGCCGGGGATGGCCATGACGGCGCCGGCCAGCAGCCCGTCGAGTCGCGTGTCCCACTCCGACGAGCTGCCCAGCCCGACCGGCACGCGCTCGGCGACGACGACGAACGAGCCGCCGATCGAGTCGCCTGCCTCCTTGGCGCGGTCGACTTCCTCGAGCATCCGAGCCTCGGCGTCCGGGTCGGGACAGCGAAGCGGCGAGGGGTCGCGCAGGTCACGGTCCGGCCAGTCGGCCGGCACGCTGGCCAGCGGATCCTCGGCGTCGGGGTAGGCCCGGACCGGACCGAGCTGGTCGACGAACGACCAGATCCGCACGCCGACCGCACCGAGCAACTGCCGGGCGAGCGACCCGGCCACGACTCGCGGTGTGGTCGATCGGGCCGACGCCCGCTCCAGGACGTCACGGACGTCATCGGTGCCGTACTTCAGCGCGCCCGCGAGGTCGACGTGCCCGGGTCGGGCGCGGGTGATCGGTTTCGGCCGGCGATCGGCCGGGATGGGCTCCACCGACATACGATCGGTCCAGTTCTCCCAGTCCCGGTTGTCGACCGCGAAGCCGATGGGGGAGCCCAGCGTGCGTCCGTAGCGGATTCCGGCGATCCAGCGCACCCGGTCGCGCTCGATCTGCATGCGCCGGCCGCTGCCGTACCCGTGCTGACGCCGCCTCAGGTCGAGGTCGACGCGACGCGTCGAGACTCGCAACCCGGCCGGGAATCCCTCAAGGACGCCCACCAGCCCCGGGCCGTGCGACTCGCCGGCCGTCAGCAGGCGCAGACGCCTCACGCGGTCACCTGCGCCAGGTCGGACCAGAAGGTCGGGTAGCTCACCGCCACGCATGCCGGGTCGTCGAGCTCGACGGCCGATGCGACCCCGGCCAGCGCCGCCACGGCGAAGGCGATCGCGATCCGATGGTCGCCGTGTGTCGTCACCCGGGCCTCGCGCGGCGCGCCGGGCGCCACGCGCCAGCCGTCGGCCAGCTCCTCCACCGATGCGCCGATCGCCCCAAGGCCGGCGACCATGGTCGCGATCCGGTCCGACTCCTTCAGGCGCAGCTCGGCAGCGTCCCGCAGCTCGCCGCCGGCCGCCGCCATCAGCACGCCGAGCAGGGGCAGCTCGTCGATGAGCTCCGCGGCCTGGCTCCCGGCCACCTCGATCGGCCGGAGCTCGCTGCCGCCTCGGACATGCAGCTCGCCGATCGGCTCCGGGCCGTCGGCTTCGGTGACCGTGGCTGTGACGTCAGCACCCGCCTCGCGCAACAGGTCGACAAGCGCGGTGCGGGTCGGGTTGAGCCCGACGCCGAGGATCGTGACGTCGGCATCGGGGTGCAGCGCGGCGGCGACGAGCCACGGGGCGGCCGACGAGACGTCACCGGGGACTGTCACCTCCAGGGGAAGCGGCCGGGCCGGTCCGCGCAGCGTCGTGACAAGCCCGTCGCGGCGGATGTCGACCCCGGCCGCCGCGAGCATCCGCTCCGTATGGTCCCGCGTCGGCCCGGGCGCGGCGATGACCGTCTCGCCGTCGGCCGCCAGCCCTGCCAGCGCGGCCGCACCGAGCAGCTGGGCGCTCGCGACGGGCAGATCATGGCGCACGGGACGGAGCTGCTCGCGACCGACGATCGTCATCGGTGCATGGCCATTGGTCGTCACGACGTCGGCGCCCGCAGCGCGCAGGAGCGCGGCGACGCGTTCCATTGGCCGCGACCGCAGCGATTCGTCGCCGTCCAGCGTCACCTGCAGCGGGACTCCGGCGAGCGCACCGGCCAGCAGCCGCATCGTCGTGCCCGAGTTGCCGCAGTCGAGGACGGCGTCGATCGATGGCACGCCCTCCAGGGTGAATCGGACCGCTGGTCCTTCAGCCTCCTCGCTGACCGACACGCCGAGGGTGTGCAGGCATGCGACGGTGGACCGCACGTCCTGTCCGGGCGAGCGGACCGCGACCGTCGACGGTCCGCCGGAGAGGGCTCCGACGATGAGGGCCCGGTGGGCGATCGACTTGTCGCCGGGCACCGGGAGCCGCCCTCGCAGTCGGGCCGCGGGGCGGACGACCGATGGAGCCGGCGCGACGCGTCACCGGCCGTTCCCGGCGGCTTCGTCCTCGCCCAGGACGATCGACTGCGCGTGGCGGCGTTGCACCGATCGCGACGCGCGCAGGATGGCGTCGAAGACCAGCGTCAGCTCCACCGGCGTCATCGGTCCGGGGGTGCCATTGGCCGCACGCTCCAAGAGGTCCCGCTCGCGCTTCACGTCGTGGCCGTGGACGTGAGGATCGCGCCGGCGCTGCACCTCCAGAGCCAGGGCGGCTCGCTCCTGGACCAGGTCGGCCAGGCGGGTGTCGGTGTCGTCGATCCGCTCGCGCAGGTCCTCGAGGCCGGCGGTGACGATCGGTCGCTCGTCGGGGACCGGTGGCCGCCCGTCGGCGGTCGCGCGCACGAACGCGAGCCTGCGGAGCTCATCCATCAGCGCGCCGAACTCGTCGAAGGCGAGGGACTGGTCGCCGTCGGATCGCGCGTTGGCCGGATCGGGGTGGACCTCGATGAGCAGGCCATCGGCGCCGACGGCCGCGCCGGCGAGCGCCATCGGTCCGACCAGCGCCCGCGCGCCGGTGCCGTGCGAGGGATCCACGACGATCGGCAGGTGCGTCTTCTGGCGCAGGACCGGGACCGCGGAGAGGTCGAGCGTGTTGCGGGTGGCCGTCTCGAACGTGCGGATGCCGCGCTCGCAGAGGATGACGTTCGGGTTGCCGGCGGACAGGACGTACTCGGCGGCGAGCAGCCACTCCTCGATCGTTGACGACAGCCCGCGCTTCAGCAGCACGGCGCGCCGGCTCTGTCCGACCGCCCGGAGGAGCGAGAAGTTCTGCATGTTGCGGGCGCCGACCTGGAGGATGTCGACGCGGTCGTCGAAGACCTCGACGTCGTGCGGGTCGACGACCTCGCTGATGATCGGCAGGCCAGTCTGATCGCGGGCCTCGGCCAGCATGTCCAGGGCGGGCACGCCCAGGCCCTGGAACGAGTACGGGCTGGTCCGCGGCTTCCACGCACCGCCGCGCAGGATGCGCGCTCCCTCGCGCGACACGCACCGGGCCGTCTCCAGGAGCTGCTCGCGTGACTCGACGGCGCACGGACCGGCCATGACCACTAGCTCAGACCCG
Organism: uncultured Chloroflexia bacterium; assembly: GCA_963806695.1. GTDB lineage: Bacteria > Chloroflexota > Limnocylindria > QHBO01 > QHBO01 > JACDBZ01. The sequence continues at coordinate 191,526 of CAWDYT010000010.1, read as the reverse complement.
AGGCCGATCTCGACCGGCCCGACCCTGACCCGGGTGCGCTCGCCCGGGTCCTGGATGCTCGCCAGCTTGTACGGGGAGCTGACCCGGATGACCTGGTCGACGCCGGGCAGCGTGCCGAGATGGCTGATGCGCTCGACATCGCCGACGACGCCGATCACGGTGCGCTCCTCGCCGACCGACAGGAACGCCTCGAGGCCGTTCTCCTCGATGCTTCGCTTGACCCCGTCGATCTCCTGCTGCGTCGCCGATGGACGCATCACCACGATCATCCGATTGCCGCCTCTCCGATCCCAACCCGCCCCAGCGCCCTGGTCCGGGAAACAAAAAACGCAGGAGCTTTCGCTTCCTGCGTCTGCGGGCACGAGTGCCTGCGCCGGCGAGATCTACTCGCCTGCCTCGTACCCGCTAGCCGTAAAACCACGTGTGGAACATTGGTGCGCGGACTCTACGACCGATGCCGCCGCACTGTCAACGATCCGGTGCGTCGGCGGCGGACAGGATCGTCCGGCCGCCGTCCACGGTCCACACTGCGCCTGTGACGTAGCTCGCCCCGGGGCCGGCCAGGAACGCGATGACCGACGCGACCTCCTCGGCTGTGCCCATCCGCCCCAACGGCACGTCGATGCGGTGGTCGGCCGGCAGCAGCCGCTCGTCGAAGTCGGTGTCGATGGCGCCTGGCGCAACGACGTTGACACGCACGCCGTCGGGCGCGCCGATGACCGCGAACGAGCGCGCGAGCCCCTCGAGTCCAGCCTTGGCGGCGGCGTACGCAGGTGAGCGCAGCGAACCCTCCGCCGCACCGACGATGCTGCCGACCAGCACGGCCGACCCGCCTGCGGTGACCAGCGCCGGCCAGCAGACCCGGAGGGCCTCGTATGGAGCGGTCAGGTCGACGCGCAGCACCTCGTCCCAGTGCTCGCGACTATCCCACGGCCCGGAGGGTGGGATGCCGGCCGCGCAGACCAGGGCGTCGACCGAGCCGCCGCAATGCTCGACCGCGTCGCCCAGGACAGATGCATCGCCAGCGTCGCCGATGAGCAGCTCTCCGCTCGCGATCGCTCCGCCCGATCGGTCGATGCCGACCACGTGCCAGCCATCGCGCACGAGCAGGTCCACGGTCGCTCGACCGATGCCCGCCGCGGCACCGGTGACGATGGCAGAGCGATCGGTCACTCGCCGGCGGCCTGGGTGAGCGCGGCGCGCAGCCGGCCAACGCCCTCGTCCACCTCGTCGGCCGAGATGGTGAGCGGCGGCACGAGCCGCAGCGTGGTGTCGCCGGTCGCATTCACCAGGAGCCCATGCTCGTCGCGGGCGATGGCCATCGCCTGCCGCGCGATCGGCCCGTCCGTCTCGATCCCGATCATCAGGCCGCGACCCCGCACCTCGGTGACGAGGCCATCGGCCACCAGCGCCTCGAGGCCCTCGGCGAAGCGCGCGCCCATGAGGCGTGCGTTGTCCATCAGCCGCTCCTCGTCGATGACGCGCAGCGTGGCCAACGCCGCCGCCGCGGTCAGAGGGTTGCCACCGAGGGTCGTGCCGTGGTCGCCGGCATGGAAGACCGATGCCGATTCGCGGACGAGCATGGCGCCGATCGGCACGCCGCCGCCGAGGCCCTTCGCGATGGTCACGACGTCGGGCACGACGGGCGTCTGCTCGAAGGCGAAGAAGGTGCCGGTGCGGCCGATGCCGGTCTGGATCTCGTCGAGGATGAGCAGCGCTCCGACCCGGTCGGCGGCTTCTCGGGCGGCGACGAGGAACTCATCGGACAGTGGATGGATGCCGGACTCGCCCTGGATCGGCTCGAGCAGGATGGCGGCTGTGCGGTCGGACACCGCGACACGCAGCGCCTCGGCGTCGCCCAGCGGGACGTGGAAGAAGCCCTCAGGCAGGGGAGCGAACGGCTGCTGGTACTTCGGCTGCCCGGTCGCCGCCAGCGAGCCGAACGTCCGGCCGTGGAAGGAATTGGTGAGCGACACGATGCCGTAGGCGCCGCGCTCGTTGCCGGCCCTGCGGGCGAGCTTGATGGCCGCCTCGTTGGCCTCGGTGCCCGAGTTCGTGAAGAAGGCGCGGTCGAACGGAGAGCGCGCGATCAGCGCATCGGCCAGCTCGAGCTGGGGGAGCGTGTAGTACAGGTTCGAGGTCGTGAGCAGCGTGCGGGCCTGCTCCGCCAGGGCATCGGCGACGGCGGGATGGGCATGGCCGAGCACGTTGACCGCGATACCGGCCACCAGGTCGAGGTAGCGGTTGCCGGCGTCGTCCCAGACCCAGCACCCTTCGCCCCGCACAATGACGAGGGGCTGGCGCGCGTAAACCGGCAGGTGAACGCGTGCCTCGTGTTCGATCGCCTGGGAACGCGCGGAAGTCGGATTCATTGCCACAGTCTCATCGTAGATACGGATATACGCCCGTCCGTTCCACCCTACCCATCCTCCCCGGCCCGCAGGGCCTCGAACTGAGCGCGGATGCGCCGCAGGGCGTTGCGGTCGCGGCAGGCGATGAAGATCGTGTCGTCCCCGGCGAGCGTGCCGACGACACCGTCCAGCGGCAGCAGGTCCACCGCACGGGCGATGGCGTTCGCCCCACCCGGCGATGTCCGCAGCACGAGGAGCGGGGGCGCCTCGTCGATCATCAGCGGGAGGTCGAGCAGCAGGCGGCGCAGCCGATCGGCGGCGCCCGGATCGCGGGAGGACGGGAGGTCGTCGGACGCGAGGTACACCGGTGAGCCGTTGCGCACGCCGCGCACCACCCCGAGCTCGGCGAAGTCGCGCGAGACGGTGGCCTGGGTGACGTCGACGCCCCGGCGCGCGAGTTCGGCAACGACCTGCTCCTGCGAGTGGATCTCGCCGGTGGCGATCAGGCGCCGGATGAGCTGGCGCCGCGCGAGCGGCTTGCGCAGGTCCTCGGTCATGCGGCCGTCACCGTCGTCCCCGCCGGCTCGCCCTGCAGCGCCCGCTCGAGCTCCGCGGGAGACCGTCCGTCCACGATCCGCACCTCGCAGCCGGCTCGCGCCGCCATCATCGCGGCCCGCAGCTTGGGCCGCATGCCGGCCGATGCGGTGCCGTCGTCGAGCATTCGCTCTGCGCTGGCCGGATCGAGCCGCTCCAGCACCCGACCCTCGAGCTGGACGCCCGGCACGTCGGTGCACAGCAGCAGCAGCCCGCCGCGAGCGGCGGCAATCGCGCCGGCCACCTCGTCCGCGTTGACGTTCAGCAGGGCGCCGTCGAGCACGCCGACCGACGCCACCACCGGCAGGTCGCCGGCCTCGATCAGCGTGTCGAGCAGCGCCGCATCCGCGCCGACCACCTCGCCGACCTCCCCGAGCGAGGCATCGCGTCGGCGGAGGTGCAGCAGGGCGCCGTCGGCCCCGGTCAGCCCGACCGACCGACGGCCCGCGACGTCCAGTGCCGCGACCAGCCGGGCGTTAACCAGCCCGGCCAGCACCGCCACCACGACCTCGAGCGTGTCCGGATCGGTGACCCGCAACCCGTCGTGCGTGCGGGGCTCGAGGCCGAGCCGGCGGCTCCACTCGGCGACCTCGTTCCCGCCGCCATGCACGATGACCGTCTCGCGTGGAGCCGATCGGGCGAGGTAGGTGAGGCTGTCGCCATGCTGCCCTGCCACCCCGCCGATCTTGATCGTGACCGGCCGCCCGCTCACGTTCGGTACTCGCTGTTGATCGCGACGTACTCCGCCGACAGGTCGCAGCCCCACGCCATGCCGGACCCACGCCCGAGCCGCAGGTCGAGCCCGATGCCCACCACCTTGCCGCGCAGCGCCCGCGAGGCAGCACGCTCGTCGAACTCGGTTGGCGCGCCGTCGTAGACGACATTGGACCCGATGCGGATCGCGAGCCGATCGGGATCCAGTCGTGCGCCGGAGCGGCCGGCGGCGGCAGCGATGCGGCCCCAGTTCGGATCGGCGCCGTGAACCGCCGACTTGACGAGGCTGGAGCCGGCCACGGTGCGGGCGACGAGCCGCGCCTCGCCGTCGGACCGGGCGCCGATCACCGACACGTCGATTCGGTGCTGCGCACCCTCGCCGTCGGCCGCGATCTGCTCGGCCAGCGACCGGCACACCGCTTCGAGCCCCTCGGCAAAAGCGTCCAGCGACGACCCGCCCAGCTCGGCGCCGCCCTCGGCACCGCTGGCCAGCAGGACGACCGTGTCGTTGGTCGACGGGTCGCCGTCGACGGTCACCTGGTTGAACGTGCGATCGACGACCGCTCGCAGGGTGTCGCGCAGGGCGGCCGGGCCTATCGGCGCATCGGTGGTGGCGAAGGCGAGCATCGTGCCCATCTGGGGGTGGATCATCCCCGAGCCCTTCGCCATGCCACCCACGTGCGCCGTGCGTCCCCGGCCCAGGTCCACCTCGACGGCCGCCTCCTTGGGAACGGTGTCCGTGGTCATGATGGCGCGGGCGGCATCGGTGTCGGAGCGCCGGCCGGACGCCGGCGTCATGGACGGCAGGACCGATGCGATCCGATCGACACCCAGCCGCGAGCCGATCAGCCCGGTCGACGCGGTCAGGACGTGGCGCCCGGCCACGCCGATCCGTTCCGCGATCAGCGCCCGGACCGCCTTGGCGTCCGCAAGCCCGTCGGCGCCGGTGCCGGCATTGGCGCAGCCCGCGTTGGCGATGACGGCCGCCGCCTGGCCCCGCGATGCGCGCAGTGATCGCATGGCCAGCTCGACCGGTGCGGCCCGCATGCGATTGCGCGTGAACGTCGCAGCGGCCGGGACGGGTCCGCGCTCGCTGACGAGGAGCATGACGTCCGGGCCCTCGCCCGACCGCAACCCAGCGCGGCCCGCGGCGACGCGGAATCCGCGGGGCGTGGTGACGCCGCCCTTCGTCGGCCGGACGCTCACGGGTAGATGCCGACCGACGTGAGGCCTGTGGTCTCCGGCAGGCCCAGCGCGACGTTCATGTTCTGCACCGCCTGGCCCGCCGCCCCCTTGCCGAGGTTGTCGATGGCGCCGATGACGACGGCCCGTCGTGGCGCCGTGCGCGCCGCGAACACGAACGCGTGGTTCGAGCCCGAGGCCAGCTTCGACGACGGTGGATTCGTCACCGGGTGCACGAACGGCTCGGTGTCGAACGCGTCATCCAGGATCGAGCGGAGGCGATCGTCGTCGAGGTCATCGGTCAGCTGGAGGTAGCAGGTCGCGATGATCCCTCGCACCTGTGGTATGAGGTGGGGAACGAAGGTCAGGCCGATGTTCGCGGCCCCGCAGGCGGCCAGCCCCTGTGCGATCTCCGGCGTATGCCGGTGGCGTGGAATGCCGTAGGCCTTCGTGCCGCCCTCGAGCTCGGTGTACAGGAAGTCGGCCCCGGCGCTGCGTCCCGCGCCACTGACGCCGGACTTGGCGTCGACGACCACCTCGCCGGTCAGGACGCCTGCGCGTGCGAACGGCGATAGCGCCAACAGCGACGCCGTCGGGTAGCAGCCCGGATTGGCGATCAGCCTCGCGTTGGAAAGCCGATCTCGTGCGAACTCGGTGAGCCCGTAGACCGCATCGGCCAGGGCGTCTGGTGCCGGATGCTCGAAGCCGTACCACTCCGGGTAGGCAGCGGGGTCGGCCAGGCGCAGGTCGGAGCCGATGTCGATCACCGTGGTGCCGCCGTCCGCCAGCCTCACGGCGAGTTCGGCCGATGCGCCATGGGGCAGCGCCAGGAACGCGACGTCCACCGAGCCCGGCTCCGGGGCACCATCGACGAGCTGCAGGTCCAAGGGCGCGAGGTGCGGGAACTCGTCGGCAAGGCGTGCGTCCTCGCGGCCGCGGGCGTACAGCGCCGCGATCTCGACGTCCGGATGCCCGGCAAGCAGGCGGATCAGCTCGGCGCCGGCGTAGCCGGAAGCGCCGACGACGGCGACGCGAACGGGGGCGGTCACCTGCATAGGATGCATCGCGCCTGCATGATCATGCAATCAGCCGGTGTGCTGGAGACCGGCTGCCACGCCGCTGACGCTCAGCTGGAGCAGCTCCTCGGCCGCCCGTCGTTCCTCCGCGCCGGGCCGGCCGGTACGGAGCATTCGGAGCGCGTGGAGCTGGAGCTCGGAGAGCACGTCGACGTACGGCGTCCGAAGGTCCACGCTGCGCCGCAGCCGGGCGCTGCGGTCGAGGAGGCCGCGACCGGTCAGGGCGGTGAGCTCGTCGACGGTCCGTTGCCGCTCCTCCTCGATGGCGGTGGCGATGCGGCGCATCGGCTCGTCGTCACCGGCAAGCGCCGCGTAGCGCTCCGAAAGCCACGGATCGGCGATGACGAGGCCGAGCTCGATGTTGTCGATCACCGACCGGAAGAACTCCCATTGGCGGTAGGCGTCGGCCAGCTGACGGCGCGCGCCGCGATGACCACGCCCGAAGGCCGCAAGGGCCGCGCCAACGCCGAACCAGGCAGGAAGGTTCGTCCGGCTCTGCGACCAGGCGAACACCCACGGGATGGCGCGAAGGCTCTGGAGGCTCGGTGCGTCGGCGCGGCGCGCGGGACGCGATCCGAGCTCCATGCGGCTGATCTCCTCGATCGGCGTCGCCGCGCGGAAGAAGTCGGCGAAGGACTGCTCCTCCCAGACCAGCCTGCGGTAGGCGGCTTCGGCGAGGTCCGCGAGCTCGGTCATCATGGGTCGCCATCGGTCCGCCTGCTCGGCTGTGGCCCGATCGTGACCTGGCCGACTGCTGAGGAGGACGGCGCTGGCCAGCTGCTCGAGGTGGCGCTGGGCAATCGTGGGAGACGGATAGCGCTCCGCGATCATCTCGCCCTGCTCGGTCAGCGCGAGCCGTCCATCGACACTGCCCGCCGCCTGGGCGAGCACCGCGCGGTTCGCCGGCCCGCCGCCGCGCCCGATCGTGCCGCCGCGACCGTGGAACAGGGTCAGCTCGACGTCCGCGTCGCGCGCCGCGGCCACGAGCTCCTCCTGCGCGCGATACAGGCTCCACGCCGCAGCCAGGTAGCCGACCTCCTTGTTCGAGTCGGAGTAGCCGAGCATCACCTCCTGGCGGCGCCCGCGACGCTCGAGGTGGGGCCGATATGCCGGGTCCCGGAACAGGTCCTGCAGGAACGCGCCGGCCCCGGACAGGGCATCCCGGCTCTCGAGCAGCGGAACCAGGTCGAGGTCGAGCGCCCCGGCGTCGGGCGTGGCGATAGCGTCGAGCTCGAGCACGCCGGTGACATCGGCGGGGTTGCGGGTGAAGCTGATGACGTAGCGCGGCAACGCGTCCGCCCCGAACGTCGCCTGCAGCTCGCGCGCGGCTCGCAGGGTGGCGAGCGCCTCCCGAGCCTCCGCGGATTCGGATCCCTCGCGCAGCGAGTCGAGGGCAGCGCGGTGCACATCCGCGTGCTGGCGAATCTCGAGCGAGGCGAGGTGGAAGCCGAACGTGTCGACCTGCCAGACCAGGTCCTGCACCTCTCCCCAGGCCACGCGTGCTGCGCCGTGGGAGACCAGCGAGCCCTGGATGGCGTGCAGGTCCTCGAGCAGCTCGACTGGAGAGCCGTAGCCGCCGCGCCGCGGGCCGCGTGCCCCGGTCAGTCGTCGCCTGGTTCGTTCGAGGCGCTCACCGATGGCGCCGAATGCCTGGCGATACGGCTGGCCCGCAAAGCGTCGACCGAGGTCGTCCCGTAGCTCGGGGAACGGGCGCAGCCATGCGTCCACGCGCCGGAGGAGGTCATCGGGCAGCTCGGCGCGCTCCGCCGAGATCGCGATCGTCTGCTGCAGCCGATCGGCGACGTTGCGGTATCCACGCAGGATGTGGTCGGCCTGGATGCGGAGCGTGGCGCGGGTCACGTCGGCGGTGACACCGGGGTGACCGTCACGGTCGGCACCGATCCACGATCCCCAGCGCAGGAAAGCGCGCGCCGCGGGCCGGCGGCTCCCGCTTCGATCGTCACCACGCCGGTCGAGGAGGGCCGTGTCGAGCGCCCGGTACAGCTGAGGCGTCACCCGGAACAGCGTCTGGTCGAAGAAGACCATCGCGGCGCGCACCTCGTCGAGCGGCGTCGGGCGCTGGCGGCGGCCCTGGCTCGTCTGCCACAGCACGGTGATCTCCTCCCGCATGCGGCGTCGGAGGTCTCGGTCCTGGCGCCGGGTGAGGCGAGGGTCGTCGAAGCGGTCGAGCAGGCGATACAGCCGGCGTTGCGCCACGAGGACGGTGCGGCGGCGGGCCTCGGTTGGGTGGGCCGTGAGGACCGGTCGAAGCATCAGCCGATCCAGCAGCTCACGCAGGCCGGCCGTCGTCAGCTCGGAGCGCTCCAGCTGCGCCAGCGCATCGGCAATGCTCTCCGGCAGGACGCCAGCGCGTTCGCGCTTCCGCAGCGTCCGCACCCGATGCTTCTCCTCGGCGAGGTTGATCAACAGGAAGTACGCGGTGAACGCCCGTGCCACCGCCAGCAGCTCGTCCAGCGGTCGATCCGCGAGCACAGAACCCGCATCGAGCGGAGCGTGATCGTCCGAGGCGCGACGACGAATCGCGGTCCTGCGGAGCTGCTCCACGAGCTCGAAGAGGGGCTCGTCCTCCTGCTCGACGATGACCTGGCCCAGCAGGGCGCCCACGAGCTTGACCTCGCGGGCGAGAGAATCGCGCGCTCCCGCGCTGCCGATGCCCCTCGGCTCGGCGCGGCGGGCGCTGGATGCGGCGCGCGGTCGCGGCACGCGGTCCTCCGGCTCAGCCGAGGGCTGCGGCGACGCCTCCGTAGTGCGGCCGCTCGGCGCAGGCCACGATACAGCCCCGAGCGTCACGGTCGTCTCGGCCCGAGAAGTGCCACCACGTGCCGTCGTCGTGTCGCTCGAGGCGGCAGCCGCAGGCGACGCAGGTGACCGGCGCGAGGCGCCCGTCACGGACGCTGAAGGCCGTGAAGTCACGATGGACCGCAATCGGTTCCGAGAACTCCATACGCTCACGCTATGGCGCGGCGATTCATGCGTCAGCGCCGCGTCGGTCACGCATGCGTTGCGGACCGGTTGCGATTCAGAAGGCACGTCTTGACGCGTTCTCGGGGCGGGCCTAGCATGCGGCTCCAACTTCAGACGGCGTCGACCGGGACGAGTACCCGTCGCACGGCCACCACAGCGAGCCGGAATGGTGCAAGCCGGCGTGGCACGACGAGGGTGAATGGACCCGCGAGCCTCGCTCCGAACTGCGCGAGCGCGCACGTAGGCGGCGACGGGAGGCCCCCGTTATCGAAGGCCGGCGCATCGGCTCACCAGGCCCGTGCGAGCGAAGCGCGGACCGAATCCGGTCCGAACAAGGGTGGCACCGCGGAAGACGCCTCCGTCCCTCGAGGATGGAGGCGTTGTCGATTTCTCAGGACATTCGCACCGATGACCACCGCAATTCCGCCCCTTGCGCCGATCCACAGCCTCGAGCTGGCGGCCGATACGCTCACCCCGGTGGCAGCCGCCCTACGGCTCGGCCCCCGATGCGCCTTCCTGCTCGAATCGGTCGAGGAGGGCGCGCGGTATGGCCGCTACTCGCTGGTCGGGGTGCACGGACGGACGCTCGAGGTCCGCGGCGAGCGTGCCGTGATGTTCGACGCGGAGTCGGCGGAGGAGTTCAGCGCGCCGGATCCGCTCGAGGCGCTGCGGCGGGTCCTGCCGCACCGCTCTCCGGCCGTCGGCGACCCCGCGTTCAGCCTCTCCTCCGGAGTCGGATACCTCGCATACGAGGCGGTCGCGCGCTGGGAGCGCGTGCCGATGCCAGCCGCCGATCCGCTCGGCCTGCCCGACGCGGTCTTCCATCTGCCCTCGGCGATCATCGTGTTCGACCATCTCCAGCAGGTGGCCCGCGTCTCGACCCTCCGGGACGGCGCGGCCGACGCACGACTGGCCAATGTCGCCCGTGCCCTCGGGACGCCCGTCGCGACGGAGCGCCCGGCACGCGTGGACGGCGGTGTCGTGCCGCCGGAGCTCGACGAGGCGGCGCGTGAGCGCTACGAGGCCGGCGTCGCGCGGCTGGTGGAGGACATCCACGCCGGGGAGATGCTGCAGTGCGTCCTGGCGCGACGCTTCACCGTTCCGACGAAGCGATCCGCGATCGAGATCTATCGGTCCCTGCGGCGCATCAACCCCTCTCCATACCTGTTCTATCTCGACCTCGACGGCGTCGCGCCCGGGGCGGCGCTCGTCGGCGCCTCGCCCGAGCTGCTCGTCCGCGTGCGCGATGACGAGGTCGTCACCCGGCCCATTGCCGGAACGCGGCCGCGGGCCGAGGACCCGGTCGAGGACGCCGAGCTGGAGGAGGATCTGCGCAACGATCCGAAGGAGCTCGCGGAGCACGCGATGCTCGTCGACCTTGCGCGCAACGACATCGGCCGGGTTGCCACGCCGGCCAGCGTCGAGGTCACGACGCTGCGGGCGATCGAGCGCTACCGCCACGTGATGCACCTCGTGTCGGAGGTGCACGGCACGCTGCGCGACGACCTGGATGCCTTCGACGCGGTGCGTGCGGTCTTCCCGGCCGGCACGCTGTCGGGCGCCCCGAAGGTGCGGGCGATGGAGGCCATCGCCGAGCTCGAGGGCGAGCGACGCGGGCCATACGGCGGGGCGGTCGGCTACTTCAGCCCCCACGACGTGGAGTGCGCGATCACCATCCGCTCCGCGGTCATCCGTGACGGGGAGGCCACGGTCCACGCCGGCGCCGGCGTGGTTGCCGACTCGATCCCGTCCCGCGAGGCTGCCGAGGTTGCGGCAAAGGCGGCCAGCATGCTGGCCGCCATCGGCGCGGAGGTTCCGGGATGAGCGGTCAGCGCGTCTTCGTCCTGGACAACTACGACTCGTTCACCTTCAACCTGGTCCAGCTGCTCGGCCGGATCGGCGTGGAAGCGACGGTCGCCCGCAACGACGAGCTCACCGTGGCCGAGGTGGCGGCCCAGCGGCCCGACGCGATCGTCATCTCGCCAGGACCGTCCCGACCGGAGAAGGCGGGCATCAGCGTGGAGCTGGTGCGCGAGCTGGGGCCGTCGGTGCCGATCCTCGGCGTCTGCCTCGGCCACCAGGCCATCGGGGTGGCGTACGGCGGCCGAGGTGATCCGCGTGCCGCCGGTCCACGGCAAGGCGTGGCCGGTCCATCACGCCGTCGACCGGCGCCTTCGCCGGGCTGCCATCGCCCATCGTCGCCGCCCGCTATCACTCGCTGGCGCTCGCCCGGGACTCGCTGCCCGCCGAGCTCGAGGTCACCGCCTGGTCCGAGGACGGGGTGGTGATGGGCGTGCGCCATCGGTCGCACCCGGTCGAGGGATTCCAGTTCCATCCCGAGTCGATCCTGACCGACGACGGCGAGGCGCTGCTCTCCGCGTTCCTGGCTCGAGCGGCGGTCCCGGCATGACCGACCAGGCGACGCCCCTGCGTCCGGCGGTCGAGGCAGCCGTGGAGCTTGTGGCCGGTGGCGGGACGCTCCCGGCCCCACTCGCCGAGGCAGCGATGGAGGAATTGATGGACGGCTCGGCGCCGCCCGTCCAGGTCGCGGCCCTCCTGGCGATGATGCGGGTCCGCGGTGAGACGCCGGAGGAGGTGGCGGCCTTTGCTCGTGTCATGCGCTCCCGGGCGGTCCACGTGGATGCTCCGGACGACGCCGTCGACCTGTGCGGTACCGGCGCCGACGGGCTGCACACCTTCAATATCTCGACCCTGTCCGCCTTCGTCGTGGCCGGTGCCGGCGCGCCGGTCGCGAAGCACGGGAACCGGGCCATCACGTCGCGGTCCGGATCGGCGGACCTGGTGGAGGCGCTGGGCATCGCGCTCGACCCGGGACCGGAGACGGTGGCTCGCTCGATCCGCGAGACGGGGTTCGGCTTCATGTTCGCCCCCGCGTACCACCCGGCCATGAAGCACGCCATGCCGATCCGCCGCGAGCTGCCGATGCGGACCATCTTCAACCTGCTCGGCCCGCTGTCATCGCCGGCGCGCGTGCGGCGTCAGCTGCTGGGCGTGGCCGACCCGTCGCTCGTGCCGCTCGTCGCCGGTGCGCTGAGCCGGCTCGAGGCCGTCAGGGCAATTGTGGTGCACGGGGCGGACGGCAGCGACGAGCTGTCGCTGGCCGGTCCGAACCAGGCGCTACTGGTCGAGGACGGCAGCATGCGCGAGATCGTGGTGGACGCCATCGACTTCGGCCTGATGCGGGCGCCGCTCGCGGCGCTGGTCGGCGGCGACGCGCAGATGAACTCCGCGATTGCGCTGTCCGTCCTCGGCGGGGAGCCTGGGCCGGCCCGGGATGTCGTCCTGCTCAACGCCGGCGCGGCGCTGTTCGTCGCCGGGCGCGCCGCGGATGTCGCCGAGGGGGTTGTCCTCGCCGCCGAGGCGATCGACTCCGGTCGGGCAGCCGATGTCGTGACCGGCGCGGCCGGGGTGTCGGCGGCATGAGCGTGCTCGCCCCGCTGCTCGAGGCCGCGCGCGCCCGGGCTCGCCACGACGCCCGCATCACGCCGATCGGCGAGCTTCGGCGCCAGGTGGCGTCAATGCCGCCGGCCCCGCGCTTCGAAGCGGCGCTCCGCTATGCGGACCGCCTGGCGATCGTCGCCGAGGTGAAGCGGCGATCCCCCTCGGCCGGGGAGTTCGCATCGGTGGCCGGTGGACCGGGGGCCGTGGCCGCCCTGGCGCGCAGCTACGCCGACGCCGGAGCAGCCGCCCTCTCGATCCTGACCGAGCCGACGCGCTTCGGCGGGTCCGACGACGACCTTTCGGAAGCCGCTCATCTCGGCCCGCCGGTGCTGCGCAAGGACTTCACTGTCGATCCGGTCCAGGTCTGGCAGGCGCGGACCCTCGGCGCCGGTGCGGTCCTGCTCATCGTGCGTGCCCTGTCCGACGAGGAGCTGGGCGGGTGCCTCGAGGCCGCGGCCGAGGCGGGGATCGACGCGCTCGTCGAGGTTCACGACGAGCCCGAGCTCCATCGGGCCCTCGCGGCTGACGCGACGCTCATCGGCGTCAATGCGCGCGACCTCGACTCCCTCGAGGTCTCGCGCGATCGCGTCCTCGACCTGCTGAGGTCTGCGCAGGGGAGAGGCGCGACGCTGGTCGCCGAGAGCGGCATCACCGACGACTCCCACCTCTCCGACGTCGCCGCCGCAGGCGCGCACGCCGCGCTCGTCGGCACGGCGCTGCTCGAGGCCCCGGACCCGGCCCGGCGCCTGCGTGATTTCGTATCCGCTGCCCCAGGGCGCACCCCAGTCGCCGTGCCTCCGCATCCGAGCCGCGCCGCCGTGAAGGTCTGCGGGCAGCGCGACGCGGCCGGCATCCGAGCAGCGGTGGCCGCCGATGCGGACCTCGTGGGCTTCATCGTGGCGCCCGACAGCCGGCGGCGCGTCGAGACCGACGCCGCCGCACGGCTCGCTGCCGGCCTTGGCACGATCCGCCCCGTGCTGGTCTTCCGCGGTCCCGAGGCGGCCGAGGTGGACGAGGCGGTGGACCGATTTACGGAAGTTGGCGGAACAGCGCCGGGCGTCCAGCTGGCCGGGTTCGATGAGCCGCCGTCGTGGCTGGCCGAGCGCGCGGGCCGTCTCCCCACCGTGATCGGCGTCATCCACGAGGCGTCGCTCGTGCGCGCGGCGCTGGGCGTCGCGGAGTCGTGGCTGGCGGCCGGGGCGACGCACCTTCTCCTGGAGGGAGCGCCCGCCGCCCAGGGCGGCGGCGTGCGGGCACCCGCGCCAGTCGACGTCGCGCGCCGCCTCAACCGGATCCTCCCGGTTGGCCTGGCCGGCGGCCTCGAACCGTCGAATGTCGCTGGTGTGGTGCGTGCCGCGCGTCCGGCCTGGGTCGACGCCGCATCCGGGCTTGAGCGCACCGGCTCGCCGGATCCCCGGCGCATCCTCGCCTTCGTCCGGGCGGCGCGACGCGAGCCGACCGGTGCCGACCGGGTGGATCGCCGCGGTCGGTTCGGCCCGTATGGCGGCCGATTCGTTCCCGAGACGCTGATCCCGCCGCTCGACGAGCTGGCCGCCGCGTGGTCGGCAGCCCGGGGCGACCCCGCGTACCGCGACGAGCTGGCCCGCCTTCAGCGTGATTTCATCGGCCGTCCGACGCCGCTGTTCGAGGTATCGGCGCAGGCGCTGGCGGATGGTGCGCGGGACGACGTGCGCGTGTTCCTGAAGCGCGAGGACCTCGCGCACACCGGCGCGCACAAGATCAACAACGCCCTCGGCCAGGCGCTGCTGGCGCGCCGCATGGGCAAGGCCCGCATCGTGGCCGAGACCGGCGCCGGGCCAGCACGGCGTGGCGACCGCAGCCGCGTGCGCGCTGCTCGGCATGGACTGCGTCGTGTACATGGGCACCACCGACGTCGAGCGCCAGGCGCCCAACGTGCGGCGCATGCATCTGCTCGGCGCCGAGGTTCGGCCGGTGGCGACCGGGCACGGAACGCTCCGGGACGCCCTGAACGAGGCCCTGCGCGACTGGGTCGCCAACGTCGAGACGACCGCCTACATCCTCGGATCGGCCGCGGGTCCGCACCCGTACCCCGACATGGTGGCCGAGCTCCAGTCGGTGATCGGTCGCGAGGCTCGTGCGCAGCTGCTCGAGCGCATCGGCCGGCTGCCGGACGTGGCAGTCGCGTCGGTGGGCGGTGGCAGCAACGCCATCGGGCTGTTCCGGCCGTTCCTGGACGCGCGAACCCGCCTGGTCGGTGTCGAGGCCGGTGGACGAGGGGACGGGCTCGGCGACAACGCCGCGTCGCTCGGTCTCGGCCGGCCCGGCGTGCTGCACGGGGCCTTCACCATGCTCACCCAGACCGAAGATGGGCAGGTCGTCGAGCCGCACTCGGTATCGGCAGGGCTGGACTATCCAGGCGTCGGCCCGCAGCTATCGGCGCTCGCCGCGGTCGGGAGGCTCGAGGTCGACCGGACCTCCGACGCCGATGCGGTCGCGGCACTCCATCGGCTCACGCGGCGGGCCGGCATCCTGCCGGCGCTGGAGCCGGCACACGCGCTGGCGGCCGTCGCGCGGCTGCTGCCGGATCTCGAGCCAGGGAACGTGGTCGTCGTCAACCTCTCCGGCCGCGGCGACAAGGACCTCGACATCGTGGACCGGTTCGGGACCGGTTCGTGAGCCTGCCGCCCGGGGCGCGGCGCGTGCGCGACGCCTTCTCGCGGGCCGCGGACGATGGGCGCCGCCCGTTGATCGTCTACCTCATGGCCGGCTATCCGGACTCGGTCGCGGGCATCGATGCGGCGACCGCTGCGCTGGAGGCCGGCGCGGACCTGCTGGAGATCGGCGTGCCCTTCAGCGACCCGGTGGCGGACGGCCCGGTGATCGCCGCCGCGGGCCACGCCGCGGTGGCGGCCGGAGCGGGTGTCCACACGGTCCTCGAAATGGTGAGCGCGCTGCGTGAGCGCGGCCACCACCAGCCGATCCTGGCGATGGGCTATCTCAACCCGATCGTGACCCGCGGGCGCACCCGGACGCTGCATGAGCTGTGCGAGGCCGGCGTGGACGCGCTCATCGTCCCGGACCTGCCGGCCGGGGAGGATCTCCTGCTGGAGCGACAGGTCGCGGATGCCGGGCTCGGGATCGCGTTCCTGGTGACCCCCAACAGCTCACCCGCGCGCCTCGAACGCGCGATTCGCTCGTCGACCGCATTCCTGTACGTGGTGCCCCTGTACGGGGTGACCGGTGCGCGTGATCGCGTTGCCACGACCACGATTCCGCTGCTCGAGCGCATCCGCGAGACGGCGGATGGCCGGCTGCCGGTGGCCGTCGGCTTCGGAATCTCGCGGCCCGAGCATGTCCGCGAGCTGACCGGAGCCGCCGACGGCATCATCGTGGGGTCGGCCATCGTCGCGGCCCTCGACGAGGGCGGTCCGGCGGGCGTGGGCCGCCTCGTTCAACAGCTCGTTGGCGCCACGGCATGGGGTGAGCGCGCGGCGAATTGACGGCCGGCGCCCACGACCTGCATCCTCTCGTGGTGTGCGGCCGTTTCAGCCAGGGCGAGCCGTCGAAGCGGATCAGCGACTACTTCGGCGCCTATCCCGACGACGACCTGCCGGACGGGCTCTGGAACGTGCCGCCGACGGAGCGCATCCGCATCCTCGTCGACCGCGACGGTGAGCGGCGCCTCGCGGCAGCCCGCTGGGGCTTTCAGCCCTTCTGGGCCGATGGAGACGGCGGACGCAGCTGGATCAACGCCCGCGCCGAAACAGCCTGGGACTCGCCCGCCTTCGGACCCGCGCTGCGTGCGACGCGCTGCATCATCCCTGCCGACGCCTTCTACGAGTGGGACCGCACCGCCTCTCCGCGCCAGCCGTACGCCATCGGTCCAGCCGAGGAGGGATCCCTCCTGGCGATGGCGGGCATCTGGAGCGCGACCCGGCACGCGGCGCCGACCGTCGCCATTCTGACGACCGCCCCGAACGAGCTCGTGTCCGTCATCCACGACCGGATGCCGGTGATCCTGGGGCGCGACTTGCTCGACGACTGGCTCGATCCGGCCAAGGCGCCGGCGGACCTGGCGCCGATGCTGCTCGCGGCGCCCGAGGAGTCGCTCCGCATGTGGCCGGTCAGCACGCAGGTCAACCGCGTGCAGGTCGACGGCCCTGAGCTCCTTCGTCCGATCGAGCTCCCGCCGACGCTGGGTCTGGCGACCTAGCCCCGCGTCCCAGCCATGCGCCAGGCGGCGGGCAGGAGCCCGGCCGCGAGGAGAATCTTCAGGGCATCCCCCGCGAGAAACGGAAGCGCGCCGACTCGGATCGCCTCCGCGAGGTCGATGCCCAGCGCCCATGCCAGGTAGGGGACGCCGGCGGCGTAGATGACGAGATTGCCCGCGACCATGGCGCCGATCGTCCCGCGGTACGTGCGGTCCACGCCGCGCCGCGCCAGCCACCCGACGAGGATCGCCGCCAGCACGAAGCCGATGACGTACCCAAGGGTCGGGAAGCCGACGCCACTGTTCTGTTCGGCGAACCACGGGACGCCGACCGCGCCGACGACGAGATACAGGCCCATCGACAGGCCGCCGCGGATCGGCCCGAGGGCAGCTCCGGAGAGGAGCACCGTCAGGGTCTGGAGGGTGATCGGCACCGGCGAGAGTGGGATAACGACCTGCGCGGCAACGCCGGTGAGCACCGCCGCGCCGACCACGAGGACGACATCGCGGACAAGCCCACCGGGAACGAGGTCCGCGAGGACGCGGCGGTCGGTCGTCGCTGCCGCGGTCGTCATCGCCCGAATCCTACTGCCTGCTCAGCGATCGAGGCTGGCGAGCGCGGCGAACGCAGATCCGCGTGCGCCGGCCATGTCGCGATCGGGGACCAGCGCGAACTCCGCGATCGCCGCCTGCTCGTCCCGCAGCACGGTGTGGGCACGCACCCGTTCGAGGAACCAGGCCGAGAACTCCGGCTCCGCCTCGACCACGCCGCCCCCGACGAAGTACGCGTGGGGGTCGGTGAAGTTCGCGGCGACCGTGAACAGCCGACCCAGCACGGCCGCCTGCTGCTCGAACAGGTTGCGGGCAAGCTCGTCGCCGGACTCGCCGTAGGAACGCACGGCCTTGGCCGCATCGGTCAGGGGCAGCCCGGCCAGCGGGTGCTCCGGGTACCGCGTGAGCCAGTAGGGCAGCAGGTTGCGCACGATCCCGGCCAACGATGCGACGCTCTCGACGTCGCCGGGGTTGCCGCAGGCGCAGATCGGTGGCGGCTGGTCATCGGCCAGGATGCCCTCCATCGCCACCCGCACGTGCCCGAGCTCACCCGCCTGGCCCGATGCGCCCCGCACCACCTGTCCGTCCTCGATGATGCCGCCGCCCAGCCCGGTGCCGACGATCGCCGAGATCGACGATGTGGTAGCCGCACGGTCGGCGAAGTGCACGTGGTGCGCGTACAGCGCCGCGGCGTTGCCGTCGTTGTTGTAGGTCACCGGCAGGCCGATGCGGGCCTGGAGCCCGCCGCGGATGTCGAACCCGCGCCACGCCGGCTGCGAGAAGTTCGTCGCGCCCTTGGTGCTGATGACGCCGTCGGCGCTGGCCGGCCCCGGCGTGTCGAGACCGATGGCCGCCACCTGCCCGGCGTCGGCGCCGGCATCGGTGAGCGCCGCATGCATCGCGTCCACCATGGCCTCGATGGCCGCGTCCGGACCCTCGGCCACGCGGCTCGGCACCTCGAGCATGCGATCCACGAGGAAGCGGCCGTCGAGCGCCAGCACCGTGGCGTTCGTCTTGGTTCCGCCGTTGTCGATGCCGACCACGACGCCGTCATCGGGTCGCGACGTGCTGCTCATCTGCCCGCGATCGTACCGCGCCGCGTGGCGCTGCCGGTCAATCCTCGACGGGCTCCAGCCACCGGGTCGCGCCGAAGTTCAGCGCCAGGTGACGGACGCCGGCCCTTCGGCGGCGCCGTGCCAGTGCTCCTCATCCGGCGGCGCGAAGACAACGTCCCCGGCCGCGATCCGCTCAACGGTGCCATCCCGGGTCCCGACTCGGCCCTGGCCATCGGTGACGAACAGCACCTGGCCGCCGGGGTGGCTGTGCCAGTGCGTGCGGACGCCGGCCGGGAACCGGACGTGAAGCACCGTCCCCTCGGGCCTCGATCGTGCCGTAGTCACGGCGGCTGACCGGGCCGGAGAAGGTGTCCGCCTCGAATGGGCCATCCGGCGTATCGGCGGCGCGGGTGATCTTCACCCCCGCAGCGTAGCGCGATCGGCCTGGCCGTGGCCCGACCGACGGCCATTGTCACGCGCTTGCCGGTCCCGCCTGGTATGGGTCGGCCAGCCGGCCGGCGGGCCCGCGCGGTTCAGCGACCGGGAACGTACAGCTCGACGGTCCGCAACACCCGCGTGTCGTCATCCTGACCGCCGACGACGAGCATGGCGCCGTCCTCGAGGACCGTCGCCGTGTGTCCGGAGCGCGGCCCACTCATCGGCGCATCGACGGACCACGTGCCTGTCGCCGGATCGTAGCGCTCGATGGAGCCGGTGGTGTCCTGGGTGGGTCCGCCTACAGCCCCGCCGACCACCAACACATCGCCGTCCGGGAGCAGGGAGATCGATGGCGCGATGCGGCCGGTATGCATCGATCCGGTTGCGCTCCAGCGCCCCGTGGCAGGATCGAACACTTCGGCGAAGGTCAGGCCGACGCCATCGCCGCTGTGGCCCCCGGTCACGAGGACCCGCCCATCCAGCAGAAGGACGGCGGCCGCCAATATCCTGCGGGAGCTCATTTCCGCATTGCGCGTCCACGCTTGCGAGCCAGGGTCGAATGTCTCCGCGGATGCGACGGAGCCGATGCGAGGCGACGAGTACCCGCCCGCAGACCAGGACCGAGCCGTCCTCGAGGCGCACAGCGACGTGATCGACACGCGGCTGCGCCATGTCGGGTCCTGCCGACCACAGGCGTGTGCCCGGGTCGAACGATTCCGCGGAGGCCGTCGGCAAACCTTCCGTCTCGCCAACCCAGCCGCCGACGACGAGCACCGACCCATCCTCGAGGAGCGTGGCCGATGGCTTGAAGCGCGCCAGGACGTGGTCGCCGGCGGCCAGCCAACCCTCGCTCGACGGATCATAGGTCGCGGCAGTTGACCCTCCGGCGACCAGCACGGTGCCGTCGTCGAGCAGCGTGGCAGTGTGGAGACAGTGCCGCCCGTCCGGGAGCTCGGTTTCGTCGGCCCACTGGTCGGAAGGCGGGTCGTACCGCTCCACGGTGGATGCGCATTCCATCTGCTCGGTATAGCCGCCCATCACGAGAAGCGTCCCGTCACCGAGCAGCGTGGCCGTGTGGCCCTGCCGCTCATCGATCATGCTCGCCGACGCGACCCATGTCCCGGGCGGAGTCGGCAGAGGCGTGTATTCGGGACCCGGCCGAGGCGTTGGCATCTCGCTCGCCGAAGCGGCATCCGAGGGGGAGGGCGCGGCCGATGCTGTAGGCATCGCGCTGGCCGAGCCGGAGGGGGTCGGGCCAGAGCGATCCGCGCCGCGGACGCTCTGGACGTCTCCGCCGCGCCGAGGCTGGCCGTCGGCGAAGCCACGGTGCTCACCGCAGCGATACCGGTCGAGGGCTCGCCGGTGAGGACGGCGAAGCCCAGCCCTGTGGCGATTGCCGCCAACACCACGACGCTGCCGGCGGCGATGGCGGTCGACCGCGGATGGCGGCGAGCCTGGGACTGTACGCGCGCCCACCAGCCCGCCGGTGGGGCAGGCTCACGCGGCGCATCTTCGATGTGCGCTCCGCTGGTGTCGCCGCCTCGCTCGGTCTCGGACGTCGCAACGGCCCCGGTCTCACCCGCCGCCGACCCCTCGACCAGGCCGGTGCGGATGGCAAACGTCGCCGCTTCGGTGCGGCTGGCCACACCCAGCTTGGCCATGATGTTCGAAACGTGGACGCCGGCGGTGCTCTCGCTGATGAACAGAGCGACGCCGATCTCGCGGTTGGTGTGGCCTTGGGCGACCATGGCCAGCACCTCCCGTTCGCGCGCGGTCAGCTCGCGGATTGGCGGAGTCTGCTCAGCCGTGTGCGGCACCTCTGGGCTCGTGCCCTCCAGGAGGCTGATTCTGGCAGTAAAGGGTCTCGGCACCAATAGCGAAGGTCTTTTAGACCGGCAACTCGGAACTGTCCGCCGCGCCTTTATTTCAGTCCCCGATGACGGAGAGCGGACTGGGGGCAGAAGCGTTTTCTACCGCGCCTGGGGAGTGCGGCCGATGTACATCGGCCATCGGTTGCGGTCCGGTTGCGCCGGTCGCCGCTCGTACGACACCGATCCGTAACGCTTGCGGTGCCGACATCGCGCAATCGGCCCGGCAGGATCGAGTGGCGAACCGCACGAGGATGCCCGCGCGATGTTGGTCGAGCGCCTGGAGCCCATCCCCGCGCCGTTGTACGACCCGCTCCGCGAGCACGACGCGTGCGGCGTCGGTTTCGTCGCCGACACCGACGGACGCCACGCGGCACGGACGGTGCCCATGGCCCTCGAGGCACTCGCCGCCCTGGCGCACCGCGGCGCCCGCGGCGCCGACGACACGACCGGCGACGGGGCGGGCATCAGCATCCCGATCTCGCCCCGCTTCCGCCGTCGCCTGATTGCGGAGGCGGGCGTCGACCTCGGTCCGGGCCGGCGGGTCGCGGTTGCGATGTGCTTCCTCCCGCCCGATGCGGTTGGCGACGCAACGGCGCTCGTCTCGGAGCGGGCGAAACGCGCGGGCCTGGCGGTCGTGGGCTGGCGCGCGGTGCCCGTCAACCGGGGCCTCGTCGCCGGCCGCCGCGTGGGAGGGACGCCGGAGATTCGGCAGGCCATGCTGGTACCTCGCGGACGGCTGTCCGGCGCCGCGTTCGATCGCGCCCTCGCGCTCGCGCGACGCGCGATCGAGGCTGCGGCCGCCTCGACCCCGGGGCTGGAGGAGCTGGCGGTCGCGTCACTGTCAGACGCGACGATCGTCTACAAGGGCCTGTTCGTCGGCGACGAGCTCGGGCGCTTCTACGCCGATCTGCGCGCGCCCGACCTCGATGCGCGCTACGCGATCTTCCACCAGCGCTACAGCACCAACACGTTCCCCTCGTGGCGCCTGGCACAGCCGTTCACGCGGCTTGCCCACAACGGCGAGATCAACACGATTCGCGCGAACCGCGAGCACATGCGGGGGCGGCGGTCTCGGCTGGGTGCCGTCCGATGGGCTCGACGCCTGGCGGATACCGGGCCGCTCGTGAGCACCGACGGGTCCGACTCCCAGTCCCTGGACGATGCGCTCGAGCTGCTCGTCCTCGCCGGGATGGGGATCGACGAGGCGATGGCCACGCTGATCCCCGCGGCGCCGGGATTGATCGGCGCAGAGCTCCTCCCGGCCCGCGTCGAGCCGTGGGACGGTCCAGCCGCGATCGTCTTCGCCGATGGCCGGCAGGTCGGCGCCCTGCTCGACCGGAACGGCCTGCGGCCGCTGGCCATGGCCCGAACCGATGACGGGCTGGTGGTCGTGTCGTCGGAGGCGGGAAGCATCGAGCTGTCCGATGCGCGGGTCACGATGCGCCATCGGCTCGGACCCGGGGAGCTGGTGGTTGTCGAGCCGCGCACCGGGCGCGTCGTCGGTCCGTCCGTGCCCTCGACGCCGATGGGCCACGGGCGATCGGTCCGGTGCGACCGACGGCGGCCCCGCCAGCCGAGCGGGCCGCGGCAACGCACCTCGCTGGGCCTTGACGCCGAGATCGTCCGCCAGCTGGTGAAGCCGATGGCGACCGAGGCGAAGGAGGCCATCTGGAGCATGGGCGACGACACGCCGATCGCGCCGCTCGCCACGCGTCCGCGGCGCCTGACGGCCCATCTGCGTCAGTCCTTCGCCCAGGTCACCAACCCGGCGATCGACCCGGAGCGCGAGCGCGCGGTGATGTCCCTGCGGCTTGCGATCGGTCGTCAACCCGGCCTGCTCCACGACGCCGGGGCGGACGTCGCCATCCTCGACGGCCCGGTCCTCGACGCCGATGCCTGGGCCGGACTGCTCGAACGCTTCGCCGGGCGCACCGTCACCCTCGACGCGACCTGGCCGGCCGACCGCGGGGCGCGAGGGCTGGCGTACGCCCTCGGACGGTTGGGGCGCGAGTCCGTCGCCGCGGCCCGTCGCGGCGCGTCGCTGATCGTGCTGACCGACGATGCCCTCGGGCCGCGGCGCGTGGCGATCCCGACCATCCTCGGGGTCGGGAGGGTCCACGCCGAGCTGCTCGCCGCCGGACGCCGCGGTTCGACCGACGTGGCCGTGACATGCGGCGACTGCTTCGACGTTCATGACGTCGCCATGGTGCTGGCCGCGGGCGCCTCGGCGATCCATCCCTGGCTGTTGCTGGAGCTTGCCGCCGAGCAGGCCGGCACCCGCACTGCCGAGGACCTCGACGGCGACACGGCGCGCGCGAACGTGGTGGCCGCGCTGGAGACCGGCCTGCGCAAGGTGCTCGCCCGCATGGGGATCTCCACGCTGGCGTCATATCGAGGCGGTCAGCTGTTCGACGTCCTCGGCCTTGATGCCGGGCTCGCGCGACGCTGTTTCCCCGCGGCCGGCGTCTGGCCGGGTCGCGCCGACGCGGACGCCATCGGCGCCACGCTCGTCGCACGTCACCGCCACGCCTGGCGTGGCGAGCCGCCGTCGCTCGAGGATCCCGGGCTTGTCCGCTTCCGGGGCACGGGGGAGACGCACGCCTTCGCGCCGCGCGTCGTCAAGGCGACCCAGGCGCTCGCCGCGCCGGACGTCGAGACCCACGCGCTGCTGGATTCCTACCGCCGGGCCGTCGCCGAGGGCGAGCCGCGCCAGCCGCGCGACCTGCTCTCGATCCGCCCGGTCGGGCCGCCGGTGCCGCTGTCCGAGGTCGAGCCGGCCGCGCAGATCGCGCGCCGCTTCGTCAGCTCGGCGATGAGCCTCGGGGCGCTGTCCCCCGAGGCGCATCAGGCGATCAGCATCGGCATGGCCCGACTGGGCGGCAGCGCGAACTCGGGCGAGGGCGGCGAGGACCCGGCCTGGTACGCGGCATCCTCATACGGCGACCGACGTGACGCGGCCATCAAGCAGGTCGCCTCGGCGCGCTTCGGCGTCACCGCCGAGTACCTCGCACGCGCCGAGCAGCTCGAGATCAAGATCGCCCAGGGCTCGAAGCCCGGAGAGGGCGGGCAGCTGCCCGGCAAGAAGGCGACGGCCTTCATCGCCGGCCTGCGTCGCGGCCAGCCGGGCATGACGATGATCAGCCCGCCGCCGCACCACGACATCTACTCGATCGAGGACCTGGCGCAGCTCATCGGCGACCTGCGGGCCGTCGAACCCGCAGGCGCGGATCGGCGTGAAGCTCGTGGCCGGCGCCGGCATCGGCACCATCGCGGCCGGGGTGGCGAAGGCGCACGCCGACTACGTGATGGTCTCCGGTCATGCCGGAGGCACGGGCGCCTCGCCGTTGAGCTCCATCAAGCACGCCGGCCTGCCGTGGGAGCTCGGCCTGGCCGAGGTGCACCAGGTCCTCGTCCGTAACCGGCTGCGCGACCGGGTCGTGCTGCGCACCGATGGCGGGCTCCAGACCGGGCGCGACGTGGTCATGGCCGCGCTGCTCGGTGCAGAGGAGTACGGCTTCGGCACGGCGGCGCTGGTGGCGATCGGCTGCGACATGGCGCGGCAGTGCCACCTCGACACGTGCCCGACCGGGATCGCCACCCAGCGCGAGGATCTGCGCGCGAAGTTCACCGGAACCCCGGACCAGGTGGTCGCCTTCTTCACCGCCATCGCCGAGGACGTCCGCCGCGAGCTGGCGGCGTGCGGTGCGCGCTCGCTGGACGAGGTCATCGGCCGGGTCGACCTGCTCGAGGCCCATGCCGCGAACCTGGAGCTCCAGCCGATCGTGTCCGGGCCGGTCTGGCGCCGCCCCGACGAGTCTGCGATGGCGCCGAAGGACCGGCCGCTGCGGTCGGATCGGCCGCGCGCCGGCGCCGCATTCGAGACGGAGGCGCTCGACGATGCGCTGGCGCGGGTCGAAGCCGGACGGCGGGTGACGCTGCAGCGGAACGTGACGACGCGGGACCGGAGCATCGGCGCGGTGCTGGCCGGCGCGCTGTCGCGCCGTCCCGAGCCCAGGCAGCTGCCGCACGTGGCCTACGATCTGGCGGGCTCGGCCGGCCAGTCGCTCGGCGCCTTCGCGGTCGCCGGCATGCGCATCACGGTCACCGGTGAGGCCAACGACTACGTCGCCAAGGGCCTGTCCGGCGGCACGGTGGTCGTTCGTCCGGCCACGGCCAGTGGCGCCTCGCACGCGCTGGCCGGCAACGTCTGCCTGTTCGGGGCCACCGGCGGCGCGCTCCACGTCGTCGGGCGTGCCGGGATGCGCTTCGCGGTGCGCAACAGCGGCGCCCGGGCGGTGGTGGAGGGCATCGGCGCCCACGGCTGCGAGTACATGACCGGCGGCACGGTGGTCGTGCTCGGCGACGTCGGACCGAATTTCGGCGCCGGGATGACGGGAGGCCGCGCGATGCTGCTCGACCTGCCGGGCCTGGCGGATCGGCTGAACGCCGACAGTGTCGCGACCCGGATCCCGGACGAGGGCGAGCTGCGCCAGCTTCGCGAGCTGCTGGCCGCCCACTCGGCCGAGGGCAGCACCATGGCCAGCGGGCTGCTGAGCGACTGGCGGCCCGACCGATTCGTCGTGGTCGAGCCGCGGCTCGCTGCAGCCGAGCGTGAGCAGCCCGCTACGGAGGCGGTTGCCCTGGCTCGATGAGCCGATAGCCGATGGCGCGCACCGGCGACGGTTCCGCCGCTCTGGCATCGCGCAGCTTGGCGCGCAGGCGGGCAAGGTGCGGCTTCACCCACAGCGGATCCGGATCGGGCTCACCGGGCCAGCCGGCCGCGAGGAGCTCGGCATGTGGCACGAGGTCGCCGCGCGCCGCGACGAGCGCCTCGAGCAGGGCGAACTCGATCGGCGTCAGCTGCAGGAGCTGGTCGTTGGCCCACGCCTCGTGGCGTCGCCGGTCGATGCGCACCGATCCCTGCTCCGACTCGTCCGGCTCGTCTCGCCGCCGCCGCGTCACGGCCCGGATGCGCGCGAGCAGCTCGTCCTTGCCGAATGGCTTCGTGACGTAGTCGTCGGCGCCGGCGTCGAGCGCCTCGACCTTCGCCGCTTCCTGGCCCTCACCCGAGAGAACGATGATCGGCGTCGCGCCCCGCTGCCGGAGCTCGGTGCAGACGGTGAGCCCATCCATGCCGGGCATGGCCAGGTCGAGGATCACCAGGTCGGGGTGCTCGTCGTCGTAGTGGCGCAACCCCTCGGCGCCGTCGTATGCGGCACTCACCCGATGCCCGACGCTCCCGACCAGGGCGGCGACCGCGCCGACCATGGCGGGCTCGTCGTCGATGACGAGGATCCGCAGGCGGTCGGGCATCAGTCGTCCGCCGCCGGCAGCGCCGTGACGAACTGGCTGCCGCCGGCCGGCTTGTCCTCGATCCACAGCCGCCCGCCCATCGCTCCCGCCAGCCGCCGCGCGGCGAAGAGCCCGACGCCGCGCCCCGGGCGCCCGGTGTCGTCGAGACGGACGAACGGCTCGAACACGCTCTCGCGGAGCTCGGGCGGGATGCCGGGTCCGTCGTCGCCGACCGCGACGTGGACCTCCGCCTTCTCGGTCCAGTCGGCGACCACGATCGTGGCGCCCGGCGGCGCGTACTTGGCGCCGTTCTCGAGCAGCAGCTCGAGGATCTGGGCGAGCCTGGCCGGGTCGCCGACGGCGTGCCGCGTCCCGTCGGCGTAGCGCTCGAGCCGATGCCGTCGCAGGAGTGGGGCGAGGCGGGTGAGCACCTCGTCCACCACCGGGCCGAGCTCGAAGCGCCGCACGTCGACGGTCAGCAGCCGGTCGGCCCGCACCGTGTCCAGGATCGCGCTCACCAGCTCGTCCAGGCGCTGCACCTGGCCGGTGGCGGCCTCGTGCCAGTCGCCCACCTGCGGGTGGTGCGGGGCGGCCGTCTCGGCCAGCAGGTCGAGGTAGGCGCGCACGACGGCCAGCGGTGTCCGCAGCTGGTGCGTGACGACCGCGATCAGCTCGGCTCGCGCGTGATCGATGCTGCGCAGGCTGTCGAGCTGCGCCTCGGTCTCGAGGTGCAGGCGGCGGCGCTCCACCACGCCGGCCAGCAGGCTGGCGATGGTCGACAGGCGGCGGATCTCGGCCGGTGTGAAGTCGCGGCGCGCCTCGGTCTTGACGTTCAGGACGCCGATGACCTCGTCACGCACGCCCAGCGGCACGGCCAGGATCGAGGTGAAGCGCTCGTGGTCGACGCCGCGGATCCACGCGCAGCGCGGGTCGTTGGCCAGGTCGGTGCTGACCACCGCGGCGCGGGTCTCGGCCGCGATGCCGGTGATGCCCTGGCCGATCGCCAGGCGCGCGACGCCGACGTGCTGCCGGTCGACGCCGTTCGTGGCGGCCAGCGTCATCCCCTCGCGGTCACGGTCGACCAGGTACAGCGAGCACACCTCGGCCCCCATCGCGACGGTCGAGCGGTCGACGATGAGCTGCATGAGCTCGTCCCAGGTCGGCGCCGTCGTCCCCAGCTGCACGATCTCGCGCAGCGCGGCGAGCTCGTCCCGGTCCTCGGCGGCGGCCACCACCGCGCCGGACGGGTCGGCCTCGTCGGGTGGATCGTGTCATCGCTGCCTCGTCAGTGTTCGGGTGTCGCCAGCAGCTCGACGAGCAGCGCCTGCTGGACGTAGAGCCGGTTCTCCGCCTGGTCGAGCACGACCGAGGTCGGGCCGTCGAGCGCCTCGTCCGCGATCTCCTCCCCACGGTGGGCCGGCAGGCAGTGCATCACCAGCGCGCCCGGCGCGTGGGCCAGCAGCGCGGCGTCGACCCGGAAGCCGGCGAAGCGCAGGCGGCGGAGATCCGCCTCCGACTCGGCCCCCATGCTGGTCCACGCGTCAGTGTAAACGGCGTCCGCATCGGTCACGGCGTCGGCTGGATCGCTCGTCAGCTCGACCGATCCGCCCTGCTGCGCCGCGGCGTCGGCGGCGGCGCGAACCACCTCCGGATCCGGCTCGTAGCCGGGCGGCGTGGCGACGCGGAGATGGAGGCCGGCCAGTGAGCCGGCGAGCAGCAGCGAATGGCAGACGTTGTTGCCGTCGCCGACGAAGGCGAGCGTGCGGCCTCGCAGATCGCCGAGATGCTGGCGCAGGGTGAGCAGGTCGGCGAGCGCCTGGCAGGGGTGCTCCTGGTCGGACAGCGCGTTCACGACCGGCACCGATGCGGCCTGTGCCAGCTCGAGCAGCGTGTCGTGCGCGAAGCTGCGGAACACGATCCCATCCACCCATCGGCTCAGGTTGCGGCCGACGTCGGTGGCGGTCTCGCGGCGACCGATGCCGACCTCGTCCGGCCCGAGGTAGACGGCCCGGCCGCCGAGGGCGGTGATGCCGACGTCGAACGTGACCCGCGTTCGGAGGCTGGGCTTCTCGAACAGCATCGCCACCTGCCGATCGGCCAGCAACGGCGGCACCCGACCGAGGCGTCGCTGCTCGCGCAGCGCGGCCGCGCGCTCCAGCAGCCGGTCCTGCGACGCCGCATCGAGGTCGTGCGACGAAAGCAGGTGGCGGGGCGGGGCGCCGAGCGACGGTTGCGGCGCGGCCCGTGCCGACGCGGTCACGTGCGCAGGACCATGGCCGTGTTCCAGCGGCGGCGGGCGACGCCCGAGGTCCGGTCGGCGTCGAGCACCTCGGGCACCTCGTTCCACGGGATCTCCTCGAATCCGTGGAGCGCGAAGTAGCCCGGATTGGCGGTGAGCACGAACAGCTGCCCGATGCCGGCCTCGCGTGCGTCGCGCACGATCGACCGGACCAGCATCTCGCCCATGCCACGACCCTGGGCGGCATCGGCCACGGCGAGGGATCGGAGCTCGCCGACGCCGTCGCCGAAGTCGCGGAGCGCCGCGATGCCGACCACGTCGCCATCGAGCTCGCTCACCCGGAACGTGCCGATCTGCTCGGCGATCTCGTCCGGCGTGCGGGAGAGGAGGATCCCGCGCCGCGCGTACCGCTCGTTGATCGCGTGGATCGCCTCGAGATCCGCCGCGCGTGCGCGCCGCTGGAACGAGGCGCCGGCGGTCAGCGACGCCACGACGCGCGCGGGCTCGGTGGGTGGGGCCACCATCCGGGACGGGGCGGCCGCGGTCACTGGCTCCGTCGCCGGCGTCTCGACCCGGGTGCCGTTGCGGCGGACCGTCGACAGCCGTCCGATGAGCGGCTGCTCATCGGGGTCCTCGAACGGCCCGCGGACCGCCGCCTGGGTTCGGACCGGCAGGCCCCAGATGCTGATGAAGCCGACCGCCGCCTCGTGGTCGAACGTGTCCTCGCCGCCGTAGCTCGCCAGGGTCAGGTCGTACAGCGAGTGCGGCGACCGGCGGCCCACGACCGACGCGGCGCCGGGCGCGAACCGCATCCGGACCTCGCCGGTGACGTGCTGCTGGGTCCATGCCACGAAGGCGCGCAGCGCCCGGGCCAGCTCGCTGAACCAGAGCCCGTCGTAGGCGAGCGTCGCGAACCGATCGGCGACCTGCCGCTTGAAGGCCAGCAGCTCCCGGGACAGGGTCAGCCCCTCGAGCGCGTCGTGCGCCTGGTGCAGGACGACCGCCGCGGGTGCCTCGTAGATCTCGCGGCTCTTGATGCCGACCAGCCGATCCTCGACGTGGTCGATGCGACCGATCCCGTACGAGCCGGCGAGCCGGTTGAGCTCGCTCGATGAGGGTGACGCCGTCGAGCTTGCGGCCGTCGAGGCTGACCGGCACGCCGCTGCTGAAGCCGATGACGGCCTCGGTCGCCTGGCGCGGCGCATCGGCCGGGTCGACGGTCCAGGCGTACGCGTCCTCCGGTGGGCTGGCCCACGGATCCTCGAGGACGCCCGCCTCGATGGACCGTCCCCACAGGTTGAGGTCGATGCGAGTACGGCGAGCCTGGCCCGAGGTCGATCTCGATGCCGTGCGCATTGGCGTAGGCGACCTCCTCGTCGCGGTTCATGCCCATCCCGACCCGCATCGGCGCGATCACCGATCAGCTTCGGGTCGAGGGCGGCGACGGCCACGTCGAAGCGCACCTGGTCGTTGCCCTTGCCGGTGCAGCCGTGGGCCACGCTCGTCGCGCCGGCCTCGTGCGCCACCTCGACCAGCAGCCGCGCGATGAGCGGCCGGGCGATGGCCGTCGCCAGCGGGTACACGCCCTGGTAGCGGGCACCGGCCTGGAGCGTCGGCCACACGAACTCGGTGACGAACGCCTCGCGGGCGTCGACCGCCAAGCGCTTCCCTCGCGCCGCCGGCGAGCGCGCGCCCCAGCACCGCCTCTGATGCGGCTCCTGCGCCGACATCGACGGTCAGGGTGACGACGTCGACGTTGCGGGTCTCGCGCAGCCACGGAACGGCGACGGAGGTGTCGAGCCCTCCGGAGTAGGCGAGGACGACGGTCTCGGTCATGGTCGCTGGATCCTTTCGCGGGCATCGGCGAGGGCGGTGCGCACGCGCGCGGGCGCCGTCCCTCCGGGGAGATCGGCGGCGGCCACGGCCTCCGCCAGGGTCGGGACGATGGGGTCGAGATCGGCCAGCTCCGGAAGGGCGGCGCGCAGCCGGTCCTTCGGCAGCTCGGTGAGGTCGCAGCCGGCCGCCTCCGCCTCCGCGACGAGCTCGCCGACGCGCCAATGCGCGTCGCGGAACGGCACGCCGGCGCCGCAGCAGCCGCTCGGCGAGGGCGGTTGCCAGTGCGTGGCCGGATCCGGCGGCGGCGGCCATGGCATCGGTGTCGAACGTGACGCCGCGCAGCATGTCGTCCATCGCCGCGAGGGCCAGCTCCAGTGAGGCGACGGTGCGTTGCATCGGTGCGCGCGTCTCCTGGAGGTCGCGGTGGTAGCCGAGCGGCAGGCCGGTCTGCACGGCCAGGACGCTGGTGAGATCGCCGAGCGCGATGGCGGCGCGCGCCCGAATAGCTCGGCGACGTCGGGGTTGCGCTTGTTCGGCAGCATGGAGCTGCCGGTGGCATAGCCATCGCCGATCCGGGCGAAGCCGTAGTACGGCGTCGACCACGCCACCAGGTCGGCGGCCAGGCGCGACAGGTGCATGAGGGCCGTCGCGGCGGCGGAGGTCAGCTCGACGGCGTAGTCCCGATCCGAGACCGCGTCCAGGCTGTTGGCCGTGACGCCGCCGAAGCCGAGGCGCACGGCCACCGCGTCGCGGTCGATTCCGAGTCCGCTCCCCACCGCGGCGCCCGAACCGGCCGGAGAGGCGTCGACGCGTCGCGCGGCGTCCGCGAGGCGCCGCCGGTCACGATCGAGCATCTCGAGGTGCGCGAGCAGGTGGTGAGCGAGGAGCATCGGCTGAGCGGGCTGCGTATGCGTATGCGCCGGGAGAATCGCGTCGAGATGCTCCTCGGCGCGACGGACCAGGGTCTCCTGGACGCCGCGCAGGCCAGTGTCGAGGCGGTCGACGGCAGCCTTCAGCCACAGCCGCTCGTCGGTCACGACCTCCTCGTTCCGGCTGCGCCCGGCCTGCAGCTGACCGGCGAGCTCGGGGCCGACTGTCTCGCGCACGGCGGCCTCGACGTTCATGTGGACGTCCTCGTGCCGTTCGTCCCACGCGAACGTTCCAGCCTCGATCTCCGCCTCGATTCGCGCCAGGGCCCCGTCGAGACGCTCGATGCCGTCCGCGTCGATCACGCCCAGCCGATGCAGCTCGTGCAGGTGCGCGCGGCTGGCGGCGATGTCGAAGCGTGCCAGCGGCCGATCCACGTCGGTCGTGCTCGACAGCTCGACGGCGACGGCGGTCAGCGGGGCCTGGACGCGGCTGCCCCACAGGGGCCTGCCCGGCGACGGAGTCTGTGTCATGGACGCATGATC
Source organism: uncultured Chloroflexia bacterium (assembly GCA_963806695.1). Lineage (GTDB taxonomy): Bacteria > Chloroflexota > Limnocylindria > QHBO01 > QHBO01 > JACDBZ01. The sequence goes on along the minus strand of CAWDYT010000010.1, from coordinate 160,275 downwards.
ATACGGTCTGATCGCATGATCATGCAACACGTCATGCCGAGACGCCGAAGACGGCGACGCGCCAAGTCTCGTGCCGTAGGATGCCGCTGATGTCCCTCGTCGAAGCCCTCCGCGCAATCGTCGGCGATCAGCACTGCCTTGTCGACGAGGGCCTGCGCGCCACATACGAGACGGACTGGACGCGCCGATTCGGGGGTCCCGCTGCCGCGGTGGTGCGTCCGGGCTCGGCGGAACAGGTCCGGGCCGTGCTGCTCGCGTGCGCGGATGCCGGTGTCGGCGTCGTCCCGCAGGGCGGGAACACCGGCCTCGTGGGCGGCTCGGTGCCTCGAGGCGGGGAGGTCGTGCTCTCGACCCTGCGCCTCTCGGCGCTCGAGGACGTCGATGCCGAGGCTGGCGAGATCACCGTCGGCGCGGGCGCCACGCTGTCCTCGGTACAGGCGGTCGCACGGCGCGCCGGCTGGGATGTGGGCGTGGATCTCGGCGCGCGGGACTCGGCCACGATCGGCGGGATGGTGGCGACGAACGCCGGCGGCGCCAACGTCCTGCGCCATGGGCCGATGCGCCGCCAGCTGCTCGGCTTCGAGGCCGTCCTGGCCGACGGCTCGATCGTGCGACGGCTGCCGGGGATGCCGAAGGACAACACCGGCTACGACCTCGGCGGCCTCTTGGCCGGCTCGGAGGGGACCCTGGCGGTGATCACGCGCGTCCGCCTGCGCCTCGTGCCGCCGCTCGCGCAGCGCGCCGTGGCAGTCATCGGGTTGCCGGACGCCTCCGCGGCCGTCGCGGCCGCCGGCCGGTTGCGACGAGAGCTGGCATCGGTCCTGGCGCTCGAGCTGTTCACCGATGCGGGCCTCGAGCTCGTGATGCGGCACGCGGGCGCGGCCGCCCCGTTCGCCGCGCGCCGGCCGGTCTATCTGCTGGTCGAGGTCGGCTCGGATGGCGCCGACCCGACCGACGAGCTCCTGGCGGCGCTCGAGACGATCGGCGTCGATGACGACGCCGCGGCAGTGGCATCCGATCCGGGCGGCCGGCATCGGCTGTGGCAGCTGCGCGAGCGTCACACCGAGGCGGTCAACGCCGAGGGCGTGCCGCACAAGTTGGACGTGTCGGTTCCTGCCGCGCGGTATGCGGAGCTGGTCACTCGGGCACCGGAAGCGGTCCGCGCGGTCGACCCCGATGCCCGCACCTATCTGCTACGGCCACGTCGGCGACGGCAACGTGCACGTGAACGTCATCGGGCCAGCGCCGGACGACGAGCGCGTCGACAACGCCGTGCTGGAGCTCGTCGCTCGACCTCGGTGGTGCGTCAGCGCCGAGCACGGCATCGGTGTGGCGAAGGTCGCGTGGCTGGAGCGCGACCGCGGCCGCGAGGCCGTCGCGGCCATGCGCGCCATCAAGTCGGCGTGGGATCCGGCCGGGATCCTGAATCCCGGTGTCCTGTTCGCCAGCGATTCCTGACACCCATCGACACCCTCACGCCCTAGGCTTCGGCCCATGACCGAGTACCTCGAAACGAACGGCGCGCGAATCGCCTACGACGTGAGCGGCAGCGGTGAGGCCGTCGTGCTGATCCACGCCGGAGTGGCGAACCGGCAGATGTGGGACGACCAGGTCGACGCGCTGACGGACGCGTACCGGGTCATTCGGTACGACACCCGCGGCTTCGGCCAGACGGAGACCGATGCGGTGGCGTTCTCCAATCGTGCCGACATCGCCGCCCTGCTCGACCACCTCGGGGAGGGATCCGCGCACGTCGTTGGCCTTTCGCGGGGCGGGCAGATCGGGCTCGACTTTGCGCTGGAGTATCCGGATCGAGTGCGCTCGCTGACCGTGGTGGCGGGCGGCGTCGGCGGCTACGAGTCACCGGCCGAGCTCGCGCCCGAGACGTGGGAGCCGGTCGAGGCGATGTGGAAGGCGAAGGAGTGGGAGGCGCTCACCGATTGGGAGACCGCCTTCTGGGCCGACGGGCAGGGCCAGTCGCCCGAGCGGGTGCCGGAGGTGCGGCGGAGGGTGCGTGACTGGGTCCTCGAGAACTACCTGGCCGAGAAGGAGGAAGGGCGAGCCGCAGCCCCTCGATCCGCCGGCCGCGGGCCGCCTGGCCGACCTCAGGGCACCGCTCCTCGTGATGCTGGGAACGCTCGACGACCCCGGCACCGTCGACTCGATGCGGCACCTGGCGAGCTCGGTGGACGGCGCGCGGCTCGAGGAGTTCGAGTCGGCCCACATGGTCAACCTGGAGCATCCCGATCGCTTCAACCGCATCCTGCGCGAACACCTGGACGCTGCCGGGCGAAGTTGAGGCGACGTGCGCGCCGCCGATGAGTCTCGCGGCCTCGTCGGGTCGTACTTGGCAGACACAGCATTCACTCGAGGAGACCCCGATGCCGCCCCTGTATCCGTGCCTGTGGTTCGACGGCAAGGCCGAGGAGGCCGCGACCTTCTACACCGAGTTGCTGCCGGACAGCCACGTCGACCGCGTGTTTCGCTCGCCCGCCGAGACCCCGAGTGGACCGGCCGGCATGGTCCTGGTCGTCGACTTCACGCTGGCGGGCCAGCGCATGCAAGGGCTGAACGGCGGCCCCGACTTCCGCTTCAACGAGGCCGTGTCGTTCGTGATCGAATGCGACGACCAGGCCGAGGTGGATCGTCTATGGGACGCGCTGACCGCAGACGGTGGCGAACCCGGTCCGTGCGGATGGCTGAAGGACCGATACGGCCTGTCGTGGCAGATCGTGCCGCGTGAGCTCAACGAGCTGATGGAGGACCCCGATCCCGAGCGGGCGCGGCGCGCGACCGAGGCGATGCTCCAGATGGGCAAGATCGAGGTTGAGGAGCTGCGAAAGGCGGCCGACGCCGCCTAGCGCCTCGCTGCCCAGGCGTTGGATGGTACGCGGGGCCCGCCGTCGCTAGAGTCGGGGCCGATGAGCGAGATCGACGCGGTCCTCGATGCCGCACGACGGCTCCAGGCCTCCGATGAGCCCGTGGCCCTGGCGACTGTCGTGTCGGTCCGCGGCTCGTCGTACCGCCGCCCCGGAGCCCGGCTGCTGGTGCCGCGCGATTCATCGCCCATCGGCCTGATCAGCGGGGGATGCCTGGAGGACGAGGCCGCGCGGCTCGCGCGACGGGCGATCGACGAGGACATGCCGTTGCTCGTGACGATCGACCACTCGGCGGAGGGCGACGAGCTGTGGGGCCTCGGGCTCGGCTGCCGGGGCGTGATCGAGCTCCTTGCCGAGCCACCGCTGTTGGCGGCGGAGACGCTCGACGCCCTCCTCGCCGCCCGCAGCGAGGGCCGCGCGACCTACCAGCTCACCGGCCTCGACGGCACGCGGCGACGGGTGACGGCCACCGAGGCCGCCACGCTCGGCGAACGAGCGGCGCTGGCGATCGCACACGGCCGGCCGACGGTCATCGGCGAGACCATCCTCGACCCGATCCTGCCGCCCCTTCATCTCGTGGTGTGCGGCGCCGGTCCGGATGCCGCGCCGCTGGTGGAGGCCGGACTCCGGCAGGGTTGGCGCGTCGACGTCGTCGACCCGCGCAGAGCGTGGCTGCGCGAAGAGCGGTTTCCTGGGGCGCGGTTGCTGGACGCGGACCCGGGCACCGCGGCGGACGCGACCGGTGCTGGCGAGTGGACGGCGGCGGTCGTGATGAGCCACGACTATCTTCGTGATGCCGCATTCGTCGGCGGCTTCCTGGGCCGCGGCCTCATCTATCTCGGGATTCTCGGGCCGCGCGATCGCACCGAGCGCCTCCTGGCGGAGCTGCCGACGGCTCCGTCCGACGCCGATCGAGCCGCGATCCACGCGCCCGCCGGCCTGGACGTCGGCGCGGACGGTGCGGAGCAGGTCGCCACCGCGATCGTTGCCGAGATCCTGGCGACGCTGCATGGCCGCTCCGGCGGACCGCTCCGGGAGCGACCCGGCCCGATCCATTCCTAGTCGGTCGGCTATCCGCCGATGAAGCTCATCTCCACCTTGGGCAGCTCGACGGTCTCGAGGCTACGCAGCTCGGAATAGCGGTCGTCGCGGCCGCTCCAGATCGCCCGAATCGCGTCCTGCAGCAGCTCGTCGTCGGCGCCACCGCGCAGGATCCCGCGCAGATCGTGGCCGGTGGTGGCGAAGAGGCAGGTGTACAGATGCCCGTCCGCAGACAGCCTGGCGCGGGTGCAGTCTCCGCAGAACGGCTGGGTGACGCTGGAGATGATGCCCACCTCGCCGGCGCCATCGCGGTACCGATAGCGCTGCGCCACCTCGCCGCGGTAGTCGGGGTCGACCGGATCCAGCGGCCAGCGCGCATTGATGCGCTCGGCGATCTCGGCGGCGGGCACCACGTCGTCGAGCCGCCATCCGTTGGTGTGCCCGACGTCCATGTACTCGATGAAGCGAACCACGACGCCGCTGCCGCGGAAGTGCTCCGCCAAGTCGTGGATGGCGTGCTCGTTGACATTGCGGCGGATGACCGCATTCACCTTGATCGGCCCGAGGCCAGCGGCCTCGGCCGCCGCGATGCCGTCGAGGACCCGCGCGACGGGGAAGCGGACGTCATTCATGCGCATGAACGTCGCGTCGTCGAGCGCGTCGAGGCTCACCGTCACGCGCTGCAGCCCCGCGCCGGCGAGGGCCCCAGCCTTCGGCCCCAGCAGCGAGGCGTTCGTCGTCAGGGTCAGGTCGCCGATCCCCGGAATCGGAGCGAGCATCGCCACCAGCGTCTCCAGGTTGCGACGCACGAGCGGCTCACCACCGGTGAGCCGAACCTTGCGCACGCCCAGCGGGACCACGGCCCGCACCACACGCTCGATCTCCTCGAAGTCCAGGATCTCCGCCCGCGGCAGGAAGACGTGATCCGAGCCGAACACTTCCTTGGGCATGCAGTACACGCACCGGAAGTTGCACCGATCGGTGACGCTGATGCGCAGGTCGTGCATCGGCCGACCGAGCGTGTCGAGGACGGCAGCAGGGGCAGGCATCTGGGCTCGATCGTGGCACCTCGGACGGGGCGCCGCAAACGACTCGGTATCGTCCGGCCCGAAGGCATCATCGATTCGAGATTTGTGCCTGACGGGACTAACGGCCAAGTTGGGCCCGATATTCGCCTCGTCCTGCCCGCGGTTTGCTCCTGACGCAATGCACAGCCAAGTTGGCGCGCCATCGTGGCCGTCGGTCCCGCCGGGTGGGAATCCACGCACCCGGACGCCGCAGGTTGGCCGTTAGTCCCGCCGGGTGGGAACCCGACGTTCGTCGCGGGCCGGCAGCCTCAAAGTCCGGCGAGCCGATCGATGCCGATCGCGATCCCGAGCGCAAGGGCCGCCACCCCGCCCGCACGCAGAGCGATCCGCGATGCGTCTGGGTCGCATCTCGGCAAGCGGCCACCGCCGAGCGCCACGCCGAGGGCGAGCGCACCACCGACCACGAGGATGCCGGCGACGGCCGTGCCCAGATCCAGCACGGTTTGGACCCGGCCCTCGTCGACGCCGGTCGCCGACATCGTGAACGCAAAGCGCTGCCGGGCGAGCTCGGCTTCGGTGACCGAAACGACCCGAACGGTCGCGTCCCACTCGCTGTCGGGAGGCAGCGATACGGCGTCGGCCACCCAGTCCACGGGGCTGTCCGAGCCGCGCGGCTCAGCGCCGCGGTCCTCCGTGTCCTCGTGACTCATGGCCGGAGCGATGAGCCGCAACGGCACCCGGGTCGTCGTGCCGGTGTCCAACCGATCGAGCACGAGCTCCAGGCCGCCGGAGATCATGGCCATAGCATCGGTCGTGGTGACAGTGACGCGATTCACGCCAGGCCGGCCCGGCGCCAGGGTGAGCGACATGCCCGAGGCGGTGTCACCGAAGGCGTCGGGGACCGGTGCGATCGCGACACCCGCGGTCCCCTCCGTCGGCGGTGTGGTGGCCAGCGCCGCGGTCATGAGCAGCACCGAGCCGATCAGCGCGACCTCGATCGTGAGACGCGTGCGCATCCCGTCGAGCCAGCCCTTCATCCGGCCGCCGTCCAGGAAGTTCAGGCCGCCCAGTCCGACGGCGCCGGCAGCGAGCAGGGTCTTCCGAATCAGGGTCTGGCCGTACTCGGTGCCGGGATCGACCAGGACCCCGGTCTGGGTCCATGCGGTAGAGACACCGCTCAGCCCCACCAGGCCGACGGAGACCAGCGCGAGGGCGGAAAAGCGCGGCACCAGGGTGCGCATCTTCGGCGCGCGGCCCGGCCCGGCCACCAGTGCCGGCCGAACCATGACCGCCAGCAGCAGTGCGACGCCGCCGGACCAGATTCCTGCGGACACCACGTGCGCGGCCTGGACCAGCATCGGGACCGGACCCGGCAGCGCGGATGCGTGGCCGGATGCCACCAGCAGGCCGATGCCGGCCAGGCCGATTGCGACCGCGAACCCTCCCCGGCCTCGCGGGCCGCCGGCCGCGAGAAGCAGAACCACGCCACCCGCCAGCGCCAGGAGACCGCGGGCGAGCTGCAGGAGCCCGGTCCGAGTGCTGAGCAGGTACTCGTCGGCTGAGCCGGCCTCGAACCCGTTCGCGGAGGCGAGTACGATCGTCGCGCCGCCCGCGAGCAGCAGACCGACGCCGAGCGCGCGGGCCGCCCGCACGGTCAACCCCGAGCGGAGGACGACGGCGGCGGAGATCGGGACGCCGACGGCGAGCAGCAGTCCGAGATAGGTGAGCCATCGACCGATGACGTCGATCGGGTCGGCATCGGTGTGGGTCATGCCGTCCGGCGTCGCGGGAAGCGCGGCGCCCGCGCCGACCGCGAAGCTGAGGAACCCTTCCGCCGGGTGCCCGTCGGCCGCCGACAGCGTCCGCCAGGTCACCGTGTAGGCCCCGCTGGGAAGGTCGGGCAGCTCAGTACCGGCGACCACCAGCGCGTACGGATCGTCCGGGTCGATCTGGCCGCCGCGGTCGATGAGCAGGGTGCCCTCCGCATCGGCAAGGTCGAGCGACGTGGCCTGCGACTCGAGCGGCTCGCTGAAGACGAGCCGGAGCTCCGTCGGCGCCGTCTCCAGCCGTTCGCCGGAGCCCGGCGAGCTTGCAACGAGTTGCGCGTGGGCCAGGACACGGCCGCCCGCCGCGCCCGGCAATGCCGGGGCGGCGAGCAGCGCGAGCAACGCGAGCGCGACCGTCAGGCCGCCGCGCGCCGGACGCAGCATCAGGTCCGTCGACGCGCCACTGCGAGGCCGATCGCCACGAGGCCCGCCACCAGGCCGGCGCCGCCGATGGCGAGCGCGATCGTTGCGGTGGTGGCCGCCGCGGCACCGGCCTCGGCGTCGCGCACAAGATCGGCAGTCGCCGGGTACACGACGGGGAACTGGCCGCCGGCCGTGTCCTGCACCTCGCCGAATGTGTCGGGCCCGGCCGTGAACGACTCGTCGATCGGCGTGCCGTCGAGCTCGCCGAACACCCGGAACGTATACGACCCGGCAGCGGTCGGGAAGAACACCGATCGGTATGCACCCGGCTCACCGAAGCTCGGTGAGAGCTCGAGGGCCCGCGTGTCGTCGCCGAAGATGACCTCCGCCTGGAGCGTCTCCTCGGCGCCCTCGACCGGCTCCTCGCCGGCGCTGATGCGCAGGTCGAGGCCACTCTCCTGCCCGGCGTAGACCGGCTCGTCGAGGAAGCCAACGACGAAGGTGTAGTCGCCGATCTCCCTGGATTCGTGCGCGAGCGCGGTGCCGACGCCGGCGAGCAGCGTCAGTGCCACGCCCAGGACGGCAGCCCGTCCCGTTCGTGTTGCCATGGGGAACTCCCTGTGTCGTGACCGGCGCCGACGGCGCCGGGAGTCGTCAGAGGTACACGAGAAGTGACGGAGGTGCGCGCCCGGCGTTGGCGCGGGACGGTGCCGCGCCGGAGGAGACGACGAGGTCCGCCGGGTGTCGGCGCAGCCGTCGCGGAGGGCGCAAGCCGGGCCCTGTGGGCGCGATCCTGGCGAGGAGCACCTGCTCGGCGGTCATCGCGGCCGTCGCGACGATCGCTGCCAGCAGCGTGATGGCGGCGATCACCGGCAGCGCCAGCGGGTATTCGGGTCCGACCAGCGCGCCAATGCCCGGGACATGACCGTGGCTGAGGGCGTGTTCCAGGTTCTCCTGGACGATGAAGCCGATCGCCACCACGACGCCGAGACGCAGCCAGGAAGTGGCTGCCCGGCGCAGGAACGGCGAATGAGCGAGCGACGGGCCGGAAGCGTTCAGCTCATCGGCGCGATGGGCCAGCTGGGCCAGCCGGACCAGCGTGACGAATGCGACCAGGGCGACGGCGGCGGCGATCCCGACGCTGACCGGGCCCCAGTAGTCGTGCCCCGCATGCCGCAACGCATCGGCCAAGGCTTTGCCGGCCCCGACCTGGAGTCTCCAGACGGCGTCGTGGCTGACGAGGAGCGATGCCGCGGCCAGCCCCCAGAACACGAGCCGAGCGGGAATGCTCGGCGGGCGCGGCATCGGCTTCATGTCAATCCATACGGTAGCCGACACACCCCTGCAGGGCCCAGTCGGCGTCCGGACAGGATCAGGCGGACTCGCCGTGCCCGTGCGGGTGCTCGACCATCCGAGCCGCCATCGAGGGCAGTGGCCGCGGATCCGGGTTCGGCTCGTACTCATCGGTCTCGTCGGCGACGGCGTAGGTCCAGTGCGGGCCGTCGGCCGCGATCGTCCGCAGGGCATCGGCGAAGGCGACGACGTCGGCCCGGGTCGAGCCGAGGCCCAGGCTCATCCGGGCGGCGCCCGGCAGGCGCTCGTGGTGGCCGGCGCGTGACTCGTCGATCAGCCGATGCGCCTCCCCGTCGTCGACGTGGAGGAGTCGCATCATCAACGGGTGGGCGCAGAAGCAGCCGTGCCGGATGCCGATCCCGTACTCGGCGGACAGGATGGCGGCCAGCAGGTCGTACTGGACCCCGCGCAGGTTGAAGGTCAGCAGACCGACGCGAGGGTGCTCCGCGGGCCAGACGCGGTAATGCTCGAATTCGGGGAGCGTGCCAAGCAGCGCTCGGGCATGTGTCAGCAGATCCTGCTCCTCGGCCGCGATGCGCTCCATCCCGACCGATGCGAGCGTGTCACACGCCACGCCGAGAGCGACGGCCCCGATCACGTTGGGTGACCCGGCCTCCTGACGGTCGGGCAGCTCGGCCCACACGGTGTCGTCGAGCGTCACGATCTTGACGGCGCCGCCGCCACGCAGGAACGGGTCGCCGGCGCTGAGCCAGTCCCTCTGGCCGATGAGCGCGCCGGCGCCATACGGTGCGTACAGCTTGTGGCCCGACAGGGCGAGGTAGTCGATGCCGTCGCGCGCCATGTCGATCGGCGCGTGCGGTGCCAGCTGTGCGGCGTCCACCAACAGCCGTGCGCCGTGGTCGTGCGCCACCCTGGCGATGTCCGCCACCGGCCAGATCTCGCCGGTCACATTGCTCGCACCCGTCACCGCCACGAGGTGTGGGTCGTCGCAATGCGGCAGGTCGCGCAACGTTGCGGCGAGGACCTCGAGCATCTCGGCCGGCGTCTCGGGGACGGGCAGGTATCGCACGCCGATCCGCTTCCACGGCAGGAGGTTGGCGTGGTGCTCGCCGGCGAAGCAGACCACGTGGGTGCCCTCGGGGAGCGTGCCGGACAGCAGGTTGATCGAGTCGGTCGTGTTGCGCGTGATGATCACCGCGTCGTCCGGGCGAGCGTTCACGAACCGGGCGATCGACTCGCGCGCACCCTCGTACGCCGCCGTTGATGCGCGCGACTTGAACCCCGCCCCGCGATGGACCGACGAGTACCAGCCGAGAAGCTCCTCGACTGCGTCGTGCACGGCCTGGAGCGCCGGGGCGGAGGCCGCATAGTCGAGGTTCAGGTACCGCGTCGTGCCGCCCGTCACCAGTGGGACATGGGTCTCGGCGCCGACCAGCCGCAGCGCCGGACTGCCGTGAGCCGATGCCGATCGCTCGTGGGTGGCGGTCATCGGCCCCATCCTACGCCGCGCTCAGGGGAAGAAGACCAGCTTGGCCGGCGGCGATCACCAGCACGACGGCCGAGCGCGCGACGCAGTCACCAGGACGCTGGCAGCGAGCCGCACCGAGCCGACGGAGCCGTGAGTCCGAACCGGCGACGACGGCGCCGACGATCCAGACCCGGGAGGCGCCGAGTCGGCAAGGTGACGCCCCCGCCATGGCCAGGCCGGCGAGGCCGGCCAGGGAGTTGGCGAGGATGAACGCGCCCGGACAGGACCGGCCGCATCGCGGTGTCGCGCAGCCCAACCGGCGAGGACCAGCAGCGGTGTCAGGAAGATGCCCCCGCCCGTCCCGGTCGAGGCCGCGCCAGCGAGGCCGATCGGCCGCGCCGGCCAGGATGCCGGGCAGCAGCGGCACGCCGGCCGGGACGTCCTCGCCGGCCGGTGGCGCGGTCGCGAGGCGCCACGCGCCGGCCAGAAGCACGATCGCGACGAGCGGACGGTAGATCTCGCCCGGCAGCTCGATCCCGCCCCCGATGAACGCCGCCGGGATGGAGCCGAGGACCAGCGGCAGCAGCTCGCGCCACGGAAGGTGACCGGCGCGCGTGAAGCGGACGACGACGATCCCGGCCACGAACAGGTTCAGCACGAGCGCAGTCGGGCGCATGACGTCCGGCGGAAGACCCACCAGCGCCATCGCGGCCAGATAGGCGGAGGCGCCGGCGTGCCCGACACTCGAGTAGAGGAGCGCGGCCGCGAAGAACAGCGCTGCCAGCAAGAGCGTCTCGGTCACGCGCGGAGCCTACGTCCCGCGGCCCCAGACGCGAACGCCGTGTTCGACGAGCCGCTGAGTGCCGGTCAGCCGGCGACGGCCGCCGGATCGTCGCGCCGCAGCAGGATGCCGAGGTAGGCCTTCCAGGGACCGACCGCTCCGTCGTGGCTGCCGGCCATGCCGGCGAAGATCTGCGAGACGTGGTCGAGATCGTGGACCGCCCACGTCGCGAGGAGCTCGCGCAGGGTCACCTCTCCGAGGCTGGGGTGCATGCCGCGTCGGTCGAGGTCGGCATCAGTCACCAGCTCAGTCCAGCCGCGCCAGGTTCTCGGCCCTCAGAGCGGCGAAGCGTTCCACGAGCTCGTCCAAGGTCGCATCGGTGTCGCGCTCTTCGTGCGCGAAACGGTCGAACCGGTCGAACGGCACGGCCGTGCCGTGCTCGAGGATGCGCTGGGTGCGTTCGATCCAGTCGGTGAGCTCGCCGGTGATCAGGTGGCCGACGACGTCCCTCGGCCGCCAGCCGTTGTCGGGGACATCGGTCGTCTCGGTCCACTCGTCTGGCAGGCCGACGAGGAGGGCACGGAGCAGCTCCGGGGTTCGCCGCAGGACGCTCGTCGTCTCACCGATGAAGTCGCTCATGGACATCGATCCTACTCCCGCGCGCTACGCGAGGAGTGAGTGGCCGTCCAGATCGGCCGAACCCGGCGGATAGCCAGCAGCGTACGCTCGTGTCAATGGTCCTTGACATTGCAGATCGGGCAGTGCCAGAATGGTGTCGCGTCACCTTTACATAATGACAAGGAGCATAGACATGGTGCCCACACATCCTTATCCTTCGCGGATAGTCCGCGGCACCGTGGGCCTGGCCGCCTGGACCGCGGGCTGGGTCGCGAGCCTCGCCCTGGCCGCCTTCGGGCCGGAGATCCTTTGGGACCAAGAGCCCGCGCCGACGCTGATCGCGATCGCCTTCAGCGTGCTGGTCGGCATCGGCATGCTATTCGCCAACAAACGCTACCTGCAGTCGATGGACGAACTGCAGCGCACGATCCAGCTCCAGGCGATGGCCTGGTCGCTCGGGGCCGGTCTGGTCGGTGGCTCGGCCTGGTCGCTGTTCGCCCGGCACGAGCTGGTCGGCTTCGAGGCCGAGATCGCCCACCTGGTGGTGTTCATGGGGCTGGTCTACCTGGTCGGATGCGTCGCCGGCTTGCTGCGCTACCGATGAAGAACCGGCTCAAGGTGCTGCGCGCCGCGCGCGACTGGACCCAGGCTGACCTGGCGCTGGCGCTGGAGGTCTCACGGCAGACCGTCAACGCAATCGAAACCGGCAAGTACGACCCCAGCCTGCCGTTGGCGTTCAGACTGGCGCGGCTGTTCGGACTGTCAATCGAGGACATCTTCCAGGACCAGGCCGAGATCTGAGCCCGGCGGCAAGACGATCAGCGCAGGTCCCGGTCCGCGTCGATGAAGGCGGTGCCGAGGACCCGCGCCACGGTGGGGAAGGCGTGGATCGTATCGGCCAGGATCGCGAGCGGCACCCTGGCGCGGATGGCGAGGACGCATTCGTGGATGGTCTCCGACACGCCGAGCCCGGCCAGAAACGCACCGACCAGTACCCGCTCCCGCCGGTCCACGACGATGGTGCAGTGCCCCCCGGATTCGGTGACGTAGCCCTTCGCCGAGGTGCCGATGTCGACGGTGTACTCCGCGGCATCGATGCCGCGCTCGTTCGCCTGCTCGAGCAACAGGCCGACCGAGGCCACTTCCGGGGTCGTGTAGGTCGAGCGCGGAATGGCGTCGAGGGCCGGCCGGTAGTCGTCGTCACCCAGCGCGATTCGTGCCGCTGCCTCGCCGGTGTAGTGCCCGAGGTGGGTGTGGAGCTCGGGCCCGGCCACGTCGCCGGCAACGTACACGTCGTCCGCGATGCGCAGCCGCTCGTCGGGCTCAAGCCGCCCGTTCCTCGGCGTGACGCCGATCGTGTCCAGCCCGAGGCCATCGAGTGGCAGGTCACGGCCGATGGCGAGCAGGATCTCGTGGCCCTCGACCGTGTCGCCGGTGCTCAGCTCGATGCGATGCGGCCCGCCACGCGGCGCGGCCTCGACCCGAACGGCGCGGCAGCCGAGCCGCAGCCGAACGCCATCGGCCTCCAGCGCCGCACCGAGCACCTCCGACGAGCGCCGATGCTCCCGGTCGTGGACCCGATCGCGGGGATGGACGAGCGTGACCGGCACGCCGTAGCGGGCGTACACCTGCGCCAGCTCGACACCCGTCGGTCCGGCACCGAGGATCACGAGCGATTTCGGAAGGTCGCGAGTGCCGGTGCCCTGGACATTGGTCCACGGCTGCGCCTCTTCGAGGCCGGGCAGGTCATGGGGGACGCGGCTGACCGACCCGATGGCCAGCACCACCGCGTCGGTGGCGAGGAGCTCATCGCCGACGCGGACCTGGTGCGGTCCGGCAAGAGACCGCCGATCCACGGATCACGGTCGCACCGGCCTCCTCGAGTGACCGGACGTGGCCCGAGTCGTCCGGCGTATCGGTGCCGATGCGATTGATCATGTAGTCGCGGAAGTCGGACGCCTTCGGCCAGGGGTAGTCGCCCCCGGCGTGGTGGACCGCCGCGGCATGCAGCAGCGACTTCGATGGCATGCAGGCGAAGAAGGGGCACGACCCGCCGAACAGCCCGCGGTCGATGACCGCCACGGACGCGTCCCGCGCGAGGGCGTACTGCGCGGCCGCCTCGCCGGCCGCACCGGCGCCGACGACGACCAGGTCGAATCGATCCATGCCGCGCAGTGTGGCACGCGGGCTCACGCCGGACGGACCTCCGCCCCGCCGATCCACGTGCGGAGCGGTCGCACCGCTCCCAGGCGGAGGGCGAAGGCTCCTTCGTGGTCGATGTCCCAGGCCACCAGGTCGGCCGGCGCGCCCGGCTCCAGGCGCCCGAGGCCAAGGATTCGAAGCGCGGCGCCGCCTCCCGCGGTGGCCGCTGCCAGTGCCTCGGCCACGGACATGCCCAGCACCGTGGCACCCAGCCCGACCACCAGCGGCATCGCGCCAAACGCGCCGAAGGTCCCCGCGTTGGCGTCGCTGGCCAGCGCGACCGTCGCGCCGGCGTCCAGGAGCGCGCGCGCCGGGGGCATGCGGTCGCGCAGCACGATGGCCGGTCCGGGCAGAAGCGTGGCGACCGTGCCGGATGCCGCGAGGACCGCGACGCCGGCGTCGTCGAGCTGCTCGAGGTGGTCGACCGAGGCGGCACCCAGCCGCGCGCCGAGCTCGGCCGCGCCGGTCCGGGCCAGCTGCTCGGCGTGGATGCGCACGCCGAGGCCCGCCGCGCTGGCGGCCCGTGCGATGCGCTCGGTGGCGTCGAGGTCGAAGAAGCCCGCATCGGCGAAGACGTCGACGAAGTCGGCGAGATCCTCTGCGGCCACCGCCGGGATCATCTCGTCGGCCACAGCCGCCGGCGTGATCGGCCATCGAAGCGGCCTCCGGCGGGACGGCGTGCGCGCCGAGGAAGGTGATGATCACCCGGATCGGCAGGCGCACCGCGACCCTGCGGAGTAGGCGCAGGTGTCGGAGCTCCTCCTCCAGCGACAGGCCGTAGCCCGACTTGCACTCGACCGTCGTCGTGCCCGAGGCCAGCGCGGCGGACAGCCGCCCCTCGACCAGGGCCTCGAGCGTTTCGTCGTCGGCAGCGCGGGTCGCCCGCATCGTGCGCAGGATGCCGCCCTCCGAGTACGGGGTTCCATCCAGCCGGGCGGCGGCCTCGTCTGCCCGCTCGCCGGCGAACACCGGATGCGTGTGGCTGTCCACCAGTCCCGGCGTGACGAGTGCGCCGCCGACGTCGACGCGATCGTCGTCGCTCGCGTCAGCCGGGTCGCCGACCCAGGCGATGCGTCCGGCCTCGACCCGGATGGCCCACGGCGACCGCGCGGCGGGTGCCAGGCGGCCGGTGCCGGTGAGCAGCATCGGTCAGAAGGTCTTCCGGTCGCTCGGGAGGCGATGGAAGACGTCGATGGTCCACGGCATGGGCGGAGAGGGTAGCGCAGGCGACGCTACACTCGGCGGCATGGCGGCCAAGCCGGCGATCCTGGCGGTTGACGACGATGCCCAGGTCCTCCGTTCGATCGAGCGCGACCTGCGCGCGCAGTACGGGAACCGCTTCCGGGTGCTCGCCGCCGGGTCCGGTGCCGAGGCGCTGGACGCGACCCGAGAGTTGACGCGACGGGGTGACCCGATGGCGCTGTTCGTGGTCGACCAGCGCATGCCCGAGATGACCGGGATCGAGTTTCTGCGCGAGGCACTCGAGCTTCAGTCGGACGCCAAGCGAATCCTGCTCACCGCCTACGCCGATACCGAGGCGGCCATCCAGGCCATCAACGACATCCGCCTCGACCAGTACGTGCTGAAGCCGTGGGACCCGCCGCAGGAGCGGCTGTACCCGATCCTCGACGACCTGCTCGGCGACTGGACCGCATCCTATCGTCCGCCGTTCGAGGGGTTGCGCCTGCTCAGCGGTCGCTGGGCGCCGCGGGGCCACGACATCCGCGACTTCCTGACCCGCAACCAGATTCCGTATCTCTGGCACGACCCGGAGTCGGATGACGAGGGGCGGCGCCTGGCCGCCACGCTCGACGACGCGGTCGACTCCGGTGTGCCGATGGTCCTCTTCGAGGACGGCCGCATCCTCCGCGACCCGACCAACCGCGAGCTGGCCTCGGCGCTTGGGCTGGCGACACGCCCGACCCTTCCGTTCTACGACCTCGTCATCGTCGGCGCAGGCCCGGCCGGACTGGCGGCGGCGGTGTATGGATCGAGTGAGGGCCTGAAGACCCTGCTCATCGAGCGTGACGCCCCGGGTGGACAGGCCGGCACCACGAGCCGCATCGAGAACTACCTCGGGTTTCCGTCCGGCCTGACCGGCAGTGACCTCGCTCGACGGGCCGTGGTGCAGGCGCGCCGGCTCGGGACCGAGTTCCTCTCGTCGGAGGAGGCCGCCACCCTCCGCCGCGAGGATCCGTACCGGGTCGTCGTCCTGGACGAGGAGGACCAGATCAGCTGTCAGGCGGTCGTCATCGCCAGCGGCGTCGAGTATCGTCAGCTCGAGGTGCCGGGAGCGGCCGAGCTGGCCGGGCGCGGCGTGTACTACGGCGCGGCGACGACCGAAGCCGTCCTGTACCGCGACGACCCGGTGGCCGTCATCGGCGGCGGCAACTCGGCCGGCCAGGCCGCGGTCCACCTGGCCCGCTTCGCGAGCAGCGTGCACCTCGTGGTCCGTGGCGAGGACATCGAGGCCACGATGAGCGCCTACCTGGTCGAGCAGCTTCGAGCACTCGAGAAGGTGGAGGTCCACGTCCGGTGCGAGTCGCGCTCCTTCCGCGGAGATGAGCACCTGGAGGGCGCCACGTTCTCCTCGCCGGATGGCGACTTCGAGCTCCCGATCGCGGCCGCGTTCGTGTTCATCGGGCAGCAGCCGAGGACCGGCTGGCTCGACGGCGTGCTCGCCCGCGACGATCGCGGCTTCATCCTCACCGGCCCCGACATCAGCGCTGAGCTCGGCTGGAATCTCGACCGCGATCCCTATCTCCTGGAATCGAGCATGCCCGGAGTGTTCGCCGCGGGCGACGTGCGCCATCGATCGGTGAAGCGAATTGCGAGCGCCGTCGGCGAGGGAGCGATGGCGGTCCAGTTCGTCCACCAGTTCCTCGCCCAGCTGTGAGCGACGCCGGCCACCAGCACCTGGATCGCGACGCCATCCTCGAGCGGCTGCGTGCCACGCCGCTGTTCGGGGGCCTCGACGACGCCCTGCTGCTCCGTCTGGTCGACATGGCCGAGATCGTCGACCTTGCGGCCGGCACGCCATTGATCCGTGAGGGTGACCAGGCGGATTCCCTGTACGTCGTGCTGTCCGGGGAGATGGACGTCACGAAGCGGTCCGGCAGCAGCGACATCCCGGTCGCGCACGTGGGTCCCGGCGCGCTGCAGGGCGAGCTTGCCGCCCTCGAGGGCGGGCGCCGCCTGGCATCGGTCACCGCGACCGAGCAGGCCGAGGTGCTGCGCATCCCGGTGGCGGCCGTGCGCGAGCTGCTCGGCGCGGGTCCGGACGTCGCACTGGCCGTGATCCGGACGGCGGTCAGCCGGCTCCGGGGCATGGAGTCGTTGTTGCGCGAGCGGGAGAAGCTGGCGGGTCTCGGCACGTTGGCGGCCGGTCTCGCTCACGAGCTGAACAACCCGGCCGCGGCAGCCATGCGGGCGATCGACGGCCTCGCGGCCGCGGTGGCGAGTGCCGAGGCGCACCCCCACCCGACGCCCCCTCCCCGGCCACCGGCCGACGCGTCTCCTCCGCGATCGACGCTCGACCGGGCGGACCGCATCGACGAGGTTGCTCGCCTGACCGGCGATGACGAGGCCGCCAGCGCCCTGGTCGACGCGGGGTGGACCGTGCCGGCGCTGGAGGAGCTGCCGGCGGAGGTGTTCCCCTGGCTGGCGGCGGACGCATCGGTCCACCTGCTGGTCGGGGAGCTGCGGATGGCCGTCGGTCGGATCAGCGAGATCGTCGGTGCGGTGAAGGGCTACGCGTATCTCGACCAGGCCCCGGTGCAGCGCGTCGACGTGCGCACCGGGCTCGAGCAGACGCTGGTGATCCTGCGGCACCGGCTCCGAGACGGCGTGGAGGTCGTGCGCGAGTTCGACGAGGACCTGCCCGAGATCGATGCGTTCGGATCCGAGCTCAACCAGGTGTGGACGAACCTGGTCGACAACGCCATCGACGCGATGGAGGGACAGGGAACGCTCACGTTGCGCGCAGAGGGCGATCCGGACGGCGACGGGGTGCGCGTCACGGTCTGCGACACCGGGTCCGGCATCCCGGAGGACGTCCGGGCACGGCTGTTCGAGCCGTTCTACACGACGAAGCCGCCCGGCAAGGGCACCGGCCTCGGCCTGCATATCTCGCACAACGTGATCGCTCGCCACGGTGGCCGGATCGAGGTGGTCTCGGAACCCGGCAGCACCTGCTTCGTGATCAGCCTGCCGGCGACCCTGCCCGACTGATCAGCCGACCTGGGGCTGCGCCCGGCGCCATTGTCGCGGACGGACGCGCAGGGTGGTGACCAGCAGCCCGACCAGGACGAGGGCGACGCCGAGCAGCTGCCCTCCCGACGGCGACTCGCCCAGCAGCCAGATCCCGAGCAGCACCGAGCCGACCGGCTGGAGGGTGAGCACCACGGACGTGATCGCCGCGGGCAGGCGTGGCAGGCTGATGCTGATCAACAGCCAGCCGACGACCTGCACGCCGAGCGCGAGCAGCAGCAGCCAGCCGTGTGCCGGCCAGCTGGGGACCAGGTCGAGCGTCCCGAGCGGCAGACCGATGAGGAGCGAGCAGACCGCGGCCGACATCGTCGCATCGAACAGGGGCCCGGCCGGTCGGCGGTGATCGGCGTTGGCGCGACGCTGGACGAGCAGGAATCCCGCGTAGGCGATGCCGGTGCCGATCCCGAACACGACGCCGAGCACCGGGTCCTGTCCGTACGCATTCCCGCCGAGCACACCGGAGATCAGAATCACGCCGAGGAGGACGATCGGCACCGAGATCGCGACGCGTGTGCCCGGACGCTCCTTGAGGATGAGCCACGCCGCGATCGGCACGAACACGACCTGGGTGTTACCGAGCACCGTCGCCAGTCCCGCGCCGACCTGCTCGATGGCGTAGTGCCAGAGGACGAGGTCCGCCGCGAAGAAGGCCCCGGCGATCCACGCCAGGCGTGCCTGGCCCGCCGCGCGAGGGCCGTAGCGGCGCCGCTCGGACCAGGCGAGGACCGCCAGGGGCGGCAGGGCGTAGGCGCACCGGAAGAAGGCAGCCGTGACGGGTGTGACGTCGGCCAGCCGCACGAAGATCGCCGAGAAGGCGATCGTCAGCGCACCGAGGACGGCGGCGAGCACCGGTCGATTGGCCAGCACTCGGGGGACGGACGGCATCAGCGCAGCCTACCGGCCAGTTGTCGCTTGCGCTGGCCGGACCCTCGGCCGCAGACTCGGGACCGCAGATGCCCGATCTCCCGACCGGTACGGTCACCTTCCTGTTCAGCGACATCGAGGGGTCGACGCGTCTCGCGACGGAGCACGCCGAGGCGTGGCCGGCGATCCTCGAGCGCCATCGAGAGCTGCTGCGAGCCGCCTTCGAGGCCGCAGGTGGCGTCGAGGCAGGGACGGAAGGCGACTCCTTCTTCGTCGTGTTCCCTGGGGCGCCGCACGCGGTGACCGCGGCCGTCGATGCGCAGCGTGCGCTGGCGGCGGAGCCGTGGGAGCTGGGCACCGAGGTCCGGGTGCGGATGGGGGTGCACACCGGGGAGGCGAACTTCACGGCCGGGACCTACGCCGGCCTCGACGTCCACCGCGCCAGCCGGGTGGCCAGCGTCGCCCATGGCGGGCAGGTCCTCCTTTCTGGTGCGACGCGGGCGCTCGTCGAGGGAGCGTTGCCCGATGGCGTGTCGCTGCGCGACCTGGGTGCGCACCAGCTGAAGGACCTCGATCAGCCGGAGCACCTGTGGCAGCTGGTGATCGGTGGGCTCCAGGACACGTTCCCGGCGATCGTCACGGCGGGGATGACCCCGAACAACCTGCCGACGCGGCTGACGACCTTCCTCGGACGCGAGCGAGAGATCGGCGAGGTGATCGACCTGCTGGGGCGCAGCCGGCTGCTGACCCTCACCGGCCCGGGCGGCACCGGCAAGACGCGGCTCAGCCTCCAGGTTGCGGCCCGGTCGCTGGACGACCATCCCGACGGCGTGTTCTTCATCGAGCTCGCGCCGATCACCGAGCCCGAGCTCGTCACCGCGACGATCGCCCAACAGCTTGGCCTCGCCGATCGGGCCGGTCGCAGCGCTGCCGAGCGGCTGGCGGAGCACGTCGCGGATCGCAGGATGCTCCTCGTCCTCGACAACTTCGAGCAGGTCATCTCCGCCGCGTCCCGCGGTCTCGGACCTGCTGGCGGCGGCGCCGAACCTCACCGTGCTGGCGAGCAGCCGCAGCGCCCTGCGCATCTCCGGCGAGCAGGAGTACCCGGTTCCACCGCTCGGCCTGCCGGATCCCGCACATCTCCCGCCCCTCGATAGCCTCTCGCAGTACGAGGCCGTTGCCCTCTTCATCGAGCGCGCGCGATCGGTCAAGCCGAGCTTCGAGGTGACCAACGAGAACGCCCCCGCGGTGGCGGAGATCTGCGTCCGCCTCGACGGGCTGCCGCTGGCGATCGAGCTGGCGGCTGCGCGGATCCGGATCTTCACGCCGCAGGCGATGCTGTCGCGCCTCGAGCGGCGGCTCGGGCTGCTCGAGGGCGGCGGCCGCGACCTCCCCGCTCGGCAGCAGACCCTGCGCGGGGCGATCGACTGGAGTCACGATATGCTCGACGCCGCAGATCGCGCCATGTTCGCGTGCCTGTCGGTCTTCGTGGGCGGTGCCTCCCTGGCCGCCATCGAGCGCGTGTGTGCCGAGGAGGTCGAGGGCGATCCGGTCGACGCGATCACCTCCCTGGTCGAGCACAGCCTCGTGCGCCAGGAGGAGGGCGTCGGCGGGGAGCCGCGCTTCTCGATGCTCGAGACGATTCGCGAGTTCGCCATGGAGCGGGCCGTGGCGGAGGGAAGCTGGGATCGGCTCCGCGACCGTCACGCTCACCTGTTCCGGGAGCTGGCCGAAGAATCGGCGGGCGAGATCATGGGCTCGCGCAAGCGCTCGTGGCTCGACCGGCTCGAGGAGGAGCACGACAACCTCCGCGCGGCGCTCGTATGGGCATCGGAGGTCGGTGCGGCCGAGGTCGGCCTCCGCACCTCGGCGTCGCTGTGGCGGTTCTGGCAGATGCGTGGCTACCTGGCCGAGGGCCTCGAGCGCGTGACCCAGGCGCTGGCGATACCGCACGCCGCGGACCACCCGAAGCAGCGTGCCGATGCGCTGTCGGCCGGCGCCGGGCTCGCCTACTGGCAGGCCGACGCGGCTCGATCGCGGGCGCTGTACGAGGAGGAGATCGCTCTCCGCCGCGAGCTCGGGGATCGGCTTGGCCTGGCCGAGGCGGAGTACGGCATCTCCTTCACGTGGGCGATCATCGACCTGCAGTCCCCTCGGCCCTGACCATGGCGACCGGCCATGTCACCGCTGCGCTCGCGATCTACGAGGAGCTCGGCGACGCTCCGGGTATCGGCAGGTGCGCAGTGGGCCCTGGCCAACGTCGCCTGGGGAGCGAGGGACATCGACCAGGCGCGCGTGCACGGGCTGCGGGCGTACGAGGTCTTCGACTCCATCGACGATCGCTTCAACCTGGGCTGGGCAACCTACACGCTGGGCCTCGGCGCCCTGGCGGAGATCTACCGCGACGGCCCGCGTCCGGCGTACGTCGAGGAGGCTCGAGCGCGGCTCAAGGAGGCGCTCCGCATCTTCGCGGAGGCGCAGGACGTCACGGGCTATGCGCTCGTCCTCGACGCCTACGCGGTCCTTGCCTTCCAGGTCGGCGACCTGGAGCGGTCCGCGCGCCTGTCAGGCGCGGTCGACGCCCTCGAGCGGACCACCGGCACCGGGCTGAACCGCTGGAACCGTAGCGTGGTCGGCTTCGACCCGGAACCGCTGCGCAACGATCCCGAACAGGCCGGCGCGTGGGCGGCGGGTGAGGCGCTGACGGCTGAGGAGGCGGTCGCGTACGCCCTCGAGGGCTGAAAATCAGGCCGGGGCCGGGAGGTCGCGGCGGGGGAACACGATCAGCGCGTACACCAGCGGCACCACGAGCGCGATGCCGCAGATCACGAGGTCGATCGGGTCGATCTGCACCCTCGAGGATCTCGGTCGGCTGGAAGTGGTGGAAGAGCGAGTACTCCTGCGTCCAATCGGCCTCGCGCCACAGGGAGCCAAGGATCTCGAAGAAGTAGTTCGCCAGCAGGTACGCCAGGGTGATGCCGATGGCCGGCCCGGGTCGGTCGAAGCTGACCGATGCGGCCAGTCCGAACGTCGCGAACGCGCCCCACAGCAGGAAGCCGTTCAGCCAGACCAGCGGCAGCTGCTCGAGCGCGAGGTCGTCGAGGACGTCCTGCACGGCCGCGCCGGCCACGAACCCGCCGAGAGGGCCAGCAAGACGACCGCCACCACCAGCAGCAACGCGAGGAGGACGCTGAGGTACATGGTCACGCCGCGAGATGGGCCGTCGCGAGCAGCACCTCCAGCGTGC
This sequence comes from uncultured Chloroflexia bacterium, assembly GCA_963806695.1. Taxonomy (GTDB): domain Bacteria; phylum Chloroflexota; class Limnocylindria; order QHBO01; family QHBO01; genus JACDBZ01. The sequence continues at coordinate 138,375 of CAWDYT010000010.1, read as the reverse complement.
CGCGCTGGCGCTCGCCGGCAATGGCGGTGGCGGTGGCGCCGACCGCGAACACGCTGAGCATGGCGATGGCCAGCGGGTGCTGCGTCCCGAGGGTGATGGCGCCCGGGCAGGGTGAACAGGGAGCCCGAGCCGAAGTTCAGCAGCTCGCTCGGGGATGGCGCCCGAGTTGGCGAGGTCGCTGAACGCATCGGCGAAGCGACGTAGATCGACCGGGATCAGTACGCCCCAGCCGAAGATGGCGATCGTCAGCGATCGACCCAGCGTGCGCGGCTCCAGCCAGGTCGAGCGTAGCCGGCCGATACAGCGGCGAGCGTTCCTCGAGCCGGTCTCCTCGGCGTAGTACTCGAGGAAGGCCTCCTCGAGGCTGGCAGGCTCGATGGTGAGGTCCTCGCAGCGACGGCGACGCGACGGCCCGCACGAACTCGGAGACGTCGCCCATCGAGCGTGGCGAAGAGCCGATCGCCATCGACGACGACGTCGGCGAGGCCCGGGACGTACTCAGGATCGGTGCCGCGCCTCGCCAGCGGATCGGTGACGCGTGCGGCGGCGGCGGGCGAGGAGCTCGCGCACGTCATGGACGGCCATCAGCCGCCCGTGCGCGGATGATCGCCGACGCGGTCGCACACGCGCTCCACCTCCGACAGGACGTGGCTCGAGAAGAAGATCGTGCGGCCCTCGGCCCGCAGGTCGGTCCAGGATCGAGTAGAAGGCGTGCTGCATCAGCGGGTCGAGCCCTTCGGTCGGCTCGTCCAGGATCGCCAGCTCCGGGTCGTGCTGGAGGCGCCTGGATGACGCCCAGCTTCTGCCGCATGCCGCGCGAGTAGTCGCGCACCTTGCGCCGCAGGTCCGCGTGCCGGCATCTGCAGGCGCTCGCACAGCTCCGCGCGCCGGCTGCGGCGGCCGTCCCTGCAGATCGGTCAGGTAGTCGAGCGCCTGGTCACCGGTGAGCGAGTCGTACAGCGCCACGCCGCCCGGCAGGTAGCCGGTCGAGCCGGCGGATCTCGACCGACTCGTCCGCGATGTCCATGCCGAGCACGCTGGCCTGGCCGCTGGTCGGGTGGAGGAAGCCGAGCAGGGTGCGAATCATCGTCGACTTGCCGGCGCCATTTGGCCCGAGGAAGCCGAAGATCTCGCCGCGCCGGACCTCGAGGTCCAGGTCGGTGAGCGCCTCGATCGCGCCGTAGTGCTTCGTCAGGCCGACGGGTCTGATCGCGGCCGTCGCTCGGAGTGCCCTCCATGCCGATGATCGTACTCGCCGCGATCGGCTCGCCGGCTGCGCTCGCGGCACTCAGCGCGAGTCGGCCAGCCGTGCGAACAGGTCGATGCGTCTCGTCGCTGAACAGGACGAAGCGGACGAGCTCGATGCCCGTGTCGCCCTCGCAGGTGCGCGACGACCGTGGTCGACCGCGATCCGCGCGCCTCGCGGGCCGGGTAGCCGTAGATGCCCATGCTGATCGCCGGAAAGGCGACCGCTGCGCGCCCCGAGCTCGTCGGCCAGGCGCAGGCAGGACCGATACGCGCCCGGCCAGCAGCTCCGCCTCGCCGTCGTCGCCACCGCGCCAGATCGGGCCGACGGCATGGAGCACCCAGCGCGCCGGCAGGTCGTGGCCGCTCGTCGCCACGGCCGTGCCGGTCGGCGTGCCGTCCGGGTAGCGCTCGCGCAGCTCCGTCCAGCAGCCCGGGCCCGCGGCGCGGTGGATCGCGCCGTCGACGCCGCCACCGCCGCGCAGCGCGCTCGTTGGCCGCGTTGCCGATGGCGTCGACCTGCGTGCGGGGTGATGTCGCCGCGCTCGCAGCTCCAGTCGGCGTCGCCCGCGGATGGTCAGCGCGTGCAGGCGTCAGCCGTCAGCGGGCGACGCGGGTCGCCCGCAGCACCGCGCGGAGGCCGACGCGCTGGCCGTAGAGCAGCACGCCGGCGCTGTAGATCCGCGCGGCGAACCAGATCGAGACCGCCAGCGAGACGACCAGCAGGACCAGGGCCAGGCCGACCTCCCACGGCTCGACGGTGCGCAGAGCAGCATGCGGGCCGGCATGCAGGTACGGGCTGAAGAACGGGATCAGAGACGCGACCTGTGACCCAGGTCGGCATCCGGGACGTTCGATCGCGATGAAGGCCACGAAGTAGCCGGCCATGGCGAGGAAGATCAGCGGTCCCGATCGCCTGCTGCACGTCCTCGATGCGGCTGACGAGCGAGCCGGCGCCGGCGTACAGGCGTGGCGTACAGCACGAAGCCGAGCACGAAGAAGAGGGTGAAGGCGACGAGCCACGATCAGGCTCGATGCTCGAGCAGCGTCGAACGCGCCGCCCGACTGGCCCACGCCGAGCGCGCTGCGAGATCGGGCCCGTCGACCAGGAAGCCGACGACCACCGCCACCGATCATGACCAGGTACTGCGTCAGCCCGGCGGCGCCGGTGCCGAGCACCTTGCCGGTGAGCAGCTGGCGCGGCGTGGCGGCCGTGATGAGCAGCTCCATGACCCGGTTGGACTTCTCCTCGGCGACGCTCTGGGCGACCCAGTTGCCGTAGGTGAGGATGGCCATGAAGGTCAGGATCACGACGCACGTAGGTCGAGCAGGATCGCGCCGCCGAAGTCCTCCTCGGTCGCGCGCGTCGTCCGGATCGGCGGCGCTGGCGACCTCGAAGTCCGCCGGGGCGAAGATCGCGCCTGGTCCTCCTCCGGCACGCCCGGCCCGCTCCAGCCGATCCGCGATGGTGAGCTGCGGTCGGCCGCCTGGCGTGCACGAGCGATCCGCGTCTGGTCCGTCGGGCGCCGCATCGGTCAGGTACAGTCGAACGCCAGGTCGCCGTCCTCGTTGCGCGCGATCGTGAGCAGCCCGTCGAGCTCCTCGTCGCGCACGTCCTCGCGCGGCCGCCTCGGCGTCCTCGACCGGTCGACCTGCGGTGCTGCGTCCTCGCGTCCGGCGCGGGTCGTCGCCGACGCCGCTGCCAGTCGATGCCGTCGACAGCGCGACCTGGATCGGCGACGGATCCTGGCCAGGTCGTCGGCTCGACGTACACGGCGACCTCGGCGGATCGCCGACGCCGAAGGCGCCGAGGACCGTGGGCAGCAGGACGACGCCGGCGACGACGACGGCCAGGATGAGCGGTGGTGATCACGAAGGTGCGCGCTCGGACGCGGAACGAGGTACTCGCGCCGGGCGACGTGCAGGGCGTTCGGGAAGAGGTCCGCTCACGGCTCGCCCTCCGCGCCCGTCGGCGCGCCGCTCCGGTGGCGGCGAGGTGCTCCTCCTCCTCGTCGACCGCCCGGCGACCGACGTGCTCGATGAAGACCTCCTCCAGGCTCGGGTCGCCGATCTCGAACCGGGTCACGCGCTCGCCGCGGTCGAGCGCGGCGCGCAGGATCGTCTCCGGATCGCGGTCGGCCGGCACCTGCAGCTCGACGTAGTCGGCGCGCTGCGGCGACCACGGTCACGCCGGGCAGCTCCGCCGAGCCAGCCGGCGCCGTCGACCGTCGCCGTCGGTGGCGAGCCGCACGACCTGGCGATGCATGGCTGCGCTTCACGTCGCGGACCGCGCCGCTGATCACGACCCGGCCGCGGTCGACGATGGCGATCGACTCGCACAGCTCCTCGACCGTCTCCATCTGGTGCGTGCTGAAGATCAGCGTCTTGCCGCGCTCGCGCATCTCCAGGAAGGCCTCCTTGAGGAGGCGCACGTTGACCGGATCGAGGCCGGTGAAGGGCTCGTCCATGATCAGCACGTCGGGGTCGTGGAGGATGGCGGCGATGAACTGGATCTTCTGCTGGTTGCCCTTCGACAGCTCCTCGACCTTGCGGTCGAGGTAGTCGGGGATCCGGAACCGGTCGAGCCATTCGACGATCTCGCGCTGCGCGTCGGCCTCGGGGACGCCGTACAGGGCGGCGAAGAAGCGCAGCTGCTCCCCCACCTTCATGCGCGGGTAGAGGCCGCGCTCCTCGGGCAGGTAGCCCCAGGTGCGTCGCGGCAGCTCGGTGTTCTCGGTGCCCTGCCAGGTGACGCGGCCGGTGTCGGCGCGGAGGATGTCGAGCACGATCCGCATGGTCGTCGTCTTGCCGGCGCCGTTCGCGCCCGAGCAGCCCGAAGATCCGTCCGGGCTCCACGGTGAAGCTCGCGCCGTCGAGCGCGACGACGTCTCCGAAACGCTTGGTGATCGAGTCGACGACGAGGGACATCGGGCGGGCAGGCTCCTCCGGGGTCGGGCATCCAAAGCCTAGCGGATGCCTCGCTTCGACGAACTGCCGGGTGGCCCGATCACGGGTGACAAACCACCCCGAATCGGCGCCGTGTCCGTTCTGTGGCCACGCGGCCGGAACGCATCGGTCCTGCTACACTTCGATTCCCGAACCGCCACGCGCCTGCATCAGAGCTGCGGCGGTTCGTTCGTGAATGCCCCGTCCGAAGAGAATCTGACCCTGATGAAGATCGCCGTTCCGCGCGAGACCGCCGAAGGCGAGACGCGCGTCGCCCTCACGCCCCAGATCGCCGGCCAGCTGGCTGGCGACGGCGTGGAGGTGCTGGTCCAGTCCGGCGCCGGCGAGGCGTCCGGCAATCTCGACGACGCGTACCGCGAGGCCGGGGCCACCATCGTCCCCGACGCCGCCGCCCTGTACAGCCAGGCCGACATGGTCCTGCGCGTCGGGCGGCCCTCCGACGAGGAGATCGAGATGCTGCGCGAGGGCACGATCCTCATCGGCACCCTCGGCACGCTGGCCCGTCCGGAGTACGCGCAGACGCTTGCCAGGCGCGGCGTGACCGCCATCAGCATGGACGCCATCCCGCGCATCACCCGGGCGCAGTCGATGGACACGCTGAGCTCGCAGGCCACGGTCGGCGGCTACAAGGCGGTCCTGATCGCTGCGGAGCGGCTGCCGAAGTTCTTCCCGCTGCTCACCACCGCCGCCGGCACGATCCGCCCGGCGCGCGGCATCGTCATGGGTGCCGGCGTCGCCGGCCTGATGGCGATCGGCACGGCCCGACGCCTCGGCGCGGTGGTCGAGGCCACCGACGTGCGCCCGGTCGTGAAGGAGCAGGTCGAGAGCCTGGGCGGCACGTTCATCGAGGTCGAGATGACCGACGAGGAGAAGGCCCAGGCCGAGACCGCCGGCGGCTACGCCCGCGAGATGAGCGACGACTACAAGCGCCGCCAGGCCGAGCTCATCGCCGAGCGCGTGAAGGAAGCGGACTTCATCATCACCACCGCGCTCATTCCCGGCCGCCCGGCCCCGAAGCTGGTGACCGAGGAGATGCTCAAGTCGATGAAGCCGGGGTCGGTGATCGTCGACATGGCCGCCGAGATGGGTGGCAACGTCGAGGGCACCGAGGCCGGGCAGGGAGGTCGTCAAGCACGGCGTCCTGCTGGTCGGGCATCACCAACCTGCCCGCCACGATGCCCGGCTCCGCGACCCAGATGTACGCGAAGAACCTGCAGACCCTGATCAACCACCTCATGGCCGACGGCAACGTCGAGCTGAACTTCGACGACGAGATCACGAAGGGCGCGACGATCACGCACGGCGGCAAGGTCGTCCACGAGGCGACCGCCAAGGCGCTCGGGCTCGAGGTCGAGCCGGCGCACAGCCCCGCCACGCGACCGATGCGACCGGAGCCGGCGACATCGGCCCAGCCACAGACGAAGGACGCCTGACCGATGGAGCTATCCGCCTTCGAGCTGCTGTCGGCGCTCTTCATCCTCGTGCTCGCCGCGTTCGTCGGCTACGAGGTCGTGTCGAAGGTGCCGACCATGCTCCACACCCCCCTCATGAGCGGCGCGAACGCCGTCCACGGCGTCATCGTCGTGGGGGCGATGCTCGTGGCGGCCACTGCCGACACGCCGATCGCCATCGTCCTCGCCTTCCTGGCGGTCATCCTCGGCACGATCAACGTCGTCGGCGGCTTCACCGTCACCGACCGGATGCTCGAGATGTTCAAGGGCCGGGGCGGGGACCGCCGCTAGATGGACACGCTCGAGATCCTCACCTACCTCGTCTGGCTGGTCGCCAGCGTCACCTTCATCCTGGCGCTGAAGTTCCTCGCCAGCCCGAAGACGGCACGCACCGGCAACCTGCTCGGCGCCGCCGGCATGGCCCTCGTCGTGGCGTGGACCTTCTTCACCACCGAGGGCATGCTCGACAACTGGTGGATCGTCGTCGTCGGTGGCGCCATCGGCTCCGTGGCCGGCTGGCTCGGCGCGAAGCGCGTGGCGATGACCGCCATGCCGCAGATGGTCGCCATCTTCAACGGCGCCGGCGGTGGCGCGGCGGCGCTCGTCGCGGTCGTCGAGTTCACCCGCGACGTCGAGCTCCATCCCGGTGAGCTGCTGCCGCTCGCCGTTCATCATCGCCACGCTGCTCGGCGCGGTGATCGGCTCGGTGTCGCTGACCGGCTCCATCGTCGCCTTCGGCAAGCTCCAGGGGGTCATCGCCGCGCGGCCGGTGAAGTACCCCGGCTCGCAGCTGGTGACCGCGGCGCTCGCGCTGGCGCTCGTCGCCATCGGCGTCTACCTGGCGGCGGTCGAGCCGTCGACGCCGCTCTTCCTCCTCTTCGTCGGGCTCGCGCTGGTGCTCGGCGTGCAGCTGGTCATGCCGATCGGCGGCGCCGACATGCCGGTCGTCGTCTCGCTGCTCAACAGCTACACCGGCATCGCCGTGGCGGCCACCGGCTTCGTCCTCAGCAACTACGCGCTGCTGATCGCCGGCACGCTGGTCGGCGCGTCCGGCGCCATCCTCACCCAGCTGATGTGCAAGGCGATGAACCGCTCGCTGTTCAACGTCCTGTTCGCCGGCTTCGGCACCGGCGGCGGCGCGGTCGCGGCCGGTGAGGAGGGCGAGGAGCAGCTGCGCGAGACGAACGCCGAGGATGCCGCCGTGCTCATGGCCTACGGCAAGCGCGTGATCATCGTGCCCGGCTACGGCATGGCCGTCGCGCAGGCACAGGGCCCGGTCCGCGAGCTGATGGACCTGCTGGTCGCCAAGGGCGTCGACGTCCAGTTCGCCATCCACCCCGTGGCGGGTCGCATGCCGGGCCACATGAACGTGCTGCTGGCCGAGGCGAACGTGCCGTACGACCGGCTCAAGGAGATGGACGAGATCAACGACGACTTCGCCGATACCGACGTCGCGCTCGTCATCGGCGCCAACGACGTCGTCAACCCGGTCGCGCGCGAGGAGGGCTCGCCGATCAGCGGGATGCCGATCCTCAACGTCGACGCCGCGCAGAACATCGTCGTCCTCGAAGCGTGGGCGCGGTGCCGGCTTTGCCGGCATCCCGAACCCGCTGTTCAGCAACGAGAAGACGAAGATGCTGTTCGGCAACGCCAAGGAGACGGTCGAGGCGCTCGTCGCAGGAGTCAAGCAGGCCTGACGGCACCGGTCTTGCGAGTGGGTTGCGTGACAACCCAGCTCATGAGGTGGACCCGATGGTCTCGACGAACAACACACTGCTCGACAGATCTTCACCAGGAGCTCTCCGACGAGCGCATCCGCACGATCAGCGGGCGCATCGGCGCGGATCCCGACCGAACCCGAACCGCGATCGACGACGCGCTGCCGGTGCTGCTCGGTGCGCTCGGGGCCGAGGCGTCTGATCCGAACGCACGGCCCGGCCTGCAGCGCGCCCTGGAGGAGGATCACGACGGCTCGCTGCTCGACGAGCTCGACGACTACCTCGGTGGCAATGTCAGCGGCCGCCGCGCCGACGGCACCGGCATCCTGAACCACGCGTTCGGTGACCGGCGCGCCGCTGCAGAGGAAGCGGTCGCGAAGAAGAGCGGGCTCGACCTGAGCAGCATCGGCCCGTTGCTCTCCCTGCTCGCGCCGATCGTCATGAACATGCTCGGTCGCAAGCAGCGACAGGGCGGCGGTGGGTTCGGCCTGGACGACCTCCTCGGCGGCATCCTGGGCGGCCAGGCTGGCGGCTCCACTGCAACCGGGACGCGCACTCAGTCGCAGGGCCTCGATGACCTGCTGGGCTCGGTCCTGGGAGGCTCCACGCGGCCCAATCGCTGAGGCGCGCCGGCGTGATGGCCCTCCCGAGGGCCACACAGCAGCCCGCTCGGTCTAGGATCGGCCCGTGACCGGATCGGTGGGTGGTGCTCGACGTCGGGGAGACGCTGATCGACGAGACGCGGGTCTGGTCGACATGGGCCGACGAGCTCGGCGTTCCGCGCCTGACGTTCCTCGCCGCGCTGGGTGCCATCATCGCGCGCGGCGGCGACCACGCCGAAGTGTTCCCGATGTTCGGCGCCGACGACTGGCAGCTGCGACTGCCGGCCGTCGAGGCTCGCTACGGCGGCTTTTCGGCCGACGACCTCTACCCGGATGCCCTCGGCGCGATCGACAGCCTCCGGACCGATGGCTACCGCCTGGCGATCGTGGCCAACCAGCCGGCCAGGCGCGCCGACGAGCTGCGTGGCATCGGTGTCGATGTCGAGGTCCTGGAGATGAGCGAGTCGCTGGGCGTCGCGAAGCCGGATCCCGCGTTCTTCGAGCGGATGCTCGAGCTGACGGGCGCGCCGGAGCCGGGATCGGTCGCCTACATCGGCGATCGTGTCGACAACGACGTGCTTCCGGCGATCGTGGCCGGCATGCGTGCGGTCTGGCTGCGGCGTGGCCCGTGGGGAGTGATTCAGCGCCTGCCGCCCGACGTCACGCCGGCCCTGGTGGTGGACAGCCTCGAGGAGCTGGCGCGACGGATCGGCGAGGCGTGGACGCCGACATCAGGACCGGCGGCGTGACTCCATGATGGCGGCCGCCTCGCGGTCGCTGACGCCGAATCGTCGGAGGGCGTGGCGCACGAGCTGGTTGCCGACCTCCCGCTCCGCGACGACCACCCGAGCCACTCCGAGCCGGCGCAGCTCCGCCTCCTCAGCCTCGGAGTGTGCCCTGGCGACGATCTCCACCCGCGGGTTGCGGGCCATCGCGTAGGCCACCGCCTGCCGGGTGGCCAGCGCGTCGGGGATGGCGACGATGACCGCGTGGCAGTGGTCCACTCGGGCACGGTCGAGCACCGGCGGCGCGCCGGCCTCGCCGTAGATCACGCGTCCGCCTGACAGGGTTCCCTCGCGGGCCACCTCGTAGTCGCCGTCGACCGCCACCCATGCGAAGCCGCGGGACTCGAGGACGCGGGCAACCGACCGCCCCACCCGCCCGTAGCCGAGGATGACGGCGTGGCGCCGCAGCCCTTCGGCAGTGGTGTCCTCCTCGGCATCGGTGAGCCTGTCGGCCAGCCGGTCGAGCCGATCACCGAGCCAGCGGCCGCCGGCGAGGAGCGGCTGCGCGGTGACGATCGAGATGACCACCGCGCCCATCGCCAGGCTGAACGTGTCCGGTCGCACCGCTGCGAGCGACAGGCCGGCCGACGCCAGCACGAAGCTGAACTCGCCACTCTGCCCGACCAGGGCGCCGGCGCGCGCCGCCGACGACGGCAGCTGCCCGTCGAGTCGGGCGAGGACGGCGACGGGAATGGCCTTGCCCAGCGTGATGATCAGGAGCAGCGCAACCACCACGGGCCAGGCCTCGAGGATCGCGAGGGGATCGAGCAGGATCCCGATCGAGACGAAGAAGAAGGTGCTGAACAGCTCGCGCAGCGGCACGATCTCGCCCAGCACACTGGCCGTGAGGTCCGAGTCGGACAGGGCGAGCCCGGCCACGAACGCTCCGAGTGCCACGCTGACGCCGACTGCGCTGGCGGCGAAGGCGGTGCCGATGGAGATGACGGCCACGCTGATCACGAACAGCTCGCGCGACCGCAGGCCGGCGACGATCCCGAGCAGGCGCGGCAGCACCCACGAGCCTGCCACGACGACGACCGTCACGAAGCCGAGCGCGATCGCGACGGTGATGGCCTGCCGACAGTGCGGTCGTCTCCTCCCGTCCACCGACGGCGGTCAGCGCCACGACGAGCACGATCGTCACCACGTCCTGGACGATCGAGACGCCCAGCGCGGCGCGGCCATAGGCGCGTCGTGTGGAGCGCCGCCTCGCCGGCGACCTTCACCAGCACCACGGTCGAGCAGACCGAGACCGCCGCGCCGATGAACAGCGCCTCGGGCAGCCCCATCCCAGCGCCAGCCCGGTGCCGGTGCCGAGCGCCATGGTGATCGCCACCTGCACCGGCGTGCCGAGCAGGATCCGTGCGCCGATCGATCGGATCTCGTGCAGGCTGAACTGCAGGCCGATGCTGAACATCAGCAGCGCCACGCCGATGTCGGCGAGTGCCAGCACCTCCTCGCGGTCCGCGGTCGGCCCGGGCGTCGCGGGGCCGACGACCAGCCCGGCGACGATGTAGCCGATCATCGGGCGGCAGGCCGAGCCGGTGCGCCGCGGCGCCGAGAGCCAGGGCCGCGACGAGCGCGACCAGCAGCGTCAGGCCGAGGCTCTCCATCGGTCCCCTGTGAGGCGGTGACCGCGATCATACCGGCCGCCTCGCTCGCTAACTGGCGGCGCAGTCGGCTCGGGACTGCGGGTGTGGCGTCACCGACCGCGCATTCCACCGGGTGCAGGCGCCGATGGATCACGTGACCGAGATCCTGTTCCAGCTCTTCGCGATCCTCCTGGCGGCGAAGATCGGGAACGAGATCTTCCGCGGATCGGCCAGCCGACCGGTCGTCGGCGAGATCCTGGGCGGCGTCGTCGTCGGTCCCGCCGTCCTCGGCGTCTACGAGGTCAACGCCGAGACGCCGCTCTTCGCCGAGATCGGCGTCGTCCTGCTCCTGTTCCAGGTGGGCGTCGAGACCCGCCTCCATGAGCTGTTGCGCGTCGGCGTCACCGCGCTGGCGGTCGGCGCACTCGGCGTCATCCTGCCCTTCGCCGGCGGATTCCTCGCCGCCGAGCTCGCCGGCGGCGACCTGGCTCAGGCCATCTTCCTCGCCGCCGCCCTGACCGCCACCAGCGTCGGCATCACGTCGAACGTGCTGCGCGACCTCGGGGCGCTGGGACACGCGGTCGGGCCGGATCATCCTCGGCGCCGCGGTCATCGACGACGTGCTGGCCATCATGATCCTGTCGGTCGCGTCCGGCGTCGCGGCCAACAGCTTCACCATCGAGTCGGTGCTGGTGCTGCTGGCCGTGGCCGTCGCGTTCATCGGCGTCGTCGTCATCGGCGGCACCCGCATCCTTCGCCGCCGCCGGTCGCTGCTCACCGATCCGGAGTTCGCGGAGACGCCGTTCCTGCCGGGGATGATCGTCATGCTCGGCCTGGCGGCGCTCGCGTCCTACATCGGCCTGGCGGCGATCATCGGCGCCTTCCTGGCCGGGATGGTCGTCGGGCGAGTCGAGCGAACGGCATGCGCTGGAATCGGAGGTCGCGCCGGTGGCCGCCTTCTTCACGCCGTTCTTCTTCGGGTTCATCGGTGCCCAGATCGACCTCGCCGGCCTGGCCGATCTCGAGGCGGTCCTGCTCCTGCTCGGCATCACCGGGCTCGCGATCGCCACGAAGTTCGTCGGCGCCTTCCTCGGCGCCATCCGCGAGGGCGCGGCGCGGGCGACGCTGATCGGCTGGGGCATGGTCCCGCGGGGCGAGGTCGGCATCGTGGTCGCCGGCCTCGGGCTGTCGCAGGGAGCGATCGACGGGGAGATCTACACCGTCGTGGTCGGGATGGCGATCCTCACCACCCTCGTCGTGCCGCCGCTGCTGCCGGTGCTGGTCCGACGCGCCGAGCGCGCGGATGCCATCAACGGAGCGCGCCGCACCTCGACGACCTCGAGGCCGACGCCGGGAGGACTGACGCGCGCGCGCTCGGCAGGCAAACGGAACGCCCCTCCCCGCCGAAGCGGAGAGGGGCGTCGTTGGTCGGGATGACCGGATCGGCCTACTCGCCGCCCGGGGTGACCTCCACGACCGGCTTCTCCCAGTCGTCACCGGTCGCGTCCTCGAGCCCCTCGAGCGCCGCCTCGGTCAGGTCGGTCGCGGAACGAGCCCTCGGCAGGTTCCTCGGTCAGGATCTCACCGGCGGTCGCCGTCTCGACCGTCTGCGCGAACGCTTCCTGGTCGAGGACACCGATGCCGTCGGGCGACGGCCAGATCAGCGCGTTGACCTCGTTCATCATCCAGGCTGAGGTGCCCCTGGCCCCAAGGCTGCCCTGATCCAGCGAGTACTGGACGCAGTCATCGGGATTCTCGCGGCAGTAGATCCAGCCCCGGAACGAGGCTCGCAGGAATCGGATCGCGACGTCCTCGTTGCCCTCCTCGGCAAGCCACGACTCCCGCGCCCACAGGGCGTCCTGGAGCATGGCGGTCCCGTGGTCGTTGTAGTTGAGCACGTTCAGGTCATCCGGCGTGAACAGCTCGCCGGTCTCGGGGTTGGTCGTCTCGAGCAGCTGGGCGTACTCGTTGTAGACCATGGCCTCGGCCACATCGACGCAGTCGGTGTCGGACGCCTCGCACCCGTCGTAGGCGGCAAGCAGCTCGCTCATGTCGAAGTCCTGTTCGACCCGCGTATAGTCCTCACCCTGCGTCGAGGCCCGCCAGGGTGGCTGTCGCGATCACCTCGAGCTCGTTGCCGAACGGCCAGGCGCCGATCCGCTTGCCGGCCCAGTCCTCTGGCCCTTCGATGCCATCGTCGCGCCAGGAGACGGCGAGCGTCGCGGCACGCTGGAAGACCTGCGCGATCTGCACGAGATCGGATCCCGCCTCGCGCGCCTGGAGAACCTTGGGAACCCAGGCGATCGTGAACTCGGGCCCGTCGGGAGCGGAGCCGGCCTGCTGCGGGACGATGTCGCCGCCGCCGGGCAGGAACTCGACCGTCAGGTTCTCATCGGCGTAGTAGCCCTGCTCCTCGGCCGCGTAGTAGCCGCCGAACTGCGCCTGCGGCGTCCACTGCAGCTGGAGCCGAACCGAGGCCGGCTCAGCGGCGGTCTGCGATTCGGCCGGCCGATGCACCGGGCGCTTCGGATTCGGCCGGTGTCATCCGGCCGGCGACTCGGCCGGCGAGCAGGCCGCTAGCAGCAGATGCGCCACTGGCGACGAGCGTGAGAGCGTAGCGGGATGCCTTCATGTGTGTACCCTCGAGAGGCCGGTGGGTGACCGGCCGATTCCTCCGATCGGTGGATTCTACGACGGCCGCGTTCGCCGCGCACGGACGGATGCCAGGGGATCACCACCTGCTCGATGGCCAGGACCACCAGGTACATCGCGATCCCCATCAGCGACACGACCACGATGGCGGCCCAGGTGATGTCGAAGCGCAGGGCGCTCGCGCTGCCGACGACCACGCGCCCGAGTGCGACCGTCAGCCCGCCGAAGTACTCGCCGACCACGGCGCCGATGAGCGCGCAGGGTCGTCGCGATCTTGAGACCGGTCAGGAAGTAGGGGAGCGCGTTCGGGATCCGGAGGTGACGGGTGACCGACCCATCGCCGGCGGCGTACGAGCGCATCAGCTCGATCGCCGATGGCTCGACCTGGGTCAGGCCCGCGCAGGGTGTTGATCATGATCGGGAAGAAGACGAGGCTCGCGGCGACGGCCATCTTCGACATCGGGCTCTGGATCCCGAACCAGTTGTTGGCGAGCGGGGCGAAGGCGATGATCGGGATGGCATTGACGGCGACGGCAACGGGCAGGATGGCGTCGCGCGAGATCGGGAAAGCGCGACACGATGAACGCGACCGCCAGGCCGAGGGCCGTGCCCGAGCGCCAGTCCGCCGAGCGCCTCGTACAGCGTCACCTGCGCGGCCGGGAAGATCTGGTAGCTCGTCGCTCCAGTTGTCCGAGCAGCGCCGCCCCGATGGCCGACGGCGCGGGAAGGATGAAGCCCTTGATGCCCAGCATCCGCGACGCCGGCCTCCCACGCCACGAGCAGGACGACGAGCGACGATGATCGCCGGGGCATAGCGCCGTACTGCGCCCGCGGCGCGCGTCATCCGATGCCGCCTTCGGCGACGCTGCGCTCCAGCGAGGCGACTGCGATCTCGTCGGCGCTCGGCCCTCGCCGGCCGCAGGGCCTCGCGCACCTCGGTGACGAGCTCGAAGTAGCGAGGGCTCTCGCGCGTGGCGACGCCGCGCGGCCGCTCGAGATCGACGTCGATGAGGTGCGTGATGCGCCCCGGCCGGGCGCTCATGACCGCCACCCGGCTCGACAGGAAGACCGCCTCGGGGATCGAGTGCGTCACGAACACGACCGTGATGCCCGGTGCGCTCCCAGATCGCGAGCAGCTCGGAGTTCATCCGCTCGCTGGTCATCTCGTCGAGCGCGCCGAACGGCTCGTCCATCAGCAGCAGCGCGGGCGAGAAGGCGAGGGCTCGGGCGATGGCCACGCGCTGCTGCATGCCGCCCGACAGCTGGTACGGGTGATGACGTCCGAAGTCGGACAGCCCGACCAGGTCGAGCATCTCTCGCGCGCGCTTCGTGCGGGTCGCCTTGTCCTGCCCGAACAGCTCGAGCGGCAGCTGGACGTTCTCCTCCACCGTCCGCCAGTCGAACAGGACCGGCGCCTGGAACACCATCCCGTAGTCGCGGTCCAATCGTGCCTGCGCGGCGGGCTTGCCGTTCACGATCGACCGTCCCGCTCGTCGGCGCGGTCAGGTCGGCGATGGTCCGCAGGAGCGTCGACTTGCCACATCCGGACGGGCCGATGAGCGACACGAACTCGCCGCGCCGAATGTCGAGGTTGATCGTCGCTCAGGGCGACGGTGCGTCGTCTCCGCCGGTGGTGAACGCCTTGCCGACGTCCTCGAGCCGAACGACGGGCGGCTCCGCGCTGGCCTGGCTCATGCCGCGAACGCCCTCAGGCCACCGTCGCAGGACGCGCAGCTCTGTGACGCGGACGATCGCGTAGAAGAGGATGCCGAGCGCCGACGTCACCAGGATCGCGGCCCACAGCTTCTCGGGAGCGATCGTGTACTGCTGGCTGAAGAAGAGGATCGCCCGCCCCAGTCCGTAGCGGATGCCACCCGGCCCCTCGCCCACGATGGCGCCCACGATGCTCGCGGTGGCGGTGATCTTCAGCGCGGTGAACAGATACGGCAGCGATGCGGGTAGGCGCAGCTTCCACAGCACGGCCCGCCGGCTCGCGGCGTAGGAGCGCATCAGCTCCAGGGAGCGGGGATCCGGCGATCGAAGGCCGCGCAGCATCGCGATCGTGACCGGGAAGAAGCTGAGATAGGTGGCGATGATCACGACGCTGGTCATGGTCTGGCCGACGAAGAAGACGATCATCGGCGCGAGCGCCACGATCGGGATCGTCTGGCTGGCGATCACGTACGGGGAGACCGCGCGCTCGAAGAACCCGAAGTGGACGAAGGCCACGGACAGTGCGACGCCGATCGCGGCGCCCAGGGCGAATCCGATGGCTGCCTCGCGCCAGGTGTAGAGCGCCTGCCAGAACAGGTAGGCGCCCAGCGACTCGGTCGTCCCGGCGTTGAGTGGCGCGATCATGGCCACCCAGACCTCCCAGACGTGCGGGAGGTTCACGTCGCTCGCGAACGAGAACTTCAGCGGCGGATCCCAGACCACCTCGCCGTCAACGCGCCACGGGTCGCCACCGAGGAGCTTCGCCCCCTCCCACAGCAGGAGGATCAGCACGACGAAAGCCGACGAAGACGGCGATGCGCCCGAGTACGTGATAGCGACTGGACGGAGACCCCGTCCGCTCGGCCGTCATCGCGCCGTCCGATCAGGCGACGGCGGCATCGGTGATCTCGAGGGCCCGATCGATGATCGCGAAGCCCTCCGCCATCTCCTCCTCGCTGATGATCAGCGGCGGGTTCGTGAAGAAGTAGTTCCAGCGCACGAACGTGTACAACCCATCCTCGCGGAAGCGCTTCCCGAGGGCGGCCATCTCGTCCGAGGTGCCGTTGAAGGGCGCCATCGGCTCCATGGTCTCCCGGTTGCGGACGAGCTCGACGATCCCGAACAGGCCGATGCTCCGCACCGCTCCGACCGATGGATGCTTCGCCGCCAGCTGCTCGTGATGCACCCGCATCCGCTCGCCCATCCGCGTCGCACGCTCCAGCAGCGCCTCCTCCTCGTACACCTCGATCGTGGCCAGCGCCGTGGCGCAGGCCAGCGGATGCGAGTTGTAGGTCAGGCCGCCGTAGAACACGTTGTTCTCGAAGTGCTCGGCGTACTTGCGCCGCATCCCGAGCGCCCCGAGCTGGACGTAGGCGCTGGTCAGGCCCTTGGCCATGGTGATGAGGTCGGGGACCACGTTCCAGTGGTCGACGGCGAACCACTTCCCGGTGCGCCCGAAGCCGGCCATCACCTCGTCGGCGATCATCAGGATCCCGTAGCGGTCGCAGATCTCGCGCACGCCCTGCAGGTACCCGTCGGGCGGGATGAGGATGCCGTTGGTGCCGACGACGGTCTCCAGGATGAAGGCGGCGATCGTGTTCGGGCCCTCCAGCTGGATCGTCTCCTCCAGGGTGGCGAGCGCCTCGTCGGCGCTGTCCCAGCCGCGCTGGATGCCGTGGTACGGGTCGAGCACGCGCACGACGCCCGGGATGCCGGGCTCTGCGGCCCAGCGGCGCGGGTCGCCGGTCAGCGTGATGGCTCCGGCCGTGCCCCCGTGGTAGGAGCGGTAGCGCGCAAGGATCTTGTGGCGCCCGGTGACGAATCGGGCCAGCTTGATGGCGTTCTCGTTGGCCTCGGCCCCGCCGTTGGTGAAGAAGAAGGTGTCGATGTCGCCGGGCGTGATCTCCGCGAGCTTCGCCCCGAGGCGCGCGCGCGGCTCGGTGGCCATGAACGGGTTCGCGTAGGCCAGCGTCTCGGCCTGGCGCTTGATGGCCTCGATGACCTTCGGGTGGCCGTGGCCGATGTTGGTGCACATCAGCTGGCTGTTGAAGTCGAGGAAGCGCTTGCCCTCCGGCGTCCAGAAGTAGCAGCCCTTCGCACCCGCCACCGGGATCGGGTCCACCTTGGACTGCGCCGACCACTCGAACAGGGTGTGTCGCTTGGTCAGGGCGACGATCTCGTCGCCGGTCATCGCTCCGCGTTCGGTGTCGATCGCCATGGGTTCTGTGCGCTCCTCCGATCCGTCCTCCGGAAGGCCGATTAGACCACAGGCCGCAACCGGGCTCGGCGACGCTGGACGGCCCGCGTAACATCGGTTCATGGCCCTACCGGCGGTGGCAGCACGCACGGCTCGCAGCGAGGAGGCCGACGCCGTCTACGGCGTCGTCATGGCCGTCACCGCTGCCAGCGGCGCGATGATTGCCATGTTCGACGTGGTCAACGGCCGCCTGCCGATGACCGCCGCACCGACGCTCATCCTGCTCGCCGCCCTCGCCTTCCGCGCCGTTCCGCTCGCCGCATGGGCCGGGGTCGTCACGTGGGCGGTCATCGCGCCGCTCGGCGACGGGATTGCCGTCTTCGCCCCGGCGACCATGGCGGTCGCGTGCCTGGCGTTCGCGATTGGACCGGACCGCCTGCTCGACTGGGTCCACGACGAGTGGATCGGGCGGATGGGCGACGAGCGCGGTCGAGGTGGGCTGGATCGAGGACGATCCCTGACCGCTCGGCCGATCCATTGGCCAAATTCGCGCCACAACCCTGCCGGAGGCCGGGTCTGGCCGATGTATCGGTCACCCACGAGCGTGAGGCCGCCCAGCCGCGCACTTCGTGCTCGCTGATGTGCGATCCATCGGTCATTCGCCGCGCGGATCGCGGTTCGTGCGCGATGCGACCGATCGTTCGGCAGCCGGCGCACGCGGCTGATGTCGGCTGGCCGACTGACGTAGCTCCCGCCGGGTCAGACGCCTGACGACGCGACGCTCCGTCCTGCGTACAACTGGCTCGTGACCACCTTCGTATCGCAGCTCAGCGTCGTCCAGCCGTTGCGGATCCGTTCGTTCCGCATCGTGTGGATGGGCGAGACCGTCTCGATGCTGGGCGACCAGTTCTACCTCGTCGCGCTGCCATGGCTGGCACTGGCCCTCACCGGTTCCAGCCTGGCGCTCGGCCTGGTCCTGATGGCCGCCGCCATCCCGCGCGCGGCGCTGATGCTCCTGGGCGGCGCCGTCAGCGACCGATACGACCCGCGCAAGATCATGATCGCGTCGAGCGCCGCACGAGCCGCACTGGTCGCCGTGCTGGCCACCCTCGTCTGGACCGATGCCGTGCAGCTGTGGCACCTCTACCTGCTCGGTGCCGGGTTCGGCGCCGCCGACGCGTTCTACCAGCCGGCCGCCCTGGCGCTCGTGCCGCGCCTGGTGCCCGAGGATCGGCTCGAGGCATCGAACGCCCTCGTCATGGGCAGCATGGCGGTGACCGGCATGATCGGCCCCGCCATCGCCGGCGTGGCGATTGCCGCCACGGGCACGGCCCTGGGCTTCGGGATCGACGCGATCACCTTCGTCTTCGCCGCCGTCACGCTCCTGCTCATCCGGCGCCCGCGCGCGACCGCAGCCGCTGCGCACGAGCGAAGCACCGATGGCACCTTCGGCGCCATCACCGCCGGGCTGCGCTACGCGATGGCCGATCCGCAGATGCGCACCGTCCTCCTCGCCGTCACCGTGATCAACCTGGCGGTGGTCGGCCCGTTCTTCGTCGGCCTGCCCGTGCTGGTCGCGAGCTTCGACGCCGGCCCGATGGCATACGGCATCGTGCTCTCGGCGTTCGGCGGCGCTGCCCTGGTGGCTGCCGTCGCCGCCGGAACGATCGGGGCACGCCTGCGAATGTCGATCGTCGTGCCGGCGACTGCCGCCGCCCTCGCCTTCGGGATGATCCTCATCGGCCTGGCACCCAATGCCTGGGCGACCGCGGTGGCGGCCGTACCCCTCGGCGCCGGGGTCGGTGTGCTCCAGGTCTCGGGCATGGCCTGGCTGCAGCGGCGCAGCGAGCCCGCCTACCTCGGTCGCGTCATGAGCCTGGTGATGTTCGCGGTGATGGGCCTGACGCCGCTCTCGTATGCCGTCGCCGGGGCCGTGGCGGAGTCCGGCCTGACCACGCTCTTCATCGGCGCCGGGGTCGGGATGATCGTCCTGGCCGTCACGACCTGGCTCCTGCCCGTGCTTCGTGCAGATGCACCGGCGCGAACCGCGCCCGCACCCGTCGCATGGGGGTGCCCGCCTGATCAGGCGTCTGCAGCGCAGCGCAGGATCGTGGCCGCCGTACGCTCGATATCGGCCTCGCTGGTCGACCAGTTCGAGACGCTGATCCGCATCGCGTCCACGCCGTGCCAGGTGGTGCCGCCCATCCAGGCCTCGCCATCGGCCTGGACGCGATGGATCACCGCCCGCGTGTGGGCGTCCACGTCGCCACCGATGCGAGGATGGAACCGAACGAGCACCTGGTTGAGGACGACGTCGTTGAGGATCTCGACTCCGTCACCACCACGCAGCCGATCGGCGAGCATGGCGGCGAGGTCGCAGCAGCGCTCGACGAGGGCCTGCACCCCGGACCGCCCGAGCGAGCGGATCGCGGCGTAGAGCGGGAACCCGCGGGCGCGGCGCGAGCTGTCGAGCACCCACTCCCAGTTCTCGCGGTCCTCGCCGCGCATCAGGTACGAGGCGCTGGTCGCCATGGCCGCACGGTGCGCCGCCGGCTCGCGAACCGCCACGAAGCCCGCAGTCGTAGCCGACGTTCAGCCACTTGTGGGCGTCGGTCGACCAGGAGTCGGCGCGGTCCACGCCATCGACGAGGTGGCGGAGCCGGGGAGAGGCCGCCGCCCACAGTCCGAAGGCGCCGTCGACGTGCAGCCAGGTGTTCGGCCGGGTGGCGAGGGCGTCGGCGATCGGCGCCGACGGGGTCGAAGGCGCCGCTGTTCACGTTGCCCGCCTGCGCCGCCACGATCAGCGGTCCCTCGGTGCGCAGGATCACGGCCGCGGCCTCCGGCGCGGACATCCGGCCCTGGTCGTCGGTCGAGATGCGGATCACCCGGTCGCGACCCGAGCCCGAGATACTGGAGCGCGGTGAGCAGCGTCGCATGCGCCTCCTCGCCGATGACGACCGTGATCGGCGGGGCGTCGTACAGGCCCCGCGGCCTCCACGTCCCATCCGGCGCGGGCCAGGACCGCGTGGCGCCCCGCGGCGAGACCGACCGTGTTGCCGAGCCCCGCCCCGGTCGGCAGGCCGAAGCTCGCGTCCCGCGGCAGCCCGAGCAGCTCCAGCATCCACTCGCCGGCGACCTCCTCGGCCGCAGCGGCGGCGGGGGAGAGTGCGTGCAGACCCGCGTTCTGGCCCCATGCCGTCGTCAGCCAGTCGGCGGCGGCCGATGCCGGCAGCGCCCCGCCCACCACGAATCCGAAGTAGCGCGGGCCGGCCGAGCCGACGAGGCCGGGATCGACGGCTGCGGCAAGATCCTCGATCACGGCCACCGGGTCGGTGCCGTCCTCGGGGAGCGGTCCACCCAGGCGCGCAGTCAGGGTTGCGGCGTCCGCCCGGGCGCCGACATGCCGGTCTGGCAGCGCCTCCACGAACTCGAGGCCGAGCTCGGCGGCTCGCCTGAGCGCTCGGGTGCGATCGTCCATCGTGCCCATCCTAGATGCCGGCGATCAGCCCACCGTCCACCGCGATGAGCTGCCCGGTGACGTACGACGCCCGCTCCGAGGCGAGGAAGGCGACGAGCGCGGCCAGCTCGCCCGGGTCCCCGTAGCGCCCAGCGGGAATCGTGGCCATGTGGAGTCGTCGCACGTCCTCCTCGGTCGTGCCATCGCGCTCGGCGCGGCCGCTGTCGATCTCGTGGATGCGCGGCGTCTCGAGTCGCCCGGGCATCACACCGTTGACGGTGACACCTTCACCGGCCACGGCGCGTGCCGTCGTCTTCATCCATGCGGCCAGCGCCGAACGTCCGGCGTTCGAGTACACCAGCTCGGGGATCGGCTGCCGCACCCCGCTCGAGAGAATGGCCACGATGCGGCCCCATCCCCGCTCGCGCATGCCGGGGAGCAGGCGCGTTGCGAGCTCGATCGGTGTCTCCGCCAACAGCTGGAACGCGCGTTCCCAGCCGGCACGATCGGTCGCGGCAGGGTCGACCGTCGGCGGCCCACCGGCGTTCGACACCAGGATGTCGATGGGTCCCAGCGCCGCCGCGGCCTCGGCCACGCGAGTGGCCGCTTCGGGCTCGGTGGCATCGGCCGCCACCGAGGCGACCTCGACGCCGTGGGCCTGGCGCAGGGCACCGGCCAGCTCGGTCAGCGCATCGGCGCGCCGGGACCAGATCAACAGGTTGCAGCCCTCGGCAGCGAGCGCCTCGGCCGAGGCGCGCCCCAGGCCGGAGGTCGCGCCTCCGACGATCGCGGTTCGGCCGCGCAGCCCGAGTTCCATCAGTCGTGCTGCAGCTCGAGCGGCCGGAGCTCGCCGAGCGACTCGGCCACCACGACCGCGTCGTCACCGGCCTGCAGGCGAAAGTCGGTGGACGGGTTCGTCATGGAGCGGCCGCCTCGGGTCACGGCGAGCAGGGTGGCGCGGTGGTCGCCGCGCAGCTTGGCGGAGAGATCGTCGACCGACAGGCCGACGTAGTCGTCGGGCAGCGCCACCCGGTATAGCTCCGAGCCCTCTCCGCCAGAGACGATATCGGTCACGAGCTCAGAGAGGCCGGGGTAGAGCGCGGATCGCGCCAGCAAGTGGGAGGCGAGGCGCGAGGTGACGAGGATCTCGTCCGCATCGGCCCGTCGGAAGTGGTCCACGTGCATCGGGTTGTTGGCCTCGACCACGGTCCGGACCTGAGGCGCGATGGCCTCGATCGCCATAACCGCCAGGATCGAGCGCATGTCCGCCTCGTTGCTTCGGTCGGAGGGAAAGACGATGGCGGACGCTCGCCTCGCGGATGCCGCAGCGCTCGAGATCGTCGGTGCTGGTGATGTCGCCGCGGACGAAGTACACACCGTCGCCGGCAGGGTTGCGCTCCGCCTCATGGAGCAGCACGACCTTGGTCTCGAACTCGTCGCCCTTGAGCTCCTCGATGAGGTCGCGGGCGGTCTCGTTCCAGCCGCAGACGACGATGTGATCGCGGTAGCCCGCGGCGCCCATGCCCTGGCCCTCCTTGAGCAGGAAATCGATGACGAATCCGACGACCGCGCCGGTGATGGCGGCCACGATCGCCACGCCGAAGAACGCCAGCAACCAGCCGACCACGAACCCGCCGGGCGAGCTGACGTAGCTGGCGTCGCCGGACCCGATGACGGTGGTGATCGCCCAGTAGAAGCTGCTGCCGAGCCCGCCGAACGTGCGCTTCTCGTCCTCGAGCAGCGACACAGCGACCGCCGCGATCAGCACGAATGCGATCACCCCGGTCAGGAGCGACGTGAAGAAATGGCGGTCCATCTGGCCGCCGATGCGCCTCGCATGGAAGCCGATGCGCCGCAGCAGCGGAGCCGCGAACAGGGCCTTCAGCGGGTTCGGCAACTGGGTGGACCCTCCGTGCAGCACGAGCCGACGCGCTCGGGCTGTGTCGGCGGTCGCATTCTGCCAGCGTCGGTGCCGGCTGCCTAGCGACATTTGGCGGACACTTGGCCTCCTCTCCGAGCAGGTGTTCCCCGGTGGGCAATCAGCACCACCCGCACCGTCCTTTCCTGGTGTGCGCGGCTCGGCGCCGTTGCGCCGCCTGATCTGCCCGAACGTGGTCGTTCGTATGCATATGAGTCCTTCGGCTCTGGGCGGCCGGGGCCGACGCGTCCGACGATAGGGACCGAAACCACACGCCGGAGGGCGGGAATGGAAACCGAGCGAACAATGGGGCGCCTGCGCTTCTACAACGCGGGCATGGGCCTGCTGCACGCGGTCCAGGGAATGGCCATCCTGCTGCTTTCGAACGACTTCGCGCTGCCGGTGACCGCGGCGTTCATGGAAGGCCCGCCGGGGACGCCCGCCTCGACCGAGGAGCTGTTCACGATTCCGCTCGGCCCGGCCGTAGCGGTCTTCCTGTTCATGTCGGCGCTGGCCCACTTCGTTGTCGCCGGCCCGGGGTGGGGCAAGTATCAGCGCGACCTCGCGGCGCACCGGAACGAACAGCGCTGGATCGAGTACGCCTTCAGCGCGTCGCTCATGATCGTGCTGATCGCCATGATCACCGGGATCGCGGACATCGCGGCGCTCGTGGCCCTGTTTGGCGTGAACGCGTCGATGATCCTCTTCGGCTGGCTGCAGGAGCGCTACGAGGAGCCGGGTCGAGCACGATGGTGGCCATTCGCCTTCGGCTGCATCGCGGGGGTCGTCCCGTGGATCGCGATCGGGATCTACCTCATCGGACCCTCGGCCGACGTGCCGGGCTTCGTGTACGCGATCTTCGTGTCGCTGTTCTTGTTCTTCAACTCGTTCGCCCTGAACCAGGTCCTCCAGTACCGCCAGGCAGGCCCGTGGCGGAGCTACCTGTTCGGCGAGTCGGTCTACGTCGGGCTCAGCCTGGTCGCCAAGTCCGCCTTGGCATGGCAGGTGTTTGCGAACACGCTCGTGCCGGCGTGAGTGGGTTTCGTCAGAGAGGTGCGCTAAGTTGCCCCTCGACCAGTGTCTCGCCGACAAGGCCGGCCAGCCGCTCGGCGATGGCCCACCAGTCGAACTCGGCGGTCACCTGGCTGGCGGGCACGCTGACGCATCGGTCCGGGGCCAGGTAGATCGGCAGGATGCGGTCGAGGATGGCCTCGATCTCGTCGCGGAACGCGTCGTTGGTGGACCGCACCCCATCGGCCAGTAGACCGATGTCGGGGAGCAGGCGCACCGACAGGTCGTACGAGGCTGCCCACCGCCGGATGAGCGGCTCGACGCCGAACGGGTCCTCGCCGCCGGTGACACGCAGGTAGTACGCGAAGTTGTCGACCACCGAGCGGTCGGTGACGAGCACGTCGGCGCGCGGCGCGAGCTCCAGCTCCTGCTGCACCTGCGCCATGAGGACCCAAAGCTGTGCCTCGGCCGTCGCGCCCTCGTTCAGTCCGAGTGGGTTGAAGCGGACGACCTCGCGGCCGACCTCGACGCTGCGGCCCGCCCGCCCGATGGTGGAGGCGAAGGCGTGCACGGCATTCGACTTTCGCACCGAGTGTGAGCCGATGAACGCGATCTTCGCGGAGCGCTGCCAGGGCATGGAGTGAGCCTACAGGCAGGCGCCGGTGTCGACCGCCGACGTGGCGCCGATGAACGGGCCGAGCCGCTCCACCGCCTCGTCGGAGCCGATGGCGTAGCCCACGTCCGGGTTGATCCGCGACGAGCCGAAGATGACGCCGCCGACCAGTCCCGGCTCGATGACGAGGGGTCCGCCGCTGTTGCCCCGGCGGACCCCGGCGCGGAGCTCGACGACGCTCCGCTCGTCGGCGCCCTCGCCGTAGATGTTGGGTCCGAGGACGGAATGCGACGCCGTCACGCCGGCCGGGGTGACCGTCAGCGGGCCGCCGCCGGGGAAGCCGATGGCGACCCCGGTCGTGCCGCGCCCCGGAGAGGTCGTGGCCAGCTGCAGGGCCGGTGCTCCCGCGCCGGGTACATGGAGCAGCGCCAGGTCGGCCCCGGCGTCGAAGGCCACGACGACCGCCTCGAAGTTCTGGCCGCCGATCGTCACCGACGTGGCCTCGCTGCCGGCCACGACGTGTGCATTCGTCACCGCGTGCGTCCCGGACACGAAGAAGCCGCTGCCAACCGCCAGCCCCGCACCGCAGCCGCTGGCCGTGATGCGGGCCGTGCTCGCGAGCGCCGACTCTGCCAGCGCACGGGCCTCGGCATCGGCCGGGAGGTCGACCGGCTCGGCCGGCAGTGGCTCCAGGCCGGCGAACAGCGGCGGCAGATCGGTCGTGTCGAGCAGGGCCAGGAGCTGCCCTGCGACCGTCATGGGCGGGGGCAGCCGCTCGGTCGTGACGCGGACCGCCACCGATTCGTGCGCGAGCGTGCCCAGCGACGGAGCCATGCCCATCGCCACGATGCCGCCGAGCAGCCAGACGAGCAGGACGATGTGCGCCGCCCCCACCACCGCGCCACCGAGCGCATCGAACGGACGGAATGGTCCGTGCCGAAGGCCATGGCTGAGCTGCCCGCCGACCGCCGCACCCACGGCCTCGCCGGCCAGCACGAACGCGCCGAGTCCGAGGATGGTGACGAGCGCCCGCATCGGCTGCTCGATTGCGGCCAGCTGCTCGCGCAGGACGGAGGCGAGGAAGAGCGCGATGGCGAACCCGGCCACAGCGCCGACGAGCCCGAGCACCGGCCCGAGGAAGCCCGCCCGCGCCCCCGCCACCGCGGCGAGGAGGAAGAGCACGATCACGGCGAGGTCGAGCAGGTTCATCGACGGCCAAGCCTAGCCGCCCGTCCGGATCAGCGCCGTCGGAAGGCCAGGACCGATGCCGCGTGCGACGAGCAGGACGCCGATGCCGGCAATCAGGATCGGCGTCGGAACGAGCGCCGGCGCCTCCTCCGTGGCCGCCACGATCCGCGCGTCGGCCGGCCGTAGACCCTCGAACTCTGCCCGCCACTCCGCTGTGGCCGTGCAGACGCTGTCGCGGAGGAACCCGCCGTCGACCCATGGGATGACGAGATACGTCGCGCCCTCGGTCCAATGGCGGTCGTCCTCGGTGAATCCCGCGCCGAACCCGGTGTCCGCTCCGCCGATCTGGTCGGACAGGCCGCGCACCTCGATCGTGTCCGCGACCGCACCGGCCCAGACCTCCCGGACCGCGAACGTGGCTGCCGGCCCCTCGACCGCCACGACCGTCCCGACGAAGGCGATCTGGGCCTCGGGGAGCACCGCGTCGATCGGTCCGGGGCGCTCGCAATCGGCGAGGGCCGGCGCGGCAATGGCCAGCCAGGCGAGCATGAGCGCGGAGGAAACGAGGGTCCGGATCAGCATCGGCTCGGGTGTAGAGTATCGGCTTCCCATCAGACGTCAGCGTGAGCCGAGAGGTTCGTTCGAGGAGGGTCGAGAGCACATGGCGCGCATCGTTCGCGCGGCGCTGCTCCAGGCGGAGTGGACCGGCGACAAGGAGTCGATGATCGAGAAGCACGAGAAGTACGCGCGCGAGGCCGCCGCCCAGGGCGCGAAGGTCATGTGCTTCCAGGAGCTCTTCTACGGCCCCTACTTCTGCCAGGTCCAGGACCCGCAGTACTTCTCGCTACACCGAGCACATCCCCGACGGCCCGACCACGAAGCGGATGCAGGAGCTGGCCAAGGAGACCGGGATGGTCCTCATCGTGCCGATGTACGAGGAGGACACCCAGACGACCGGCATCTACTACAACACCGCGGCCGTCATCGACGCCGACGGCACCTACCTCGGCAAGTACCGCAAGACGCACATCCCGCACGTCAAGGGCTTCTGGGAGAAGTACTACTTCCGCCCGGGCAACACCGGCTACCCGGTCTTCGACACCGCGGTCGGCAAGGTCGGCGTCTACATCTGCTACGACCGCCACTTCCCCGAGGGTGCACGTGCGCTTGGCCTGAACGGCGCCGAGCTCGTCTTCATCCCGTCGGCCACCTCGCGCGGCCTGTCGGAGTACCTGTGGCGCGTCGAGCAGGTCTCCCACGCGCTGGCGAACGGCTACTACGTGGGCACCATCAACCGCGTGGGCATCGAGCCGCTGGGCGACGACGACTTCTACGGGCAGTCGCTACTTCGTCGATCCGCGTGGCCAGTTCGTGGGCGACGTCGGTGACGCGCACGAGGAGGAGCTCATCGTCCGCGACCTCGACCTGGACAAGATCGAGGAGGTCCGCCAGACGTGGCAGTTCTTCCGCGACCGTCGGCCCGATGCCTACGACGACCTCGTCCGCCCGTAGGCGCCGCGCTGGCATGAAGTTCGGGATCACGCTCAAGCCGGACCACCACTTCTCGCGATCCGTCGCCCTCGCCCAGCGCGCGGAGGCGAACGGCTTCGCCTACGGCTGGATCTTCGACTCGCACGTCCTGTGGCGGGATCCGTACCCGCTGCTGACGCTCATCGGCGCCGGCACGGAGCGCCTGCGTCTCGGGACGTGCGTCACGAATCCCGCCACCCGCGACATCACCGTCACCGCCAGCCTGCTCGCGACCCTGAACGAGGTCACCGGCGGCCGCATGGACCTCGGCATCGGCCGCGGCGACAGCGCGCGCCGGGTGATGGGCAAGAAGCCGACGACGGTCGCCTACATGGAAGAGTGCTGCCGCACCGTCCGGGCCCTGACGGCAGGGGAGAAGATCACCCTGGACGGGACCGAGATCCAGATGCCGTGGGTGACGCACGGGCCGGTCCCGATCTGGGTGGCCGGCTACGGGCCGATGGCGCTCTCCGCCGCGGGCCGCGTCGCCGACGGGATCATCCTCCAGCTCGCCGACCCGGACATCATCCGCTGGTGCATGAGCTTCGTTCGGGCTGCGGCCGAGGAGGCGGGCCGCGACCCCGACACGATCGAGGTCATGGCGGCCGCCCCGGCGTACGTGTCCGACGACGTCGCCACCGCTCGCGACAAGGTTCGATGGTTCCCCGCCCTGGTGAGCAACCACGTCGTCGACCTGATCAACAAGTATCCGAAGGAGGAGCTGCCCGAGGCGCTGTGGAAGTACGTCGAGAACCGCGAGGGCTACGACTATCTCCATCATGCCGAGGTCGGCAGTGACAACGCGCGGTTCGTCAGCGACGAGATCACCGATGCGTTCGCGGTCGTCGGGCCGGAATCCGCGCAGCGTGAGCGCCTCGCGGCGCTGCGGGAGGCGGGCGTGACCCAGCTCAACATCTATCTCATGAACGGCGAGGAAGAGGAGCAGCTCGACCTCTATCGGCCGATCGTCCAGGAGCACGCCGCCGCGCTGGCGTAGCCGGCCCGAACCACGGGCCGCGCTTTGTAGGGCTGCTACGTCGAAACGCCGGGTCACCGGTAGGTCGAACGCGGTGCGCCTTCAAGCGCTCGGGGCTGTCTCATACGGCGAGCGGCGTCACCTCGACGCCGTCACCGACGAGTAGGGAGAACCCGATGCGATCCGTCCTCAGCCTGGCGGCGGTCCTGATCCTGGTCGGCGCCATGATGCCGGCGACGGCCACGGCGGCCGCGCCGTTGCGCGCTTCGTCGGAGCAGTCCGGCGTCTTCTGCGAGTACGAGACCGAGCTCGGAGACGTGCTCGTCTGGGTCCAGGACTTCGACGGTGCGCTGTTCGCCACCGTCCTGATGTGGGCCCCTGAGGCCGGGCCTGACGACAATCCGATCATCGCCTCGTTCGCCGGAACCGGGTCGCTGACGTCGGACTCGGTCGAAGCGACCCTGGACCTCGGCTTGATCCCGGCCGACGAGACGACCGAGCCCAAGAAGGCCGGAACGGCCTACCTCACCGGGACCTTGACCGATAACGGGAAGCCGGAGGAGTTTGTCTCGGAAACGAGCCGGGATGGCAACCGCCGGATCGATTTCCAGATCACTTCGCAGGCCCGGTCCGTCAGCGGCACCCTGACGATCGACATGGTCGACGGCTCGAGCGTGAGGCGCTCCCTCGAGACCTGTGACGCCGGTTCTACCGTGCAGACCCGGTTCGTGACGAATCCGAACGCTTACATCCTCAGCACCCACGCGCAGTACGTCTCGTGCTCATGGATTACACCCGGCGGAGTGGTGAACCTCGTCGCCATCGTCAGTGACTTCGAATTCGGAACTCAGATCGTGATCGCCGATGCCGATCGGGTCGCCTTCGGGTTCGCCGATCCGGCACTGACGGACGAGTCCTTCGGGGCGACGTACGCCCTCGTCGACCCCATGATCGGAGACGTCGGCACGGCCGTGGCCGATGCCCGTCTGACGGGGACAGGTGAGCGCGTCACCGATGTCGATTGGTTCGACACGAGTCGGCTGAGCGTCATCGGCGAGCGCCTCGCCGTCGACGGAACGCTGGCCATCACGATCGATGGAGCCATCACGCAGCTGGCGATGGATGATACGTCCTGCGAGGCGGGCGACGTGCTCGTCCAGCAGATGGAGAAGATCGCGCGACGATGACAGCCCGATGAGTCTCGCCACCGACCGCCCTGGTCACTCGCTGGCCGGGGCGGTCGAGCGCGACGTCGTCGCCGCCTGGTGGCTCCTCGCCGAGGCCGGCGGCGCGGAGCTCCACGAGGGTTCGAGTTCGTCTGCGATTTCGTTCCGTATCGGCCGGAGTGAAGTCGCCAACGGCATCCGGCTTGCACCACCGCCGGCATGACCGCCGCGCCGACCACCACCAAGCCCGGCCCGACCAGGTCGCACTCCGCAACCTCATGCGCCGCCTCGCCGAGGCGACATCGACCGAGGCTCCCGTCATCAGCGTCTACCTCGACGTCCGGCCCGATGCGCACGGCGAGCGGCCGGCTGAGCGGCGCGAGCAGATCGTCGTTCGCGACCTGCTGCGGCAGCTCACAGACAGATTTCGTTCAATCGCCACGACGGCCCCATCGAAAGGGTGCGCCCGCGCGGTCACGCGCCGATCACGGCGACCTGGGAACCGGTTCGCCCGAGTGGGCATCGAGCACGACTCGCTCGCCGAGTGGCTGCTGGAGGTCGATCGCCAGCTCGCGCGGGTAACCGATGCTGGCCATCGGCACTGGAAGGTTCACGGTGCGAACCGCGATCGTGACGGTCTCATCGGTCTCGTCAACTGCCCGCATCCACGTCCACGTTCCCGAGCCGCCGGCCGTGACGTCGACCACGAGCGTGTCTTCGTCCATGGCGCGGTACCGCTCCACCCAGGTCGGATGACCGATGAGGAAACCCCCCACGATCTCACCGCCGCCGACGATCGCCGCGAGGATGCCCCGGCGCGGCGGACCGTTTAGGCGCGCCACCGGTCGGATGGCATCAGCCGGCGTCGGCTTCGTGCTGCGCGCGGAGCTCGGCCTTGTGAGCGCGCTTCGTGGCCTGGTAGGTGGCCAGCGCTTCCGCCGAGTCGACGTCGCCGAGGGTCGGGTGGCCGGGGAGCGCGTCCTGGGCTCCGGGAAGGTCGATCCCGAGCTGTCGCACGAGGACCGCGTACAGCGACGCGACCTTCATGTCGCCGAAGCCGGGGAGCGCGGCGATGCGCCGCTTCAGGTCACGCGCGTCGGACGCATCGGTCCAGAGGCGCGCGGCATCCCCGTCGTACGTGTCCCGGACATAGGTCGCCAGCTCGCGAACCCGTTTGGCCATGGCGGATGGGAAGCGGTGGATTGCCGGCGGGCCTTTCGCCGCAGCCTGGAGCGCAACCTCGTCCACGCTGGCGAGGTGCGCCGGGTCGATGCTGCCGAGGCGGTCGAGCAGCACCTTCGGACCCGAAAACGCCTTCTGGACGGGGACCTGCTGGTCGAGCGCGAAACCGATGAGCAGCGCCATCGGGTCGGAGGCGAGCAGTCGATCCGCGTCGTCGTCGCCGGTGAGATGGAGGCGGTCGACGCCCTGAACAGTCATGGCATCGATCCTACACCGCCGATGCATGCCATTCGACCGAGGCCATCTGCGCGACGGGCCGGGATCACGCGCGCGAGCCGGGCGAACGCCGCTCCCGCCCCGCGGATGCGGCGGCGTCTCGGGTGCGAGCGACGCGGTAGAAGAGGAGGTCCCCGCCCCTGCTACCGCCACCGCGGCGAACATCGACAGGACGTGCAGAACGACGAAGATGCGCACGGTGTGCTCGGAAGGGGATTCCTGGTGGCATCGCCTGCCGGATGTCAAGAGCGGCGCCCCTATCGTGCCGCCATCGTCCCTATCGTGCCGCTTCCACCGCCAACAGAATCTGCTCGACAACGCCGGCGGGATTGTCGAGGTCGATGTCGTGGCCACCCTCGAGCTCGACCTGCGTGGCTCCGGGATCGATCTGGAACCAGAAGGCCTGGCCGTCGATGCCGGAGTCGCCCCCCGATGCCGTGACGATGGTCAATGGGGCATCGATGGGTTGAGGATCCTCTGCGAACCGGGTCTCGAACTCCGGAATGACGTCCACGCGCTCTGGGTTTGCAGGATGGTCCCAGGCGATCTCCGGGATCTGCGCGAGCGTCAGTGTCGAGTCGGGAACCGCTCCATCCAGCAAGACCACTGCGGCCACGTCGTCGGGCTCGCGCGCCGCGTAGTACGTCACGATGAAGCCGCCGAAGGACGAGCCCGCGAGCACGAATGGCCCTTCCTCACCGGCCGCGGCGAGAAGTGCCTGGAGGTCGTCGACAACGTCGTCGGCCGTTCGCGGTTCATCGGGGGCAGCATCGCTTTCGCCCCATCCGGCCCGGTCGTAGGCACACACGCGCGTCTCCGCCACTAGGTCATCCCAGATCGGGCTGGTCGTGAACCGCCTGATACCGCCGGTCTCCGACGGATGGCCGTCCTCGAGGATCACCGTCGGCGTTCCTTCCCCCGCGCACAGCATCGCGAGCTCGCGCCCATCCTCGTCGACGGCGTATCGCCGTGCGGTGGATGCGGATGCTGCGGGTTGGAGCGTATCGCTCGGCGCCAGCGCCACCGATGGCGCAGACGACGAGTCCGGGGGCCCGGCCTGACCGCACCCAGCAAGCATGAGGAGGATCAGCAGGCAGCACGGCAGCGGGGCGGCGACGCGTGTCATGGGTGGCTCCCAGCATCCGATTCCGAACTCGCAGGTCGGGAGGCAGCAAACCCGGTCGCGCGAGAATCATCAGGCGGGTGTCAATGGTCGACGGTGCCGGGCTACGATTGCCATCCTGCTCAATCGATGACGGAGAAACCGATGCGCACGCTGATCAAGGGCGGAACGATCGTCAACGCCGATGCCACGACCGTGGCCGACGTCCTGGTGGACGGGGAGCGCATCGCGCTCATCGGCGAGTCGCTCGACGCGGGCGCGGATCGCACCATCGACGCCACCGGGAAATGGGTCATCCCGGGTGCGATCGACGTGCACACCCACATGGAGCTGCCGTTCGGCGGGACGTTCGCCAAGGACACGTTCGAGACCGGCACCCGTGCAGCCGCATTCGGCGGGACCACGACGATCATCGACTTCGCGGTCCAGGGCAAGGGACAGGCACTGCGCGAGGGCCTCGATGCCTGGCATGCCAAGGCCGAGGGCAAGGCGACCATCGACTACGGCTTCCACATGATCATGTCCGACGTCACCGATGAGACGCTGAAGGAGATGGACACCCTCGTCGACGAGGGCGTGACCGACTTCAAGCTGTTCACCGCCTACCCCGGCGTCTTCTTCTCCGATGACGGCGCGATCTTTCGCGCCATGCAGCAGACGGCGAAGAACGGCGGGCTGATCCTCATGCACGCCGAGAACGGCCTGGCGATCGACGTGGTGGCGGCGCAGAACTTCGAGGCCGGCAACACCGATCCCTACTACCACGGCACCTCCCGCTCACCGGTCATGGAGGGTGAGGCGACGAACCGCGTCATCCGCCTGGCCGAGGTGGCCGGCGTGCCGGTGTACATCGTCCACCTGTCCGCGATCGAAGCCCTGAACGAGGTCCGCCGCGCCCGCGACGAAGGACTGCCGGCCTACGCGGAGACCTGCCCGCAGTACCTGTTCCTGACGCTCGACGACATGGGCAACGGCTTCGAGGGCGCGAAGTTCATCTGCTCGCCGCCGCTGCGTCCCAAGGAGCACGCGCCCGAGCTGTGGAAGGGCCTCGCCAAGGACGACCTGCAGGTGGTGTCCACCGACCACTGCCCGTTCGACTTCCATGGCCAGAAGGACCTCGGCAAGGGCGACTTCCGCAAGGTCCCCAACGGCCTGCCCGGCGTCGAGGACCGCGTGAACCTCCTCCATTCCGGCGGCGTCGTCGGCGGGCGGCTCACGCCGAACCGATGGGTGGAGGTGATCAGCGCCGCGCCGGCCCGGATGTTCGGCCTCGAGGGACGCAAGGGCGTCGTCGCGCGTGGGCGCCGATGCCGACCTGGTCGTCTACGACCCCCAGACGCGGGCCACGATCAGCGCCAAGACGCACCACATGGACGTCGACTACTCGGTGTACGAAGGCCGCGAGGTCACCGGCACCGCCGAGATCGTGCTAAGCCGCGGCAAGGTGATCGTCGACGGTGACGAGTGGCTGGGCGCGGCGGGCGACGGCCGGTTCCTGAAGCGCGCACCGACCGGGGACGTGCTGGCCCGCGGCTGATCCGAGGGACTAGACTGCTCGCGCCGAGCAATCCTGGTCATCCGGAGGTCGTCCCGTGAACCGTCGTCTCATCCTCGTCGCGATGCTGGCCATCGTTCTGGCCGCATGCGGGACGGAACAGTCGAGCGAGTCCGAGGCCGTCGCCACTCCGGAGTCGACGCCGGTGGTGACGTCGGATGCGCCCGAGCCGAGCGAGGAGCCCGAGCCGAGCGACGAGCCCGCCGCGTCCGAAGACGACGGCGGTGGAACCGGCTCTCTCGATGACGTGATCCCCGACGAGCTGAACGGGGCGGCCGGCACCGCCATCACTGGGATGGACACCCTCCTCCAGGCCGCGCTGCAGGGACAGGGCCTCGACGCCGGGGACGCCGAGTTTGCGTTCGTGAATTACGGCGAAGGCGCCGATGCGACCGCCCTCACAGCGTTCCGCATCCCGGGTGTTACCGAGGTCGCCATGGAGCAGCTGGCTCGCATGATGTCTGGATTCGGCGCCGAGGGCGTCGAGGCCGAGACCCTGGACGTTGGGGGCAAGACGGTGCTCAGCTTCTCGAGCGGGGCCCAGGATGGCGTCGTCTATTTCTACGTCGCCGACGACATCGCGTTCACCATCGCCGGTCAGAACATCGGCCTGGTCGAGCAGCTGATCTCGGAGCTTCCCTGACTGGCCCGAGCGTCGCGGTCATCGGGCAGCACATCCCGGTCGGCGCCGTTGGGCATCTCTCGGCTCGGCGGCTATCCTTCGCGGGCTGCCCATTACTTGAGGTCCCCGCTTGTTGAAGCGCTTCCCCATCCTGCTCGTCGTGCTCATGGCGCTGTTCGTCACGGCATGCGCGAGCGACGACGGTGCCTCCGACGCACCCTCCGGGGCGTCCGCCACGGTTGCGCCGACGCCGGAACCCACCGAGGAGCCTGAGCCGTCCGGTTCATCGCTCGCCCTGCCGTCGATCGGCTTCGACAGCGACCCCGAGCTCGCATCCCGATTCCCCGACACGGTCGGCAGCCTCGCGCTCGACGTCCAGACCGTCAGCGGGGACGCCTTCGCGGCCCAGGGCGGCACCGATCCGGCCTTCCAATCCTTCCTCGACTCGGTCGGCGCCGAGCTCTCGGACGTGTCGGTTGCGTTCGGCGGAGCCTCGGATCCCAGCGACCCGGCCAATGCGCTCACCGTCGGCGCCTTCCGCGTGCGGGGCGCGGCAGAGGACGAACTCGAGCGAGAGTTCGTTGCCGCCAGTGAGCTGTCGGGTGACGCCACCGGCCTCGAGGCTGCATCGATAGCCGGCAAGGACGTGCTCACCGCCATCGATCCGACCGGCCAGACCGATCGGCGCGTCTTCATCTACACCAGGGACGACACGCTGTACTTCGTGACCGGGACGGAGGACCAGGCCGCAGAGATCCTGGGAGTCCTCCCGTAGAACGCGCGGGCGCGGCCATCTTCCTGAATGAGGGGGCTGGCACCGCGCGCACTGATCACGTCCGCCGCGCGGTCGACCTGGCACGGCGTGCGCTGGACGCCGATCTCCACGTTGCCGACACCCGGGATCCAGTCGAGCTCGAGACCTTTCTGACCGAGCGGTTCGGCGGGTATGGCACCGTGATCGTCGTGGGCGGCGACGGCACGCTGGGTGTGGCGTACAACGTGGCGGCCGGCGCGGACGGACCGGCCGTGGGCTACATCCCGGCGGGCTTCGGCAATGCCTCGGCCCATCTGCTGAAGCTGCCGCGCGACCCGGAGTCGCTGGCGGAGGTGTTGCGAGCGGGCGACGCCCGGCCGGTGGACCTGGTCCGCGTCGACGGCCGCCTTGCGCTGTTCGCGGGTGCCGGCTGGGACGCGCTGGTGGCCGGCCGGTACGCGGCGGCGGGCGCGAAACGGCTGCCGGGCTGGGTGATGGCCGTGGCGCGCTCCGTGCCCGACCTCTGGCGCCGCGCTGCCGTGGAGGTCCGCGCGGACGACTGGGTCGTCCATCGCGGGCCGATCGAGCTGCTCATCGTCGGGACCACCCCGTTCTACGGGCGCGGCCTGCGCGTGAACCCAGGCGCCCGGCCGGATGCCGGCGCGATGTCGATGCGCGTGTATCCCGGACCCGCACCCCGTCTCGGCATCGAGGCCGGCCGGTGGGTGCTGGGGATGGCTCCGCACGCGGCGCGCGTGGCCGCACGCCACATCGAGGTGCGGACCACCGACGGCTCCGCGCTTCCTGTGCAGGCGGATGGCGACCTGATCGATTCCCGGCCGGCCTGGACGTTCGACATCGAACCGGCCGCGGTTCGGATCATCGGTCGCTGGGGCTGAGCCGCCGTACCGCGTCGAGCGCGGCGAACGCGGCGCGGCGAAGGCGCTGCGGTCCGGAGCCGTGGATCCGGAGCTCGGTACTGGGCATCGCCACTGCGCCGCTCATCGCGACCCGGACCCGACTGCGACCGTGCGCGTCCTGCGGCAACAGCGACAGCTGGATGATGGCGTCGGCGACAGGCGGGCCGCTCGACATGCCTGCGTCGAGCACGCCTCCGATGTAGGTCGCGGCGCCATCGCTCGCCATCGCGTTCGAGAGCACCGCGAGCAGCGCGCCACCGGTGTCCGCCTCCCAGCTGGCAAGCGTGCCGACGCCCAGGCTCCCGAGGCGAGACAGGGCAGCCCACGCGAGGTCGTCGAGGTCACTCCCGTATGCCGCATCCTCGAGCAGCTCGAGCGATCGCTGGACCAGTGAGTCGAGGTCCGCGGGGTCACTGCGGGTCGAGAAGCGAACGTGCACGCCGTCGTCTCTCGCGTAGATCCCGGTCTCCACACCAGGGGGCGGCTCCATCAGGAGGGCACCCAGTCGCTCGGCCATGGCAGACTCGCCGATGCCGAATGCCTTCACCGTCCGGATCGCCAGCGGCGGGAGGTCGAAACGAGCCTGGAGGCGGGGGCGGACCTGCTCGCTCCACATCCGCCGCATCTCCGACGGCACGCCGGGCATGAGAGCGACGATCACCCCGTCGCGGTCGACCCACCATCCGGGCGCGGAGCCGATGGGGTTGGGAACGATCTCGGCCGACGGGATCCGCATCGCCTGGCGGCGATTGGCCACCGGCATCGGTCCGTAGGCGGCGAACCGCTCCTCCAGCTCGGCAATGAGGACTGGATCCTCGGCCAGCGCCTCGCCCAACGCGTCGGCCAATCCCTCGCGCGACAGGTCGTCGTGGGTCGGACCCAGCCCGCCGGTGGCCAAGACCACGGTCGAGCGCGTCCGCGCCTGGGTGAACGCGTCGCGCAGGACGGCACGGTCGTCCGGCACCATCCGCACCGCCCCGAGCGGCATGCCGAGCTGCGCCATCTCGCCGCCGAGGAAGGCGGCGTTCGTGTCAACCGTCTCGCCCAGCAGGAGCTCGGCGCCGATCGAGAGCAGCTCGGCCGTGACCATCGGCGACGAGTCTAGGGCTACACTGGAATTCAGAGCGCCATCCCGCACCGATGCCGGTGCTGGCATCGGTCCTGCCCACCTGGAGGACTCCGTGACTGATCCTGCCCTGACCGTCGAGCCGGTCATCTCCGACGACCTGCGCGACTGGCTCATGGCCACGCTGCGCTTCCCAGTGCTGGCCGTCCTGACCGGCGACGGAGCGCCCAACCAGTCCGTGATGTGGT
This sequence comes from uncultured Chloroflexia bacterium, assembly GCA_963806695.1. GTDB lineage: Bacteria > Chloroflexota > Limnocylindria > QHBO01 > QHBO01 > JACDBZ01. The sequence goes on along the minus strand of CAWDYT010000010.1, from coordinate 101,848 downwards.
TCGACCTCGACCCGGATCACTCCGACACGATCCTGATGAACACGAGGGTCGGCCGGGCCAAGGAGCGGTTCCTGCGCCGCGATCCGCGGGTCAGCCTGTGCTTCGAGGAGGAGTTGACCTGGGTGGCGCTGCAGGGAACCGTCGAGCTCGATGATGACCGCGAGGCGTCCATGCGCGACATCCTGGCCCTGGCCGACCGGTACCGGTCGACCGCCAGGGAGTTCGGTGGCCAGGAGCGAGTCACGATCCGCATGAAGGTCGAGAAGGTCATTCGCCACGACTGAAAGGAACCCGATGCCCGACCCGATCAAGCTGGGAGCCCTCTCCTGGAACCAGTACACGACCTGGGACGCCCTGCGTGATGCCGGCATCCGGGCCGATCGCCTGGGATACGACTCGATCTGGACGTGGGACCACCTGTATCCGATCGTCGGGTCGCCTGAGGGGCCGATCTTCGAGGGATGGCTGACGCTGGCGGCGTGGGCCGAGGCGACGGAGAACGCTCGCATCGGCCTGATGGTCGGTGCCAACACCTTCCGCAACCCGGCGCTGGTCGCGAAGATGGCGACGACGCTCGACCACATCTCGAAGGGACGCGCCATCCTCGGCATCGGAGGCGCGTGGTTCGAGACCGAGCACCGCGCCTACGGCGTCGAGTTCGGGAAGTCCCCCGGCGAGCGCCTGCGCTGGCTGGACGAGGCGGCCAGGATCATGCGCGGCATGCTCGACGGCGATCGTCCGTCGGGCGAGCGGTACTACACGGCAGAGGAGGTGCGGAACGACCCGATGCCGGTCCAGGAACGGCTGCCCGTCCTCATCGGCGGCGGAGGGGAAAAGAAGACGCTGCGGATCGTGGCCCGCTATGCGGACGCCTGCAACGTGGGCGGTGGCTTCGAGAGCGTGAAGCGCAAGGACGAGGTCCTGCGTCGGCACTGTGACGAGGTCGGCCGCGACGAGTCGGAAATCGAGCGGACGGTGGGCATGGGCGTATGCGTCATCCGCGACGACCAGGCCGAGGCGGAGCGGGTCGCCGCCGAGATCTTCCGGCGTAACGGCAACGCCGATCCGTGGACCAACCAGCTGGTCGGCACACCGGAGCACGCCGCCGAGGCGATGCGGCCGTACCTCGGCATCGGCTTCAGGCACTTCGTCGTCGGCTTCCCGGCGCCCCACGACGCGGAGTCGATGGAGCGCCTGCTGCGCGAGGTCAAGCCCGAGGTCGAGCGCGACTGACGCTGCCGGGTACGCTGCGGTCATGAAGGTCACGCTCCTCGCGGGCGGCACCGGCGGCACGAAGCTGGCCCACGGCTTCGCCATGCTCGACGGCGTTGACCTGACGGTCGTCGCCAACGTCGGCGACGACCTCGAGATGCACGGCCACCTCGTCTGCCCCGACCTCGATGCCCTGCTCTACACGCTGTCCGATCAGATCGACACCGAGCAGGGCTGGGGAGTCCGCGGCGACACGCACACGGCGCACGCGATGTTCGATCGCCTCGGCGAGCCGACCTGGTTCCGCATCGGCGATGCCGATCTCGCCATGCACTCGCACCGCACCCGTCTGCTGCGGGAGGGCCTGAGCCTGACCGATGCGATCGCGACCACGAGCGCGGCGCTCGGCATCCACACGCGGCTCCTGCCCGCCACCGACGAGCGCTGGCGAACGCTGCTGGACACCGACCAGGGACCGATGGAGTTCCAGGAGTACTTCGTCCGCCGCCGGCAGGAGCCGGAGGTGCGTGCGATCCGCTTCGATGGCGATGCGCACCCCACCGCGCACGTGCTGCAGGCGATCGCCGAGGCGGATCTCGTCGTCATCGGGCCATCGAACCCGTTCGTCAGCATCGGTCCGATCCTCGCCCTGCCGGGTGTGGCCGAAGCCGTGCGGGCGAGGGTGGCCTCGGTGGTGGCCGTCAGCCCAATCGTGGCCGGCCGCCCGCTGAAGGGCCCGGCCGACCGGATGCTCGTCAGCCTGGGTCACGAGTCGTCGGCCCTCGGCGTCGCTCGGATCTACGCCGGAGCCGCGGCGACCTTCGTCATCGACAAGGCCGATGCGTCCCTCGCAGCGGACATCGAGTCCGAGACCGGCATGGCCGTGATCGCGCAGCCGACCGTCATGCGCAGCGACGAGGATCGGCGCGCGCTGGCGGCTTTCCTCGTCGCCGGAGGCTAGGCTCCAGGCTTCGCCACCATCAGCCAGATGATCACGATGATCGACAGCATGAGGATCGTCGTCGAGATCACGCCACGCCGATCGTGGATCGCGGCGGTCAACGCCGGCGAGGGCGCGTCGGTTCCGCTCTGGTCTGCGGCGGCTGCCATCCGCACGGCCCAGGGGCCGCCGACGAGTACACCGGTCGCCATGGCGATGGCGAAGATGATGTACGCGCCGATGAGCCACGGCTGGAAGAAGTCGAGCTCGCCTGCCCAGGCGGCCAGGAGCCCGAAGACCAGCCCGGTCACGAACAGCATACGGAATGATCTTCCCGACCCGGGCGGTGAACGGAAGGTAGCCGCGCAGTGCAGCCACGTCGCCGCGGCGGGCGATGGCATGGAGCCAGATCTCCGGGACGAAGGCGGCAGCCACGGCGGCGAACATCGTGAGGATGTGAAGGTACTTGAACAGGACGAACATTCGGGTCTCCTCAGCGGTGTTTCGGACACGGTACGGGGAACGTCAAGCACGCACGCGATATGCTGCTCGGGTGTCGACCCGGATCATCGTTCCGCACCGCGGGCTGGAGGCTGCGAAGACCCGCCTCGCCCCGAGCCTCGACCCGGCGGAGCGGATCATGCTGGCCAGCCAGCTTCTTCAGCGGGTGCTGCACGTCGCGCGCGAGGTCTCCGACGACGTGGTCGTGATCAGTCCGTCTCGACCGTTGGCCGAGATCGTCGAGGCGGCCGGTGCGCGCCTGGAGGTCCAGCGCGGCATGGGCCTGAACGAAGGGCTCGACCAGGCTCGATCACAGGCGATCCTGGACGGGATCGACACGCTGATCGTCCTGCACGGCGATCTGCCAAACCTGCGCCCCGGCGATATCGAGACTTTGATCAACGCGCTGCCGGCGGACGGGGCCGCTGGGGTCGCCATCGCGCCGGACCGGGCCGGCACGGGCACGAACGGGCTGGCACTGCAGCCGCCGGGCGTCATCGGCTTCCGGTTCGGCACCGGTTCGTTCGCCGCCCATGCCGCCGAGGTCGAGCGTGCGGGCGTGCCGTGCGTTGCTGTCAACCGCGCTGGCCTGGCGTTCGACCTCGACACGCCGGCCGACCTCGCCCGCTGGCTGGAGCTCGGGGACGCGGCGTGAGCTCGCGCCTCGAGCTCATCGCGCTCGACGGCGTCGGCGAGATCCAGCCCGGGGACGACCTGGCCGCCGCGATCGCGGCTGCCGCGACCACCACAGACGTTGCGCTGCGCGACGACGACGTCCTGGTCGTCACCCAGAAGATCGTGTCCAAGGCGGAGGGGCGCCTGGTCGATCTCGCCACCGTCGAGCCGTCCGACTTCGCCCGCGACTGGGCCGAGCGCTGGGGCAAGGACGCGCGCCAGGTCGAGCTCGTGCTGCGCGAGTCGGCCTCGATCGTGAGGATGGCACCCGGTGGGCTGATCGTCAGCCGCACTCGCCACGGCCTCGTCTGCGCCAACGCGGGCGTCGACGTCAGCAACGTCGGCGGCGGCGAGGTGGCGTCGCTGCCTGCCGGAGGACCCGGATGCCTCGGCGCGAGCGATTCGCGACGGCCTGCGTGAACTGACCGGCACCGCTCCGGCGGTGATCGTCAGCGACTCGTTCGGCCGGCCCTGGCGCAACGGGATCGTGAACGTGGCCATCGGCGCGGCGGGAATCGAGCCGCTGCTCGACCTGCGAGGCGAGCCCGATGTCGCCGGACGCCCCATGCAGGCCACGATCATCGCCGTGTCGGACGAGCTCGCGTCTGCAGCGGATCTCGCTGGCGGCAAGGTAGACCAGCGTCCGGTCGTCGTCGTGCGCGGGTACGACTGGCGCGCGTCGGCCGACGGCGCATCGGTGCTCGTCATGGAGGCCGATCGGGACCTGTTTCCCTAGGCACTGCTTTCCCTAGGCACTGCGCTTGCAAGTCGGAGAATGCCCGCCGAGCGGGCGAGCATGAACGACCAGCGCATCCTCGACCGGTACCGCCTCGTGGAGCGCCTCGCCGCTGGCGGGAGCGCAGAGGTCTGGCGTGCCGTGGACGAGCAGCTCGATCGGCCGGTGGCGATCAAGCGCCTCCACCCTCACCTCTTCGCCGACGAGGCATCGCGCGCACGCCTGGCCGCGGAGGCGCGGGCCGCCGCACGACTGTCGCACCCGGTGATCGTCGGCGTGTACGACGTGGACGCCACGGGCGAGGCGCCGGCACTGGTCATGGAGCTCGTGGACGGCGAGTCGCTCGCCGCCCGGCTGGCGCGCGAGGGTCCGCTGCCGGAGCGCGCGGCGGCGGCACTCGTCGCGGACCTGGCGGAGGCACTGTTCCACGCCCATCAGCAGGGCGTCATCCATCGCGACATCAAGCCCGGCAACGTCCTGCTCGACGCCGATGGCCGGACTCGCCTCGTGGACTTCGGGATCGCGCACAGCCTGGCCGATGCGTCGGAGCGGCTGACCCTCACCGGAACGGTCGTCGGCACCCTGCGGGCGATGGCCCCGGAGCAGCTCGCCGACGGACCCATCACCCCGCGCACCGACCTCTACGGCCTCGGCGTCGTCCTCCACGAGGCGCTCACCGGCCGGGCGCCGTATCCGACCGGATCACCGCTCGCCCTTGCGGCGGCACAGCAGTCCGGTCTGCCGGCTCTAACGGGCACGGACCCGGCCCTGGCCGCCGTGGTGGCCGGTTGCCTCGCCTACGCGCCAGCGGATCGGCCTCTCCATGCCGGTGCCGTGGCACAGGCGCTGCGCTCGTGGCTCGCCGGCGACGCTGCACCCGCGCTGGCGCTGGCCCCGGTAGCGGCGGTGGATACCGAGGCCGTCACCCAGCCGGTGCCCGTCACACCTCCGCCGGTTCGACCGCGGACGCCGGCACCCCCAGGGAGTGCCGAGCGACGGCGCAACCGCCTGCTTCCGATCCTGGCGGCCGTGGCCGCGCTGCTCGTCGTCGCCGTCCTGGCCGCCTTCGCCGTTGGCAGACCGGATGCTGCCGCCGACGCGGTCCCTTCAGCGTCGCCCTCGTCCGCGGCGCCCACGGCCACTCCGCCGCCGCCTGAGTGGCTGGCTGGACTGGCGGACAAAGTCGAGAAGGACTGTGGCGCCGACACGGCAGCCGCGGCTGAGTCCGAAATGGCGGTCATGGCCGAGGACGAGGCGAAGGAGTACGCCGACGCCCGAGTCGAGGAGTGCAAGGACGCCGCCGATGGCGGTGGAGGGGGCGGCGGGAACGGAAATGGCGGTGGTGGCGGGAACGGCAACGGCAACGGGCGCGGCAACGACGACTGAGCGCCGTCGAGCCTAGTTCGGCGTCAGGAAGAGGCTGACGATCTCGCCGTTCTCGACCCGGAAGTTCGCCTCGACGTGCATCGGGTCGATTCCCGGACGCATCACCGTCACGTCGGCGACGTAGCTGGCGCCCATGTTGCGGCTGTCGTTGATGAACATCCGGAAGCCGTCGCCGGCACGGGTGAACCAGCCACCGACCTTGTCGCGGCCGCGCAGGTTCGTGCGCTCATCGGACCCGGGCACGCTGATGCCCATGACGGCATGCTCGGCCAGCAGCTCGACGGCCTTCTCGCGATGGTCGTCGTTGATGAGCTCGAAGAAGAGGTCGACGGTTTCGGTGGCTCCCATATCGGTCGCAGTGTAGGCCGAATCGTCTCTAACGACGCGACGTATATACCGTATATACCGCGGCGCCGGAATGCCGATCACCCTAGACTGGCCCGATGGATCGCCTGCGCGTCGGCCTCATCGGGTGGGGGACGGTTGGCTCCGCACTCGGCCGGCTCGTCCTCGAGGGACCCCTGCCGTTGACGCTTGCCCGCGTGGCCGTGCGTGACGAGGGCCGTGCCCGCGAGCGCGGTCTGCCGAAGGATGTGCCGGTCGTCGAGCCGACGGACGCCCTGGACGTCGATGTGGTCGTCGAGCTGGCGGGGGGTGTCGACGGTCCGCGCGAGTGGGCCCGAGCGGCACTTGATCGCGGGACGCCGTACGTGACCGCCAACAAGGCCCTGCTCGCAACGCACGGCGGTGAGCTCGCCGAGCTCGCCGAGCGACGCGTGGGCGCCTTGCTGGCCAGCGCGAGCGTCGGGGGCGGAACGCCGATGATCGAGACCGTCGAGCACCTCGCCGCCACCGGCGAGATCGTCCGGCTCCGCGGGCTGGTCAACGCCACCACCACCTTCATCCTCGGCGCCATGGGCCGCGGGCAGACGTACGACGATGCCCTGGTGGCGGCGCAGGAGGCCGGCTACGCCGAGGCCGATCCCAGCTTCGACGTCGACGGTCGCGACGCCGCCCAGAAGCTCGCGATCCTGGCATCGGTGGCATGGAGCCGCTGGCGACCCGAGTCGGACGTCGAGACGCGCGGCATCACGGAGGTCACGGTCGAGCCGGGACAAACGGTGCGCCTCGTGGCCGACGCCGGGCCCGATGGGCTGAGGGTCGGCCCGGCGCGGCTCGACGAGCACGATCCGTTGTCCGCCCTCGACGGCATCGAGAGCATGCTCGAGATCGTGTCGCGCGATGGCTCGACCGTCCGCGTGAGCGGTCCCGGCGCCGGGGGACACGTCACGGCCGGCGCGGTGTATGCCGATCTCGCGCGCCTCGTGAACGGAGAGCGGCCGGTCCTCTTCGGCCGTCGTTGAGCGCGTACGCTATCGTCCCCGCATGAGCTCCTGGCCCACCGTCGGCGTTGCCGGCGCCCGCGGCGTCGTCGGCGGCGTGTTCTGCGACATCCTCGCCGATGCCGGCCTGCCGCCCGAGTGCCTTCGTGCCTTTGGGCACGAGGAGGGCAACACGAAGTCCTACCGCGGCGCATCGGTGCCGGTCCACGTCCTCACTGACGACCGGGCGCGTGAGCTCGACGTGCTGTTCCTGGCGGTGGACGCCGTGCAGAGCCGCGAGATCATGGCCGGTCCCGGACGCCTGGCGCCGCTGGTCGTCGACAACTCGAGCGCCTTCCGTCTGGCCGACGACGTGCCGCTGGTCGTCCCGGAGGCCAACGCGCATGCCGGGAAGTCCCGCAGCGGCAACCTCATCGCCAACCCGAACTGCACCACCGCGGCGGCGGTGGTCGCGCTGGCGCCCATCCGCGACGCGGCCGGCCTCGCCTCGGTCGACCTGGCCTCGTACCAGGCGGTGAGCGGCGCAGGGCGCAAGGGCCTCGACGCGTTCGAGGCCGAGCGCGGCACCGAGCATCGGGACGCCGCCGCCGAATCGCCGTTCCACGGCCGCATCGCCGACTCGGTCGTGCCCCAGATCGACGTCCTCGCGGACGACGGCTGGAGCGGCGAGGAGCGGAAGATCCATGCCGAGGTGCGCAAGATCCTCGAGATGCCGGAGCTCGACGTTGCGGCCACCACGGTCCGCGTGCCGGTCCACACCGGTCACTCCGTCGCCGTCCACTTCCGCACCGAACGCGACTCGACCGTCGAGGAGCTGGAGGCCGCGTTGCGCGCCGCGCCGGGCCTCGAATACCGTCCCGCCGACGGTTCGGAGCGCCACCCGATGCCGCTCGACGTCGAGGGCCGCGACCCCGTCCTCGTCGGCCGCCTGCGCGCCATTCCCGGTCGTGACCGGGGCTTCGCCCTGTGGCTCAGCAGCGACAACCTCCGCAAGGGCGCCGCGCTGAACGCGATCCAGTGCGCCGCGGCCGTCGATCCCGAGCGCTACGGCCGGCTCCTCCCGCCGCCTCGGTGAGCGAGGGACCCAACCTTGCGGCGCTGCTCGACACGCTCGACGAGCATGCCGTGGACTACCTGATCGGCGGCTCCGTTGGTGCCCTCGCGCACGACGCGCCCGACGTATCGCCGGCAGATCTTGACGTCATTCCGGCGACGGACCCCGCCAATCTGGAACGGCTCGGCGCCGCGCTGGACGCGATCGGCGCGACCATGGGACCCGAGTACGGCGAGTGGCGGACGGTCGAATCCGGGGAACGAGAGTGGCTGCAGGACGGGCGGCTCCGTCCGGCCCGCCCGCTCGATCCGGGCGACGCGACGACCTTCGACCACTCGTTCACGTCCCCGCACGGGCGTCTCGACGTCGTTCCGCTCGTCGCCGGGACGTACGAGGAGCTGCGGCCACGCGCGGTGCGGCTGCGCGTGGCCGGCGCGGACCGCTGGGTCGCCTCCGCGCTCGACCTCCTCGCCGGCATGACCGGGCCACGAAGGCCGAAGGACGGCCCTCGGGTGCGCCATCTCCGCTCGCGTGCCGTTGCCGGATGGGCACCATCTGGAGTCGGCTTCGTCGGCTTCCGGACCGATCGGTTCGACGAGATGGTCACGCTCTTCCGCGACCGCATTGGCCTGCCGGTCATCCGCGAGGCGCCCGGCGCCACGTGGTTCCGGCTGGGTGCCGATGCGGAGCTGCACGTCTACGCCGACACCGATCCGGACCACGTCTTCTTCACCACCGGTCCGGTGGTCGGCCTGCGAGTCGAGGACCTGGACGCCATCCGCGCCGCGCTGGAGGCGGACGGCCTCGAGATGCTCACCGATGTCGAGCGGACCGCCGCCGCCGCCTGGTGCCACTTTCGCGCGCCGGACGGCACGGTGCTGGAGATCATCGGTCCTCCCGCCTAGGCAGATCGCTGGTAGCTGCGGAACGCGAGGGTGGCCAGCGCGACGCTGAGCATCGCGACGACCACCAGCCCGCCGACGCGCGGCAGGACGAACGACCAGTCCGGGTTGGCGACGAGGACCTCGCGGCCTGCCTGGATCGCCCAGTTGATCGGGTTGTAGGTCGCGGCCGTCTCGATCCAGTCCGGCGCCAGCGCCAGCGGCAGGAAAGCGGCTGACAGGAAGGTCAACGGCAGAGTGAGCATCGTATTGACCCCGATGACCGACTCCCGCTGGCGGAGTGTCAGGGCCATCGCGCACGACAACGACGCGAAGGCGAAGGCAACGAGGACCGCGACCGCGAGCAGCATCGCGTAGCCGGGCGGGCCGCTCGCGAACTCGGCGCCGAGCAGCCACGCCAGGCCGCCCATGATCAGGCCCTGGATGACGAGCGCGATGCCCTCGTAGCCGATGCGCCCGACGATCAACGAGCTGCGGTGGGTCGGGCCGGCCAGGAACCGGTCGAGCAGGCCTCGATCGATGTCTTCGATCACGCCCATGCCGGACCAGCCACTCGCCATGAGCGCTGTCATGACGATGATGCCGGGCACGAGATAGTCGAGGTAGGTCCCTGGTGAGTCGAATCCGGGGATGTCGGTCACGCTGCGGAACAGCGAGCCGAACAGGAGCAGCCAAATGACCGGCTGGATGAGGGTCATGGCCACAAACCACGGCTGCCGCAACAGCTGGCGCGCGTGACGCTGGGTCATGAAGTAGGACTGCGCGATGGCGGTCATGCGAAGGACTCCTCGGTATGCCGGAAGGACCGGCCGGTGTGGCGGAGGTATACGTCGTCCAGGGACGGGCGGCTGACGGTGACGGAGGCGACACCGATGCCGGCGCCTTCGAGCGCGGATAGCACCGCCGGGACGGCGGACGCGCCGCGGTCGACCCGGGCTCGCAACGAACGGCCGTCGACGAGCGACTCGCCGATGCCCGGCACGCGCGTCAGGACCGAGACCGCTCGCTCGTCGGGACCGTCGGCCAGCTCGACGACGATGGCGTCGCCTCTCAGCTCGGCCTTCAACTCGTCCGGCGAACCGGTCGCGACGACTCGCCCGTGGTCGACGATCGCGAGGCGGCTGGCGAGTCGATCGGCCTCCTCGAGGTAGTGGGTGGTGAGCAGGATCGTGAGCTCATCGGCCCGGGTGAGGCGCTCGATCTCGGCCCACAGGTCGGCCCGTGCTTCCGGGTCGAGGCCGGTCGTTGGCTCGTCGAGGAAGAGGACGCGGGGCCGGTGAATGAGGCCCATCGCCACATCGAGCTTGCGCTGCATGCCGCCGGAGTAGGTCCGGGCGATGCGATCCGCTGCGTCCGCGAGGCCGAATCGCTCCAGCAGCTCGGCGGCCCGCTCGCGCAGGGTGCGGCCACCAAGGCCGTTGACCCGTCCCGCGAGCGCGAGGTTCTCGCGCCCGGTGGCGTCCACGTCGACGGCGATGCGCTGGCCGACCGTGCCGATCACGCGCCGCACCTGCTCTGGCTCGCTGAGGACGTTGAATCCGGCGACCGATGCGCTGCCGGCATCCGGCCGAGAGAGGGTGGTGAGGACCTTGACCGTCGTCGACTTGCCGGCTCCGTTCGGGCCGAGGAGGCCGAAGATCGTGCCCGCCTCGACCGAGAAACTCAGCCCATCGAGCGCGGTCACGTCGCCCGGATAGCGCTTCTCGAGGCCCGCCGCGACGATCGCGGGTGTATCATGTATTGGCATTCTTGCCTCCTGATTATCTTAGATGCTAAGATATCGGCATGATGAAGCAAGGTCGATGACGATGTCAAGCTCCGATTCCACGCCAGGCGCGCTGCGCCGGCTCATCACCGAGGCGATCGGGACCCACGAGGTCGTGGCCGCAAGCGTAGGCCTCAGCCCGACCGACCTGCGCTGCCTCGAGCTGGCCGCCAGCGAGCCGGAGTTGACCCCGTCGCGCCTGGCCGAGCTGAGCGGCCTCACGAGTGGGGCGGTGACCGGTGTGCTCGATCGCCTCGAGCGTTCCGGCTTCGTGCGCCGCGAGTCCGACCCGACCGACCGGCGTCGCCTGCTCCTCCGGGTGGACCCCGAGCGGCTCGAGGAGCTGGAGGCGCAGTACGCGCCGGTCATCGAGCGCGCGGTCGAGGCCGGGTCGTCGGTGAGCTCGGCAGTCGCGGCCGAGGCCGATGCCTACCTCACCGCGGTGGCAGAGGCTCTCGGCAGCGAGTCCGATCGGCTGCGCGTGGCGACGTACGGCGGGATCCTCGACGACGCCTACCGCGTCCCGATCGGCGAGGTGGCTCGGGCGCGGCTCGCACTGCATACCGGCGCGCCGCGGATCAACCTCGGCGGTGCCGCATTTGGCCAGCACGTCCGGATGGTCGCCGAGACGGCGGCCACGCGCCTTGTGCTCCGTGCTGCCGACCCTGGCGACGAGCTCATTCGCGCTTCATTCGAGGGGCCGCCGCCGGACGTGCGCACGAGCGACGGCGCCGTGACGATGCGCTATCGGCGCCGCATCGTCGACACGCGCAGCCGCCAGATCGACGCTGCCCTCAACGCGAGTGCGGCCTGGGCGATCGAGATCGAGAACGGCCTCACCGACCTCGACGCGGACCTGCGGGAGATCGCGTTCCTCGGGCTCAACGCTCACGGCGGCGTGAATCACTTCGCGTTCCGCCTGCCGCGGCCGAGCGGTACGGTGCGGATCGCGATCGCCGGAGGCGTGAGCGAGGGCCGTCTGACGCGCCCGGTCGGCGTTCCGGTCCTGCTCATCGCCGAGGGCGGCGCATCGCACGTCTCTTTCGACGGACAGCCGCGCGAGTCCTCGGGGACTCCGTTGCGAGTCCGATCGCGTGGGTACGACCGGGCGCCGGATCGCTACGAGGTCGAGATCGGCGGCGGGATCTCGGAGCTGACGATCGACGCGGAATGAGCCGCGGATACCATCCGTCTACACTGGAAGATCTCTCCCGGGCGATGCAGGAGGCTTCCGCATGCCGTCGTTCAGCGAGCTGGCCAACGACTTTCTCGACGCTGAGTTCGCCGATTCCCCGGTGCGAGCCAGCGGCCTCGGCCTGACCGAGTACGACGACCGGCTGGACGACCTCTCGGAAGCCGCCTTCGATCGTCGACGGCAGGCGGATGCGACCTGGCTCGATCGGTTCCGCGGAGTCGATCCTGAGGATCTGACCTTCGACGACACGATCGACCGCGACCTCGTGATCAGCATCCTGCGCGGACGCCAGATCGTCGAGGACTGGCAGGTCTGGCGACGCCAGCCGGACGTCTACCTCAACCCCGGCATGAGCGGCATCTTCGGACTCTTCCTGCATCAGCTGCGCCCGATGGAGGAGCTGGTCGATGCGGCCGTCGCACGGATGGCCCTCATCCCCGGCAACCTGGAGGACGGGGAGCGCAACCTGCGTCCGGAGATGGTGCCCGCGATCTTCCTCGATCGTGCCGCGAACCAGGCGCGCGCCGGCGCGCGCTACGTCCGCGAGCTCCTGCCGGCGCAGGTCGACGACGGGTGCGCTGCGCGCCCGCCTGGCGGAGGCCGGCGAGGTGCCGGCATCGGCGTACGAGGCGTACGTCGCGTTCCTCGAGGAGATGCGCCCGAACGCGACGGGGCGAGTGGGCGCTCGGTGAGGAGCGGTACAGCGCGCTGCTGCAGGAGAAGGAGCTGCTCGGCTTCGGCGCCCGCGAGCTGCGCGAGCGCGGTCGGGCCGCCTACGACGAGCTCGCCGCGGAGATGACGCGCTGCGCCCGCGAGCTGCGCGGCACCGACGACTGGAAGGCCGTGCTCGACGAGCTCAACGAGGACCATCCCGCGCACGCCCGAGGAGATGCGCGTCGGGTACGAGGAGTGGACGGAGCGCGCGCGCGCAGTTCCTGCGCGAGCATCGGCTGGTGAGCTTCCCCGAGGGCGAGGAGTGCGCCGTCGTGCCGTCGCCGCCGTTCCAGCGGCCGGTGCTGGCGGTCGCGTCGTACATGCAGCCGCCGCCGTTCAGCGACCGCGATGCTCGGGCCACTTCTTCGTGCCCGTTCCCGCCCGACGGCGCCCCGGAGGAGGAGGTCCAGAAGCGGCTGGCGTCGAACGCCTATCCCGGCATCCCGACCACCGCCGTGCACGAGGCGTACCCCGGCCACCACTGGCACCTGGTGATGATGAAGGCCAACCCGACGCGCCTGCGCCAGGTGTATCGGACGCCGTACTTCAGCGAGGGCTGGGCGCTGTACGCCGAGCGGATGATGCGCGAGCAGGGCTTCTTCACCGACCTGCGCCACGAGATGTACCAGTTCGAGGCCACCATCTTCCGGGCCGCGCGCATCGTCGTCGACACCAGCCTGCACATGGGCGAGATGACCTGGGACGAGGCGGTCGAGTTCATGACGACCAAGGACCGCGCTGACCGAGCCGACGGCCAGGGCCGAGGTCGACGCGCTACTGCGCCTGGCCGACCCAGGCCTCGTCGTACCTCACCGGCTGCCTCGAGATCGTCCGCATCCGCGAGGCGTTCTTCGCGAAGCGCGGGGCTTCCGACACCGATGCGCTGCGCGCCTTCCACGACGGCATCACGTCCAGCGGCGGCCTGCCGATCGCGCTGGCCGAGCGGGCGGTGCTGGCCACCGCCTGACGGCACGTCAGCGGAACAGGCGGTCCGTGATCTCGAACAAGTCGTAGAAGTGATAGTTGTCGGTGTGCGCCCACGGTCCGGTCCGGCAGCAGCGGCAGATCGGTCCCGAAGCGCGCGTTGAAGACGATGCGGAAGGCGTTCACCGGCGTGATGGCGTCGTGGAAGCCCTCGGCCTCGAGGTCGGCGCCCGGCACCCGCATCGCGAAGAGGATCCCGAACTTCTCCTCGAGCTCGGCATCGGTCGCGTCCTGCCACTCGAAGCCCCATTCGTCGTCCGCGTAATCGGCCGGGAACGGGCCCTCATCGGACTGGAGCAGGATCACCGCGTTCGGATCTGACTCGAGGATGCGGTCGATCGAGCGCCAGCAGTCGGCTGTTGGCGTACGTCAGCTGACGCCGATAGCTCTCGCGTCGCCCGAGCCGTCGGACCTGCGCTCGACCGGTGAACGAGCCGTCGGCGTTGATGCACGTACGGCGGATGGGGGGTGACGCAGGTGCGCGAAGACGAACTTCGGCCCCGGCAGGTCCGGGATCTCGTCGAGGCGGTCCAGCGCGTAGAGGTTGTTCTCGCGCATGACCGGCCAGTCCCACGGATCTTCGGGCGCGGTCTTCGGATCGCTGAAGGCTCGCAGCAGCGTCGTCTGGGCAACAGGCGGACGAGAACTCGTCCTGGCCGTCGTAGCGGAAGACGCGGTCGGCGTCGACGTTGTCGCTGCGTCGGCGTCCACCAGTTCGCGACCTGGAGGTACTGGTAGCCGAGCTCCTTGAGCGCGGCGGGCACGGCCAGGTGCTCGCTGCAGCATGCGATGGATCGGCTCCCGGTCCTCGCCGCTCGCGGCCTCGCGCCTCGAGCGCATCGGTGTCGAGGAACTCCATGTTCAGCGAGCTGACGAGCGAGAGCGGGGTCTTGATGTAGTTGGCGTGGGCGTGGCGCGCGACGTCGAAGCCGCGCTCCTCGAGGGCGGTCAGGAACGGCTCGTTGTCGAAGTCGTAGGTCTCGTCGAGCGCGGTCGGCCCGGCGTAGCGGTCGGGGACGATGTAGTACACGTCCGGCAGGTCGGCCGGGTCCGGTGGCCTCAGCTCGAGGTCGCTCAGCTCGGCGGAGCCGCGTTGGTCGACCCGAAGGCCACCATGGTCGCTGCCCAGGCTCCAGACGTTGAGCGCCACCAGCACCAGCCGCCGACGAGGTTCAGCGCCCGCGTCACCGGGACGTGAGCAGCCGCGCGGCGAGCCCGCAGGGCGAGGTAGAGGCCCACGACCATGCGAGCAGGAGCCAGCCGATCAGTGGCCACTGCGCTGTCGAGCACACTGCGTCGCCGCGTTCCAGGCATGGCCGTAGCCGAAGAAGCCGATCACGAGCGACGGTCGTGACCAGTCCCGCGCGCTGCCAGTCGCGGAGCAGGAGCCGAGGATGCCCAACGCGAACGCAGCCGCCGCCGACCGAGAGCAGGAGGGGAATCCACAGCGGCTCGAGGGTGACCTGCTCCGCGGCATTCGTGGCGAACAGGAAGACGCGGGGTAGGCGGCGGCCAGGATCGGGTGGATCGGGATCGCCCGTTGGATCGAATTGGCGCGGACCCGCGCGTGCGGTTAACATCCGCCTAACACTATCCGAGGCACTCGGTCCATGCCATTCTGCCTATATCGATCCCGGCTCGGGCACGCTGCTGATCCAGGTCGTCCTGGCCGGCGTCCTGGCCGTGCCGTTCTTCTTCCGCCGCGTCATCGCCGACGGTTGGCGCCGCATCCGCGGCGAGGACTCGCCCGCGTCGAGCAGCTCGACCACGTCCTCGACCGAACCCGAGGAGTAGCCGGCCCTAGGTCGCTGCGATGCCGGCCGCCTCGAGCCGAGCGGCGCAGCACGTCGGCAGCCCACGTCCTGGTCGACGTCGAGGACGAAGTTCTCCGCGCGACCAGGCGCGATGAAACTGCCCTTCACGGCCTCGCAGCGCAGAGGTGCCGGGACGTGGCTGTCGTACGACTTCCCCCGTGCCGGTTCGGCGAACAGGTCCTCAGCTCGTCGGCTGCGGCGCGCCCGCTGAAGCGCTGACCGAGCGCCTCGACGATGAGGCCCGCGCGATCCGGCAGCCGCTTCGGCAACGGCCACGAGCAGCTCCGGCAGCGTGACGCTGCAGGCGACGCCGTGCGGGAGCCCCAGCTCGGCGGTGAGCGGGTACGAGATCGAGTGGGCCAGCGCGGTCCGGGTGCTGCTGATCGCCAGGCCGGCCAGCAGCGACGCCTTACAGGAGCGCCTCGCGCGCGGCCGTGATCGCTCGGGCGCCGCGAGGACGGATCGGAGCGCCGCCGGGAATGAGGCCGATGGCGCCGGACGGCCAGCGCGTCCGAGACCGGGTTCGCCGCGCGGTTCCAGATCGCCTCCATCGCGTGGGAGAGTGCATCGAGCGCGGAGGCGACGGTCGTGCCGCGCGGGACGCTGAGCGTCAGCTCAGGATCGAGGAGTGCCGTCTCGGGGTAGAGCGCCGGATGCGAGATCGAGTGCTTCCCTGCCGTCTGCTCGTCCCAGATCGTGCCCCACATCGTCACCTCGCTCCCGGTGCCCGCAGTGGTCGGGATGGCGATGATCGGAGGGGGAGCGAATTCCGACGCGAACGGCTCGGCGTCGCGCAGGTGGCGTGCGAGCCAGCCGGGAGACGAGGCGTGGGCGCGCTGTGCCGCCACCGCCTTGGCGGTGTCGATCGACGCTGCCGCCGCCGAGGGCGACCAGGACCTCCGCGTCGTTCTCCCCCAGCGCCTGAGCTGCACGCGTGGACGAAGCGACGTCGGATTCGGCTCGACGCCGGTGAACGCAGCCGACAGGCGCCGTCCCAGCGCGTCCTCCATGCGGGTCAGCGTCCCGCGGCGAGCCATGCCCTCCGTGGTGATGACGGCGCAGCGCCGATCTCCGACGGCATCGCCGACGGCGTCGACCGCGCCCCATCCGAAGCGGATGCGGACCGGGTTCTGAAACGACTGCATGGGCCGATCGTTCAGCTTGCGAACCAGGCCATGAACTGCTGCTTCACCTCGACCGGTCCCAAGCCGGGCCGGCCGAGGTCGGCGGCCGAGCCGATCGCGACCTTGACGTGCACCAGGTTGGGGCCCTCGCAGCGCATGGCGTCGGCCATGGCCGCTTCGAGCGCCTCGGGCGTGTCCGCGCGCCACACGTTGCGATAGCCGCAGCCGGCGGCGATGGTGGCGAAGTCGATGCCTCCCGAAACGGTGGCCTGGCCGCCGGTCGACTCGTGGGCCTCGTTGTCGATGATGACGTGGACGAATCGGCGCGGAGCCGCCGTAGCCGATGGTGGCCAGCGTGCCCATCTTCATCAGTGCGGCCCCGTCACCGTCGAGCACGACGACGGGCCGGCGGCCATCGGCTCCGAGGTGGACGCCGAGCGCGATGCCGGAGGCGCAGCCCATCGAGCCCACGACGTACAGCTGGTTCGGTCGATGGCCGAGCGTGTACAGCTCACGACCGATCTTGCCCGTCGTTCCGAGCAGGGCGGTGTCGTCGCCAACCGCGTCGTGCACGATGCGAATCGCATCGAGGCGCGGCATGCGGTCTTTCTTGCCCCGTGTGAAGGTGCCCTGGGCCGCGACCGGGTCGGGAGCACGCAGCTCCGGCCGCTCCCGGAGCGGGTAGGCGTCGACTGTTCCCTTGGCCATCACGAACGCGTACGGCCGGCCCGTCTCGGCCATGGCAGCCTCGGCTCGCTCGAGGGCCGGAACGATCGCGTTCGCCTCGGTTGGAAACGGCTCCCACGGGATGCGCATCGTGTCCAGCAGCTCGCCGGTGATCTGGCCCATCAGCTCGTGCTGCGGCTCGTCGGCGATGCCCGGCGCCCCGCGATGGGTCGTGATGAACAGCGTCGGGATGCGGAAGGTGTAGTTGAGCGACGTGAGCGGATTGACCGCGTTGCCGAGGCCAGAGTTCTGGCAGATGACGACCGTCTTCCGGCCGGCCAGGTGAGCGCCGGCCGCGATGCCGAGCGCCTCGCCCTCGCTGGTGGCGCCGATGTAGTCGAGGTCAGGGCTGCCGATGACGTAGTTGATGAACGGCGTGAGGAACGAGCACGGCACCCCCGACCAGAAGGAGTAGCCGCGCTCCAGCGCCGGCTGAACGAAGTGCTCCGCCTGGATCACGAGGCGATGTTCCGTCGTCCCTTCGGGTCGTACCACTGCTTCGTTTCCCCGACCACGCGGGCGAGGTTGTCGGCGCCCGTGGCGAGGATCCGCGAGAGCTCCATCTGGCCATCGCCCGTGATGCGGCCGCCGATCCGGAGCACGAGAAGTCTCGCCCCGCTGCCGCGGAAGGCGTGCGCCAGGCTTGGCTTCAGGTATGCCGAATCCCCCGGGTGCAGCGTTTCAACGTGGCGCTCATCGTCGATCTGCCATCCGAGCGTGACCGGCTCCGATCCGACGTTGTAGAGGTACTGGTGCAGGCCGGCGCGCAGATCGGGCTCCGCCTCGCCGTCGCTGAGCACGTTGATCTCGAGGCCCTTCGAAAACGGCATGCTGCGCACCGGAGTCAGCTCGACGATCTCGTAGGCGGGGTCGTCGGCCGGGTACTTCCATCGTCGTGCGTCCGCATACGACTGCACCAGCACGGCGTCCTCGCGCACCTCGGGCACGGTCAGATCGCGTCGGCTCACGCGCAGGCCCGTCGCCAGGCGGTCGACATCGTCGGCCGATGGCTGCTCGGTGCCCGCTTCGAGCCGCTCGATCTGCTCGCGGTCGATCCCCGAGCGGTCGGCCAGCTCAGCGGTCGTCAGGCTCGCGCCGTCGCGGTGGAAGCGCAACAGTGAGCCGAAGGCGCGTGCCGCATCGGTGAAGTCGAGAGCCAGGCCGGCGGCCAGCTCGGCACCGAGCGCGGAGACCTCCTGGCGTGTCTCGCCCCCGAGCTTGTCGCCATAGGTGAGGGCCATGATCACGCCGAGCTCGCCGTCGGGGTTGCGGCGCGACGCGAACGAGTGCGGGACGAACGGCGAGATGTACATCGAGTCGCCGGTCTCCATCACGGCCACCTGCTTGGTGCCGTCGCTGCCGCGGTAGTAAAAGTTCACCGGCCCGACGAAGTAGGTGAACTGGTGGAGGAAGTGGCCATTGTTCCACTGCACCGCGGCGTTGTCGGGATCGTTGTCGTCGACGATGCAGAGCTCCTTGATCCACTCGGGACGGAACTGCGAGAGGGAGCTCATGGCCGTGTCGCGGTACTCGTAGTAGTCGGCGCCAGCGCGGCTCATCACGCGGCTGCTGCGTTCCGAATCGGCCGCTCGATGGATGCGGACGCCGGTCGGCGCGTCGTCCTCCAGCAGGTAGAAGTCACGCGGGCTGACCGGCCAGGTGGCGATCGCCTTGTCCACCAGCGTCGGACGGCAGCGACGTCCGGCCGCCGATGATCTCCTCGATCTCGGGGAGCGGCACGCCGAGCTCGGCCGCGGCGTCCTCGGGGCGCCGCTTCAGGTCGTTGAGGATGGCCCGGAAGTTCTCGCCTGAGCGCACGTCGGAAGTCACTTCGCCTCCAGCATTGCGGAAGTCCTCGATGGTGTCGATCTCGCGCCAGCCTCCGTCGATGATGACCGGCCGGACATCGTGCCCGCGATCGATGAGCTCCTGGAGCATGTCGGTCAGGTAGGCGACCTCGAACCGTTGCGCAGCCTGGAACGGGCGGCCGGCGTGGCTGCGGGATACGTCGGCAAACGTGCTCCGGAGCGAGCGCGGCCGCGTCGCGCGACAGGCGCAGGAGGCCGATGAACTCGCCGTCGGCCTCATCGGCGCTGAGGTGCTTGCCGATCCGGCAGATGCGGCCGTTCTCGATGACCACCTTCTCGGCCTGCTCCAGCGGATGGTCACGGCGCCCGACGTAGGCGTCCTTCCATGCCGCGTCGCACACCGCCAGCATGTCGCCCTCGGCGCCGAGGAGCCGCTCCGCGACTGATCGCTCGTAGACGATGTCGGAGTAGCTGACGACGACCTCGTCGTCGAGCACGTCCTGTGCGTACATGAGCGAGTGGAGGATGTTGTTGGTCGCCCAGTCGTGGTTGTGCCGCGTTCGAACGCCCTCCAGCTGCAGCATCTCGGCCCGGTAGCCGGTGACGATGGTGATGTCGTCGATCCCGAGCGCTCGGAACGTGTCCAGCTGACGATCGATCAGCGAGCGTCCCTCGATCGCGAGCGTCGTCTTGGGCCGATCGCGCGTCAGGTGACGAAGGCGGCTGCCGCGGCCGGCCGCGACGATGATGGCCTTCACGCCACGCTCACCGGTACTGGCCGCTGCCATCGAAGTTCGACGCTGCCACGACGTCGTGCAGGTCGTCGACGTCGAGCCAGTGGCCGCGGACGTAGACCACCTCGACCCCCTCGCCGTTGGCGATGAGCAGGTCGAAGACGTCGGCCATGCGCATGGTCCGAAGCTGCGAGTCCGAGACGGACTCACCGAGCTCGCGCAGCTGCACGACGCCCTCGCCCGTCATCTTCAGCAGCCCGATCCACTCGCCATGGATCCGCTCGTCGGGGATCGCCGTGCTCATCTGCACGAGCTGCGTGCGCTCGTCGAACTCGCTCCAGTGGAAGGCGCGGTCGCTGGTGACGAGGTCGCGGTAGCCGTTCTCCGTCGTGTCGATCTGGTCCCTCGGCTCGACCGCGATGCAGAAGTCGGAGTCCGACTCGAACAGGTGCATGGGAATGAACTTCTGGAAGAGCACGTCGCCGTACGCGACCAGCACCGGGCCCGTCACGCCCTCGAGGCCCTTGAAGAGCGAGAACGCTTCCTGCGTCGTCTCGTGCTCGTCGTTGTCGACGTACGTGAGCCCGGGAAGCTGCACCGCCTCCTTGCGGTAGCCACGCACGACGGTGATGTCCTTGATGCCGATGCTGTGCAGCGTGTCGACCGTTCGCTCGAGCAGTGGCTTGCCGGCGATCTCGATCATCGCCTTGGGCCGGTCCTCGGTCAGGACCCCGAGCTCCTTGCCGCGGCCGGCGGCGAGGACGATCGCCCGGGGCGTCTCGACCTTCGGCGGCAGGTAGCGCTTCTCCGCCTCCTCGAGCTCGCTCGCGCCCTGGAGTCGGAAGACCTCCTTGACCGGGACGACCCGGTCCTCGACGTTCAGCAGGCTCTCCTCCTCGCGCAGCTGCTGCGCCGTCTGCTGCATGGCCGTGAGGGCGCTGCGCATCAGGTGGTTGGCCCAGATGACGACGCTGACGCCGGCGTCGCGGAACGCCTCGGTCGGCGTGTCGTAGTACGTGGTCGGCACGATGACGACCGGGCAGCGCCCGGCCCACTCCTTCATGAAGGCGAGGATCTCGTCGGGCGTGACTGCTTGGAGTGGATGAGGATCGCATCGGCCCCGGCTCGGCGGTACGCCTCGGCGCGCTTCAGGGCCTCGTCCAGCCCCCATCCGGCGATGAGCGCCTCGACGCGCGCGACGATGACGAAGTCGTCGTCGCGCTGCGCATCCTTGCCGGCCTTGATCTTTCCGCAGAACTCGTCCATGTCGGCGAGCGGCTGGTTCTCACCGATGAAGCTGTTCGTCTTCGGGAACAGCTTGTCCTCGATGCACACGCCGGCGACGTGCGCGCGTCTCGAGCTTCTGCACCAGGCGGCGCATGTTGTTGAAGTTGCCGTAGCCGGTGTCGCCGTCGAGGAGCAGCGGGATGGCGACCGCGTCGCTCATGAACTCGACCAGGTCGAGGACCTGCGTCCAGCTCATCTCGTTGTTGTCGCGGACGCCGATCGACGCGGAGATCGAGAGCCCGCTGCCCCACAGCCCCTCGAAGCCGGCCTCCTCGGCGACCTTGGCGCTCAGGCCGTTGTGCGCCTCCATCAGGAAGCGGAGCCGATCGCTGGTGAGGAGCTCCCTGAGGGCCTTCGCTTTGGTCGCGGTCATGTGGTGGTCCGTGCTTGGGCGTCCGAGCGGGGCGCATCGGCGAGGCGTGCCACCTCGGCGGCACCGACGCTCGCACTGCGCCCGATATTGTAGACAGCGCGCTCCCGCGCCTCGCGCAGCCGCTCCCGGAACGCATCGGGATCGCCGCACAGCTCCTCTACCAGCGGAAGCGCCGCCGGAAGGTCGCCGGGTTCCACGATGCGCACCGACCTCGGTGCGAATCGACTCCTCGATGGTCCTGAGCCCGATCCGTTCGTACTCCGGGTTGTTCACCTTCTTCGGCATGTCGACGAAGAGGACCGGCCGCTCGAGGCCGAATGCGTATTCCAGCGCGGCTCCCGACCAGTCGCCGATCATGAGCTCCGCCTCGTGGAGCGACGCCTGCTCGCGCATGTCGGTCTCCACGCGGAAGGCGCGGTCGCTGAATCGTTGCGCCAGCTCGCCGGGAAGCTTCGGGAAGCGCCGCACCGTCATCGGATGCAGGCGCAGCGACGACCTCGTGCCCGCGCGTCCAGCAGCCGGCCGATCAGCTCCGTCCCGACCGGTGCCTCGATGAACGAGCAGTCGCCCCACGACGGCGCCAGCACCAGCTTGCGTCCGCGACCCGCCTCGCCGGACCCGCTGCCGTCGCGGCGCTGCGTTGGCCAGGATCACGTCGAGGCGCGCGTAGCCGTGCGGCACCAGCGCCTTCGGGGACAGGCCGTAGACCTCCTCGGTCCGCCGGATCTCCGCCTCGTGGTGCGGCCCCACGCACAGGATCGTGTCGTACGCGTCGAACGCGCCCTTGCGATAGATCATGTGCGTGCTGACCATCGAGTGGAACACGTACACGTAGTGCACCGGATGCACCGATCGCTTGAGGTGGAAGGTCTCGAGGTCGGGCAGGGTCATGACCAGGACCGTCGCGTCGACCAGCCGGAAGAAGGTGGTGCGCGTCGAGCCGTCGCCCACGTAGAACGCCCGAATCCGCGGGTTGTCGGCGCTGAGCACCGGATCGGCCTCGTCCGAGGTCGACGTAGCAGACGGACCGGCCCAGCGGCCCGGTCAGCTCCTCGATGATCGGCCCGAGGTGCGGCCAGTCGGCGCGGCTCTCCGCGTAGAAGACGATGTCCCGTTCCGCGCGGTCGAGCTTGTTGAACCGGCGCAGCGACGACCATGCGCCGAAGATGCTGCCGAGGGGACTCATGGGTCCGCAGAATAGCCACGTTCACGACCTTCGGCTGACCACGCCCGCCCGCCGTTCCTCCCCGCGTCGGCATCGCGCCATACTGTGCGAAGTGCACAGCGCCCGAGATCGACATCGCTGTCGATGCGCCCGTAGCATCGGCCCGTGAACCGACAGCGGATCAGCTGGCTGATGGACATGGACGGCGTCATCGTGCGCGAGGAGCACCTCGTGCCGGGCGCCGATGCGTTTGTGGCCCGGCTCGCCGAGACCCACCATCCGTTCCTCATCCTCACCAACAACTCGATGTACACGACTCGGGATCTCGCCGCCCGACTGTCCCGCATGGGTCTCCAGGTCGATGCCGGCTGCATCTGGACCTCGGCGCTGGCCACCGCCAAGTTCCTCGATGATCAGCGGCCGGATGGCAGCGCGTTCGTCATCGGTGAGGCGGGCCTGACCACGGCCCTGTACGAGGCCGGCTACACGCTGGTCGAGACCGATCCCGACTACGTGGTCCTCGGCGAGACGCGGACCTACAGCTTCGAGCGCATCGCGAAGGGCATCCAGCTGATCAGCCGCGGGGCGCGGTTCATCGCCACCAACCCGGATCCGACCGGCCCCAGCCCGCAGGGCCCGCTGCCGGCGACCGGGGCAGTGGCGGCGCTCATCTCGGCCGCGACGGGCGTGCAGCCGTACTTCATCGGCAAGCCGAACCCGCTGATGATCCGGTCCGCACTGCGGCAGATCGGCGCCCACTCGGAGTCGACGGTCATGATCGGCGACCGCATGGACACCGACATCGTCACCGGCCTCGAGGCGGGGCTCGAGACCATCCTCGTCCTGACCGGGATCACCGAGGACGAGGACCATGCGCAGCGCTTCAGCTATCTGCCGACCCGGATCGTCGGGTCGGTGGCCGAGCTCATCGACGAGATCGAGCCGATCGAGGCGATCCTCGCCGATTCCTGACAGTCGGTGTCGCCATCGGCGGCGCACACTGGCCGCATGTCGGACGCTGGAGATCCGGCCGCTGACCCCTGACCGGCTGCCGGACCTGGCGCGGTTGTTCGGGCAGGGCGGCGACCCGAAGTGGTGCTGGTGCTCCTACTACCGCGTGCGCAGCGTCGACTTCCGATCCGCCACGCCCGCGTCGAACCGGGCTGTCCTGGAGCGGGCCGTCACCATCCACGCGTGCCGAGGGTCGCGCGCCGGGCCTGCGTCGCCTACATCGGTGAGGAAGCCGTCGGCTGGGTGAGCCTGGGCCCGCGCGACGACTACGAGCGCCTTCGCCATTCACGGGTGCTTGCCCCCGTCGACGACCTGCCGGTGTGGTCGATCATCTGCTTCGTGGTCGGGAAGCAATCGCGGGGGAAGGGGATCGCGACCGCGTTGCTGGATGCGGCGATGGCCTACGCCGCGGAGCACGGCGCCACGCTGCTGGAAGCCTATCCGGCGGACACGGATGGCGGGCGCATCCCGGCGGCGCAGGCCTTCAAGGGCACGGTCTCGATGTTCGAGCGAGCAGGGTTCGAGGTAGTGGATCGCCGGCGGGCGAATCGGTCGAGCCCGGTCCGGCCGATCATGCGGCGACCGCTTGCGCCTCCGGCGTACCATGGTGCCGCGCCCGGAGAGGCATCGCGACCGCGGCCCCTCGACAGCATCGAAGCCGGATCACGTAGGCGGCAACGCCGGATCACGTAGGCTCGGTCCAATCGAGGAAGCCGCCGGACGAGCGGGTCACTCCGGGCGCCTTCGCGCCCCTCAACTTCCCCGGATGTAGACGCCCGTGAGCTGCGCCTCGCCCCGGCTGTGGTCCGCCAGCGCTCCCCGCACCTGGTCCGCACTGGCGCCCTCCCCGAGCTCGAGCGGAGCGTCGAGCGCGTGGAGCGTGAAGACGTAGCGGTGCTCACCCGATGGCGGGCACGGGCCGGCCCAGCCGGTGCGTCCGAAGTCGTTGCTGCCCGGCACACCGACGTCGTCGCCCTCACCCGTGGCGAGTTCCCGCCAGTCGCCAGGAATGTCGGTGAGCACCCAGTGGATGAAGCCCCGCGCATCGGGGTCGTCCACGATCAGCGCGAAGGCAGCGGTGCCGTCGGGAACGTCCGACCATGCCAGCGGCGGCGAGATGTCCGGCCCGTCACAGGTGTGGTCGGTTGGGATGGCGGAGCCTTCCTCGAACGCCTCGCTGCTCAGCCGCATGCCGTGTGCCTCCTCGCTGCCGCCGGCCGGCGTCGGGGTGCAGGCGCCGATGACCAGCATCACCGCGAGGGCTGCAGCGGGCGTGCCGGGTGGGAGCAATGTCTAGCCGGGGACGCTGAGGTCGGCGACAGTGGCGCCGAGCCGATCGACCAGGTCCGCGGGCGACAGGTGCAGGTTCACGCCGCGCGCGCCTCCACCGATGGCCACCACGTCCGGCTCGAGTGCTGCCGCGTCGAGGAGCACCGGCCACGGTCGTGAGGCACCGAACGGCGTGATCGCGCCGCGCTCGTAGCCGGTGACGGCCTTCGCCTCGTCCGCGTCCGGCATCGAGAGACGCCGCACGCCGAGGTGCTCGCGCAGCTTCGGCCAGTCGAAGCGTCGTCCGCCTGGGACGAGCACGAACAGGTAGTCGTCCTCCCCACGCCGCACGACGATCGTGCGCAGCAGCGAGGCGAGCGGGATGCCCTGGAGCCCCGCGCTCTCCTCCGCGCTGGACGCCGGGCGGGTTTGGACGAGGCGGAAGTCGAGCCCGGAGCCCTCGAGAGCTTGAAGGGCGGGCGTGTCGATCATCGGCTCAGGCGTCGGTGACCTCGATCCGGATCCGCTTGTTGATCCGCCCCTTGCTCTCGTAGCCGGTGACCTTCACCCGGCCGATCTCGCCGGTGTGCGCGACGTGGGTGCCGCCATCGGCCTGGAGGTCGAGCCCCACGATCTCGATCGTGCGCACCTCGGTGATCCCCTCGGGCAGCAGGTTGATCTTGGTGCGGATCAGGTCGGGGATGGCGAAGGCCTCCTCGCGCGGCAGGACGGCGACGCGGATCTCGCGATCGGCGTCCACTTCCTCGTTCACCCGCCGCTCGATCTCGTCGACGAGCTCGCCCGACATGGTCTCGAACTCGAAGTCCATCCGTCCGCTGAGCGGCTCCATGTTGCCGCCGGTGACGGAGGCCAGGTGATCGCGCCACACGACGCCGCACAGCACGTGCAGCGCGGAATGGGTGCGCATCAGCTGGTGGCGCCGGTCCCAATCGATCTCGACGGTGACCGTAGTCGTCGGCCGCTGGCACGCTCCGCGGCCTCGTCGATCGTGTGCCAGATGTCCTCGCCGCGCTTCTTGGCGCCGATCACCCGCCACGCTCCCCCGGAGCCGCCCACCAGCTGCCCGGTATCGGATGGCTGCCCTCCGCCGCCGGGGTAGAAGACGGTCCGATCCAGCAGGACGGCATGCGTTTCGGGGTCGGTCTCGACGACCACGGCTTCGATGCGGCGCGCATAGGCATCGGTGTAACAGACGTTCTCGCTCACCCCGCGAAGGCTAGCGCAGGACGCGCGGCGCGAGGCGCATCCGACGAAGATTGAACGAATTTGCCTTGCCGGCGCATCATACGGAGTAGCGCGGGCGATATTCCGAGCTGCCCGCGCATACTCGGAGGGTCACCATGCGCTTCCGCGCCACGCCCACCGCTGCCCCGCCGTCCAACGCGCCGCTTCGCCGCGGCGTTGTCGCTGATCATGTGTCTCGTCGTGACGACCCCCGTCGCGGCGGTGCCATCGGCTTCGGGGCGAATGCCGCGCCGTGATCACGAACTGGAACCAGATCGCGGTCACCACCCTGGCGAATACCGTCGTGCGCATCCCGGTGGCAGCCCCACCCACTTCATCTACTTCGCCTTTACCCACCTGGCGATGCACAACGCCGTCAACGGCATCACCGGCAAGTACGAGGCTCTTCCAATCGACGAGCACGCGAACCGAGACGCGTCTCCCGAGGCCGCGGCTGCGGCCGCGGCGCCACCGCATCCTGACCAACTACTCCCCCGGCGCAGACGGCGACGCTGAACGCCGCACCTCGTCGCGATTCCCTGGCGCGGATCCCGAAGACAAGGCGCCAGACGCGGGCATCGCGTTACGGCGTGCGCGCCAACCACGTCGTCGGCCTCGAGTCAACGACGGTCGTGGCGACGGTCATGGTGTCGAGTAACGCTACCAGCCGTCGAGGCCGGGCACCGGAGCCGACGACGGCCCGGTTTCGCGTCCTGCGCCGGGACTGGCGTGGATCGTCGCGCGAGAGCCGTCGCGCTCGACCCGACGACACGCTCCACCCGATCGCCGGCGTAGCTCGGCGAGGATCTCGTCACGTCGACGATACGACGATAAAGGCGTACACGAGACGCGAGACGACGCCGGACGAGCCGAGCAACTGACACCGCGTTGTTCTTCTCCGACGCCGGCATCGTCCCAATGTAGACGGGCCTCACGAAGCTTCGCCACCGACCAGGGCTCGACATCACCGACCGCGCCGCTCTCGGCCGCGGTGGAGACGAGCATCGCCGACGGCGGGCGCGATCTGGAACGCGAAGCCCGGTGCATGTGGTGACGGCCGGTCACCGCGATCCAGCACGGCGACACCGACGGCGACCGGACCTGAGGCCTGCCGGTGGTGCGACCTGGGTCGCCGCGGATCGCCCTGCCGCCGTACCCGGACTGGCCGAGCGGCCTGTGTGGGGTGGTGGGCTCCATCGTCGCCGCGGCGAGCGCGGTCTGGAGCGCCTGGAGCGGGACGGTACCCTCGACCTGATGATCAGGTCGACGCGGCCATGGAGACCGGCTACTCGAAACGGAGGAAGAAATCCTGACCACCATCAACGCCGTCTGGTCCGGATCGTTCCAGCGCGCCGACGAGGTGTCGATCGACATCGGCTCGGCCGTGGCCAACGACGTCCTGGACAACTCTTCCAGGCCGACCGACTGACCCCCCCCTCTCTGCCGGGCGGACCGAGCATCCGCCGGCTTTTCGTTCCGGGCGAACTTCTGAGCCGTGCCGGGACCCTGGCTCCCCATACGGCATCACTTCCCACTCTCTCGGAGCCCAATTTCGATGACACCCCGAGCTGCGGCGCTGTCGGCGCTGCTTCTGATCACCATCCTCGCCGCCTGCCGGCGGCGGCTGAACCGTCGGACGCCCACCTCGCCACGCCGGAACCGACACCCGTCACCTCGTGGACCACGTTCACGAGCGAGCGGTTTGCCTACACCATCGACTACCCCGCCGACTGGCGGCGCAGTCGAGGGCGCGGGCACCGCGAACGTCTCCGAGCTGCGGCCGTTCACCGGCGGCAGCGACATGATCACCAGCCTGGAGGCGTATCGGTTCAAGCATCGTCAGGGCCTCCAGGTCGCATCGGTCGAGGCTTCGCGCCCGGCCAGACCCTGGAAGAGTTCACGCCGTCGGTCCACATGCCGTGCGGCGGTCCGCATGCCCACGAGGAGACTGCCCTCGACGGCGAGCCGGCCATGCATCGGCGCTTCCGCTGCGATCGGCAACCACCCGGTCTACCTGCAGGTCACCGCCCTCCACGAGGGGCGTGGCTACGTCCTGTGGTTCATGACCATCGAGCCGCCGCTGGCCTTCGAGCGTCCCGGAGTACCGCACCATGCTGGAGTCGTTCGCCTGGACGGACGGCGCAACGGCCAGCGAAGACGGATCGTGAGCCGCTTGCCGGCCACCGATGATGACGGCGGCGTGGAAGGACGCGACGTGGACACTCAAGCTCGTCAGGCGCGCCCAGGCTCGGCGACGAGGGGGCGTTCGCCAGCCTGGCCGTCGCGCTCGGTGATCAGCTCCACGACGCATCGGTCCGGATCCTTCGGGACATTGACCCTGGCCCAGGATCCGCGCGGCAGGGCGATCGTCTCGATGGCGCGATCTGCCGCAGCGCGACCTGCGCGGTTCGAGGCGTGGGCGTACGGATCCTGGTGCGCACCTGTCTACACCGAAGCCAGCGCGAGCGACGGTGGACCGAAACTACCGCGTCCTTGACCACGACACCGATCCATCAGCGCGAGGACATCGATGATCGTCGCGGCCAGCGAGCGGTTTCGCCGCCTCTCCGTGGAGCACCGCGCCGTTGTCGTCCTCCACCACTACCTCGACATGACGGTGCCTGAGATCACCGAGACCCTGTCGCGATCCAGCAGCCGCCGGAGTCCGATCCCCGGCTCTACGCCCTGCGAGGGCCTGCGAGCGGCGCTCGACGCAGTCCCCGCTCCACGCCGGGAATCGGCACGATGACCTCGAGCACCGACTCGAACCGCCACGTTCAGCAACTGGATGCGGACAGCGACTTCCTGCTCCCGGACGCGTCCTTGACGCGGCCCTCGACGACGTTGCCACGACGCCGCAGCGACGCGGCGCACTTCGTTCGGTCGTCTGCGGCGGCCGACGAACCTCGCCACGGTCGCCGCGGCCGTCCTCGTCGTGGCGATCCTCGGCGCGACCTTCGTGGCCGAGCACTTCGTCAGGACACCGCCGATGGACCCGTCCCGGCGCCGGCCCTGCTTCCCGCGGTGGACAGGTTGGCCCGTCGGCACGTATCGGATCGACGCTCGTTCCTCGTCGAGGCGACCTCGAGGTCCCCGACACGGTGGAGCCGTTCGGCGTGTCGTCGGAGATCGCCTCGGTGTACCGGGGCGCCGAGTTCGACCTCGCCCGTCGGACTCTGGATCGTAGAGAACCTGCCGGTCGATCGCTGCCAGCCGGACCGGCGACATGCCGACCCTCCACTCGGCCGACCGCGTCGACCTGGCGACCGCGCTGGCCGCGCGGCCTGGCGTCACGTTCGGCCCGGTTGAGGTGACACTCGACGGATATCCGGCCAATACCTCGAGATCACCGGCAGGGCATCCCGGGCGGCAGCTGCTTCGACCGGACCCAGTGGGTGGTCGAGGGCCAACCGGCCCGGTGACCCGCCGGCTCGCTGTTCATCGAGCGCGACCTCATCTGGATCCTCGACGTCGACGGCACTCGTGTCGTCGTCGACGCGTTCTGGCAGGACGCGATGACCGAAGAGGACGAAGCCGAGGTCCGCCGAATCGTGGAGTCGCTCGACCTGGAGCCGGAAACCGCCCTGAGACCCCGGCGAGCACGGCTCGCGGACTTGCGCCCTGGCGAAGATCGAGTCCCTGCCTCGCCGATGCGCCCATACCCATGGAGCGGGCCGGCCCGAGCGAACACCGGCCCTGGCCGCGAAAGAGGCTATGGACACCGATCTCGGACTCGAGCACAGCATGGCGACGAAGAGGCCCTCGCGAGCCTCGCCGTGGCCGCGGCGATCGGCTCCACGCGGTTGCGCATCGAATCTGCGCGACCTCGAGCTCGCCGAGGACGCCGACGCAGCAGGCGCTGCTGGCCATCTGGCGGACCTCCCACAGCTGCGCGACCCGGCACGCTTCGATGCCTGGTCGTATCGGCTCCTCGTGCGCGCCTGCTACGCCGAGGGCCGCCGTTCCCGCGCTTGGACCCCCAACATGCGCCTGCTTCCGTCCGATGGACCCAGTCCAGGCGACGGCTCCAGCGCCGTCGCCGACCGCGACCACGTGGAGCGTGGCTTCGACGAGACTACTCCGATCGACCACCGCGCGGTGGTCGTGCCTCGACCACTACCTCGACATGCCGCTCGACCAGGTTGCCGAAGCGCTGACCATCCCGGCTGAACGGCTCGATCAAGACTTCATCACGCGATGCGTGGGCTGCGGCGGCACTCGATGCCGATGCGCGGACCCCGGCTCGGGAGGCGGCGCAATGAGCACCGACCGCAGGCGACCCGCATCGTTCGGTCGTGGCTGGAGGACGGCGTCACCCAGCTCCGGACACGATCCTGGACGCGGTTGCTCGACCAATTGCCCACGACCTCGCAGCGCCACGTCACCTGGTGGCCGGCGCGGAGGTTCCCGCACATGAACAACCCCATGCGGCTCACGCTGGGTCGGCGTCGCGATCGTGATCGCTGCCGTCGTCGGGCTGAGCGTGCTCACCAACAATGTCGACCCCGCCCTCGCGACGCCCATTCCGACACCGATCGCTTCGCAGGCAGCCGCGCGGCCGCTGACGGCCGGTGCCCTCGACGCGGGTACGTACCGCGACGTGGCGCGGTACGGGGTCTCGCCGCAACCCTTCACCCTCACGGTTCCGGCTGGCTGGGTCAGTACCGAGCGGTTTCGTCATCGAGGGCGACGGCGATGGAGTCGCCGACCGCGACGTGTTCGTCGGGTCCTGACCCTCAGCCCATGTCTTCGAAGATGCCTGCCTTCGCCCGCCGGGAACGTTCCAGAGGGTTTGGTCGAAGCCAGACGGCGAAGAGCTGGTCCGAGCCCTGGAACGCCAAGGCGGTCAGAAGACCGCCGGCCCGACCACCGCATCGGTCGGCGGCTACCCCGCGCATCGGCCGACTTTATTCCGGAGGACTTCGACGTTGCCACCTGCGACTCCGACTTCGTCCGACTGTGGCCGGTCCCGGCCCGACATGTCGAGCAGTCGCCCGATGCTGCCTGGCAGACGATGTCGATCTATGTCGTCGATATCGACGGCGAAGTCGCCGTCTGGTCGCAGGATCGCTCGCGAGCTGCCTCGGCGACGGACGTCGAGGAAATGGAAGAGGTCGTCGCCTCGATCCGCTTCGAGGCCGAGGCTGCTCCATAGCCTGGTTCGACGCATCTCTCCCGTCCACGCGGCCGCGAGGCTCGCCCGGCTTGCTAGGCCGTGGCGTGCTCCCACCCAGTAGACACTGGCAGCCCGCGTTTTGTCCGACATGCACGGGTGCATCCGCAGTCCATGGCAGGCGCTCCGCTGAGCGAGTGCACCGAGGAATTGAACAGGGGTGCGCTTCCTCCGAACGCTCTCATGGTGATCGGTCCACCGTGGGCCGACCGCCACGGGTACGGAGGGATGGGTGCACGAGGAGCTGGTCCGCCTGGCGCAGCAGGGCGACGCGGAAGCGTTCGACTCCCTGGCGCGCATGGTGGGCGACCGATGCCTGGCGATCGCGGTGCGGATCCTCCGCGAGATCGACCTGGCCGAGGACGCCGTCCAGGCCGCCTTGATCACGGCCTGGACCGAGCTCCGAGCCCTGCGTGACCCGTCCCGCTTCGAGCCGTGGCTCCACCGCATCCTCACCAACGCGTGCTACGCCGAGGCCAGGCGTCGCACGCGGTGGTCCGAGGGCCTGAGGATCCTTCCGGTCGCGGGCGCGTACGGCCCCGACGACTACCTGACCGTGGACGACCGCGACCTGCTCGAGCGGGCCTTCCGGAGGCTCACCCTCCAGCAGCGCGCCGTCCTGGTCTTCCACCACTACCTCGGGCTGTCGATCTCCGAGGTGGCGGCACGAACCGGACTTCCCGTCGGGACTGCGAAGTCCCGCTTGCACCACGCCACGCGGGCGCTCCGGGCCAGCATCGAGGCTGACGCCCGGGCCACCCCGCCTTCCCAGGAGCGACTGGCATGACCGCGTCCCGAGATCCCGACCGCCTGATCCACGCCTTCCTTCTCGAAGGCGAGGAGCAGCTGCAGGACCAGGTCTACGACGCGGTCCGTGCCGAGATCGAACAGAAACGACAACGGGTCGTCATCGGCCCGTGGAGGATGCCCACCATGAACAAGTTCGTCACCATCGGCCTCGGCGCCGCCGCCGTGGTCGCCGTCCTCTTCGTTGGCATCCAGCTGCTCGGTCGCCGCGGGCGGCGGGTTCGGCGGCGCGCCCAGCCCGAGCCCCGATCGTCCGTCGCCGAGCCGACCGCCACGGCCGAGCCGACCGCCCCGCCGAGCCAGCGGCCTTCCTGAAGGCCCCCACGCTCTCGGAGGACCCGGCCACGGCGCGTCGATCACGGTCACCATCGCTGCGCCCGACTGGACGGCGCGCCGGATGGGCTGCATCCAGTGCGGGTCTCACGGCGCCGCGGCACCCGACGGCGCGGGGATGTCGGCTTACCGAGGGCGAGACTACGTGTACGGCGATCCCTGCGCCTGGTCGCCCACGGCCCGATACGCCCGCCACCACGGTCGACGAGCTCGTCGGCCGCCCTGGCGAGCCAGGCGTCGCGGGAGGCATCGGCGCCGGAGGACATCGACGGTCGATGGATACGCCGGGAAGAAGATCATCGCTCCAGCATGGCGGATGAGGTTCGACATCGACGCCTGCGACGAGGATCGATCGACGGTGCGACCTCGGCCTGTTCGGGGTGGCGTCCGACGAAGGCCCGTGCCGGTACAGCCAGGGCGCGGGCCAGATCGAGGAGGTTTGGGCGGTGGACGTTGACGGCCATGCTCGTCGTCAACGATCGGCGTGTACTACGCCGGATACTCCGCAGAACGCCGTCGACGAGGCTGCGACGCCATCCTCGCATCCGCCACGTTCGAGGCGCCCTGACCGATCGCGACCCGAGACCGACGCGCGGGGCGGCCCTCGGGCCGCCCGCTTCTTGTGACCGCGGGATAGATTGAACCGATAGGCTGCCCCGGGACTCTCATGTCCGATCACGCTCAGATCGGGCGCGACAAGAACCTCGGCACGGAGGGATGGGTGCACGCAGAGCTGGTGGACCAGGCGAAGCGAGGCGATCGAGAGGCCTTCGATTCCTTGGCGCGCCTGACCGGCGACCGATGCATGGCGATCGCGTTCAGGATCCTGCGCGACTTCGACCTTGCTGACGACGCCGTCCAATCGGCGCTGCTGACCGCCTGGCGCGAAATTCGCACCCTGCGGGACCCCCAGCGCTTCGAGCCGTGGCTCCACCGGATCCTGACCAACGCCTGCTACGCCGAGGCCAGGCGTCGCCGGCGGTGGTCGGAAGGGGTCCGGCTCCTCTCCGTCGAGCCCGTGCACGGGCCTGACGAGTACGCGACTGTCGACAACCGAGACCAGCTCGAGCGTGCCTTCCGGCGGCTCACCGTCCAGCAGCGCGCCGTCCTGGTCTTCCACCACTACCTCGGCCTTCCGTTGCCCGAGGTGGCGGTTCGCATCGGTATTCCCCTCGGGACCGTGAAGTCCCGCATGCATCACGCCAAGCGGGCGCTCCGGGCCAGCCTCGATGCCGAGGCTCGGACGCCCCCGACATCCCAGGAGCGAATGGCATGACCGCGCACAACGACCTCGATCGACAGCTCAACGACTTCCTTCGGGACGGCCCGACCGAGCTGCCCTACGAGTCGTTCGACGCGGTCCGCGATCGCACTGAACAGACAGGACAACGGGTCGTCATCGGCCCGTGGAGGCTTCCCGAGATGAACAAGATCGTCACCATCGGCCTCGGCGCTGCCGCCGTGGTCGTCGCTCGTCTTCGTCGGCGCTCAGCTCTTCGGTTCGCCCTCCGGGGGTGTCGGCGGTGCGCCCGAGCCAGACGCCGGCGTCCGTCGCCGAGCCGACCGCCACTCCCGAACCATCCCCGTCGCGCCAGTCCGCCCCGCCGCTGACCCAGAGCTTCACCTCGACGCTGCACGGGTATTCTCAGTGTCGTACCCCGAGGGATGGACCGCTCAGGCGGCGACCGAGCCCTGGACGGAGAGCACGTTTCCCCTCCTCTTTGGTGACCCCCATGTCGACTGGCTGTACGACCCGGACCTCGACGGATGACCTGTTCCTGACCATCGCCTCGCAGCCGATCGGCGACTCCACGCCCGAGGATTGGGTCGCCGAGCAGATGGCGAGCGAGGAGGGATGCACGGCAACCGAGCCGATCGCCGTCGACGGCGCCACCGGACTGATCGGGGTCGACGACTGCACCGTGGCGGTCGTCACAACCGCTGGCCGCGGCTACTGGATCCAGCTCTATACGTCTGACGACGACCCAGCGCGCCGTCGCTCCCTACGACCGGGCCTGGTTCGAGGAGGTCCTTGCCACCGTGCAGCTGCATCCCGAGGACGCCGTCGACTGAGGGCCGTCGCCCTCACCGTAGCTCGCCTGATCCAAACCTGCCACCGGCCAAGCGGCGCTGGGCCGGACACCACCGCCACCACGGTCGACGAGCTCGTCGACCGCCCTCGCGAACCAGGTGCACCGGCGGGTGTCCACGAGCATCGAGGACATCACGTCTGGATGGATACGTCGGAAAGAAGATCATCCTCGATATGGCGCATCAGGGTGGGGTCTACCACCCTGTCGGCTGCGACGACGACAACACCTTCGCCCTGTTCGGGTTGCCCGGCGACGACCTGGCCCGGCACAGCCAGGGCGAGCGCCAGATCGAGGAGCTGTGGATCGTGGACGTGGACGGCATGATCGTGGTCCTCGATGGCGCGTACTACCCGGATACGCCGCAGAACGTCGTGGACGAGCTGCGCGCCATCCTCGCATCTGCCACCTTCGAGTTGCCCTGACCCATCGCGCCCATGGACCGATGAGCGGGCGGCCTCGATCGGCCGCCCGCTCTCTCGCCCTGAGCGGGGATTGAACAAACCCGCTCCCCGGACGCTCTCAGTAAGTACCGGTCCGGGCTCCGCGCTGGACCGATGCACGGGCGGCCCGACGGCCGCCGACGATCCCGCAGGAGGTGCCCCATGTCTCGCGTCCCGCAGGGGTTCGGCCCGTTGTCGGCGGCACTGGTCGTGCTCGCCCTCGTCAGCCGGCTGCGCATTCGCCGGCACGAGCTCGCCGACGTCCTCGTCGTGCTCCGCCGACGAGGCGCCGGCACCGACCACCACCGCTGGCGCCACCGGCTCCGAGGGAGGTGACCTCGTCATCGTCGGCCGGATCGTGACGATGGACGAGCCGGCCGTGGCGGAGGCGCTCCTCATCGAAGCGGGCCTCGTGACCTGTGTCGGCACGCGGGACGAGGTGATGGCCGTGGCCGGCGAGGACGTGCCGGTCGTCGACATCGGCTCCAACGTGGCCTATCCGGGATTCATCGATGCCCACGCCCACTGGATCGGGGACCGCGACTACTACGGGCTCGACTCCGCGGAAGAGGCGATGGATGCGGCCCTCAGCCGCGGCTGGACCTCGATCTCCGAGCAGTGGGTCAACCCGGAGCGCCTCGACGAGCTGGAGGCGCTGGCCGCCGACGATGCGCTGCCGCTTCGCGTCGACGCCTATCTCGCCCTGAACTTCGGCGACGAGTTCTTCGGCGACTGGTACGCCGATCACGAGCGGGGGCCGGTGGGGGACCGCCTGCGCGTCCAGGGGCTCAAGATCCACCTCGACGACGGACGCGGGCGAGATCATCAACTGGGAGCCGGACGATCTGACGTCGACCATCGGCCGGGCGGACGAGGCCGGCTGGCAGGTCTCGGTCCACACCGTCAGCACCGAGGCCATGGAGACTGGTCCTCGACGCGTTCGAGGCGGCGCTCGGCCCGAGCGGCCCGAACCCGCTCCACCACCGCATCGAGCACGCCATCGAGGTGAGCGACGAGCAGCTGGCGCGCATGGTCGCCATGGACCTGGTCACCGTCATCCACCCCGATGGCGGCGCGGTCGACTGGGTGCTGTGGAATGACTACATGGGCCAGGGCGCCGACTATCCGCGCAGAGCAGATCGGCTGGCTCACCCGATTGCGGGACTTCGTCGACGCCGGTCTGCACGTCGCCGCCGCGACCGATGCGCCGTGGTTCTTCCCGGACCTCACCCTGACCGATGACATCGGCAGGCCCGTGGACCAGATCGCCGGCGGCATGGATGGCCGCGGTCGGGAGCATCCCGGAGACCCCGGACTGGATCCTCGAGCAGCTGCTGACCGCCGAGGAGGGGTTGCGCGCCGTGACCCTGGATGCGGCGTACGCCCTGGGCGACGAGGCGCGCCGCGGCCACCTGGCGCCCGGCACCCTCGGCGACGTCACGATCCTGAGCGGCGACGTGACCGGCGGCGCCACGCCCGACGAGATCCGGGCCATGGAGGTCATCGCGACGATCGTGGACGGCAGTCGTCGTCTACTGCGCCGATGACGAGGTCTGCGGAGGCAGCTGAGCGCACCAGCACCGTGCGATCCGCGGCCAATTGAAAAAAATCGGTCCGGCTCGGCCCATACCGGTTGTAGCGTCGGTCTGAACCGACGCCGCAATCGTTGGAAGGGGACATGGACACCGATCTCGTGACACGTGCACAGGGCGGCGACCAGGAGGCATTTGCCGACCTGGTCTATGCCATCGCGGATCGGTTCCTGGCGGTGTCGCACCGGATCCTGAGCGACATCGATCTGGCCGAGGACGCGACGCAGCAGGCGCTGCTGAGCGTCTGGCAGAACCTTCCCCAGCTTCGCGACCCGGCCCGCTTCGAGGCCTGGTCGTATCGGCTCCTCGTGCGCGCCTGCTACGCCGAGGGCCGGAAGTCCCGCCGTTGGGCGCCGAACCTGAGGCTGCTGTCGGTTGACGAACCGATGGTGGTCGATGGCACGAGCGCGGTCGTCGATCGCGACCAGCTCGAGCGTGCCTTCCGGCGTCTTTCGCTGAACCATCGGACGGTGGTGGTCCTGCACCACTACCTGGACCTGCCGCTCGACCGGGTGGCCGACATCGTCGGCTCGCCGCTCGGGACGGTCGGATCGAGATTGCATTACGCGACGCGGCAGCTGCGCTCGGCGCTCATCGCCGACGCGCAGCCGACGGCCCGGGAGGTGGCGCAATGACCGACTTCAAGACCTCCGACCGGGACGTCAACCGCGCCATCCGGTCGTGGCTCCGCGAGGACCGGCACGAGGACGTCTCCCGCGTCGCGGGGGCGGTGCTGACCCAGGCGGAAACGACCCCACAGCGCCGCACCACGTGGTGGCCGGCGCGGAGGACACCCACCATGAACAAGATCGCTCGACCATCGGCCTCGGCGCCGCCGCCGTGGTCGTCGTCGCTCTCATCGGTTTCCAGCTCATCGGTTCGCCGCGAACATCGGCGGAACCGGCGCCGGAGCCGACGTCATCGCCAGAGCCGTCCGACGCCGAGCCGACGCCCGACGCCGACGCCCTCGCCATCGGCCGACGGAGGCCTTCCCGAGGGCCCCTTCATGCTCTGCGACGGCGTCACCGGCGGATGGCGTATCCCGTCCGCTCACGGTGACGATCCCGGCGCCTGGCTGGGACGGCGACGTCAGGCGGCGGAATCCTCGTCAAGAACGGGAACGCGCCGCCGGATGGAGCCGGAATGATCGTCGTTCGGCCAGGTCAGGAGTACCTCGTATTCGGCGACCCATGCAACTGGGAGTCGACGATGCCCGACACACCTGTGACGACGGTGGATGAGTTCGTGGCCGCGCTCGCGGCGCCAGCCATCGCGCAATGCCTCCGAGCCGGTCGACATCACCGTCGACGGGTACACCGGGAAAGTCGATCACGCTCCACATCCCGGACGACGCCGACTTCAGCCGAGTGTGATCAGGGCAACTTCGGCACGCTGGAACTGCGGCGACGCCCGGCCGACTGCTCAGCTGCGGTTTCACCGGCGGCCCGGGCGAGATCGAGCGAGAGTAGATCCT
This sequence comes from uncultured Chloroflexia bacterium, assembly GCA_963806695.1. Classification (GTDB taxonomy): domain Bacteria; phylum Chloroflexota; class Limnocylindria; order QHBO01; family QHBO01; genus JACDBZ01. The sequence continues at coordinate 63,973 of CAWDYT010000010.1, read as the reverse complement.
CGACGTCGACGGGGAGTTCATGGCCTGGCACACTGGCTACGTACGGCTCGGAGACCCCGCCGATCGTCGTCGACGGAGCTCGAGGCCCTCGCTCGATCGGCCACCTTCGGCGAGTAGACGCGATGCGTGGGCGGCCCGCACGGGCCGCCCGCGTTCTCGTCGCCGTGAGCGACATTGAACCGGTTGCCTCCCGCGAGCGCTCTCATCTATAGATCTGCATCGCAATAGGGTGTGCGCATGCCCGCGTCTCGCAGGCAATTCGGCTCGTTGTCGGCTGCACTGGCCGTGCTCGCCCTCGTCATCGGCTGCGCCTTCCCCGGCACGAGCTCCCCGACGTCACCGTCGTGCGCAACCGGAGGCTCGCCGGTACCCACCAGCAGCGCCAGCGCTACCGATCCTGAGGCAGGCGGGAGCCTCGTCATCATGGGCCGGATCGTCACGATGGACGAACCGCCGATCGCGGAGGCGCTCCTCATCCAGGAGGGTCGGGTGACCTGCGTCGGCTCGCGACAAGAGGTGCTGGCGTTCGCCGGTGACGGGGTGCCTGTCATGGATATCGGCCAGAACGTGGCCTACCCTGGATTCATCGATGCCCACGCACACTGGATCGACAGTCGCCGCTCAGCCGGCATCGACTCAGCGGAAGAGGCGATGGAGGCGGCGCTGCGCCGAGGCTGGACATCCATCTCCGAGCAGATGGTCGTCCGAGACTTCCTCGACGAGCTCACGGCCCTCGCCACCACCGATGGCCTGCCGCTCCGCGTCGATGCCTATCTCGTCACCCTGAACATCGGCGCTGACTTCCCCGGCGAGTGGGACGTGGACCTCGAGCGAGGGCGCATCGGGAACCGCCTGCGCGTTCAGGGCCTCAAGATCTTCGCCGACGACAGCGCCTGGGATCAGGCCGCCCTGACCGAAGCGATTGGCCGGGCGGACGCGGCCGGCTGGCAGGTCTCGGTCCACAGCGTCACCACTGAGGCCCAGGAGAAGGCGCTCGGCGCATTTGAGGCGGCGCTTGGGCCCAGCGGTCCGAACCCGCTCCACCACCGCGTCGATCACGTCATCGAGGTGTCCGACGATCAGCTCGATCGCATGGTCGCGATGGACCTGGCCACGGTCATCCATCTCGACGGGGCAGCGGCGGACTGGGCGCTGGAGGGGGACTATCTCGGCTACTTCGGTCCCGAACCCAACACCCGCGAAGAGGTGGCGTGGCTGGCGCGTTGGCGCGACTTCGTCGACGCCGGCCTGCACGTCGCCGCGGCGACCGACTCGCCGTGGATCTCTCCGGGCTTCGAGCTGAAAGAAGACATCCTGCGCCCGGTCGACCAGATCGCCGGTGGGATGGACGGCCGCGGTCGCGCGAACCCGGAGACCCCGGAGTGGGTTCTCGACCAGCTGCTGACCGCCGAACAGGGCCTGCGCGCCGTGACCGTCGACGCCGCCTACGCCCTCGGCGACGAAGCGCGCCGAGGCCACCTGGCGCCGGGCACGCTGGGTGACATCACCATTCTGTCGGGCGACGTCCTCGACGCCAGCCCGACGACATCCGGGCCATGGAGGTCGATCGCCACGATCGTGGGCGGCATCGTCGTCTACTGCTCCGACGCCGAGATCTGTCCCCAGCCCGAGGACTGAATCGACCTACCAGCGCTCCTCGTGGACGAGCTCGGCGAGCTCGACTCGGCCGCCGGCGCGATTCGGCGCGCTGAGCTTCGCCGGGTCGGCCGGATGGCCGAACGACGAGCAGGAAGTCGCAGCGGCGGTCGTCGGGCAGGCCGAGCAGTCGTGACGCCAGCTCGTGGTCGTAGACCGTGGCCGGCACGCTCCCGATCCCGAGCTCCCAGGCCGCGAGCACCATGTTCTGCGCCGCGCGTCCGTTGTCCCACATGACCGAGTTGTTGTAGTGCCCCTCTGCGTCTGGCGTGACGATCGCGATCGCCACCGTCGCGCCGGCGAGATGGTCCGCGTAGTGGCCGACCGCCGCCAGCTCCTTGAGGTGCGCTCGGTCGCGGATGACGATGAACGCCCAGTGCTGGTCGTTCTTCGAGCTGCCGGTGCGTCGACCGGCGTTGAGGATGCGCTCCAGGTGCTCGTCCGAGATCGGCTCATCGCTGAACTTGCGCACGACGCGGACGGTGTTGATGGCCTGCCAGGTCTCCATCGGTCCTCGCTCGCTCAATTCTTCTCGACGATAGCTCGCGCTCGTCATCGGGCGCGTCATGCCGGCAGGACGTCGACGTCGTACGCAGTGAGCGCGGGATCGCGCGACACTACGAGGGCGTCGAGCCGCTGTGCCTGTGCCACGAGCATCCTGTCGAACGGGTCCGCGTGATGCATCGGTAGTCCTGCGGCTGTCACCGCGTCGAGCGCCGTGACAGGCAGCGTGTCCATGTCGGCCTGACCGATGGCATCGAGCAGCTCCGCAGGCGCACGCAGCCGTCCGGCCATTCGTTTGACCTCGATCTCCCAGACCGTGGCGGCCGAGACCAACACGTCAGTCTCCGGATCCGCGATGGACCGCAACGCGGCGGAGTCGAGTTGCGGATCATCCGCAAGCCACCAGAGGAGGGCGTGGGCATCCAGCAGGAGGATCACCTCCCCAACGCCTGTTCGAACTCGGGCAGCGGCTCGTCGAAGTCAGGACCGATCGAGACCTGTCCCTTCCACCGACCTGGCCGCCGTGGCTCTTGGCGCGCGCGGTACGGCACGAGTCGCGCTACGGGTCGGCCAGCGCGCGCCAGGGTGATCTCCTCGCCGGCCTCGACACGCTCCACGAGGCGCGAGAGGTGTGTCTTGGCTTCATGGATGTTGATCGGCTTCTCCACAAGCACACGATAGGGACTTAGTCAGACTTAGTCAACCGTCCTTCGTCAAAGTGAAGCCTGGAACTCAAGATTGAAGGTAGACACCGTGCAGGTCACCCATACCGTATGAGCGCACCGGTCTGAACCGATGCGGCCAAGCGGAAGAGGCCGATGGATACCGATCTCGTGGTCCGAGCCCAGCGAGGTGACAAGGGGGCGTACGCCGACCTTGCCTCCGGGATCGCGGATCGATACCTCGGCGTGGCGCGCAGGATCCTGCGCGACCTCGACCTAGCCGAGGATGCCCTGCAGCAGACGCTGCTGAGCATCTGGCGGGACCTTCCGCAGCTTCGCGACCCGGCTCGCTTCGAGGCCTGGTCGTACCGGATCCTGCTCCGCGCCTGCTACGTGGAGGGCCGGAAGCAACGCCGCTGGGCACCGAACCTTCGCCTCCTGTCCTCTGACGAGGGGACCCGGGGCGATGGCATGAGCTCGGTCGTCGATCGCGACCAGCTCGAGAGCGGCTTCCGCCGCCTTTCCCTCGACCATCGAACGGTGGTGGTCCTGCACCACTACCTCGACATGCCCATCGACCGGGTTGCCGAACTGCTCGACATCCCGGTCGGGACGGCCCATTCACGACTTCATTACGCGATGCGCGGGCTCCGCGCGGCACTCGAGGCCGATGCTCGGCCCAAGACGCAGGAGGCTGCCCAATGAGCACCGAACGCGACACCACGCGCATCGTCCGGTCGTGGTTGAGAGCGGACGAGTACGACTCCGCGGACCGTGTCCTAGGCAGCGTGCTCGATCAGCTCGACACGTCCCCACAGCGCCGAGCTACCTGGTGGCCGGCGCGGAGGCTTCCCGAGATGAACATCATCGCGAAGTTCGGGCTGGCGGCCGCCGTCGTGGCGATCGCCGTGGTCCTCGGCTTCAACTACCTCGTTGCACCGAACACCGGCGCCCCGAGCCTCTCCGACTCGTCCCCGACCCCATCACCCTCACCGACGGCGACCCCACAAGCCCTTGGCGACGCTCCACTCGACCCTGGCCCCGTCATCGCGACCGGGTTCGGGGCAAGCGACTCGGTGACACTCAGGTTCGTTGTCCCCGAGGGCTGGCGTGGATTCGCCGGGGTCGGCGTGCTCCCTGCCGGCGGGACGGAAGCGCCCGATGGCATGGGAATCATTTTGGGCGAGGTCAAAGCGGGGCTGTTCCAAGACCCGTGTCATTGGGCTGGGGGTGAGCCGGAGATCCCAGTCGGCCCGACGGTCGAAGACCTGGCGAACGCACTTGCCGCCCATACCGCCTACGAGTCGTCGGAGCCAGTCGACGTCAGTCTCGGCGGTTACGCCGGCCAACGGGTGGACCTCCAGCTGCCCTCCGACGTGGAGTCATGCGACAACGGCGAGTTTTACCCGTGGGTCGGATCAATCTATGCCCAAGGGCCTGACAACCGATGGAACGTGTGGATCCTCGACGTCGAGGGTGAAAGGATCGTCGTCCACTCCACCTCCTTCCCAGGAACGTCGGCCGAGGACCTGGCGGAACAGCAAGCGATCGTCGACTCACTCGTGATCGAGCCATAGGTCGAGCTGGCTCGGCCATCTATCAGGTTGCCACCCCAGCGGCGGCTGCGGAATGCGGCCGCCGTTCCACGTTCCGCGGCCCGTTGCTCGCTGGATAGAGCGCACATAGAGCCGGCATCGACGCCGCATCGACCGCCTTCCGGAATCGTGCTCTCGCCGTCGTACCGCAGATGCGGAGGCGACAGGCCACCGAGCAAGGAGCACGAACGTGGCAGCACCAATCGTCGCAACCCCCGCCCGATCTCGCACCTCCCCGCAGGTCAGCGTGTTCGCAGTGGCGATCGCCATCGTGGTCGTGGCCAGCGTTGCCCTGATCGCTCTCGCGGCATCGCGCCTGGCGACGGACAACGGCTCGACGGTCGAGCATCCGGGCTACGGCGCCGGGTACCCGCTCCAGGGCGGACTGGCCGGCCCGAGCCGGCTGTCGACCGTCGACCACCCAGGCTATGGCGCGGGCTATCCCGTCAGCGGCGGTCTCGCGGGCCCGAGCCGGCTGTCGGCCGTCGATCATCCCGCCTACGGCGCGGGCTATCCGCTCGACGGCGGGCTTGCCGGCCCGAGTCGAGCGTCCTCAGCCGAGCATCCGGGCTACGGCGCCGGGTACCCGCTCCAGGGCGGACTGGCCGGCCCGAGCCGGGCGGAGGAGGCCGCTGATCCGCCTCGATGAACCGCCTCTGTCCCGACCGGGTCCTGAACGACGGCCGCACTCGCGGCCGTCGTTCCTCGTGTGCGGTGTCCTCCCCAGACCCGATTGAACGCTCGACGACCAGGCGTCCTCATACTCAGTGATTGACCGCGATCGCGGTCGGCACCGTAGCGGGTGAGGATGTGCGTGAGCTCGTCGTGCGAGCGAGGCGTGGAGACGAAGAGGCATTCGACGAGCTCGTTGGGCGCATCGGCGACTCTCTGCACTCGGTTGCGCGCCGAATCCTGCGTGACACCAACCTCGCCCAGGACGCCACCCAGCAGGCGCTGCTCGATGCATGGCGGCATCTCCCGCAGCTCAGGGATCCCGATCGGTTCGAGGCCTGGACCTATCGGCTCCTGGTCCGTGCCTGCTACGCCGAGGCACGCCGCGAACGGCGTCAGCGCGGCAACCTGTGGCTTCTTCCGGATGCACGCGATGGCGTACCGGACTCGACATCCCGCATCGCCACCCGGGACCAGCTCGACGGCGCCTTCCGGCGTCTCAGCGTCGAGCACCGGACGGTCGTCGTCCTGGTCCATTACCTGGGTCTGAGCCCGACCGAGGCCGCTGAACGGATGGGGACGCCCGCCGGCACGGCACGCTCTCGGCTCCACTACGCACTCCAGCATATGCGGTCGGCCATCGAGGCCGATCTGCAGCCGATCATCACGCGAGGCACGGCATGACACGCTCCGACGAGTTCATCGGTCAGCTCGAGGACTACCTCGACGACTACGAGGGCAACACGCCGCTGCCGGAGATCGTCCGCGATGCCATCCGTGCCGACCTTCCATCGACACAACAGCGCCCGGCCTGGTGGCCAGCGCGGAGGTTCCCCGAGATGAACAACACCGTGAAGCTGGGCCTTGCCGCGGCCGCCGTGGTCGTCGCCGCCCTGCTGGGATTCAACTACTTCCTTGCCCCGAATGTCGGCGGACCCGGGATCGACGACCCGTCGCCGACCGTGACGCCGACGGCACCCGCCCTCAGCCTCGGCTCGTCCGGGCCGGGCACCTACCGGCTGAACACTGATGGAATGCCCGAGGGGACGTACCACCTTCCAGAGGGTTCGACCATCACCATTCCCGCCGGCTGGGCAGGCCGTGAAGGGTTCCGCGTGAGCAAGCACGAGAACGTCGCCGACCCCAGCGCGTTCACCAGCGTGGGGTTCTGGATCTGGGATGAAGACTTTGACACCGTCTACCTGGACCCGTGCCAGTGGGCGGACGGCGCCATCGAGCCTCCCGTGGGCCCGACGGTCGACGATCTCGCGAATGCGCTGGCCAGCCAGCCTCTACGCGGCGACCCCGTCCCGGCAGATGTCACCCTCGACGGCTACGGCGGAAAGCTGATCGAGATGACCGTCCCCACCGATATCGACTTCGCCGATTGCGACAGTGGGGAGTTCCGGAGCTGGGCGGGCCGGTATCACCAGGGTCCGGGTCAGGTCGACCATGTCTACATCCTCGACGTCGAGGGGCAGCGGGTGGTGATCTGGTCCAACTACATGCCCGAGACGTCCGAGGCCGAGCGAGCCGAAGGCCAGGCAATCGTCGACTCGATTCAGCTCGGCGGCCCGTAGGCTTCGACCAGAAAGTCTCGGCAAAACGCCCCTGGACCGGCGGCCGCACGAACGCGGCCGCCGCTCCTGCTCCTTCTTCATTTCGATTGACTTCCGCGCCCTCGGACTCATACATGGCAGGCGGACCCACTCCGGGACCGCAACCGAGGCAGGGACGTGGAGCCAAATCTCGTGCGACGGGCGCAACAGGGCGACCGGGAAGCATTCGATCTTGTCGTCTCCGACGTTACGGATCGGCTCTACTCGATCGCCTACCGCATCCTGCGGAACGGCCCGAGCGCCGAGGACGCGACACAGCAGGCGCTGGTCGACATCTGGCGCCATCTGCCGTCGCTTCGCGACCCTGATCGGTTCGACGCCTGGGCGTACCGGCTGCTGGTGCATGCCGCATATGCCGAGTACCGACACCGCCGCCGGGAGGCTCCTCCGGGAGCGTTGACCGATGGCGCCACCGACACCGACCCGTATCCATCGGTCCACGATCGAGATCAGCTGGAGCGCGGGTTCGCGCGATTGACGGCCGAGCAGCGAGCCGTCCTCGTCCTGCAGCACTACCTGGACATGACGCATGACGAGATGGCCGAGACGCTCGGCATCCCGGTCGGCACCGTCCGATCGCGACTCCATGGCGCCCGCGGAGCCATGCGAGCCGCACTCGAGGCCGATGCCCGGCCGGCAGCGAAGGAGTTGTCCGCATGAACAAGCGCTCCTTCGACCAGCTTCTCGATGCGTGGATGGACCTCGGCCCGACGAGTGCGCCGGAGCGGGTGGCCGAGGCCGCCCGCCTCGAGGTTCGAACCACGCGACAACGGCCCGCCTTCCTGAGCCGGTGGGCCACGCGGAGGTTCCCAGAGATGAACAACACGATGCGGGCTTCGCGCTGGCCGCCGCGGTGGTCGTCGCGGCCGTGCTGGGCTTAGCCTACTTCGTGGCGCCCGAACGTCGGCGGACCCGGGATCGACGATTCGTCCCCGACGCCGACCACCGAATCAACATCGTCGCCGGTTCGTCCAGGCAGCCTGGACCCCGGGAGCTATGAGCTGACGTTAGCGTCCGGGACCGCCACCGTGACGGTACCGGCCGGCTGGGAAGGTCTCGATAATTCTGCGTGGCCAAGGGTGACGGGCTAGACGTTCATGGCCGTCGTCCTGTGGCCGGCAGGTGACTTCATCACCGCCGATATCTACACCGATCCGTGCAATTGGTCGACCAGCATCGCCGAACCACCGGTCGGCCTGACGGTCGATGACCTCGCGAACGCGCTGGCTGCGCAGGCCATGCGTGGCGACGCCGGTCCCACCGACGTCACGGTCGACGGCTTCGACGGAAAGTATCTCGAGATGAGCGTGCCGGCCGACATCGACTTCGCCGACTGTGACCAGGATCAATTCAGAAGCTGGGACGGGCGCTTCCACCAAGGCCCGGGCCAGATCGACCGGCTCTACATCCTCGACGTCAATAGCCAGCGCGAGGTGATCATCCTGCACCACATGCCCGGAACGTCGGAGGCTGACCTGGCAGAGCAACAGGCCGTGTTCGAGTCAATCGATATCCAGCCCTGAGCCTAGGGCAACGAGGCGATGCACCCAGGTCTGAGACCACGACGGGTCACCGAGCGGCGGCCGCACCAGGGTCGCCGCTCCTCCGTCCCCTGATGCCGATTGACTCTCACCGCTCCTGCTGAGACGCACGCCATGGTGGACTCGCTGCGGATCGAGCCCTAGCCAAGGCCCGCGCAGGTGGAACCTTGGCGGCCGTCGGGAATTACTCGGCGGTCGGCCGATGCATGGCACCATGCGCGCCATGACTTCGAGCTTCGCCGAGGCGCAGGACGCCTTCTTCGCCGGCTACTTCAGCCGCTACCCGATCCACGCCACCGATGCGGGCAACCACGAGCACGACCACGAGTGGCCGGACCTGACCGATGCGGGCCGCGACGGACGCCTCGCCTGGCTGGCCGAGACGCGCGCATCCATCACGGGCCGCGACGGGCTGACCCGCGAGGAGGAGATCGACCGGCGCGTCCTGCTCGCCACGATCGACGAGCTGCGCTTCGACGAGGAGGACCTCGACGAGCTGTCGTGGAACCCGATCGCCTACACCTACCTGCTGGGCGGCGGCCTGTTCGCGCTCCTGTCCCGGGAGTTCGCTCCGGTGGAGGAGCGGCTCGCCAGCGCCGCGTGCCGGATGGAGGGCATCCCGGCGGTGCTCGATGCCGCGAGGGCCAACCTGACCTCCGGGCGAGGCCGCGCCGTCGCGCGGTTCCACACCGAGAAGACGCATCGAGACGATGCCGGGCGTCGCGGACCTGTGCCGGACGGCCGTCTCGATGGCCGCCGACGTCGACGACTCGCTGCGCGCACGGGTGACGGAGGCGGCCGAGGAGGCAATCGCCGCCGTCGAGGCATTCAACGGGTGGCTGCGCGACGACCTGCTGCCGACCGCCGACGGCGACTTCCGGCTCGGCCGCGAGCTGTACGAGCGCAAGTTCCACCACGCGCTGAAGGCGACGATCACGCCCGAGGAGCTCGAGCGCCGCGCCTCAACGGCCTACGACGAGGTGCGCGCCGAGATGCTGCGCCTGGCCAGGGAGCTGTGGCCGGACCTGGGTCGGCGACGAGCCGATGCCCGACGACCCCGATGCGCTCACTCGGCGTGTGCTGGACGCCATCGGCACCGATCATCCGAAGGCCGATGAGCTGCTCGACTTCTGCCGCGAGGAGCACGAGCGCATCCTCGCGTTCGTCCGTGAGCGCGACCTCATCGGTCTCCCGGACGACCCGCTCCAGATCATCTGGACCCCGCCGTTCCTGCGCGCCTTCGGCGGCGCGATGCTCATCCCGCCCGGGCCGCTGGACAAGGGCCTCGACAGCTTCTTCGCCATCACGCCGCCGCCGGAGTCGTGGACCGACGAGCAGGTCGAGTCGATGCTGCGCGAGAACAACGGACGTTCGCTGAAGGTCCTCACCATCCACGAGGCGACGCCCGGCCACTACCTCCAGCTGGCCTGGTCGAACCGATGCGAGTCGCTGGCGCGTGCGGTCTTCGGCTCCGGCGTCTTCGCCGAGGGCTGGGCGGTGTACGTCACCCAGGTGATGATGGACGTCGGCTACGCCGAGGACGACCCGGCCCTGATGCTGGCCCATTGGAAGTACTACCTGCGTGCCTGCACGAACACGCTGATGGACATCCGCATCCACACCGGGTCGATGACCGAGGACGAGGCGATGTCGATGATGGTCGACGGCGGCTTCCAGGAGCGGTCCGAGGCCTCGGAGAAGTGGAACCGGGCGCGCCTGTCGTCGACGCAGCTGTGCTCCTACTTCCTCGGTGGGCAGGAGATGACCGAGCTCGAGCGCGAGGCGCGCCGGCGCGCCGGCGACGGCTTCGTCTGGCGTCCGTTCCTGGAGTCGGTGATCAGCCACGGCACCCCGCCGATGCCGGTCATCCGCGACATCCTGTTCGGCGACTGAGCCTCCCCTTGGGAGGCCCAAATTTGCGCTCCGTGGGACTAACGGCCACGCGGTCGCGCCTCCATGGCTACGGTTCCCGTCCGGAGCAAACGGCAGCCAGGTTGAGGCCGGATTCGGGGCCAACTTGGCCGTTAGTCCCGCCGTGTGAAAACCGCAGCTAGGCGATTCTTGACGGGGCCGGGTCAGTCGCCCAGGGCGAGCTCCAGCAGCGACTGGCCCGCACCCGGCCTGGCGAGCAGCATGCCGCCGAGGTCGACGTGGCTGCGGTTCACGAGCAGCGCGATCGTGATGCCGCTCCTTCGGCACGTGATAGAGGAGCGTGGTGTAGGTGTTCAGCAGGCCGGTGTGCCCGTAGCCCTTCGTGTCGCCGACCTCGACCTTCTGGACGCCGAAGCCATAGTCATCGTCGTTGAGCTCGAGCATCGGCGGCCCGGGTCTCGGGCTGCAGGACGTCACCGGCGTACAGCGCGTCCCCCCAGCGGGCGAGGTCGGCGGCCGAGGCGCTCATCGCGCCGGATCCCCAGAAGATCGAGGTCCAGGCCGGCTGCAGCGGTCCACCCCTCTCGGTGCCGTCCAGGATCCGTGTCGAGCCGAGGCCAAGCGGGCCGGTGAACCGGCGACTCAGCTCATCGGCCAGCGATGCTCCGGTGACTCGCTCCACGACGAGGCCGAGCAGGTAGTAGTTCGTGTTGGCGTACGCCCAGCCCTCGCCCGGCTGGTACCACGGAGCGTGGAGGGTGGCGAGCACCTCCTCGGCGCTCCACGCGTGCTCGGGGTGCTCCTCGAGGCCGGTGCGGGTGGTGTCGTTGAACACGTCCGCCAGCCCGCTGGTGTGGTCGAGGAGCTGCGCGATCGTGATCTTCCCGCTGATGCTGCTTGAGCTCGGGGAGGTAGCGCCGCATCGGGTCCGTCAACCGCAGCCGACCCTCCTCCGCGAGCTGGAGGATCGTCGCGGACACGTACGTCTTCGTGACTGAGCCGATGACGAGCGGTGCCCCGGCCGCCAGGGGGGTCTGCCCGTCGCGGGCGCGTCCACTCTCGCCCGACCACAGCAGCTCGCCGTCGCGGACGGCGGCGAACGTCACGCCGTAGGCGCCGCCGGCGGCGCGGGCCGCCTCGAGCGCCGCCTGGAACCTGGCGGCATCCGCCGTGACGGCCGGGGCTGGCGCGGGCGGCTGCAGGCGGCGCGGCGGGCCGGGTGACCGAGATGACGTCGTCGATCAGGGCCGCGGACGTTCGCGCATGCGACGCGGCATGCGCGGCGTCGCCGGCATCGAGCGGGACGGCGGCGTCGCCGGCTCGGAGGCGTTCAGCGGGGCGAGCGCGAGCGTGGGGGACAGGAACGCCAGCGTCGTCAGCAGCAGGGCCGCGATGGGCGTGCGCATCCGGGGACGGGATCGAGGGTTCCGGCCCCCCTCATCCGGGATCGCTCGGGCCTGCATGCGTGCTCGGTGGATCGGCACATCTTGAAGTATCGCCCGTGGATCACGCAACGGGACGCCTGTTCCCGACATTCCGGACGGTTGAGGAAACCGCCGAAATTTGTTAGCATTGCTAAGCAATGACGATCACCGAGCTGCCGCGCCGCCTGCGCGACGCGCTCCCGTCCCGGACGCGATCCGAGCGCCGCCCCGACCGGGCGGCGTCGCTGCCGCCTGCCCGCGGCACCGGCTTCGCGCGGGGCTTCGTCGCCATGCGCCACCGCGAACTATCGGCGCTTCTGGTTCGGCCAGATCGGGAGCCTCGTCGGGGCGTGGATGCAGTCGGTCGCGCTGCCGTGGCTCGTCCTCCAGCTGGGGGGTTCGCCGCTTCAGCTCGGCCTGGTCATGGCCTTCATGTTCGGCCCGTCGCTCTTCCTCGCGCCGCTCGGTGGCGTCCTCGCCGACCGCGTCGACAAGCGGCGGGCGCTGCTCGTCGTCAACGTCGTCGCGATGATGCAGGCGACGACCCTGTTCGTCCTGGCGGCAACCGGCGCGGTCGAGATCTGGCACGTCTACCTGCTCGCCCTCGTGGCCGGCTTCGTGAACGCCGTCGAGATGCCGGTGCGCCAGTCGTTCGTGGCGGAGCTCGTGCCGCGCGAGGACCTCGTGAACGCGATCGCCCTGAGCTCGACGTCGTTCAACCTGTCGCGCGTCATCGGTCCGGCCATCGCCGGCGTCACGATCGCCGCCTTCGGCGTCGCCAGCAATTTCGGCGTCAACGCGCTGAGCTACCTGTCGGTCATCGTGGGGCTGCTGCTGATCCGGACCGATGCGCTGCACCGCGTCCCGCGTCCCGCGGTCCTGCCCTCCGTCCGGGCGAGCCTGGCCGAGGGGCTGCGCTATGCCCGAGCCACGCCCACCGTCCTGTGGCCGCTGGTGCTTCTCGGCGGGGTGGCCGCGCTGGCCATGAACTTCCAGACGCTCCTGCCGATCTTCAGCCGGGACGCCCTCGGGTTCGACTCGGGCGGCTACGGCGCGCTGTTCGCGGCCATGGGTGCGGGCTCGCTGGCCGGGTCGCTGATGCTGGCCTTCGCCACCAGCCAGCGCCCGCTGGTCAAGCTCATCGTCGGTGGCGGGGCTGCCTTCCTGGTCATGCTCTTCGCGCTCGGCTTCGTGCATTCCCCATCCATGGCGTTCGCCCTGGTCATCGGTATCGGCTTTGCATCGATGCTGATGGTGAACACGATCAACGTGACGATCCAGAACTCGATCCCCGACGCGCTCCGCGGCCGGGTGATGTCGCTGTACGTCACCGTGTTCGCCGGCTCCGCTCCGATCGGCGGCCTGCTGGCCGGCGCCATGGCCCAGGCCTGGGGCGCACCCGTCGCCTTCAGCGTCGGTGCGGTCCTCGCCGGCGGCGTGCTCGCCGTCGTGGCATGGCAGCTGCGTGGCGTGACCGTGCCGCAGGTGGGACAGCGCGCGACCTCGGTACCCCGCGATCGACCGCGTGAGGTGATCCGCACCGCGGCGTGACGCAGCGGCACCCGGTTGTTAGCATGGGCAATCACTCGGAGAGCTGACCGATGGGCGACGACCCGACCCCTGGCACGCGCGCCGATCAGCCACGGCCCTCGTCGTTGCGCGCCGCGCGCGGCGGCCTGAAGCGCGGATTCGCCGCCCTCGGCGTCCGGAACTACCGGTTGTACTGGTCCGGGCAGGTCGTCAGCCTGATCGGGACCTGGATGCAGCAGGTCAGCCTGCCATGGCTCGTGCTCGCTCTCGGCGGCTCGCCCATCCAGCTCGGCTTCGTTGCCATCCTCCAATTCGGTCCATCGATGATCCTGGCGCCGTTCGGCGGCGTCGTGGCCGATCGCATCGACAAGCGGCGGGCGCTGATGGTCACCCAGCTGGCCGCAGCCGGCCAGGCCTTCATCCTGTTCCTCCTGGCCGCCACTGGCGTGGTCGAGATCTGGATGGTCATGGTGATGGCGCTCTGGCTCGGCCTGGTGAACGCGGTCGACATGCCGCTTCGCCAGGCGATCGCGGCGGAGCTCGTGCCCCGGCACATGCTGGCCAACGCGATTGCCCTCAACTCCATGGCGTTCAACGGCGCCCGCGTCGTGGGTCCGGCCCTGGCTGGGGTGATCATCGCGGTCGGCACCACCGTCACCGGGTCCAGCACGGCGGGCGTCGCGGTCAACCTGGCGCTGAACACCGTGACGTACGCCGGCGTCCTGGTTGCGCTGTGGCTGATGGACCCGACTCGGATCCGTCGCGCCGAGATCCCGGAGCAGCATCCGCCGGTCCTTCATAGCCTGCGCGAGGGTATCGGCTACGCGGTCCGCACGCCGCTCGTGTTCTGGTCGCTCGTCCTGCTGGCCGGCATCGCCGGCTTCGGATTCAACTTCCAGATCCTGCTCCCGCTGTTCGCGACCGACGTGCTCGAGCTCGACGCCGGCGGCTATGGGGCGCTGTACGCGGCGCTGGGCATCGGCTCGCTGGCCGGCGCCATGACCCTGGCCTTCATGCGCGAGCGACGGGCGATCCGGATCATGCTCGTCGGAGGGACACTGTTCTGCATCGTCCTGCTCGGCCTGGCCTTCGCGCGGACCGTGTGGCTGGCCGCGCCGCTCATCGTGGCCAGCGGCTACTTCGCGATGCTGATGATCAACACGGTCAACGCCACGGTCCAGGCGAACGTGCCGGACGCGCTGCGCGGCCGGGTGATGGCCCTGTACGTCACCGTCTTCGCGGGGTCGGCGCCGCTCGGCAGCCTGTTTGCCGGTGTGGTGGCCGAGGCGTGGGGGACGCCGGCGGCGTTTCTGGTCGGCTCGGCCTTCTCGGCCGTCACCGTCGCCGGCGTGGCGCTCGGCCTGCGGGCTGCCCGCGCACGGGGCCCACTCGGCGTGACCGTGATCGACAGCTCCTCGCGGCGACCGGAGGCGAGCGCCAGCCGTCCCGAGGCACGCCCAGTGTCAGCGACGCGCTGAATGCTCCGGGAGCAGCACCTGCAGCTCCTCGAGCGCAGCCGCCAGCGCGGCACGGTGGTCCTCCGGCACGGGCTCGAGGAGCTCGTGGGCAGCCTCCAGCAGGTCCCGCCGCATGGCGCGAGCGCGGCGGCGGCCGGTGGGGGTCAGCGCCAGCAGGACAGCCCGCCGGTCACTCGCGTCCGTCCGCCGCTCGACCAGCCCTGCGTCGACCAGCGCCGACGCCAGCCGGGTAACGACCGGAGCGGTGACCATGAGCCGCCGCGCGACTTCGGCCTGCGCCTGTGGCCCCATCGTGTCGATCATGCGCAGCACGTTGTACTGCTGGTACGTGAGCTCGCTCCATGCGCGTCGGCGCCGCGCGTGGGCGACCAGGTGGCGCATGACAGGGGCGACGGTGGCGATGAGACTGGCCTCGAGGCTGGGCGCCTCGTTGCCCGGCGTCGCGCGCGCGCCGTTCTTCGACGTTGCGGCGCGGCGAGCGGGTGAGGTGGGCATCGCACGTGGATCGTAGCAGTCCGTCCTCGCGAGCCGGGCTGACGCTTCTGCTGATCGCGGTGGCGCACGCCGCGATCCATGCGCAATCGGCGTTGATGCCGCTCGTGTATCCGTTGATGAGCGAGGAGTACGGGCTCGACGCCGGCGATATCGGCATCTTCATCGCCATCACCACCGCCGTCGGCGGCACGATGCAGCTCGCCTACGGATTCCTCACCCGCGATCATCGCGCGCCCGGCGCTGCTGGCCGGCGGGCAGCTCCTGTTCGGGGTCGGGCTGCTGATCAGTGGACTCGCGCAATCGGTCGCCCAGCTCCTGGCGGCGATCAGCGTGGCCCGCATCGGCGCCAGCCCGCAGCACCCGGTCGGCAATGCGCTGCTGTCCGATACGTACCCCGCCGAGCGCCGCGGCTTCGCGATCAGCGCCCACATCGCCGGCGGCAACGTCGGGACGGTGGTCGTGCCGTTCGTCGGCGGCGCGCTGCTGCTCGCCGTGGGCTGGCAGACGACGCTCGCGCTGTTCGGGATTCCGGCCCTCGTCATCGGCCTGCTGCTGGCGCTCTTCGTGCGCGAGCGGCACGCGGGCTACCGCGAGCGGGCACGCGCCTCAGGATCGGTGTGGTCCCAGATCCGGGAAGTGGTCGGGCGGCGGGACCTGCGCCTGATCCTGGGCGCCTCGTTGGTGGCAGCCGGCGGCCGCGGGCTCGACATCGTGGCGCCGTTCATGGTCCTGTACCTCGCCGGGCCGCTGGGCCTCGACGACTCGACCGTCGGGATCCTGTACGCGCTGCTGCTGGTCGGGGCCGTGGTCGGACCCCTGCTGGCCGGCATCCTGTCGGACCGATTCGGGCGGCGCCGCACGCTGGTCGCCTACTACGTGCTGTCTGCGGCCGGCATCATCGCGTTCACCCTGGCGGGGGCGAACCTCGTGTTCCTCGTGCCGCTTGCTGCTGCCGTTCGGCACGGCGGTCTTCAGCGAGTCGCCGGTGCTGCAGGCCTACCTGGCGGACCGAGCCGTCGGACCACTGCGCGACGTGGCCTTCTCGGTGTACTTCACCTTCGCCTTCGGCATCGGCGCCTTCTGGGCGGTCGTCATCGGCCAGGTGGTGAGCGCCTTCGGCTTCCCGGCCGCGTTCGGGGTCATGGCCGCCTCGTACCTGGTCGCGGCACTCATGCTCCTCGCGGTGCGCGACGTCGGACCGCCGACCGGTCTCCCGGACACCGCCGGCTGAGAAGGCTCAGCAGACCGGGACGCCATCGCAGATCTCGTCCACCCGCTGGTCGAGGGCGTCGATCCGGGCGAGCACGTCGTCCAGGCGGTCGAGGATCTCGTCGGCACTCGTTCCGCCTCCCGCGGGCTGGCTCGGGTCCCCATCGAAGCCACCGTCGGCGCCGGTCGCGATCAGCCAGTCGCGGATGCCCGACTCGAGGGTCTCGAGCTCGCGGCGCAGGTCGTCGGCCGAGACGGTCTCGATGGTCTCGACCCGCGCCTGCAGCGCCGCGACCTCGTCCCTTGCCTGCCGGAGCTCGTCGCGCATGCTCATCGACTGGAGGACGACCAGCAGCATGACGGCGATGGCTGCCACGCCGACGACCACGAGCACGATTCCAAGTGGAGAGCGCATCGAGTCGGATTTCAGCACGATCCGGGCCCTCGTGTCAGCGCGCCAGCGCGCCGGCGAGGACCAGCGCGCCGGCCACGGCGAACAGCGCAGCCGAGCCGATGCGGACCGCGCGCGGTGACAGCCGCGCCCCGAGCTGCCGACCGACGACGACGGCCACGAGGTTCGCCGCGACCTCGCCGATGACCGACCCGATCCAGGTCGCCAGCGCACCCTGCGAGGCGGCGAGGGCGAACGTCGCCAGCATCGTCTTGTCGCCGAGCTCGGCGACGACGAACGTGGCCGCGACGGTCAGGACCAGCCCGATGCCTGCCCGCGGCGTCGAGGATCGGGCCGCATCGGCCTCTCCGTCCTCGTCCTTTCCGCCAAGGATGGTCCAGGCCGCAACGACCAGGAACGCCAGCCCGCTCACGATCGCCACCAGCTCCGCCGGGAGCACCGCGCCGACGGCGGCGCCGATGACGACGCTGATGCCCTGGATCACCGAGGCGGCGAGCACGAGGCCCAGCACCACCGGCCGCCACGGGTAGCGCGTGGCGAAGGCCAGGATCAGGAGCTGGCTCTTGTCACCGAACTCGGCGATGAAGATGGCGCCGGCCGCGATGGCGACGGCGCCGAGGAAGGGGAGCATGCCTGGCCGATCCTACCGGCGGTCAGTGATTGATCGTCCGTTGTCGCGTGCAATTGCGGCCCATGGGACTAACAGCCACGTTGGGGCTGAATCGGCGCTGTGGGTTGCTGGAAATTGCCGCTGGAGCAACGGACGGCCAGGATGCACCCCAGAAACGCGTCAAGTTGGCCGTTGGTCCCGCCGGACGCAAATCACCGGCATGGCACCGGAGACGCGTGGTGCTGGCACCGTCACGGGTCCTAGAATCCAAGCCATGACGACTGAGGACGGCACCGCCGCTGCGACGATCGAGAACCTCCTGCGCGAGGACCGCACGTTCCCGCCGCCGCAGGGCTTCGTCGACAACGCGCTCCTGAAGGATCCGGCCATCATCGAGCGCACGGTCTCGGAGGAAGGCTTCCGCGCGTTCTGGACGGAGGAGGGCAATCGGCTCGACTGGATGGAGCCGTGGTCCGAGCTCTACACCTGGGAAGCTCCGTACGCGAAGTGGTTCATCGGCGGGAAGCTCAACATCAGCGTCAACTGCCTGGACCGCCATGTCGCGGCGGGACTCGGTGACCGGGTTGCGTACCACTGGGAGGGAGAGCCGGGCGACACCCGCACGATTACCTACCAGCAGCTGCTCGACGAGGTGTGCCGCTTCACCAACGCCCTGCGCGGACTCGGCGTGAAGAAGGGCGACCGGGTCGCCATCTACATGCCGATGATCCCCGAGCTGCCGGTCGCGATGCTGGCCTGCACCCGCATCGGGGCGCCGCACTCGGTCGTGTTCGGGGGATTCAGCGCCGATGCGCTCGCCGACCGCATCGACGACGCCGAATGCGCCGTCGTCATCACCGCCGACGGCGGCTATCGCAAGGGCGCCACCGTGCCGCTGAAGAAGAGTGCGGACGACGCGATCGCCCGCACGTCATCGGTGCAGCACTGCGTCGTGGTGAAGCGCACCGGCGACGAGGTGGCCTGGGCCGAGGGCCGCGACCACTGGTATCACGACCTGGTGGCCGACCAGCCGACCACCGCCGAACCGGAGCCGATGGACTCCGAGGACCTGCTGTACCTGCTGTACACGTCGGGCACCACCGCCAAGCCGAAGGGGATCATGCACACCACCGGCGGCTATCTCGCCGGGGTGACCGCGACCCATCGGTACATCTTCGACCTCCACGCCGATACCGACACCTACTGGTGCATGGCCGACATCGGCTGGGTGACCGGGCACTCGTACATCGTCTACGGGCCGCTCGCGAACGCGACGACCGGGATCATCTACGAGGGCGCCATCGACTACCCGGACAAGGACCGATGGGCGCAGATCGCCGCGAAGTATCGCGCCACCATCCTGTACACCGCGCCGACCGCCATCCGGGCGCTGATGAAGTACGGGCACGAAGAGTTCGCCGATGACGACCTGTCATCGCTCCGCCTGCTCGGCAGCGTCGGCGAGCCCATCAACCCCGAGGCGTGGGCGTGGTACTGGAAGTACATCGGCGGCGAGCGCTGCCCGGTGGTGGACACGTGGTGGCAGACCGAGACCGGCATGATCATGATCTCGCCGCTGCCCGGCATCACGACCCTGAAGCCCGGCAGCGCCACGTTCCCGTTCCCGGGCGTGGAGGCCGACGTCGTCGACGAGGCCGGCACCTCTGTCCCGCTCGGCTCGGGCGGATACCTGGTACTCGGGCGGCCGTGGCCGGCGATGCTGCGCGGCATCTACGGGGACCCCGAGCGCTACGAGCAGACGTACTGGAGCCGCTATCCGGGCCGCTACTTCCCCGGCGACGGATGCAAGCGCGACGAGGAAGGCTACTACTGGCTCCTCGGGCGGGTCGACGACGTGATGAACGTGTCCGGCCACCGGATCAGCACGACCGAGGTCGAATCGGCCCTCGTCTCGCATCCCTCCGTGGCGGAGGCGGCGGTCGTCGGACGGACCGACCCGATCACCGGTCAGGCGATCTTCAGCTACGTGATCCTGCGCTCCGGTTTCGAGGCCTCGGATGAGCTCGGCAGGGAGCTGCGTGAGCACGTCGCCGACATGATCGGGAAGTTCGCGCGACCCAAGCAGATCCTCTTCACCCCGGACCTGCCCAAGACCCGGTCCGGCAAGATCATGCGCCGCCTCCTGCGGGACATCGCCGAGCAGCGCGACCTTGGCGATGTGACGACGCTCGCCGATGCGAACGTCGTCAGCACCATCCGCGAGCAGTCCGGTAGCGGCGAGGACTGACCCGCAACACCAGGCCTCATCCGCAGCCGGTGATCGTGGTCGACCACGCGTAGGCCGAGTGGGCATCGTTGGACGTGTCGGCGCTGACGCCAACTGCGATGGGGGTGTCGAGCGGGAACTGCCCTTCCTGATACGCGTCCCCGGTCAGCTTGATCCACGCAACACCCCCGCCCGATGCCGGCCTCAGCTTCAGGCTGTCGCGGTTGTACTCGGAGACGATGCTGCACTGCGCGACATTGGCGGAACGATATTCCTGCGTGCCGGTCGCGTTCTCCACCACGCTGGCGTTGATGCAGCCGTTGCCGCCATCGGTCGTCATCATCGAGACGATGGTCCACAGGTTGCTTGCCTTCCGGTCATCCTGCGGGCCTCCGACGAGGACCGATGGATGGAGGATCACCGGATCCTTGACCTGGCTCGAGATCGAGACGTTCGGGCCCGATCCAGGCCGGAGGCGGAAGAAGCCGCCCTCGGCGACGGCGTGCCCGCACGCGACCGCTGACAGCTCGGTACGAATCACCGGACGGCCGTTGGGTCCCTGCTGCGCGGAGAAGCAGGCCTCCTGGCCCATGCCGCGCTGGAGCTCGATCACGCCCAGGGCGAGGTCGCTGAACGCAGCGACCGGGACGGCAAGGTCCCCGATGTGGAGCGGGTCATGGGGTTCGGGCGACCCGTTCACGACCTCGAAGACCGGTCGTCCCACCGTGCCACATCGGATCAGCGTCGGATCGTCGACGAGCGTCTCGAGGAACGGTTCGGCGACCCAGCCGCTCGACGCCCAGCCCACGGCGCCACCGAGCGATGCGATGCGATACCAGTTCGCCCCATCCACCAGGATCGGCCCCTCGGCAACGTTCACCGCGGCGCCCTCCACGAGCCGGTAGACCGAATCATTGCCGCTGCCTGCGGCATCGCGAACGTTGAGCTCGGCCACGGTGACCGTTGCCCAACCCCCGACGGCCACCTCGGCCGGCGGTCCGGCAGGCGTCGGGACCGGGGTCGGGATCGGTGAGGCGGTTGGCTCGGAAGTGGCGTCACTCGAGGGATCGGCGCCGAGGTCGAGATCGATCGATGCGGAGGCGGTCGGCACAGCTGCCGAGACCGGTTCATCCGGGCGCAGCAGGGATGCGACGATGAACCCGCCGAGCGCCAGGATTCCGATGCCCATGACACCCAGCGCGATCATCTGGCGGCTGGGTCCCGATAGGCTGGCCGGGATCGGCTCGCTGCGGTCGAGATCGGGCGCTGGTCGAGGGCGAATCGGTCGATTGTGCGTCTCCGGCGGCGCGGCGCTCACTGGGGTCTTGGGCACGACGGTCGCGTCGAGGTCGTCGGCCGATGGCTTGGAGAAGATGGAGGGTCGCTCGGGTCGGTTCGGGTCCATGATTGCGTCTCTCTCGGATCGTCGACACCTTGGGCGGCGTCGTTTGGCGCAGCATCGATGGGGACCCCTGCGGAGGCACTGCGGGAGGGCTCCGGCGAACGAATCGCCGTGACGCTGTGGGAACGAACGCACCGACCCGGGGCGCCGGTCGCTGACGCCTCGCGCGCGAGGCAGGCTTGGCCGCTTGCCGCACCGGTGTAGATTGGCCCTGCTGCCCGATACCCAGCCCACCGGAGGGGACCGATGACCCGGCGAGCCCCGAGCATCGCACTGCTGGTTGCGCTCGCCCTGGGCGCCCTGCTTCCGGCCGCCGTCAGCGCCGCCGACCTGCCCGTCCCGTCCTCCATGGCCGCCGTCGGCGATTCGATCACCCAGGCCGCCAGCAGCGCCGGCTCGCTCGGGAGCGATGCGCCGCAGAACTCGTGGTCGACCGGCACGAGCACGACCGTGAACAGCCACTTCCTGCGGCTCCGGGCGCTGAACCCGCAGCTCGTCGCGCACAACCGTTCCGTGAGCGGTGCGAAGGTCGCCGACCTGAACGCGCAGATGCAGTCCGTGGCGGCGATCGCGCCGGATCCCGGCTATCTCACCGTCCTCATCGGCGGCAACGACGTCTGCACCGACACCGCGGCGCAGATGACCTCGGTGGCCGACTTCCGCGCGCGCTTCGCCACGGCCATGCAGACCATCACGAGCCAGTCGCCGGGCACGGCGATCTACGTCGTCAGCATCCCGAACGTGTACCAGCTGTGGGACCTGTTCGACGGCAACTTCTGGGCGCGCTTCATCTGGGCCACCGCCGGCATCTGCCAATCGATGCTCGCGAACCCGACCTCCACGCAGCAGGTCGATGTCGACCGCCGTGCCGCGGTGCGGCAGCGGAACATCGACTTCAACACGCAGCTCGCGCAGGTCTGTGCGCTGTACGCCCAATGCCGGTTCGACAACAACGCCGCCTTCAACACCTCGTTCACCACGGGCGACGTGTCCGGCGACTACTTCCATCCGTCGGTCGCCGGCCAGGCCAAGCTCGCATCGGTCAGCTGGGCGGCGGGCTTCACGTGGACACCCACTCCGCCGCCCCCGAACGCCGCGCCACTCGCGTCGTTCACCAGCAGCTGCAGCGGGCTCACCTGCTCATTCACCGACACCTCCACGGACGCCGACGGCAGCGTCGCCGGCCGCCAGTGGTCATTCGGTGACGGCACCGGATCCACGGCCGCGAATCCGACCCGGACGTACTCCGGCGGCGGAACGTACCCCGTGTCGCTGACAGTCACCGACGACGATGGCGCGACCGCATCGGCCTCGGGATCCGTGACGGTGACCGCCCCGCAGCCGAAGGCGATGTGGGTCGGTGACCTCGCGTCTTCGTCCACCGCCACGCGCAACGCGTGGACCGCGAGCGTGACGATCGCCGTGACAGACGGTGCCGCTGTGAGCGGCGTGGTGGTGACCGGGACGTGGTCGGCCGGCTCCGGCGCGACGAGCTGCACGACCGCGGCGAGCGGGACGTGCACGGTCACCGCGTCGCTGGGGAAGAAGGTGCCTGCCACGACCTTCGAGGTGACGAGCCTGACGCGCAGCGGCTGGGTCTACCAGTCCGGCTCGAACGCCGTGACCAGCATCACCGAGACCAAGCCGTAGCATCCTCGGATCCCCAGCGGGCTCCGGACCGAGCGACGGCTAGAATCGAGCGCATGGCACAGACCACCGTCGGGGAGCCGACCGAAGCTGCCGCTGAATACCTGATGACCATCAGGTACATGCATGGCGAGGGGCAGCCCGTCATCGCCGCGCGGCTGGCGGAGCGACTCGGCGTGAGCGCCGCCACGGTCAGCGAGATGGTCACGCGCCTCGTCCGCGAGGGCCTGCTCGCCGTCGACACAGATACCCGCCAGCTCAACCTGACCGATGCCGGCCGCACCGCGGCCGAGCGGACGTTCCGGCGGCACGCATTGTCGGAGTGGCTGCTGACCGAGGTCGTCGGCCTGGGATGGGCCGAGGCCGACGAGGAGGCGCACCACCTCCAGCACGCATTCAGCGACCGAGTGACCGACAAGATCGATGAGCTTCTCGGCCGTCCGCCGACGTGCCCGCACGGCAACCCAATTCCACGCGACGGCCACACCCCTGAGCGCCCCGCCGGGATGCCGCTGTCCTCCGCCAGCGCCGGCTCCGACGTCACGATCCTGCGGGTCACCGAGGAGGCAGAGGAGGATGCGCGACTGCTGACCTTCCTCCAGGAGAACGGCGTGCGGCCGGGCAACGTGTTCGAGGTGGTGGACGTGGCCGAGCACATCGGCACGATGACGCTGCGTCGGGCGGCCGGCGGCGCGGAGGATGGGCACGAGGTGACGCTTGGGCTGAGCGCGGCGGCGAAGCTCCGCATGCTCGAGGGCCGGGCCGATCAGGCCCTGTTCCACCGGGTCCCGGAGCGCGCCCGGCTCGCGAGGGCCGTCTGATGGCGACCTGCTAGCATCGCCGACATGGTTCGAGATCGTGGCCGGCGAGCCATCATCGCCGGCGTGACCACCGTCATCTGGCTCGCCTACATGGCCATCGGTCTGCCCATCATCAACAGCATGGCGCCCACGGTCGGCGGCCAGGGCCCGGAAGGCACCGCGGCGTTCATCGGCCTCATCTCCGGCGTGTTCACGGTGGGGCTCATCATGTGGGCAGCTTCCGACTGACGGCCCATCGGGAGTCGTGGGCTCGAGTGAGCGGAACGCTCGTGGATCCACCGCTCGGACGCCCCTGAAGGACCTGCTGGCCTCCCTTCGCTATCATTCGCCGGTGAGCCGTGTACCCAGCGGGGTCCGCGAATGAGCGGTCCATGGGACCGGCCGTCCCCGGATCCAGGCGCCGACTGGCCGAGCGAGGACCTCGACTCCCCGCAATCGGCCGAGACGCGCGAGCCCGAGGGCGACGCGTGGGCTTCCGGTGACCTGTGGTCCGAATCGCCCCGCGACGCAGGGTCGGACTGGGGCGACTGGCCAGCACCCGCGCCTCCAGCGGACGACTACATCGTCGACGAGCCCCAGCCCACGCTGAGCGACCCGTGGGCTGAGTCGTGGACCGATGAGTCTGCCGATGCGCTTGCGCCAGCGGACGGTCCGTGGGCTGATCGCCCCGGCGACGACGTTGCGCGTCCGGCGGAGCCGCCGCCCTCGGCCCGTGAACCCGAGATCGCCCGGCCCGCAGTCTCCGAGCCGCCCCAGGAGCCGCCCGCCTGGTCCGCGGCGCCGGCACCCGAGACGGTCGCCCCGGAGGAGGTCGCCCCGGAGGGGGTCGCCCCGGAGGAGGTCGCCCCGGAGGAGGTCGCCCCGGAGGATCGCCCCGGAGCCGGTCGCTCCAGAGGCGACGGTCCCCGAGCCCGAGGCGGCGAGTGTGCAGCCGTGGGCCGTGGACACTGATCCATGGGGTCCGGCCGCGCCGCCCGCCGAGGAGCCGGAGCGCGAAGCCGCGGCCGAGCAGCCAGCCCCACCGGCGCGGCCGGACTGGCTCGCTGAGCCCGAACCCGAGCCCGTGGCCGAGGCGTCCCAGCCCGCTCCGGCATGGACGCCCGAGCCCCATGCGGCTGAACCTGGGCCCGAACCCGAGCCGGAACCGGAACCCGAGGTCGACGCGGCCGCCGGCGACGAGGGGCTGGCCGCAGAGCCAGCGCCCGAGGTGGAGCCAGGGACGGACGCGGCAGCGTCGTGGCGGCGGTTCGTGCCATGGGCGGCAACGGCAGCTGCCCCGGCGGTCACGCCGGAGGCCGGTCTCCCCGAAGCAGGGCCTGCCGTCGTGCCGGAGCTGCCGGAGCCAGATGCGCAGTCGACGGCCGAGGTCGGGGCCGAGGCGGAGACCGCGGCCGAGGCGGAGACCGCGGCCGAGCCGGAACCGGACATTGCGCCGGCGGTGGAGGCCGACGGCTCGGTCGCGGACGAGGCCTCCTCTCCCTGGGAACGCCTGACGCCATGGGCCGCTGACCTTGCTGCGGCGTCGACGATGACGCCGGAGGCCGAGGTCGCCGAGCCCGAACCGGAGGCCGTGAGCCAGCCGGAACCGGACGCCACCCCGGCTCCGGACGCAGACTCCGAGCCAACGTCCGTCGCCGATGCCGATGCCGATGCCGACGCCGAGCCTGAGCCCGCAGCTGCAGACGCCCAGGCCCCAGCCGAGACAGAAGCCCTCGCCGACGACCAGGCCGCCTCACCGTGGCGTCGCATCGCCCCCTGGCTCGCGGCGTCCGCGGCCGCACCGGAAGTGACGCCGGAGCCGGAGGCCACCGTGGCGGACGTGGAAGCGGAGGCTGGGGCGGAGGCCGAACAGGAGACGCAGCCGGAGCCGGGGGCGGAAGCGGCGATGGCCGCGGCGGCCCAAGCGGAGGCCGATGCCGAGGTAGTCGCCGAAGCAGAGGGCGCCGACGAGGACGACTCGACGTCGGCCTGGCGGCGGCTGGCACCGTTGGCAGCAGGGGCGGCAGCTGCGGCGGCCTCTTCGCCGGCAGTCGCGCCCGAACCGGAAGCCGCCGATGCCGACGAACCGCGCGGCGCCGAGGTCGACACCGACCCGATCGCTGCGTTGCGCGCGACCTCTCCATGGGCCGAGCCGGAGGTCGTCGAGTCACCGGCCGAGCCCGAGCCCGCGTGGAGCGGAGCCGATGCATGGGGTGCGCTGGCTGAGCCGGAGCCCGACGTCGTCGAGGCGGCACCGCAGCAGGAGGCGGAGCCGACCGCCGAGGGCGTGCCGGAGTCGACGCAGGTCTTCCCGACGTCGTGGACCCCACCTCCGGCACCTCCGCCGGGTGAGGCCTCGCGCACGCTGGAGCCGGTCGCCGGTGACGTCAGGACCCGCCTCGCGACGCCTGAGCCCGATCTCGACGAGGACCTCGAGCCCGAGGCGTCGACGGCCGAGCAGGCGGTGCCGTGGCTCATCGGCTTCATCCTGCTCCTCGCCGGGATGGTGATCGTGCTGCTCGCGTTGATCTTCGCGGGCGATCAGTCGCTGAGTGCCGGACTGCTCGACCCATCGGCCTCGGCCGCTGCACTGGCGAGCGCATCTGTCACACCGATGCCGTCGGTCTCGCAGGCACCGAGCGCCGCGGTCGCCCCGACCGCCACCCCGGCGGCGAGCCCGACGCCCGTCGCGGTGCCCGAGTTCGGCGCGCTCGAGATGATCTACCAGGGCAGGGCCGCGGCCCTGGCGCCGATCTACCTGCTGCGCCACGACTTCACCACCGAGGACGAGCCGGTGACGCTGGCGCAGGACCCGTCGCTCGACGTGCGCCGCTTCGCCTGGACTCCCGATGGCACCATCGGCGCCGGCCTGCTGGCTGACGTGCTCGTCTCCATCGAGGAGGGGCAGGAGAAGCGCCGTCTCGGCGACGGGATCATGACGATCACCTTCGGCGAGGACGCATCGACGGTGTACGCCGTGCGCGTCACGGAGGACGGCGCGAACGACGTGGCCACCGTGCTGGCCGTCGACTTCGCGTCCGGCGACACGACCGAGCTCGCCAGCATCAACTACCCGCGCCCGGACATCGCCGCCGAGGAAGGCCTGGCGGAGGCCCAGTTCGCCGACGATGGAGGCGCGGTCCGGCTGTTCTGGATGGAGGACGGGATGCTCCGGCTCTGGGCGCTCGGTGCCGGAACCTGGGAGATCGCGCCCGATGACGGTGCCGTCACCGACCTCGAGGAGGCGCTGCCGGTCCTGTGGTCGCCAGGCGGTGATCGCCGCGTGACGGTCGAGGAGGAGGGCGGGACCTCCACCATCGTGCTCGTGGACGAGGACGGTGACGCCATCGCCACGACCACGGCAGATGGTCTCGTCAGCCACCTGCGCTGGTCGCCGGGTGGGGATCGGGTCGCGTTCACCCTGGGCCGTTCGGCCTCGGGTGGCGGTGTCCTGCAGAACCTCTACCTCTGGGATCTCGGCGACGGAGAGTCGCCGACGCAGCTCACGAGCACCGGTGCCGCGTTCGGGGTCGAATGGCGCGGGGCCGCCGCGCTGTGGCGGGACTGAGCGTGCGGGACATCGTCAACCCCATCGGAGTCGAGCTGGACGAGACCGCCCGGCGGATGCGGATCCGATGGGACGACGGCCACCTGGGCGACTGGTCGTGGCTGACGCTGCGCCGCTCGTGTCCGTGCGCGCTGTGCTCCGGCGAGGGCAACCTCCCCGGGATCGTGACGCTCGAGACGGCCTTCACCGAGGACCAGACGCACATGAACGAGGTGCGCTGGATCGGCCGATATGCGCTGGCGCCGATCTGGGCGGACGGCCATGACACCGGACTGTTCACGTACACGAAGCTCCGAGAGCTGTGCGAATGCCCGGAGCACGCCTGAACCTCGAGCACGGCTTCACCCTCGCGCTGGGCGGTGGCGGAGCGCGCGGCTGGGCGCACATCGGCGTGGCGCGGGCGCTGGCGCAGCACGATCTGAGGCCGCGGCGCATCGTGGGCGACCTCGATGGGCGCCATCATCGGCGCCGGCATGGCCGCCGGACGCAACCCCGACCAGCTGGAGGCGGCGGCGCGCCGCATATCGGTCTATCGGCACATGCGCCGCCCTGGGCGCCTGGCTCTGTTCGACGCCCGCGCCCTGCTCGAGCGGACGGTGCGCGAGCTGGGTGATCCGCGCATCGAGGATCTCCCGGTGCCGCTCGGCATCACCACCTACGACCTCGTCGCCGGGCGCCCGCGCCTCATCACCGAGGGTCCGCTGGTCGACGCGCTCGAGATGAGCATCGCGGTCCCGTTCTTCCTGCCGCCCCGCCGACGGGCCGACGGCGTCTGGTGCGACGCCGGACCGTGGGAGGGCGTGCCCGTCACGCTGGCCCGTGCATGGGCGCCGGACCTGCCGGTCGTGGGCGTCCTGGCCGACATCCCGAAGCCCGCCTTCCTGGCCAGTCCGATGGGGGCGGCGATCCTGCGACGAGCGTCGGTCCGGCTTGCGTCGCCCGATGCGGGCCGCCGGCTGACCGCGCGGCGCTACCTGTCGCTGCTGACCGCGCGCTGGGCCGATCCGGTGGTGGTCGAGCCGCCGGACCTGATGATCGCGCCACGCCTCGGACGGATGAATGCGCTGCAGTTCGGACGGGTCGGCCCGGCGATCGCGATCGGGGAGCGCGACGCCCTCGCGGCACTCGCTACCATCGGCACCCCGGCCGTACGCGAGGAGGTTCCGAGTGCCTGAGGCCCAGGGCGGCGTGCTGTTCGTGCACGCCCATCCCGACGACGAGTCGATGGGCACCGGCGGCACGATTGCGCGGCTCGTGGCCGAGGGCGTCCGCGTCGACCTCGTGACCTGCACCGATGGCGCCGAGGGCGAGATCCATGACCCGACGCTCGATCCGGAGGAGGCGCGCCCGCGGCTGGCCGAGATCCGGGCCGCCGAGCTGGCGTGCTCGGTCGACGCGCTGGGTGGCGGGGCGATCCACCACAGCCTGCTGGGCTACCGAGACTCCGGGATGATGGGCACCGACGCGAACGAGCACCCGGACTCCTTCTGGAAGACGGACGTCGCGGCCGCGACCGATCGGCTGACCGAGATCGTGCGCGCGGCCCGCCCCGCGGCGATCGTCAGCTACGACGAGAACGGCAACTACGGGCATCCCGACCACATCAACGCGGCGCGCATCGCGCGCGACGCGTACCACGCCTCGCAGGGAACCGAGTGGGCGGTCGCGCGCTTCTACGAGATCGCGTTCCATCGCGACGCCTGGCTCGGGCTCATGCGTGAGATGAAGGAACGCGGCATCGCCCTGCCGTGGGACATGGACGCGGTCGCCGACGCGCCCCCGCCGGATGAGCTGAACCCGACGAACGTAGCCGCGCTGGGGCAGGTCGCCGAGGCAGCCGAGGACACAGCCGGCGGCGAGTCGTGGGAGGAGAGCTTCGGTCGCGCGGACGAGGAGGTCACGACCCGCGTCGACGTGTCCGGCCACCTCGACGCCAAGCGACGCTCCATGGACTGCCATCGCACGCAGCGCCAGGACCTCGGCTGGCTCCTCGAATTGCCGGAGGACCTCGCCGACCGTGCGACGGCGACCGAGTACTACGTCCTGCGCTGGCGCGACGGCACCGAGGTGCCGGCGACACACCGCGAGACCTGGCTCCTGTAGCGCGAGGCTCCGCTCGGGAGCCGGCCAGCCGGTCGTCGCGCGGTACCATGCGACGGCCATGTCGAACCGCACCCTGAACCTCACCGACGACCTCGTCGACTACGTCCGCCGCTACGGCGTGCGGGAGCACCCAGCCCTAGGCCGTCTGCGCGACGACACGTCACAGATGCCGATGGCGCAGATGCAGATCGCCTCGGAGCAGGGCGCCTTCATGGCGCTCCTGGTACGCCTGATCGGCGCCCGGCGCATCCTGGAGATCGGCACGTTCACCGGCTACAGCTCGACCGCCATGGCGCTCGCACTGCCACCCGACGGGAGGATCGTGTGCCTCGACGTGAGCGAGGAGTGGACCAGCCGCGCGAAGGAGGCGTGGGCCGACGCCGGGGTGGCCGAGCGGGCCGAGCTGCGCATCGGTCCGGCCGCCGAGAGCCTGGAGACGCTGGACGACGACTCGTTCGACCTCGCGTTCATCGACGCCGACAAGACCGGGTACGACACTTACTACGAGGGCTGCCTGCGGGTGGTGCGGCCCGGGGGCCTGATCCTGATCGACAACGTCCTCCAGGGCGGCCGGGTGGTCGACGCATCCGCCGATGACGAGAACGTCCGCGCCATCCGCGCGCTCAACGAGAAGATCGCGTCCGATGAACGGGTCGACATGACCCTCCTGCCGGTGGCCGATGGCCTGACGATGGCCCGCATCCGCTAAGGGCCGAATGTCGCTCGAGTCGCCCAGGCCGGGCAGCCCTCGCCTGCCGAGTTCTCATCCGCCGCGCCCCGCCGACCCTCGCTCTGGCGTCACCGCGACTTCCAGAAGCTGTGGTCGGCCCAGACCATCAGCCAGTTCGGCGACGAGATCACGCAGCTGGCCCTGCCCCTGGTGGCGATCATCACCCTCGGCGCGTCGCCGATCGAGATCGGCATCCTCGGCACCTTCCAGTTCCTGCCGTTCATCCTGCTCACCATCCCGGCCGGGGTCTGGGTGGATCGGATGCGTCGACGGCCGATCCTCATCGGCGCCGACATCGGACGCGCCATCCTGCTGACCTCGATCCCGATCGCGTTCGTCGGCGGCTGGCTGTCGATGCCGCAGCTCTACGTCGTCGGCTTCCTGGTCGGCTGCCTGGAGGTCTTCTTCGACGTCGCCTACCAGTCGTACCTTCCCGCGGTCGTGGAGCGCGACCAGCTCCAGGAGGGCAACGCGAAGCTGGAGCTCTCGACGTCCGCATCCGCGGTCATCGGGCCAGGCCTGGCCGGATTCCTGGTCCAGGTGTTCACCGCGCCGTTCGCGATGCTGTTCGACGCGCTCAGCGTACGTCGGCTCGGTGGTGCTCATCTGGCTCATCCGACGACCTGAGACGTTCGAGGCGCCGGCGCGGCCGGAAGGGGAGAAGCGGCCCTCCATGCGGACCGAGGCGGTGGAGGGTCTGCGGTACGTCCTCGGCCACCGCTACCTGCGCAACATCGCCGCCTGCACCGGCACGCTGAACCTGTTCGGCAATATCGGCGGCGTCATCCTGCTGCTCTACATCGTCGACGAGCTGGGCATCAACCCCGGAACCGTCGGGCTGATCTTCGCCATCGCAAACATCGGCGTACTGCTGGGGGCGCTGACCGCGGAGCGGCTCGCAAGCAGGATCGGGATCGGGCCCACGATCGTGTGGAGCGCCTTTCTGAACGCGTTCTCGCTCGTGGTGGTCGCCGTCGCACCACGAGACAACCCGGTGCCGTTCCTGATCGCTTCCGGGGTCATCGGCGCCGGCACCAGCGTGATCTACAACGTGAACCAGGTCAGCCTGCGGCAGGCGATCACGCCGGAGCGCATGCTGGGCCGCATGAACGCGACGATGCGCTTCATCGTGTGGGGCACGATGCCGATCGGATCGCTCGTCGGCGGGGTGCTCGGTGCGGCTCATCGGCCTGCAGGCGACGATCTGGGTCGGCGCCATCGGATCGTTCCTCGGCTTCCTGCCCGTCCTCTTCAGCCAGGTCCGCGGCCTGCGCCGCATCCCCGATCCGGACCGGAGCCGGTTGACGCTCGAGGCGCCGATGCGCTGCTCGGCGTTGGCCGAGGAGCTGGACGAGCCGATGATCGGCACCGTCGACCAGCGCGTTCGCTGGCTGCTGGTCGAGGACCGCAGTGCCTGGGGCTCGCACGCCGTGCGCGACGTGCTCGGCGAGGACCTCGAGGCCGCCGCCAAGGAGCGCCGGCATGCGGCTGCTCCTCGTTCGCCGCCGCGAGGGCGACCCGGCCGCCGACGTCGTGCGTCGGGCCATCCTGGTCGATACCGGCCGCGCAACGTCATGGCCGTCCGCACGATCGAGGACGTGGCCGAGCTGGCCGCGCTGCTCGACGCCGTCGATCGAGCCGAGTTCGGGCGCCCCTCGCCGATCCGATCCTGCTCGTCTGCACGAACGGCAAGCGCGACGCCTGCTGCGCGCTGCGCGGTCGCGCGCTGATGACGGCCCTGGCCGCCGACCACGCCGAGCGGACGTGGGAGTGCACCCACCTCGGCGGCCATCGGTTCGCCGGCAACCTCGTGTGCCTGCCGCACGGCATCGTCTACGGCCGGGTGCCGTCCCGCGGATGGCCCGCGCCTGGCCGACGCGTACCTCGCCGGCAGCCTCGACCCGGACCTGCTCCGCGGTCGATCCGCCTGGCCCGCGCCCGCCCAGGTGGCCGAGCAGGTCCTGCGACAGCGCCTCGGCCTGGTGGGCTCGATGACGTCGAGCTGGTCGAGCCGTCGCTCGACGGGGACCGTGCGAGCGTCGAGCTCGCCGCCTGCGGGCGTGGAGCATCGGTTCGTGCTTCGCGCCGAGCGCTGGACCGCCGCGGCCGACCAGCTGCCGCGCCGACGAGCTGGAGGAGCCGATCCACTGGCTGGTGGTCGAGGCGGAGTGACCCGCCCCGCGAGTCAACGGACGGGTAGCAGTGACTCGTGCAACGTTCCACCCGTGCGGCGGGCCGCGCGATGCGGGAGACGGTGATCTCGAGCGCTCCTGCGTCCGATGACCCGCGCTGCGGGCGAGTGGCGGGCAACAATGCTGCGGATGGACGAGCCGGCCGACGTCCTGTCGCAGCGCGGCGGAGCGGTGGGGCACGCCGCTGTACGTCACCGACCTCGATCGCGGCGGCGGCCAACGCGGCGGCCTGGCGGGAGGCGCTGCCCGACGCGCTCGTCGCGTACGCGGTCAAGGCGAACCCCGACCCGGCGCTGCTGCGCCGGCTTGCCGCCGACGGATTCGGCTTCGAGGTCGTCGGCCCGGTCGAGCTGGCGCTGGCGCTGCGCGCCGGCGCGACCGCCCGAGCGGATCGTGGTCAACGGCGTCGGCCAGACCGATGCGGACCTGCGTCGACGGCGCTCGCCAGCGGCGCCCTCGTCAACGCGGAGTCGCTCGGCGCCCTGGACGCGCTGCTGGCGGCCGGTCCGGGCCGGATCGGGCTGCGCCTCAACCCCGGCATCGACGCCGACGACGCATCCGCACCTGGCGACCGGGGCGGCCGCCTCGAAGTTCGGGATCGCGCTGGACGAGCTGCCCGCGGCGGCTCGCGCCGGCGTCGAGCGGCCGGGTCGGCGGCTCGACTCGGTCGGCGCCCACATCGGCTCCGACATCTCCGATCCGCGAGCCGTTCGCCGAGGCTGGCGGCCCTGCTGGGCCGGGTGGCGGCGAGCTGCGGAGCCGATCGGATCGACCTCGGCGGCGGCTTCGCAGGCGATCCGGCCGCGTACGCAGCGGTCGTGCGTCCGCATCTGTCCGGCACCGGAGCGCTGATCGTCGAGCCAGGGCGGAGCATCGTCGCCGACGCCGGCTGGCTGCTGACGCGGGTCGTGCGCGTCCAGGAGCGCGGCCACCTCGTCGCCGACGCGGGGATGACGGAGCTGCTGCGCCCGATGCTCGTACGGCGCCCACCACCCGGTGGCCGTGCTCGCCCCCGGATCGGCGACCCCTTCGGCGCGAACGCTGGACGCTGGCCGGGCCGATCTGCGAGGCCGGCGACCTCCTGGCCGACGACCTCGACCTCGGCACCGGCGGCGGGCGAGGGCGCCCTGCTCGCGATCGGCGAGGTCGGCGCGTACGGGCGTGGCGATGGCGTCGAACTACAACGGCCGGCTGCGACCGGCGCAGGTGGTGATCGAGGGCGGCGAGGTTCGCCTCAGCCGCCGACGCGAGACGCTCGAGGACCTCGTTGCGCGCGACGCCTGAGCTCACTCGACCGGCGCGAACCCGTGGCCGCCCATGATCCGCCAGCGCAGGCCGTCGTGGGTGAGGCGATACAGCGCCGGCGTCGGCATGGCCATGTGGAAGTCGTAGCCGATCCCCGGCTCGAGCGCCTGGAGGATCGAGGCTGATCAGGTTGCCGTGACTGCCGATCACCAGGCGGCCGCCGTCGGGATGGCGTGCGCGAAGCAGGTCGAGCATGCCGATCGCGCGGCGCTGCGCGTCGCGACCGGACTCCGCGCCGGGCAGCGAGAATTCCGCATCCGACCAGGAGCGCGCCAGCGTCTCGCGCCACGTGTCGTGCTGCGTCGAGCGACAGGCGGCGTTCGCGCAGGTCGCCGAGCAGGTGGAGCTGCATGCCGCGCCGCTCGGCGAGGACCGTCACCGTCTCGACCGATCGCGCGTACGGCGACGAGTAGATGGCGCGTGATCTCCCAGTCGTCGAGCTCGGCGGCGAGCTCCAGGGCGGCGGCCCGGCCGTCCGGCGAGAGCGGGCGATCGTCGTCCGCCACGTCCGGCGTGCCGAACGGCACCGGCTCCGCGTGGCGGACCAGGATGACGTCGAGCGGAGCCAGGGACGAGATCACGCGGGGGAGTCTACCGAGGCCGACCGGGACGATCGGCCCATTGGTGCGTCCAGTCACCGCCGACAGGATTGGCGCGATGACGACGTTCCGAGCCCTCTTTGCGCTGCTCGCCCTCCTGTTGGCTGCCTGCGGAACATCCGCGCCAGCTCTCGAGCTCTGACCTGTCCAGCGCGACCGCGTCGAGTGCGCAGCCGTCAGAAACGGCCGCGCCGGCGCAGCCTCCGATGATGGAGCCGCCGGAAGGACGCACCTGGTTCGGCGTGAACCCTGACTGGGCCAACCAGACGGCAGCCGAGGTTGCGGACGGCCTCGGAGTGATGCCGGCCGTGTGGGTGCAATTCGTGCGGTTTCCGCTCGACGACGCGGCGCGCACGAACCTCGAGGGCTTCTTCGAGCAGGTCGCCGCGGTCGATGCATACGGGTTGATCACGCTCGAGCCGCACGACGGCCTCGCCGCCGTCACGCCCGAGGCCGCCGACGAGCTGGCCGCGGTGCTGGCCGGGCGTGGAACGCGCACGGCGTCCCGACCTTCGTGCGCTTCGGCCACGAGATGAACGGCTCGTGGTACCCGTGGGCGCAGCAGCCGCGAGCGTACGTCGATGCGTTCCGGACCGTCGCCGAGCGCGGTCCATGCCGGAGCGCCCGCCTCGGCGATGGTGTGGGCGCCCGAACGACGGCGCCGGCTACCCGTTCCCGGCGGCCCCTACGGCGGCGCGGACGGGTCGCCGGAGGCCGCCGCGCTCGACACCGACGGCGACGGCGCACTCACCGCGACGGACGACCCGTACGCGCCCGTACTGGCCCGGCGACGACGTCGTCGACTGGGTCGGCATGAGCGCTCTACTTCTGGGGCCTCGAATACCCGTGGGGCGAGAACGAGATCGCGCCCGATGGTCGCTTCGCGGCCCAGCTCACCGGGCGGCCGACCGGAGCGCACGCCGACGAGGTGGCCGTTCCCGACTTCTACGCGACGTACGCCGACGGCGCACGACAAGCCGATGGCGATCTTCGAGACGGCGGCCCTCTACGACCCTGCGCGGCGGCGGTCCGGACGAGGCCGACGGTGAAGGGCGCCTGGTTCCGCCAGGTCTTCAGCGAGGCGACGCGCGAGCGTTCCCACGCGATCGGGATGATCAACTGGTTCGAGTGGCGCAAGGACGAGCCCGAGGTCGGCACCGTCATCGATTGGCGGCTCGGGGCGGACCCGACACTGGCCGAGACGCTGCTCTCCGATGTCCCCACGGATTGGCTGATCTACGCCCCGATTCCCTAACCCTCCGCGACCGCCTCGGCGGCCCGCATCACGCGCAGGACGTTGCGCCCGGCCAGGGCGGCGAGATCCGCATCGGTCCATCCGCGCCGCATCAGCTCCGCGAACAGCAGCGGGTAGCTCGAGACGTCCTCCAGGCCAGCGGGCCAGATGAGGCTGCCGTCGAAGTCACCACCGATGCCCACGTGCTCCACACCTGCCACGCGGGCGACATGCTCGACGTGGTCGGCGACATCGGCGACCGTGGGCCGCGGGACGTCGATCCCATCCATGACCTCGTCGCGGATGGCGCGCAGCTGGCCGACGTCGGCGATCCCGGCCGACCGTCGGCTGATCTCCGCGTGCGCCGGCACGATCGCGTCGGCCGCGGCGGACGAGACGAAGCCGGCCACGAAGGTCAGCATGCACACGCCGCCGTTCTCCGGCAGCCGGCGCAGGATGTCGTCGGGGACGTTGCGCGGCACGTCGCACACGGCCCGTGCCGAAGAGTGGCTGAAGATCACCGGCGCTAGCGCGACGTCGAGCGCATCGGCCATGGTGGTCGGTGCGACGTGCGAGAGGTCCACCAGCATGCCGATGCGGTTCATCTCGCGCACCACCGCGCGCCCGAGATCCGTCAGGCCGCCGTGCACCGGCTCGTCGGTGGCGGAGTCGGCCCACTCGGTGTTCCGGTTGTGGGTCAGGGTGAGGTAGGCGGCGCCCAGGTCGCGGAAGGCGCGCAGCGCGCCGAGCGAGCCCTCGAGCACGTGCCCGCCCTCCATGCCGAGCATGGACGCAATGCGTCCTGAGGCGAACGCCCGCTCCGCCTCGTCGGCGGTCCGGCACAGGACGAGGTCGTCGGGGTAGCGCTCGATCATCCGCCGTGCCAGGTCGAGCTGCTCGAGCTGCAGCCGGGCATAGCCGCCGCCGACCTCGGCCGGTACGTACACGCTCCAGAACTGGCCGCCCACCCCTCCGGCCCGCAGGCGGGGCAGGTCCGTGTGACCGACCGTGCGCTGCGTCAGGTCGTAGGCGTCGAGGTCGCCGCTGCCATCGGTGTGCTGCCGGATCTGCCACGGCAGGTCGTTGTGGCCATCGATGACCGGGTGCTCGCGCAGCAGCGCGCGTGCGCGCTCGAGCCGGGCGGAATCAGCGTCAGGCATCGGCACAGGGTCGCTGGGGTCGGATTGCCCGAACGCGAAACGGGCCGGCGTCGCCGCCGGCCCGTATCGGTCCCTGCCGAGGGCTCAATCCTCGCCGCTGGCGAGGCCGATGAAGTAGGCGGTCACGATGGACTCGCCGTGGGCGGCGAAGAAGTGGTCGATGCCCCGTCCATCGGCGGCCTTGCCGCCCTCGGTGAAGGCCTTGCCGTTGGCGCCGATCGTGATCTTTCCGGTGAAGATCGTGACCTCGGCCGGCACGCCCATCTCTGTCGCGGCTTCGAAGGCCACGGCGGCCTCATCGGGCGAGAGGGCTTCGTCGACACCGGGGATGCCGAACTCGTGGATGGCAAAGAAGAGACCGGCGACCGATTCGGTCGTCCAGTTGGCCGAGTGCGTCGCTCCGGCATTGCCCTGCGCCGAGCGCGAGGCGTTGAAGCACTCGTGGGCGAAGGTGGTGCCTGCCGTGGCGGCGACGAGAACGGCGGCCAGAACGCTGGCGCGCAGAGCACGCGTGATCATGGACTCCAGGGTCCTCCCCACAGGTGAAACGAAGAGCGGCGGAGAGCACCCGCCGCTCGTTGACCCCCTGAGCATAGGGGCGGTCGTCCGCATCGATCCACGGCGTGACGCGGGGCGACGGTCTGCGTCATTCGGCCGATGCGGTGCGGGCCGAAGTGCGGCAGACCCCCCACGACTGCACCGGGCTGCACGATAGGGCGCCGCGCAACGGACGTGCTAGGGTCTCGCCGATGCCCGGGCCTGGCCGCCGAGCGGCCAACCTCCTCGTCCTTCGCCTCCACGCTCGTCGGGTGTGTCCCGCCGGTCGCCCGACCATCGACCTTCGAACCACCGGACGCCTCGCCCACGATGACCGCCGCGCCGGTCGAATCGTCGGCCGCGAGCGTCGGCGTCGTGGCGAGTCCATCGGCCACGATCGAGCCGACGCCGGCCGCGACGCCGGATTCCACGGTCCTGGCTCTTGACGCGACCAGCTGTGACGGCGGCGTGGTGCTCGACTGGTCGGCGAGCGTCGACCCGACGTTCCACCACTACTCGGCGCTGCGCAGCCCGGAGCGGGAGATCGCGCCCGACTATCCGCCCATCGCGCCAGCCGTGGACTGGGGCGACACCTACGCGACGGACCGGTTCGTGACCTCCGCGGTCGACGCCAGCATCATTCCCTCGGAGACGCGCTGGTACTACCGCGTGATGGCATACGACGCCGAGGGCGCGGTCGTCGGCGCCTCACCGGTGCGCACGGCCCGACTCCTCGAGGTCGACGACCTGGGTGAGGTGGAGGCCACGACCGAGGATGGTGTGACCCGCCTGGAATGGTCCGTCTATGGTGGGTTCTCCGGCTGCTTCAGCAGCTACCGGGTGATGTTCGGGACGGGCGCCAGCCCGACGACGGTGCTCGCCGTCATCTCGGACCAGGGAACCACCGCGTTGGAGACCGATGCGCTCCATCCCGGCACGACGCACGTGCTGCGGGTCCAGGCGGTCCGCGCCACGACGCTCGGGTCGTTCGTGGCGGGACAGACGGAGGTAGCGACCTACACCGTGCCCTGAGGCCCCGGCGGCGAGGGCGGTCGAGGCGCGCTAGGCGACCTCGCGCTCCACGGCCTGGACCTCGTCGAGGGCCACGGGGCGGCGCTCGACGTACGCGCGCGTGGCCGCGATGGCGATGCGGTGCGCCTCGAGCCCGTCCCGGGCGGTCGAGGCCGAGCGGCTGCTCGCCGCGCGCCGCGGCCAGGAACGCGACCAGCTCGTTGCGATACGCCGCCTCGAAGCGATCGAGGTACCCGACCCACGCGTCGTCGCCGGCGGCCTCCTCCCAGTCGAGGTGCGTGGCCGGCGTCCGCGGGGAGAGCCCCATGGTCAGGGCGGCGCGATCCGCCACGAGCTCGACCCGGCTGTCGTACCCGCCCGGATGGAGCACCGTCGATTCGAGCACGGCCAGCGTGCCGCCCGAGCAGCGCATCGTCACGACGGCGGTCTCGATGCTCCACGGGTCGGCCGGCCTCGCCTCGTCCCGGTCACTGCCGTCGGCGCTCACCTCGACGACCTCCTGCCCGGTCATCCAGCGCACGAAGTCGAAGTCGTGGACGGAGGAATGAAGGAACAACGGCGCCGTCTCGGCCTGCGTCTGCGGCTGGCCAGTCGCGCGGGGTGACGCGGGGGTCGAAGGCGGTCAGCCGCAGCAGGTGGAGTTTCCCGCGCTCCCGTCCGCGACCCTGCGCCGCGCCTCGACGAAGCCGGGATCGTGGCGTCGCTGGAAGCCGACCTCGACGTGTGCGCCGACCCGTTCGACGCGAGCGACCAGCGCCGCCGAGCGACGGACGTCATCGGTCAGCGGCTTCTCGCACAGCGCCGGGATGCCGCGCGCGATCGCGGCGTCGACCGACACCGCGTGGAGATGGGCCGGGGTGGCGATCACGACCGCCTCGGCCTGCGTCGAGCGCCGCGTCGTGGTCGAGCGGCCGGCCGCCGACGTCGCGGGCCACCTGCGCGGCCCGCTCGGAGACCGCGTCGACCACGAGGACCTCGTCGACATCGGGCATGCCGGCCAGCAGCTGGGCGTGCTTGCCGCCCATCGAGCCGGCGCCGATGACCGCGACCCTCATCGGTCGTCGCTCCCGGATCGCGTGGCGAAGGACGCGGATCCCGACCGCCGCGGCCTCGGCCGGCCGCAGCCAGGTCGAGTCCTGCTCGACCATCAGCCAGCCGGTGTAGCCGATGCGATCGAGGGCGGCGACTACGCCGGCCACGTCCAGTGCGCCGTTCCCGAGCTCGGTGAAGATCCGCTCGCGCACCGCGCCCCCGAACCCGTCGAGCTCGCCGGAGCGCAGCCGGTCCAGCACCGCCGGATCGACGTCCTTGGCGTGGATGTGGGTGACGAGCGACGCCGTAGTGGCCGATCGCCTCGACCGGATCGCCGCCTCCGACGAGGTAGTGCCCGACGTCCAGGCACAGGCCGGCGCCGGTCCCCGCCAGTCGACTCGCGATGGCTTCGACCTCGTCGGGTGCCTCGATCCAGGTGGCCGTGTGCGGATGGAAGGCAACGCGCACGTCGATGGCGCCGCGCCGGCCAGCTCACCGAGCAGCCCGGCGAGACGGTCGAACGCGGCATCGGGCCAGCGCGGCGCCTCGTCCATCGAGCTCACCCGACCGCTGAGCACGTCGCGCTCGGGCGATCCGTCGCAGGCCACGACCAGCACCTCGCCATCGGCGGCGACGAGCCGGTCGAGGTCGCGGCGCGCGATCGCCTCGGCCTCCTCCCCCAGGCCATCGGCACCGGCCGGCAGGGCGGAGTACAGCTCCGCGAAGCGCAGGCCACGTCCGCCGAGCAGGTCGGCCAGCGCGCGACCCTCGGGAAGGCCACGACCGTGCTGCGTCCCGGCGTAGCCGAGGCGGACGTACGCGTCCAGGATCTCGTCGATCGGCGCCTGCGGGGCGAGCTCGGGCTGGTCCGACGTTGTTCCAGACGATCGGCACGCATCCGATCGGGTTCGACGACAGGCTCATCGGTGCTGCTCCTCGGCCCGCCCGGCCAGCTGGTCGTCGTACACCGGCCTGCCCTCCGGCACCGGCACGTCCCACCAGCCGATCTTGTCGGTCCCGGCCACGGCGAGGTCGCGCTCCACCATCACGTGGACGAGCGACGGGCCCGCCGGCGGCGAGCGCCCGCTCCACGGCGGGGCGGACCTCGTCCGGGCGCTCGCGCGCACTCGGCGTGGATGCCGAACGCGCGCCCGATGTTGGCGAAGTCCGGCGAGTAGGGCTCGCCGTCGCGCAGGAAGTCGATGACCGCCGTGCGGCCGAAGTGCGCCTGCTGACCGCCCTTGATGCGATCCAGCCGAAGTTGTCGAGGACGACGATGCAGACCGGCGAGTCCGACATCGCCGCCGCGGCGAGCTCCTGCATCGTCTGCAGGAAGTCGCCGTCACCGCACACGGCGAGCACCTGGCGCGTCCGGCCGGGCGAGCTGGGCGCCGATGGCCGCCGGGAGCGGTGAAGCCCATCGTGCGAGAACCCGCCGGAGGTGAGGTGGGTGCGCGGCTCGCGGGTAACCCAGCGCTGCTTGACCATGGCCTGCGGCAGGCCGGCCCCGGTCACCACGATGGCCTCCGGGCGAGTCGCGGCCTGCACCTCGCGCATCGCGCGGGCCATGGTCATGGGCACGGCGTCCGAGTCCCGGACGCTCGGCCTCGAGCCTGCTCGTCCCAGGCGGCGCTGGAGGCGCTCGATCTCGTCGCCGTAGGCCGTCGCCGGCGGGCCGACGTCCGAGCGCGTCGAGCAGGTCGCGCAGGCCGGCGCGGGCGTCGGCGACCAGGCGGGACCTCCACCGGGTAGTTCTTGCCGATCTCGCGCTCGTCGATGTCGAGCTGGATCAGCTTCGTCGGCGGGATCGCGAAGGTCACGCCCTTGCGCCACGACGACGCGGACCAGTCCGTCGAAGCGGCAGCCGACGCTGAGCAGGACGTCGGCCGACGGCGCCGAGCGTGTTGCCGATCGTCGAGCCGGTGTCGCCGATCGTCTGGCCGGCCAGCGGATGGGTCTCGTCGATCGGCGCCCTTGCCCATTCCAGGTGGTGACCACCGGCGCGCCGAGACGCTCGGCCAGTGCCCGCAGCTCCGCGGTCGCCGTCCGCCGGGATCACGCCGCCGCCGGCCACGATCACCGGGCGCTTGCGCCTCGCCAGCAGGCGGGCGGCCCGTTCGACGGCATCGGCATCCGGCGCGGGCGTCCGCGCGCCTGTGCGCCGCTCGGGATCGGGCACGGCCACCTCGGCCGGACTCGGCCTGGACGTCCATCGGCACGTCGAGCAGGACCGGCCCCGGCCGGCCGGTGATCATCGGCGTTCCAGGCGCGGTGCAGGACGAACGGCAGCTCCTCGACCCGCGACGGCTGCCACCACTCCTTGATCACCGGCTCGAAGATGCGGGGGTTGTCGGCCACTGCCGCCGCTCGAGCTCCTGCAGCAGCCCGTGGCCGCGCATGTAGGTGTGGGGCGAGCCGGTGAACAGCGGCACCGCGGTCGAGTCGACGTAGGCGGTGGCGATGCCGATCACCGTGTTCGTCGCTCCCGGGCCGATCGAGGTGAAGGCGAGCCATCGGCCGGCCGGAGGCGCGGTAGTAGCCGTCGGCCAGGTGCGACCGCGGACTGCTCGTGCATCACCTGCACGGTGCGGACCTGGTCGGCCCGGTCGAGGAGCGCATCGGTCAGCGTCCAGCAGCCGTGGCCCGGGATGCCGGCCGACGTCGGTGACGCCCTGGCCGGACCAGGTAGCTCGACGACGATCTCGGCGCCGGTCAGGCGTCGGGGTGGCATCCGACGATTCTATCGGCGGACGTAGCCGACCATCGACGACGCATCGACCCGATCGCCACGCCGCGGCCGCTCTGGTGAAGATCTGACGATCTGGCGGCAGCGGCGCGGGTGGCCCGAAACGGCACGGGCTACCATCGGATCACACATGGCCATCACCCTCACCGACACACCACTCGGCCGCACCGTCGCCGAGACGCCAGACCGACATCTGGAACGACAGCTGCAACGTCGACGAGCTCGCCTACGCGGTCGAGTTCGGCGCCGTCGGCGCGACCGCCAACCCGACCATCGTGGTCGACAACTGGCGATCCGATCCCTCGCAGTGGGCGACCCGCACCCGCGTCCTGGCCGGCGAGAACCCGACCTGGTCCGAGCGCGAGCTGGCGTGGGGCATCGTGGCCGAGATGAGCACACGCGCAGCCCCGCTCCTCATGCCGGCCTTCGCCGGCTCGGGTGGGCGCGCCGGGCGCCTCTCGATCCAGACCGATCCGACGCTGTGGCGCGACACGGACGCGCTGGTCGAGCAGGCCATGGCCTTCGACGGACTGGCGCCGAACGTCATCGTCAAGCTGCCGGCCACGCGCGCCGGGATCGCGGCCATGGAGGAGGCGACGTACCGCGGCGTGAGCATCAACGCCACCGTCAGCTTCGCGGCCGCCGCAGGCGCTGGCCGCCGCCGAGGCGGTCGAGCGCGGTCTCGCGCGCCGCGACGCCGAGAACCGCGACACGACCCGCATGGGCCCGGTGATCACGATCATGATGGGCCGCCTCGAGGACTGGCTGCGCGAATCGGCCGATGCGGACGGCCTGTCCATCCACCCCGACGCGCTGCCGTGGGCCGGCGTGGCCGTGGTCAAGCGCGCCCACGCCGAGTGGCGGTCGCGCGGCTTCCGCGCGCGCCTGCTGGCGGCCGCGATCCGGCATCACCTGCACTGGTCGGAGCTCATCGGCGGCGACCTGATCATCACGCTGCCGCCGGCCTGGCAGCGGCGCTTCAACGCCTCGTCGGTCGAGGTCCGCCCGCGGATCGACGACCCCGTGGATCCGGAGCACCTCGACGAGCTGCGGCGGCTGCCCGACTTCGTGCACGCCTATCGAGCCCGACGGCCTCGCGGTCGACGAGTTCGACGCCTGGGGCCGACGCGCAAGACGCTGCGCGCGTTCATCGGCTCGTACCACGACCTGCTCCACCTGGTGACCGAGGCGCAGCTCGGATGATGTCCCCGGCCCTGGCGAAGTCCCATGGCTAAGCCAACCCTCGAGCCGTATCTGCCGCGGGGGGCCGACGTCACGCCGGACCGCGCGGGGTGGCGCTACCTGCTCGTTCTCGATCCAGCACGTCGTCGGGCGCCTGCGCGTCGGCGGTGGAGCCACGAGACGGCCGTGGTGGCGCTGGCGGGTGGTCCGCTGCGGGTCGGTGACGTGGCGCTGCCCGGGCGTGCATCGGTGTGGGACGGGCTGCCCTCGGCCGCGTACCTGCCGCCCGGCACGACGGCGGAGGCTCGAGCCCGAGAGCGGGACGTGTGACGGTGGCCGTGGCATCGGCTCCGGCGTCCGGGCGGGAGACGGCATCGGCGCCAGTGGCGATCCTTCCCGAGGACGTCACGGTCGAGATCCGCGGCGCGGGCAACGCCACGCGTCAGATCAACCACATCATCACGCCCGACTTCCCGGCCGATCGGCTCGAGGTGGTGGAGGTCTACACGCCCTCCGGCAACTGGTCGAGCTGGCCGCCGCACAAGCACGACACCGATGACATGCCGCGCGAGGCGGTGCTGGAGGAGGTGTACTCGTATGCCTTTCGCCGGCCGGAGGCGTGGGGCGATCCAGCGGCTGTACGGCGGATCGGTCGACGCGCTGTACGCGGTGCGCGACGGCGACACGGTGATCGTGGCCGACGGCTACCACCCCTTCGTCGCCACTCACGGCGACGACGCGTACTACCTGAACGCGTTGGCCGGCGACATCCGGACGATGGCGTGCTCGTTCGATCCCGCCCTCGACCACGTGCGCCAGATGTGGCCGAGGCTGGCGCCCGACCCGCGCCTTCCCCTCGTCGGCTGACGCGACGCGAGGCCGTCGGTCGTGCGGCCGAAGAGGAGGTCGTTCGCGGCCTCGCCGGCCTTCAAAAGCTCGAGGGTGCGCAGAAGAGCCATGCGCCGATGCGGCC
Organism: uncultured Chloroflexia bacterium; assembly: GCA_963806695.1. Lineage (GTDB taxonomy): Bacteria > Chloroflexota > Limnocylindria > QHBO01 > QHBO01 > JACDBZ01. The sequence goes on along the minus strand of CAWDYT010000010.1, from coordinate 20,225 downwards.
GCTGAAGGGGTGCGAGCGCATTCGACCGATAGCGGTGACCGCTCCTCGACAACCGACGTAGGACCATCAGAGCCGTTGCGCCCCGACGCTACCCTTCGGGCATGGCCGTGCCCGAGCACCCGGTCGCCGCCGCGCCCGATGTGGAGCGCCGCATCCTCAGTGTGCTGTTCGCCGACCTCGTCGGCTTCACGCCCCTGTCGGAGCGGCTCGACGCCGAGGACGTCGCGGCCATCCAGGATGCCTACTTCGCCGCCGCGCGCGAGACGATCGGGCGCTACGGCGGGGTGGTCGAGAAGTTCATCGGCGACGCCGTCATGGCGGTGTTCGGCGTGCCGTCGGGCCGTGACGACGATGCCGAGCGAGCCGTTCGTGCCGGCCTGGCCCTCATCGGCGCTGTCGAGCAGCTCGGCGCGCGGATCGGGCTCGATCCCGGCGAGCTTCAGCTCCGCGTCGGCGTCAACACCGGCGAGGTCGTGTACGCGGCCGCCGGATCCGATGCGGGCCGGGTAACCGGCGACACCGTCAACACCGCCGCGCGCCTGCAGTCGGCGGCCACGCCTGGGACCGTGCTGCTCGGCGAGCTCACCGCACTCGCTGCGGCCGAGGCGATCGAGACCCAGTCGGTGCCTCCGCTCGAGCTGAAGGGCAAGGCCGAGCCGGTGCGTGCCGCGCAAGCCGTGGGTCCGCGTCCGCAGCCGTCGCGGGAGGAGGCGCTCGGCGGCTCTGCGTGCCGCCGATGCTCGGCCGCGACGCGGAGCTCAGCCGGCTCGAGGCCGCGCTCGGACGAGTGCGCCACGCGGCGACGGCGCATCGGCTGCTGATCGTGGCGCCGCCGGGCGTCGGCAAGAGCCGGCTCCTCGCCGAGTTCGGCGCGTCGGCGGCGCCCGGCTCGACGGTCCTCCGAGGGCGTGTTCGACCACAGGCCACGGCGCCGTACGAGACCATCGCGCAGCTCGTCCTCTCCACCGGGCGCCACGGCCAGCTCGAGGCGGCGCTGACCGAGGCCGGCGTCCCTCCGTTGCGGGCGGCGGTGGTGGTCCGCGAGGTCGAGCGCCTCGTCGACGGTGCCGGGCCCGCGGAGCGCGCGGCCGCGGACCTGAGTGCGGAACGGGACGCACGGTTCGATGCCTGGATCACTGCCCTCGACGCGCTGGTGGACCGCACCGGTGTCTGGCTCGTCGAGGACGTGCACTGGGCGGGCGGGGACCTGCTCGCGTTCCTCGATCGGGCCGGTTCAGCCCTCTCGCGCCACGGCCGCCTGGTCGTCGCGACCGCCCGCCCGAGCCTCCTTGATGCGGCGCCGGAGTGGTGTGATGCGGATCTTCTGGACCTCGAGCCGCTACCAGCAGCCGATGCGACGGCGCTCGTGTCCGCCCTCCTCGGCTCGGAGCTGCCGCCGCCGCTGGTCGAGGCCATCGTCGCTCGCTCGGACGGCACGCCGCTCTTCATCGAGGAGCTGCTGCGGGTCTGGGCGAGCGTGGGCACACTGGTGCGCGAGGGCGGCCGCTGGCGTCTCGCGGTCGAGCCGGAAGCCGTTACGTTGCCGGCCACGGTCCAGGCCATCTACGCCGCGCAGCTCGACGATCTGCCTCCGGAGGCACGCCGGCTGGCCCGCCGGGGATCGGTTGCCGGCAGGAGGGTGCCGATAGCGGCGTTGGATGCCCTCGAGGCTGGGACGGACGACGGGCTCCAGATCCTGTTGCGGCGCGCGCTCCTGGCCGGCCCGGTCCACGACCCGATCAGCGGCGAGGCGTACGCCTACCGGCACGCGCTCCTGCGGGACGCTGGCTACGCGTCACTGGCGCGGGCGGAGCGCGCCCGGCTCCACGTGGCGATGGCCGCCTGGCTGGAAGGGGTGGCCGGCGAGCGTGGCGACGTCGTGGCGGAGGGCGTGGCCGAGCACTTCGCGCTGGCGCTCGAGAGCCTGCCTGCGCTCGCTCCGACCGGCCTGCCGTCGAGAGAGACCCTGGCCGAGCGGGCGGCGAGCTGGTACGAGCGGGCCGCCGAGGCCGCTCTCCGTCTCGCCGCGCACGAGGCGAGCGCTCGACTCTTCCGCCGGTCGATCGAGCACACCGATCCGCATCCGGGCATCGACCTCGCCCGCCGTCGGCGTCGCCTGGGTGAGGTGCTCGCCGCGAGTGCCGACCTCGACGCGGGGATCGCCGAGCTCGATGCGGCGCTGGCGTCCGCTGCGAGCGATCCTGCGAGCCTGTCCGCGGCCGCATATGCGCTGGGGAGGGCCTACATGCAGCAGATCCGCTTCGACGAGGCCGAGCAGCTGATGGCGGACACCATCGAGCGCCTGGCCGATACCCCGGAGGAGCGTCGGGCACGGCTCCACGCGCTGCATGCCTGGGCGGTCTCCACGCAGGGCCGATCCGATGGTGTGCTCGAGGAAGCCGGCCTGGCTCGCGAGCTGGCCAACAGGTCAGGGGATCCCATGGTCGTTCTCGAGGTGCTCGAGCACACCAGCGCCGCGCGTGACGAGGTTGGCGTGGCGACCGACGAAGACTGGGCTGAGCTGGAACACAGTGCTCGCGAGCTTGGTGCCTGGCACCAGGTCATCGTCGCCGGCCGCATCCGGGGGATGTATCGCGCCATGGAGGACCCTGTCGCCGCGCTGCCAGACCTCGAGGCGGTCGCCGACCTGGCGCGTGCCCACGGGCAGCTGGAGCAGGCCGGGTGGTGCGACTACGCTCGATGCGAGCAGCTCTGGGTGCTCGGGCGATGGGACGAGGCGCTCGATTTGGGCACATCGATCGTCGCCCTTGCGGAGCGCAACGCCTACGAGCGCCTCGCCTTCCGGACGTACGTCGTCCTCCTTCCCATGGCTGCCGCGCGGCGTGATCCGACCCAAGCTATTCAGTACGACCAATGGCTCGAGAGCTCCGGGATGAACCGCCCCAACGTCGGTTCGCCCTACGCGCGGATTCTGCGGGCGGCCATCGCGGCCTGGGCCGGGGAGGCGCGTGGCGAGCCCGTCGTGGCGCCCGCCGACGACCTGGTCGAGGCGATCGTCCCGATGAGCAACGCCCACTTCCTCGCCGCCATCGAGACGCTGGTGCGCGCATGGCTCGACGCCGGACACTCGGAAACTGCCGCCTCGGCCGCCGATCGGGTGGCGACGCACGCCACGGAGGACGACGCGACGCTCCTCATGCGCGCATCCGCCTCGCTGCTGGCTGCGTGGGTTGGACGGGGACGGGCCGAGGACGCGATCGCCGCCGCCAAGGCCGCCCAGGCCCCGTGGTGGGAGCTGCGGGCGCGTCGGGCCGCCGGGGATCCCGGGTTGGCCGCGCTGGAGGCGCAGCTCGGGGTTCGCTAAGGCCGGGTCAGGCCGGCTCGGCGGCGGCCGGCACCGATGCGGGGCGCCCGCTGACGCCGCGGAACAGCAGCAACGAGATCACCGCGGCGCCGAGGACGATGGCGGCGGCTGCCAGGAACACGGATCGGATGCCGATCACGTCACCGAGCACGCCGCCGATGGCCATCGAGGCCACCGAGGCCGTGGACAGCGACGCCTGGAGCAGCGAGACGACGCGCCCGCGGGTCGCATCGGTCGCGGTGGTCTGCACGATCGTCTGGAGCATGGCCTGCAGCGGGGTGACCATCCAGCCGACGACGAAGAGCACGATGATGACCTGCCAGACCGCCGACACGCCGGCCATCAGGCCGATGCAGACGCCGATGCCGGCGAGGCCCAGCGTGATGATCGTGGTGGGCGCGAGGCGGCGCGCCAGGAAGGCGACCGCGCCCGCCGCGAGGATCATCCCGGCCGTCTGGGCCAGCTCGATCCCGGCCATCCAGGTCGCGTCGACGCGAAGGTCGTTGACGATCAGCGGCACGAACAGCACGTTCACCGCCCCGAGCCCAAGCATCGACGCTGGCCGCCGCGATCAGCGAGCCGCTCAGCGCGCGCGATCCGCGAACGATACCCACGCCCTCGCGCAGCGAGCGAAGGACGTCCTTGCGCTCGGCATGCTCGCCGCCGCTCACGACGCGGCCCGCCTCCGCGGCGATCCGCGAGACGAAGACGAAGGAGACCAGGAAGGTGGCCGCGTCGATGGCGAAGCCGGCGACGCCCGAGCCGAAGGTGCCGAAGATGAGGCCGGCGATCCCGGCGCCGATCACCGAGCCGATGACCTGTGAGGCCTGCGCCAGCGAGTTCGCCGCGGGAAGGCCGGCGGCCGGCACGATGCGCGGCAGCAGCGCGCCGCGCGCGGGTCGGAAGAAGGTGGAGACGCTGGACTGCGCGAAGGCGAGGACGTACAGCAGCGGCACGATCCCGGCGCTCGCGGCGAAGGCGAACGACAGCACGATGCCGGCGCGCAGCAGGTCCGCGGCGAGCATCACGGTGCGGCGGTTCCATCGGTCGACGTACACGCCGGCGAAGAGGCCGACGGTGAAGTGGGGAACCGCCTCCGCGATGGCCATGAGCGCCAGCGCGGCGGTCGAGCCGGTCAGCTCGTTGATGACGAGCAGGAGGAGCAGGAGGGTGATGCCGTCGCCGATGTCGGAGATCGCCTGGCCGGCGAACAGGTTGCGGTAGCTCGGGATACGGAGGACGTCGCGGACGCCCAACGGCTGCGCCGTCGGGGTGGTGGCGGTCGCATCGGTCATGCGTGGTCATCCTTCGATGCTCGGGGATAGAAGCCGACCAGCAGCCCGTACTCGTCGCCGTCGGCATCCTGGCTCGCGTCGATTTCGCTGAGCTTGTCGATGAGGCGCATGACGCGCTTCACGTTGGCGGGGGACAGCCGCGCGGTGGTCGCCGAGAGGCGCATCCGCTTGCGCTTCGGGTCATCCGAGTCGGGCTGGATGGCGCCGGAGTGGAGTCCTGCCACGATCTCGCTGCGGGCCTTCTCGAACATCGCGTCGATGGCGCCGCTCACCGCCGTCTCGCCGCCGGCGCCGGCGAGCAGGGAACGCTCGACCCGGAACCCGTGGGCCGTCGCCTGGTATCGCTTTTCGAGGATGCCCGAGACGACCCGCGTCTCGCCGACGCGGATGAATCCGTGCTCCTCCAGCAGGCCGAGGTGGTGGTAGAGCTTCGTCTGCTTGGTGGCCAGGTGCTGCGCCAGCTCCTTGGCCGTCCAGCCGCGGGTCGGGTCCTCCGCCATGACCTCGATCAGCTGGAGGCGCAGCGGCTCGCCGATGACCTTCAGCTGCTCGACGTCAGTGAGCACCATCTCGTCCGCGGGTTGCTGGGAGCGCTTCGGCATTCAGTCTCTACCAATCATTCACACAATGTTGAATGGCAAGGTACCGATGAATGCCAGTGCGTGTCAAGGGGCTTGCTCGTCGCTAGACCGATCGGCCGCCCATCGCGTAGGCTGCGGCTCACGCAGCGGGGACCCGATGGCCATCATCGTTTCGGTCCACTCCTTCCGTGGAGGGACGGGGAAGTCGAACACCACCGCGAACCTGGCATCGGTCGTGGCCGGCGCCGGGCATCGCGTCGGCGTGATCGACGGCGACATCCAGTCGCCGGGCATCCACGTGCTGTTCGGCCTCACCGGCGACCACGTCCATGCCTCGCTCAACGACTTCCTGTGGCATGGCCGGCCCATCGCCGAGGTCGCCCTCGACGTGACCGATCGGCTCGACGCCGATATTGCCGGCCGCCTGTACCTCATTCCGTCGAGCATGCAACCGGGCGAGATCACGCGCGTGCTGCGCGAGGGCTACGACGCGCAGCGCCTGACGGCGGGCATCCGAGAGCTCGTCGACGCGCTCGACCTCGACGTTCTGTTCATCGACACGCATCCCGGGCTGAACGAGGAGACCCTGCTGTCGCTGGTGATCTCGCACGTCCTGCTCATCGTGATGCGTCCCGACAAGCAGGACTTCGAGGGCACCGGGATCACCGCCCGCGTCGCCCGCGAGCTGGAGGTCCCGCAAGTCCAGATCGTGGTGAACAAGGCGCCGGTGCAGCTGGATCCGCGTGACGTGGCCGAGCGCGTCACCCAGGCCTACGGAGTCCCGGTCGCGGCCGTGCTGCCGCATTCGGACGAGCTCATGCAGCTCGCCAGCGAGGGCGTGTTCGTCCTGCGGCACCCCGACGATCCGCTGGCCGCACAGTACCGGCGCCTTGCCGCGCGCATCGTTCCGAGCCTGCTGCCTCAACCTCTCGACGATCCACCCGTCCCCGTCTGAGCGGGAGGCGCATGACGGATCGCATCGGAGGCAGCGACCGCACGCCACTCTTCGACCGTGCCGAGATCGAGCGAGGCCTGCCGGCCCGGCGGGCGAGTGGTGTCGTGTTCGCCATCGAGGCGCACACCGCCCGGCTGGTGGCCGGGTCGCGAATCAGCCGCGCCACGTTCGTGGGCGAGCGGGGATCCGCTGAGCGCGAGCAGGCCTTCCTGCACGCGATGGCCGCCGGCCGCGACCTGCCGGTGCAGCCCACCGTTCAGGACCTCGAGCGCTTCGCTCCCCAGTGGGCGGAGCTGGTGCCCCACGGCGCGGAGGCGCGGGCGGCCGTCGCGATCCTCATCGGTTCGAAGTACCGACTGGTGGAGCGGCGCGTGCCGCGACTGCGCGCCGCGTTGGGCCTCGACACCCCGGAGGTTGCCGCGGCCGCCGCTCGACAGCTCGGCGCCGGGCGGAACCTGTACGTCGAGTCGCCGACCTGGCGGGAGCGCGTCGCCTGGCGTCGCGCGGCGTTCGGGCAGCGCATCGAGGTGCTGCCGCCGTTCTGGGTCGCCTACAGCCTCGCGCTGACCGAGACCATCACCGAGGGCATCCTCATCGTGCCGGTGGCGGTCGCCGGCATCGGGCCGATGGCGGGCATCGTCGTCCTCGTGGCGCTCGGCGTCATCAACCTCCTGACGCTTGGCGCCATGGCCGAGGCCATCACCCGCAACGGATCGATGCGATACGGCGCGGGCTACCTCGGGCGGCTGGTCAACGACCTGCTCGGCCTTCCCGGATCGGTGGGCATGTCGGTGGCGCTGGGCCTGCTCAACGCGGTCGTCCTGCTGGCCTACATGCTCGGCTTCGGGTCGGTCCTGCACGGCGCGACCGGCATCGGCGAGGAGGTGTGGGTCGCCCTCCTGTTCGCGGTCAACGTCTGGATCCTGCGGCGGGGGACGCTCGACGAAACGGTCGCCACCGCGGTCGTCATCGGCGCGGTCAACGTCGCCCTGATCCTGGCGATCACCGGCATCGCCTTCGCGCACATCGATCCGGCGAACCTGGCCACGCGGAACCTGCCGGTGTTCGGCGGCTCCGGGCTCGAGCCCGCCATGCTCCAGCTCGTGTTCGGGGTGATCATCGTGGCCTACTTCGGCCACACGTCGGCCGCCAACGCATCGAAGCTCATCCTGGGACGGGATCCCAGCGGACGCTCCCTGCTGTGGGGGAACCTCGCCGCGCTGGCGACGGTCATCGGCCTGTACAGCCTGATCGTGATCGCGATCAACGGCGCGGTCGGCGCGGAGCCCTTGATCGATACGCGAGGTACCGCGATCACGCCGCTGGCCGAGGTGGTCGGTCCCGTGATCGACGTGCTCGGTTCGGTCTACGTCGTCCTGGCCGTCGGACTCGGGTCGCTGTACTGCTCGCTGGGCCTCTACAACCAGGTGATCGAGTACCTGCCGGCCCGCTCCCGGAGAACCGAGGGCGGCTGGGCGGCACGGCTCGCGACGGGCCGCGGGCGTCTGCTGGCCGGCATCGCCCCGGTGGCCGCCACGTTCCTCGTCCTCGAGTACCTGCTCGTCACCGACCAGGACTGGTTCGCGCGGCCGGTCGCGGTGATCGGCGTGCTCACGGTGCCGCTGCTGGGCGGCATCTTCCCGATGCTCCTGGTCCTCGCCGCCCGACGACGGGGTGAGTACGTTCCCGGCACCGTCATCGGCGTCCTCGGCCATCCCGTCACCGTGGCGGTGGTGTGCGCCATCTTCCTGGCGGGAATCGCCCTGCACGGGCTGGTGATCTGGACCGATCCGCTCGAGCGCGCGGCCGCGCTGCTCGTCGCCGGACTCACGGCGGCGCTCCTGATCTGGATCCTGCGCGGCCCGGCCTTCCGGCGCACCGCGGCCATCGAGGTCCGCGACGCGCAGGGCGGCGCCAGCGTCGACCCGGGGTTCACCGTCACGGTAGGCGGGCGGCCCCTCGCGGCGCACGTCGAGCTGGAGCACCGTGACGGACGTACCGACCTGCGCGCCGCGACCGGTGCGCTCGCGCTGGACGGCCTGCACCGCGCGACGTTCACGCTCGACGACCACGGCGCGCGGGCCGTCACCGTCTGGGTGCACCGGGTCACGCTCGAGGGCGAGTCGATTGGCATCCCGGCCGACGTGGAGCTTCGCGAGGGCAGCGGTGCGCCGTCGCGGCCGATTCGCTCGCAGGGAGTGCTCGGGCTCGACCTGGGTCGCGGCCCGGCGCGGATCGCCATCACGTTCGCACCGCACTCCGGAGTCGGGGGATCAGGCGAATGACCGGCCCGGCAGCCACGCGCCGCTTCCGCGCGCCAGCCGTCCTGCGCCGCAGCCTCCGCGCGCGGCTGGTCGCCTACTTCGTGCTCCTGGCGGTCGTGACGGTGGCCCTGCTCAGCCTGCTGGTGAACGCCCGCGCCACCGACTACCTTGGATCATCCGTCGCCGAACGACTCGACGCCGCGGCCGCCCTGAAGGTCGACGCCGTCGAGGAGTGGCTCGAGGAGCAGCGACGCAGCGTCATCTTCACCGCCGGACTGCTGGGTGGTGCGACGGACGACAGTGACGCAATCCGAACCCTCCTCCTCGACGACGGCAGCGCGGCGGAGATCGAGGACGCCACCGCCTCGATCCGCGACACGCTCGCCTACGTCGCCGACCAGAGCTCCGACTCCGAGGAGCTCGCCGTGCTCGATGCGTCGGGGACGATCCGCGTGTCGACGGTCCCCGAGCACGAGGGCGTCAGCCAGGCCGGTGAGACGTTCTTCGAGCGCGGGAGCACCAGCACCACGGTCCAGGGCGTCGTCGAGTCCTCGCTCACCGGCGAGCCGACGATCGCGGTCGCCACGCCGATCTTCGACGCCAGCGGCGAGCGGGTGGGCGTGCTTGCCGAGTTCCTCGACCTGGTGCGCCTCGACCGGATCGCCCGCGAACGCACCGGCCTCGGCGCCACGGGGGAGGCCTTCCTGGTCGGTGGCGACGGCCGTCTCATCTCCAACGCCATCGGTGCGTCAGCCGGCGAGGAGATCGATTCCCCGGGAGTGAGCGCCGCATTGGATGGCACGGACGGGCAGGCCCGGTACGAGGCCCAGTCCGGCACGCCGGTGATCGGGGCGTGGCGGTGGGTCCAGGAGCTGAACGCCGTCCTCGTGGCCGAGCTGACGGAGCAGGAGGCATTCGCGCCGGCCCGTGAGCTGGCCGGGACCATCGCGCTGGTGGGTCTCGCGGCCGTGGCCGTGCTCGGCCTGGGGATCGCCTTCGTGTCGCGGGCGGTGACCCGTCCGATTCAGCTCCTTGCCGCCACCGCGACGGAGGTGGCCGGCGGCAACCTGGACGCGACTGCGCCGATCACGTCGGAGGACGAGGTGGGAGCGCTCGAGCGGGCCTTCAACGCCATGACGGCGCAGCTCCGGGAGAACGTGGCCACGCTCGAGCACCGGGTCGAGGAACGCACGGCCGAGCTGCGCCAACGGAACACCGAGCTCGCCATCGTCAACGAGGTGGGGCAGGCGCTCGCGATGCAGCTCGACTTCAATGCCATCCTCGAGGCGGTCGGGAAACGCGCTGCGGAGGCGCTGTCGGCGAAGGGCCTCTCGATCGCGATGAAGGATCCCGAGACCGGCATCGTCACCTTCCACTACTGGATCGACGAGGGGAAGCGGAACAGGCAGTTCGAGGGGACGATCCTCAACGACCCGCTCACCGCCCGGATCATCGAGGGCCGCAGGCCGATCCGCATCGGCACGGCGGAGGAGGCGGAGCGCATCGGTGCACCGTTCAAGGTCGGTGGCACCGAGTCGTACCTCGGCGTGCCGATCCCTGCCGGCGACAAGTCGATCGGTGTGATCGCCATCGGCACGCACGAGCCGAACGCGTACAGCGAGGACGACGAGCGGCTGCTCATGACACTCGCCACCAACATGGGCGTCGCCCTCGACAACGCCCGCCTGTTCGGTGAGCTCAGCGCGGCTCTCGCGGCGAAGGGCGAGGCCGAGATCAGGTACCGGCGCCTCGTCGAGGAGCTGCCGCTCACGCTGTACATCGATCAGCCCGACGAGCGCGCCAAGTCGATCTACGTCAACCCCACGATCGAGGCGATGTTCGGCTACCCGGCCGAGCGCTGGTCCGAGGACGAGTTCTTCGAGGAGATCATCCATCCCGACGACCGCGAGCACGTGCTCGCGAACCATGTCGCCGTCTTCGAGCGCGGCGACGAGCGCTGGACCTGGGAGTACCGGCTGCTCCACGCCGACGGGCGCACGGTGTGGGTCCACGACGAGGCCGTGATCGTCCGCGACGAGCAGGGTGAGCGCCCAGTACGTCCAGGGCTTTCTGATCGACGTCACCGAGGAACGCGAGGCCAGCGCGCGGCTGGCCGAGGCGAATGCCGCGCTCGGAGCGGCGGAGGCCCGATACCGCCAGCTGGTCGAGGAGCTGCCCCTCGTCCTCTACATCGACCGCGCCGACGGCACGGCGACCTCGACCTACATCAGCCCGCAGGTAGTGCGCCTGGCCGGCTATCCGATCGAGCGCTGGCTCGAGGATGGCTTCTTCGACTCCATCCTCCACCCCGATGACCGCGAGCGGGTGATGGAGGAGCAGACGGCCATGTTCCGCGGCGGCGACGTGGAGGACCGGTTCTCGACCGACTACCGGCTCATGGCCGCCGACGGCGGCACGGTCTGGATCCGCGACGATGGGCGGCTCATCAGCACCGAGGATGGCGCGCCGTCGCACGTGCAGGGATTCATGCTCGACATCACCGAGGAGAAGGAGGCGGCAGCCGAGGTCCGGCGCCAGAAGACGTACTTCGAGGCCCTCGTCGATGCCAGCCCGGTCGCGATCGTGGTCATGGACCGCGACGAGGTGGTCAGTGCCTGGAATCCCGCGGCAGAGCGACTGTTCGGGTACGCCTCGACCGATGCCGTCGGCAACCACATCGACGACCTCATCTTCAGCGAGGAGCACCGGGCCGAGGGCGCGATCACCACGACCGAGGCGCGGGAGAAGGGGCGCTCGCAACGCATCGGTCAGCGGATGCGGCAGGACGGTCGGATGGTCGACGTGGAGATCGTGGTCGTGCCGCTCATGCTCGACGGGGAGCACGTCGGCTACTACGCGATCTACCACGACATCAGCGAGGTGGAGGAGGCGCGGAAGGCGGCCGAGGAGGCCAACCACGCCAAGAGCGCCTTCCTGGCGGCGATGAGCCACGAGATCCGCACGCCGATGAACGCGATCATCGGCATGAGCGGCCTCCTGGTCGACACGCCGCTCGACGACGAGCAGCGCGACTACGCCGAGACGATCCGCATGTCCGGCGACGCGCTGCTGACCATCATCAACGACATCCTCGACTTCTCGAAGATCGAGGCGGGCAAGGTGGAGCTCGAGGAGGCGCCGTTCAGCATGGCCGCGGTGATCGAGGGCGCGCTGGACGTGCTGGCTCCCGCCGCCACCGCGAAGGGCATCGAGCTGGTCTACTCGGCCCCCGAGGATGCGCCGCCTCCGCTCGTCGGCGATGCCGGGCGCTTGCGGCAGATCCTGCTCAACCTGCTGTCGAACGCCGTGAAGTTCACCGAGTCCGGCGAGGTGGTCCTGGCGGTGTCGGGGGCGCCGCTGCCGGACGGCCGATGGGAGGCGGCGATCGAGGTGCGCGACACGGGCATCGGCATCCCGCCGGATCGGCTTGGTCAGCTGTTCCAGTCGTTCAGCCAGCTGGACGCGTCCGTCTCGCGCCGCTACGGCGGCACCGGGTTGGGCCTGGCGATCAGCCGGCGGCTGTCGGAGCTGATGGACGGGTCGCTGATGGCGACGAGCAGCGGCGTCGAGGGCGAGGGCAGCACCTTCCGGCTGCGATTCCGTGCCGCGGTGGCGGAAGCGGTCCCGACGGATGCGCCGCACGCCGCGACCGGGCTGCTGGCCGGCCGCAGGGTGCTGATCGTCGACGACAACGCGACCAATCGCCGGATCCTGGTCGCGCAGACCGGGCGGTGGGCGATGAAGCCGCGGGACGCGGCGTCCGCGGAGGAGGCGCTCGCCTGGGTCAGCGGCGGCGAACAGTTCGACGTGGCCGCTGCTCGACCTGAACATGCCGGACATGGACGGCATCGCCCTGGCGCGGGCCCTGAACGACGGCGCCCGGAAGCGGCGCATCCCGGTCATCGTCCTGTCTTCCGTCGGCAGCCACGACTTCAAGGACGCGCCGATCGTCGGATCGCTCACCAAGCCGGTGAAGCCGTCGGCGCTCCACGACGCCCTGGCCGATGCGCTGGGTCGCGCACTCCCGTCCGCGCGAACGTCCCGGAAGCCGACCGACGCCAAGGCGGGCGAGCAGCATCCGTTGCGCATCCTGCTGGCCGAGGACAACGCCGTGAACCGGAAGCTGGCGCTCAAGCTGCTCGAGCAGCTCGGCTATGGCGCCGACGTCGCGACGAATGGGCTCGAGGCGGTCGAGGCGGTGGAGCGCGAGCCGTACGATGTGGTCCTGATGGACATCCAGATGCCCGAGCTCGACGGCCTCGAGGCGACGCGCCGCATCCGCGCCGCCGACCTGGCCCATCCGCAGCCGCGCATCGTGGCCATGACCGCCAACGCCATGGCCGGCGACCGGGAGGCGTGCCTCGCCGCCGGCATGGACGACTACCTGTCGAAGCCGATCCGGCCGCCGGAGCTGGCGGCCGCCCTGGCGCAGGTCGCCGTTGTGGCCCATGGCTGACGTGATCGACCGCGCCGCGCTGGACGAGCTGGTCGCCATGACCGGTGGCGACGTGGCGTTCCTGGTCGAGCTGATCGACACGTTCTCGACCGATGCGGCAGGCCTGCTCGCGGACGCTCGAGGCGGCCGTGGATTCGGGCGAGGACGCGGCGATGATGCGGCCGGCCCACTCCCTGAAGTCGAACGCGGCCAGCTTCGGTGCGCACCAGCTCGCGGAGCTGTGCCGCGCGGTCGAGCACGACGCACGGGAAGGCGCGGTGCCGGACGCCGACACCCGGGTCGCCGCCATCCGCGACGAGCTGGTGGCGGTGGAGGCCGCGCTGCAGGCCGAGCGGGAGGCGGATCGCGTGAGCGGTGGTCGCGTGCTCGTGGTCGACGACGGCGAGCTCAATCGGCGCGTGCTGGTCCGCGCGCTGGAGGCCGAGGGCCACACGGCCGCCCAGGCCGTCGACGGGCGCGCCGCGCTCGACATGCTGCGCGACGAGCCGTTCGACGTCGTGCTGCTCGACCTCGTGATGCCCGAGATGGACGGCTACGAGACGCTGGCCGCCATCAAGGCGGACGACGCGCTGCGTCACCTGCCGGTCATCGTCATCTCCGGCGTCGACGAGCTCGACTCGGTCGTGCGCTGCATCGAGATGGGCGCCACCGACTACCTGCCCAAGCCGTTCAACGGCGCCGTGCTCCGGGCGCGGGTCGGCGCATCCCTGGCCGGCAAGCGGCTGCGGGACCTGGAGCTCGAGTACCTCGAGCAGGTGGGACGCGTGACCGATGCGGCCACGGCCCTCGAGGAGGATCGGTTCGAGCCCGCCATCCTGGAGTCGGTGGCGACGCGCGAGGACGCCCTCGGCGTGCTGGCGCGGTCGTTCGCGCGCATGGCCGGCCAGGTGCGCGCTCGTGAGGATCGCCTTCGTCGCGAGGTCGCCGAGCTGCGCATCGAGATCGACGAGGCGAAGCAGGCCCAGCGGGTGGCCGAGATCACCGGATCAGACTACTTCCAGGAGCTGCGGGGTCGGGCATCGGAGCTTCGGCGCATGGTGGACGACGAGGGGGCGACCTGACCGCAAGGCTGCTTGCTCGCGTGCGCTACGCTGCCGCGAACGGAGGACTCTGAGATCCCGAGATGACGTGCCCCGGGTGTGGAACCGAGAACGAGCCGGGTGGTCGCTTCTGCGAGGCGTGCGGCACCCCCCTGGCCTCGACGTGTCCGTCGTGCAGTGAGCCCGTCAAGGCCGACGCTCGCTTCTGCCGCAATTGCGGTTTCCAGATCACCGGCGATGCGCCCGCTGCCACCCCAACCGCCACGCCAACGTCATCGGCTCCGGTTGCCGAGCGCCGGCTCGTTTCGGTGCTGTTCGCCGACCTGGTGGGCTTCACCTCGCTGGCCGAGGACCGTGACCCGGAGTCGACGCGCGAGCTGCTGACCCGCTACTTCGACGTCGCCCGCGACGCGATCGAGCGCCACGGCGGCACGGTCGAGAAGTTCATCGGCGACGCGGTCATGGCGGTCTGGGGCACGCCGGTCGCCCACGAGGACGACGCCGAGCGCGCGGTCCGTGCGGCGCTCGAGCTGGTGACGGAGGTCTCGACCCTGGCGCCGACAGCTCCAGGCGCGGGCCGGCGTCCTGACCGGCGAGGCGGCGGTGACGCTGGGCGCCACGAACCAGGGCATGGTCGCCGGCGACCTGGTCAACACCGCGGCTCGACTCCAGGGCGTCGCCGAGCCCGGCACCGTGCTGGTCGGCGAGCCGACGATGCGGGCCGCCGAGCGCGCGATCATGTTCGAGGAGGTCGGCGAGCACTCGCTCAAGGGCAAGCTGGCGCCGGTGCCGGCCTGGCGCGCCGTCCGCGTGGTGGCCCAGCGCGGCGGACAGCTGCGGACCGATGCGCTCGAGCCGCCGTTCGTCGGTCGGGACGAGGAGCTCCGGTTGCTCAAGGAGCTGCTCCACGCGCCCGGCCGCGACCAGCGAGCGCGACTCGTGTCGATCACCGGCCCGGCCGGCATCGGCAAGAGCCGGCTGGTCTGGGAGCTCGAGAAGTACATCGACGGCGTCACCGAGCTCGTCTACTGGCACCGTGGTCGCTCGCCGTCCTACGGCGAGGGCATCACGTTCTGGGCGCTCGGCGAGATGGTCCGGCGGCGCGCCGACCTGACCGAGGACGACGACGAGCCCACGACCCGCGAGCGGATCCACGCGACGGTCGAGGAGTACGTCGCCGATCCGGACGAGCGCGCGATGGTCGAGCCTGCGCTCCTCGCGCTGCTCGGGCCTCGGCGACGTCGCGCCGGCGGTCGCGACGCGCTCTTCCCGGCCTGGCGCACGTTCTTCGAGCGGATCAGCGAGCGCGGCACCACGGCCCTCATCTTCGAGGACCTCCAGTGGGCCGATTCGGGCCTGCTCGACTTCATCGACCACCTGCTCGACTGGTCGAAGTCGCGACCGATCCTCGTCGTCACGCTCGCCCGGCCGGAGCTGTTCGACCAGCGACCCGATTGGGGCGCCGGTCGGCGCGCACTTCACCGTCGCTGGCCCTCGATCCGTTGACCGACGACGCCGATCCGCCAGCTGCTCGAGGGGGTCGTGCCCGGCCTGCCGGAGACGCGCCATCGACGACCATCGTCTCACGCGCCGAGGGCATGCCGCTGTACGCGGTCGAGACGGTGCGCGCGCTGCTGGCCGAGGGCAAGCATCGAGCGCGACGGCGACGTCTACCGCCCGGTCGGCGACCTCGACGTCGCTCACGGTGCCGGAGTCGCTCCGCTCGCTGATCGCCGTCGCGCCTGGACGCGCTGGATCCGGCGGATCGGGCGCTGCTCCAGGACGCCTCGGTCCTCGGCCAGAGTGTTCGACCTCCCGACGCTCGTCGACCGTCACCGGCGAGCCGGACGTCTGCTCTCGAGCGAGCGGCTGCGCGACCTCGCCCGGCGCGAGCTCGTCGAGCTCGAGACCGACCCGCGTTCCCCGGAGCGCGGCCAGTACAAGTTCGTCCAGGCCCTCATTCGCGAGGTCGCCTACAGCGACGCTCGCCCTGCGTGATCGTCGCGCGCGCCATCTGGCGCTCGCCCGCCACTACGAGGCCGCTCGGCGAAGACGAGATGGCCGGCGCCCTGGCCAGCCACTACCTGGCCGCCTCGAGTCTTCGGCGGAGGGCGCCGAAGCGGACGCCGTCGCTGCCCAGGCGCGAATCGCCCTTCGCGCGGCCGCCGAGCCGAGCGGCGGCGCTTGGCGCGCACGAGCAGGCCGTGTCGCACCTCGACCGCGCCCTGACGATCACCACCGACCCGGGTGAGCGAGCGGAACTCCTGGAGCGCGCCGCCGAATCCGAGCTTCGCCGGCGTGACCGGCGACACGGAGCGCTACGCGCGCGAGGCGCTCGACGGCGCGCCTGGCCGTGGAGGATGCCTCCGGCATCTACCGCGCCACGGCACTCGTGGCACAGACGCTGCTCGACCTCGGCCAGATCGAGGCGGCCGCCGAGATGCTCGAGAACGCTCGTGCGGGCACGTCCGGAGAGCCAGACCCGGAGAGCGAGGCCGAGCTCCTCGTCGCCCTGTCACGGGCGTACATGCGGAACGACCGTGCGGCGGACGCCATCGAGGCGGCCGACCGTGCGCTCTCGATCGCCGAACCGCGGAACCTGCTCCGGGCGATCGCCGATGCGATGAACAACCGTGCCGCGGCCCTCAACATGATGGGACGCCGGCGGGAGGCGACCGCGCTGCTCGAAGCCGCCATCAAGCTCGCCGACGACGGCAGCTGGGTAACGCTCGCCCACCGGCTCAGAAACAACCTCTCCGTGGTCCTGATCGACGACGACCCGGCACGCGCCGCCGAGCTTGCCCGCGAGATGGTCGAGACGGCCCAGCGGATCGGGAACGTCCAGCTGTTCGTGCACGCCGTCGCGGCGGCGGTCGACACCGACTTTCTCGCCATGCGGGATTGGGACGCGGCCCTCTCGCTCGCGGAAGAGGCCCTGGAGCACGTCGATCTCGGCTCGGTCTCCTGGATCTGGATCCAGCTCTACACCACGGTCGTCGCACTGCGGGCTGCCCGAGGAGACCCAATCGACGACGCCATCCGCCATATCGACAACGCGAATTTGCCGGGCAAGCAGCAGTGGTGGGCGCAGTCGGCTCGTGCCGAGGCGGCGATCTCTGCCCGCGACGAGGCAAGGGCCGCGCCGATTCTGCGCGCGGTCCTGGAGGCTGGGGAGGCGGATACGAACGAGCCCTACTTCCGGGGCCAGCTCGCGTACTGCCTGATGATGACCGGTGACGCGGAAGCGGCGCGGATGGTGACCGACGAGCTACGCGGTGGAATCTTCCACGGTGCAGTGACCCAGGCCACCCTGGCCGCGGCGGACGCCAGCCTGGCCGCCGCCGCCGGGCAGCTCGCCGAGGCGCGTGCAGGCTTCGAGGGCGCATTCAACGAGCTTCGTCGGCTTCAGCAGCGGATGGACCTCGTTCGCTGGCAGATCCTTGCCCTGCAGCCTGCTGCCCGACGCGCCAGAGGCGGCAGTCTGGGCGCGCGAGGCGACCGACCTGTGCGAGGCGGTCAGTGCGCGACCCTACCTTCAGCGGTTGGCGAAACTGCGCGGCGAATGGAGCGTGGCGGCACCCGCGCGACCCGCTGTCGAGCAGTCTGCGACCGTGCGCGACCCGACATAGTCCTCAGGCGGCGGTCGCAACCCGGCGCTCCGCGTTGATGCGGTCCCGCCATTCGAGGAACCCGCGCCCGTTCTCGACGCGCCAGTCGGGTCCGCCGAAGCCCAGCGTGAACTGGGTGAAGCCCAGCTCGAGGTAGCGGTCGGCGTCCTCGCGCAGGAACCGATCGATGTCGTCCGGCTGCAGGCCGACGCTCCACTCGATCTCGTACGGGTCGCGCCCGATCGCGTCGCAGTGGCCGATGAGCGCCTCGACCGCCGGCGTGCACCTCCTCGATGGAATCCGGGAAGAACGCGTGCCACGCATCGGCATGCCGGGCGACGATCGGCAGCGTCAGCGTCTGGCCGACGCCGGCGATGAGGATCGGCATGCGGCGCAGCGGCGGCGGGTTCAGCATGGCCAGTCGCTCGATGATGATCGGGGTGTCGCGCGCCAGCGCTCGGATGCGCGAGGCCTTCGTGCCGTACGCGATAGCCGTAGCGCTCGTAGTCGCGCCGGAACCAGCCGGCCCCGAGGCCCATGATCACGCGCCCGCCGCTGATGTGGTCGACGGTGCGCGCGATGTCGGCGTGCAGGTTCGGGTTGCGGTACGAGTTGCAGGCCACCAGCGGGCCGAGCTCGATGCGCGAGGTCGCCTCGGCCCAGGCGGCCAGCATCGACCAGCACTCGAAGTGCTTGCCATCCGGCTCGCCGTCGAGCGGGGAGAAGTGGTCCCACGTGTAGAGGATGTCGTAGCCGAGCTCCTCGCTGCGGATGGCGGCGGAGCGGATGTCGCGCCAGTCGCCGTGCTGCGGATGGAGCTGGGCCGCGATCCGAATCGGTCGCGTGCGGTGCTGTGGTTGCGTCATGCGCAAATGCTTGACCTTCCCCCAGAGGGAAAGTCAAGGTATGTCTCCACATGTTCCCGATCGGCCAGTTCGCGCGCCTCGCCGGCATCAGCGCCAAGCAGCTGCGCGCCTACGACGCGCTGGGCCTGTTCCGGCCGGTGTGGGTCGACCCGTCGAGCGCCTACCGCTACTACTCGCCGGCCCAGCTGCCGGAGCTGCGCCGCATCCTCGCCCTTCGCCAGCTCGGGATGCCGCTCGACGAGATCGGCGCGCTCGTCGCGCGGCGGCGACCTGCGAGCCGCCCTCGAGCGGCGGCGCGCGGAGCTGGAGCGTGAACGACGCCTGGCCGACGAGCGTCTCGCCGCCCTCGACATCGCGGTCGGCGAGACGGACATCGTCGTCCGCCCGGTGGCCGTGGAGCCGGTCGCCGTCATGCGGCTCGGCGACGACGTGCAGACCGCGTTCGACGAGCTCGAGACCTACGTCCGCGACCTCGGCCGCCGCGCGCATCGGCCTCCCGGCGCGATTCCGTCGCAGCGCGAGATCTTCGTGCCGGTCACCGGGCCGATCCCGCCAGACGGAGGCCATCGAGTATCGGCGGCTCCCGCGGCCCGGGTCGCATCGGTCATCCATCGCGGGCCGTACGGCGGGGTGGGCGCGGCGCGCCGGACGCTCATGCGCTGGATGGCGGCTGCGGGCCTTCAACCGGCCGGACCGATGCGGACGATCTATCTCCAGTTCGGCGCCGATGCCGACCTGCGACTGCCGCCCGGTTGGGTGGTGGAGCGCGACGCGGACTTCGTCACCGAGCTCCAGCAACCGGTGGAATGAGGCGCCGCGGCTCGAAATTCCCGGCCACTGGGACTAAATGCCAACATGGCGCTCGAAGATGGCCTTGCTTGGCCGTGGCTTGCGGCAGGCGCAACTGACGGCCACGCAGCGCGCCGGAATCGGCCCAACCATGGCCGTTAGTCCCACCGGGCGGGAAGCAGGGAACCCGATCACCGCAGTTCCCGCTTGCCTCCATCGGGTACGCTCCGCACCATCCCCACGGAGGGCCCTGTGTGATCTGCGCGTCGTGCGGCACCGAGAACCGCACGGGAAGCCGCTTCTGCGACAACTGCGGTGCCCCGCTCTCATCCAGCTGCCCGACCTGCGGCGAACCCAACCGCGCCGACGCGCGCTTCTGCGCCAACTGCGGCTCGTCTCTGGGCGCCCAGGCACCGTCCACTCCCACCGCCTCGACCGAGGCCGCCGCCCCCGCCCGGGCTTCGGACGAGGCGACCGCCGAGCGCCGGCTGGTCACGGTCCTGTTCACCGACCTCGTCGGCTTCACGACCCTCGCCGAGGACCGGGACCCCGAGGCCGTGCGCGACCTCCTGTCGCGCTACTTCGACGCCGCCACCCAGGCCATCACGCTGCATGGCGGGACGGTCGAGAAGTTCATCGGCGACGCGGTGATGGCGGTGTGGGGAACGCCGACCGCGCACGAGGACGACGCGGAGCGCGCCGTGCGAGCGGCGCTCGAGATCGTCGCCACGGTACCGACCCTCCATCCCGGCCTTCAGGCGCGGGCCGGAGTCCTCACCGGGGAGGCGGCGGTCACGCTGGGGGCCACGAACCAGGGCATGGTCGCCGGGGACCTGGTGAACACCGCCGCCCGCCTCCAGGGCGTCGCCGAGGCCGGCACCGTCCTGGTCGGCGACGCGACCCGACGCGGGGCCGAGCGCGCGATCGTGTTCGAGCCACTGGGCGACCACTCGCTGAAGGGAAAGACCAGCCCGATCCCGGCGTGGCGCGCCGTCCGGGTCGTCGCGCAGCGCGGCGGGCAGGGTCGCGCCGACGCCCTCGAGCCG
>CAWDYT010000009.1:0-35380 GCA_963806695.1 uncultured Chloroflexia bacterium | reverse complement strand
GGATCACCGGCACCGCTGATATCCCACTCCGACGCCGGATTTCCGGGCAGCGCGTTCTCCTGGGCGACGGTCAGCTCGGCCGCGCGCACCGGCGCGGGCGCGGCGACCAGGAGACTCGAGATCGCGACGATGTACGTCAGCAGTACGGCGGCAACGCGCCGCGAGGATGAACGGGTCGGGGTGGGCACGGAGTGAAGTCCTTTTGCGGGGACGGCGGAGCGCAAAAGGGCACGGCAATCGCGATCAGGTCGGACCGACCTGGGAGCGAGCGAACCGAGGTGGTTCCCCCCAAAAGTGCGCACAGCACGGGTCACGCGGGACGGGCAGATGCCCCGACACCGCTACCTTGCGCGGTGCGCGCGACGGTGCCATCCGGGGAAGCACCGAGCGGCGTACGTATTCTCCGCGGTGGACCTACGTACCCGCTCCGCGTACCAGGTCCTCGTTCCGATAGACCAGGGCCGCCTGTGAGCGGGTGCCAACGCCCAGCTTCCGCAGAATCGTCCCGACATGCTTCTCGACCGTGCGGGGCGACAGCACCAGGAGGCCGGCGATCTGACGGTCGGTCATCCCATCCGCGAGGAGACGCAGCACCTGAAGCTCACGGTCGGTCAGCCCGGTCAGCTCGACGCCGCCGGCAGCGCGGACCTGATTAATGAGATCAGAGAAGTGCCGCAGTGTCGAGGCTGCCAAGGTCCGAGACATCGGAAGATGGCCCGACCGCACACCCCGGACGGCCCGTTGCAGTGCCTCGGGACCCAGGTCCTTCGTCAGATACCCGACGGCGCCTGCCGCGATCGCCTCCATGACCTGCATCTTCGTCGCCGAAACGGTGAGCATGACGATCTGGCAATCCGGCAGTCGGCCCGAAAGCTCTCGCACCACATCAATCCCCGACATCCCGGGCAGGTGAACGTCGAGGAGCAACAGCTCCGGCCTGGTCTCCAGGGCGATTGGAATTGCTTCCTCACCGGAGGACGCCTCGGCCACTACCGAAATGTCCGGTGCCTCGAGTGCCTGTGCGACCGCATGGCGGACGAACTCGTGGTCGTCCACGAGCATGACGCGCAGAGTACCCCCCTCGCTCAAGTGGGCACCCCCTGAGCTACGGCCCGTTTGTGGTGGCATGCATACCCCACCGGAAGCCGTGTGTCCAGAGCCTGACGGCTCAGGCCAGTCGGCGGCGGAGCTCCTCGTTCACAAGCTTCGCATCGGCCCGTCCGCCGGTCCGCTTCATCACCTGGCCCACCAGGAAGCCGTAGATCTGCTGCTTTCCGGCCCGATACTCGGCGACCTGGTCGGGGAACTCGGCCAGGACAGCGTCGATCTCGACGCCGATGGATCCGGCATCCGAGACCTGGCCGAGGCCCTCGCGCTCGATGATCGCTCGCGGCGACTCTCCGCTTGCGAACGCCGTCGCCAGCACGGCCTTCGCGTTGGCGGCGGATACGGCGCCACGCTCCACCTCGCCGATGAGCTCGGCCAGGCCGGGCGGGCGGAGCGCGACCGCGTCGGCACGCATGCCGTCCATGGCATGCTGGTTCAGGAGCCGGCTGAACTCGCCGGACACCCAGTTGGCGGCCTTCTTCGCATCCACACCCTCGGCGACGACCGCGTCGAAGTAGTCGGCCAACGCGACGTCCGCCGTGAGCACCCCCGCGTCGTACGCCGACAGGCCCAGCTCATCGGTGTATCTGGTCCGTCGTTGCGCGGGAAGCTCCGGCAGCTGGGCCTGGAGCTCGGCGACCCACGCTTCAGACGGGCGGAGCGGGGGCAGATCGGGCTCGGGGAAGTAGCGGTAGTCGTTCGCCTCCTCCTTGGAGCGCTGGACCACCGTGCGGCCCGCCTCTTCGTCCCAGCCGCGCGTTTCCTGCCGCAGCGTCTCGCCCCGTTCGAGTGCCTCGGCGTGGCGGGCGACCTCGTACTCCAGGGCCCGCTCCAGCGAGCGGAACGAGTTCAGATTCTTGACCTCGACCTTGGTGCCGAAGGTCGTGGAGCCCGCCGGACGAAGGCTGACGTTGCCCTCGATCCGCATGCTGCCCGCCTCCATGTCCGCGTTCGAGGCGCCGATCGCCCGCAGCAGCTCGCGCAACGTCTCCCCGTAGGCGCGGGCCTGGGCCGGCGAGCGCAGCTCGGGCTCGGTGACGATCTCCATCAGCGGCACGCCGGCACGGTTGAAGTCCACCACGCTGTAGCCCCGGCCGGCGTGCTGCATCCGCGCGGTGTCCTCCTCGAGATGCGCGCGGGTGATGCCGATGGTCACCTCGCCGTCCTCCGCCGGCACCGACACGACCAGGCGGCCGTTGCTGGTCAGCGGCAGGGCGTACTGGCTGATCTGGTACCCCTTCGGGAGATCGGGGTAGAAGTAGTTCTTGCGCTCGAATCGGACCGCGTGGGTCTCGACGTGGCAGTTCAGGGCCAGCCCGGTGAGCATCACCAGCTCGACGGCGCGCCGGTTGATCGACGGCAGCGTCCCCGGCATTCCGAGGCAGATCGGACACACGCGCGTGTTCGGCTCGTCCGTGGTCCCCGGTGGCGGAGACGTCGGGCACGGACAGAACATCTTCGAGTCGGTCCGCAGCTGAGCGTGGACCTCGATGCCGATGATCGTCTCGTAGCGGGTGCCCGCCTCGATGGCCATGGTCCCGATTGTAGGCGTCGCGCTATAGTGCGCCGGACCACCCCGGCCTGAGGTGCTGCCGTGAAGATCGGAGAATGGGACAACCTGGGGCGAGCCCGCGCGCTGGTGCAGCGGCAGCTCGGCGAGCTGGGCGCGACCGAGTACGCCGCGCACGTCACCGTCAACCCGGACAACGGCCGGCTGCGCGTTTTCGTGGCCACCGATGCCGGCCTCCTCGACTACCAGTACGCGCCGGCCGGCGCCAGCCCGGAAGGCGACTGGATCCTCCGCGGTCAGCTCATGCGATGGAGTTCGATCCGTGGCCTGCGTCTCCAGACCGACGCCCAGCAGGACGAGGGAACCGACGAGGTCAAAGCGGTCTGGCGCCTCGTTGCCGAGGATCCGAGGATCGAGCTGACGATCTCCAGCGACGACGGCGAGAAGGCCATCGAGGCGCTGGCGGTCTTCGCCCGCGCCTGCCTCCAGCACGCGGGCTGACGGTCAGTAGTCGTAGTCGTACGGCTCGCCGGAGTCGGTCTCACTCGGGGCTCCGCTGTCCTTCGGCGCTCCGCTGTCCATCGGCGCGTGCGACCCACCGTCGTGGACCGACGGCTCGGTCGAGCTGCCGCCGCCCGCGTCGGGGGGCGCGCAGGCAGCCAACGCCAGGGCGGCGGCCAGGATGAGGCCGGCGATCGATCGGTTCTTCATGGCCTTCCGTACGCGGCGCGTTTCGGGCATCAGTCCGGGACCGCGATCGACGAGAGGTCCTCGTCCGGCCGGGGCCAATGCGGGTTCATGTGACGCGCGGTCTCGACGAGGATCTCGGCGGCCGCGAGGTCGCGGTACCACTTGTGGTCGGCGGGGATGACGAACCAGGGCGCGACGTCGGTGGAGCAACGGGCCAGTGCATCGGTGTAGGCGGCCTGGAAGTCGTCCCACTTCGCGCGCGCATCGAGGTCGCCCGACGACCACTTCCAGTGCTTCTCCGGCTGCTCGAGCCGCTTCTCGAACCGCCGCTTCTGCTCGTCGCGGCTGATGTGGAGGTACAGCTTCACGATCCGCGTCCCGCTCGCCGCCAGGACATCCTCGAAGGCGTTGATCTGGCCGTAGCGCTCGCGCCATACGGCCTCGGGCACGAGCTCGTTGACCCGCACCACCAGCACGTCCTCGTAGTGGCTGCGGTTGAAGATGCCGATGTATCCCTTGCCCGGTGTCGCGGCATGGACCCGCCACAGGTAGTCATGGCGCAGCTCGACCTCGGTCGGCACGCCGAACGAGGTAACGCGGACGCCCTGCGGGTCGAAGGCGCCACCCACCTTGCGGATCAGGCCATCCTTGCCGCCGGCGTCCCGGGCCTGGAGGACGATCAGGAGCGCCTGCTTCGCCTCGGCCCACAGCCGCATCTGGAACTCCTCCAGCTCGTCGCGCAGCTCCTTCAGCCGGGCCCGTGCCTCCGTCTTGCCACCCTCGAAGCCGGGCGTGGAGGCCGGGTCGATGGCTGTCAGGTCGGGGATTGTCCCCGGCTGGACCCTCAGCAGCTCGGAGAAGCTCATGCGAAGCGGGTGGCGGTCAGGTACTGCGCACCGAAGGGGAGCTGGAAGGAGCCGTCGTCCCCACGCGGAGCGATGGCCATCAGGTCGATCGCGAACTGCTCGATCCGCTCCGGTGGCCAGTCCGAGCCGAAGCGGGCGACCCGCAGCCACGTCCGGAACACCGTGTCGTCTGCCAGCCGGATGCCGGTCGTCGGATCGGCGTCGGTTGCCACGTCCTGCCAGCCGGCCTGTCGCGCCCAGTCCGCCAGCTCGGCCGTCTCCGGGTAATCCGACGGCGCGCCACTCGATGTCGTAGCGGTCGTAGACCCCGCCGAAGATCGCGCTCGGCGCGAGGTGGCCGGGGCCGGGCACGGACAGCTGACATCCGGCCGCCGGGCGCGGTCACGCGCAGCCACTCGCCGAGCGTCGCGACCCGGTCGCTCGAGAACAACAGGGCGTGGACCGCGAGCAGGACATCGACCGATCCGTCCTCGAGCGGAATGGCGATGAAGTCGGCCTCGATCAGCTCGGCGTCAGGCACCTCGTGCGCTGCGATCTCGAGCATGCCGGCCGCCCCGTCCAGGCCGATCACGCGGCGTCCTTCCCCGAGCGCCAGCCGAGCGGCGGTCCCGGTCCCGGTGCCGACGTCGAGCACCGTCTCGCCCGGCCGCAGATCCGCGCGCCGAACGACCTCCCGCGCGACCGGTACCAACGCCGGGGCCATCGTGGCCGCGTAGTCGGCCGCGGTGCGCGAGAAGGCTGCGGTGCTGCCGAACCCGCCGCTCACGCTCGATGGCGCCCGACGAAGCGCTCGATGCGGTCCATGGCCTCCACGATCTGCTCGTATGCCGTGGCGTAGCAGACCCGCACGTGGCCGGCGCCCGACGGACCGAACGCGGTGCCCGGCACGACGCCGACGCGCTCCTCCTCGAGCAGGCGCTCGGCGAAGGCCGTCTCGTCCAGCCCGGTCGCATCGGAGACGCGGGGGAAGCAGTAGAAGGCGCCCATCGGCTCGAAGCAGCGGAGCCCGATCTGGTTGAACCGATCGGTCATGTACCGGCGGCGCCGGTCGTACTCGGCGCGCATTTCCTGGAGCGCCGGCTCGCCGGTGCGAAGGGCCTCGATCGCCGCGAACTGCGCGGCCGTCGGCGCGCACATGATCCCGTACTGGTGGACCTTTGCGATGCCCCCCATCAGCTCCGCCGGGGCCGCAACGAAGCCGATCCGCCAGCCGGTCATCGCGTACGACTTGCTGAACCCGCCGAGGAGCACGGTGCGATCGCGCATGCCGGCCAGTGCGCTGAAGGCGGTGTGCTCGTGGGCGCCGTACACCAGCCGGTCGTAGATCTCGTCCGAGTAGACCAGCAGGTCGTGCTCGTCGGCGACGCGGGCGATGGCCTCGAGCTCCGGGCCGGTCGAGCACGGCACCGGTCGGGTTGTTCGGGTAGCCCAGGAAGATGGCCTTGGTCCGCGGGCCGATCGCACCGCGGATCATGTCGGCCGTCACGCGGAAGTCGGTGGCGTCGGTGGTAGGGACCGGCACCGCCACGCCGCCGGCGAGCTGGATGCACGGCGCGTAGGCGACGAAGCATGGCTCGTGGTAGATGACCTCGTCGCCAGCGTTGATCGTGGCGCGCAGCGAGGCATCGACGCCCTCGGACGCTCCGACCGTGATCACGAGCTCGGTGCGCGGGTCGTAGTCCACGCCGTAGCGGTCGCGAAGGTTCTCGGCGATCAGCTCGCGGAGCTCGATCATCCCGCCGTTGGCGGTGTAGTGGGTCTCCCCCGCCTCCAGGCTCTCGATCGCCGCCCGCGTGATCCCCGAAGGGGTCGTGAAGTCCGGCTCGCCGATCGTCAGGCTGATGACGTCCTTCATCTCGGCCAGCATGTCGAAGAACCGCCGAATGCCCGATGGCGGGAGGTCGCGCACCGTGTGGTTGAGGAAGTCGGCGGTCTCGCGGCGCGTCGGGGCGGGATGGCTCGTCATCCGCGCCAGTCTAGCGCCCGCCGGGGTACACCGAATCACCTAGGCTTGGCCGCGGTGGAACCGATCGAGACCGTCGTCCTCCTGCTCGCCGTCGTCGCGCTGCTGACGGTCGTCGCGCGACGGATCGGCATGCCCTACCCGATCCTCATGGTCATCGGCGGCCTCGTCCTCGGCTTCATCCCCGGCCCGGCGCGCGTCGCGCTCGAACCGGAGATCGTCCTGCTGCGTGTTCCTGCCGCCGATCCTGTTCTCGGCCGCGTACCTCAGCTCGCCGCGCGAGCTGTGGAAGAACGTCCGCCCGATCAGCCTCCTCGCCTTCGGGCTCGTCCTCACCACCACCGTCGCCGTCGCCGTCGTCCTCACGGCGCTCGTCCCGGGCATCCCGTTCCCGGCGGCGGTGGCGCTCGGAGCGATCGTCTCGCCGCCCGACGCGCATCGCCGCCACGTCGATCGCGCAGCGGCTGGGCCTGCCGCGACGGCTCGTGACGATCCTCGAGGGCGAGAGCCTCGTCAACGACGCCACCGCGCTCGTGACCTACCGCTTCGCGGTCGCCGCGACGCTGACCGGCGTGTTCAGCGTCGGGGACGCTGCGGCCGACTTCGTGACTCGTCGCGATCGGCGGCGTCGTCATCGGGCTCGTCGTCGGGTGGGCCGTCAGTTCGTCCTCGCGCGCCTCGATGATCCGCCGGTCGAGGTCCTCGTCTCGCTGATCGCGCCGTTCGCCGCCTACCTGCCGGCCGAGGTCCTGCACGTATCGGGCGTGCTGGCGGCGGTCGACGGCCGGCCTGCTCCTCGGCTGGCGGGCACCCCGGATCGATGAGCTCGCGACACCCGCGTGCTGGGCTTCGGCACGTGGCAGATGACGACTTCGTCGTCAACGGGCTCGCCTTCCTGCTCATCGGTCTCCAGCTGCCCGACGTGATCGACGACATCGCGGCCTACGACCGCCGGCGAGCTCGCGCCTGCTCGGCGCCGCGGTCGGCGGTGACCGTCATCGTCGTCCGCCTGCGTGGGTCTTCCCGGCGACGTACATCCCGCGCTGGATCGTGCCCGGGTCTGGCGCGACGGGATCCGGCGCCCTCCCCGCGCGTCGTCCTCATCCTCGGCTGGGCCGGGATGCGCGGAGCCGTCTCCCTGGCGGCCGCCCTCGCGCTCCGCCACGCCGCCGTTCCCGGAACGCGACCTGATCATCTTCCTGACCTTCGTCACGATCCTCGTCACGCTCGTCGGTCAGGGTCTCACGCTGCCGCTGCTCATCCGACGCGGTGGGGATCGGGGACGACGGCTCGGTCGAGCACGAGGTGCTGCACGCACGCGAGGCCGCGACCGATGCCGCGCTCGAGCGGCTCGACGAGCTCGTCACCGAGGTCCCGGGTCACGTGCCGCTCATCGACCAGCTGCGCGACCGCTATCGCGCATCGTGCCGAGCACTACGCGCACGACCAGAGGTCCGGAGATGCTCGAGGACCCGGAGGAACGCGACCACGAGGCGATCCGGCGCGCCGTGCTGACCGCCGAGCGCGTGGCGGTGCATCGAGCTGCGGGACCGCGGCGTGATCAGCGAGGAGGCGCTGCGCCGGGTCGAACGCGACATCGACCTGGAGGAGCTCCGCCGCGACATCTAATGCCCGGTGCCGGCCGTCAGTGCGCGTCGCCGTATCGCTTCTCGCCGGCCTCGATGCGGATCGGCAGCCGGTTCGCCGGCCACGGGAGCCAGCACGTGGCGTGGGGCGTGAACACGCACGGCGGGTTGTAGGCGCGGTTGAAGTCCACCACGAAGCCCCCGTCGGCATCGGGTGGATCGGTGTAGAGGTAGCGCCCGCCGCCGTAGGTTTCGTCGCCGTTGGTGGCATCGCCGAAGATCAACCACAGCTCGCCATCGTCGCCGCCGGTGAGCGCCTGGAGCCGATGCGTCCCACCCGCGGCCTCGAAGACGAGGTCTCCCGGCGACTGCTCGCGGTCGGTGCCGCCGAAGACGTCGGGCACCTCGAGCGTGCGCTCCGGCGTGGGCTGCAGACGCGCATCCAGGCGCCACGCCGGATCGATCGGCCAGTGCTCGATCCCCTCGAACGCCGCGCGCGCCGGCGCGTCGAGATCCCACGTTCGAACCGCCAGGCGGTCGCCGCGCTGGATCAAGCAGACCCGCAGGGACCCGAGCTCGAGCAGGGTCGGATCGCCGTCCCGGTCGGTGACCAGCGGCAGGTCCCGGACAGGCCGTCCTTCGTGCTGCCACTCGCCGCTGGCGATGGCACCGGTGTCGCTGACCGTGACCGTGCCTGCTGTCGCCGGACCCGCGGGGAGCACGACGTCCGCGTCGGGGTCGCTACCGACCCGGTTGGTGCCAGCCTTCAGCCAGCCGAGGCCGGCCAGCGTCAGCCAGCCGAGGTCGCGACGCAGGGACCGATACCTGCCCTGCGCGCCACTCCTCGACCCCGGCGCGATGCTGGTCGGCGTCCATTACCCCGCCGGCAGGAAGATCAGGTACGGGGCTGGTCGCGGTCCGATGCGGACGTAGGTGGCCGGTCCGTCGCTCACCGGGTTCGTCCGCGCGGCGCGTCCGCCGGCCGTCGTCCCGTCGAGCGCCACCGCCACCGGGCCCTCGCCGAACTTGGCCAGGGCAGCCGCCACGAAGCCCTCGCGGTTGGGCTGGGCCAGCACCAGCACGCTGCGACCGAGGACCAACCTGCGGCAGTCGGCGCCGATGAGGTCGTCCGGCGCGACTTCGCGCCAGGCCGTCCCGAGCGCGGGCTCGAGGTCGGCGATCGCCCGGTCGAGGTCGACGGTGGCCAGCACGAGGCCGCGCATGGCCTCCGTCCAGTCGTCGCTGGCCAGGGGGAACAGTCCGCGTCGCGCGTCATCGGTCGGCGGGATGTCGAGCATCTGCAGGGGGCTGCCACGTATCCCCCAGGACACGATTCTCGCCTCGTCCCCGGGCTCCGCGTAGAGCCACTGCGGAAACTGCTGGGCGCCGCCCTCGCGGAGGATGCGGCTCAACGTCCCCTGGTCGGGCACGGTCATGCGGACCTGGCTGATCTCGGGCATCGGCGCAAGTCTACCCGGTCCGAAATTTGGGTCTTGACCTTGGAGCCGCTCAAAGGCTCAGCATCCGATGCGTACCTCATCCGGCAGCAATCGGAACGAAGGAGGAAGAGATGTTCAGGTACGCATCGGACGTCACCGTCGCCCGCCCGGCGAGCGAGGTCTTCGCCGCCACCGTCGACATCGCGCGATGGGGCGACTGGACCGACATGCGCGACGTGCGGCACGACGGATCGGGGCCGATCCGCGTCGGCTCGACCGGGACGTTCACCATGCCTGGGCCGTTCCATGGCCCGATCCGGTACGAGCTCACCGACCTCGAGCCGGGCCGGCAGGTGACCTACCGCATCGAGCATCCCGCATTCACCTGGACGGCGGTCATGGGTGTCGCGCCGGAGGATGCGGGTTCGCGACTCGCCACGTCCGGCGAGTTCCGGCTGCACGGGTTGTGGCGGCTGCTGCAGCCGGTCGTCGCTCGCGAGGTCAGCCGCGGCGAGGCCAGCGAGCTCGCGCGCTCGAAGGCGATCCTGGAGTCGGCACCGGAGGCCGCGATTCCGGCGGCGTCACGGTCATGACCGCGCAACAGCCGCTCACCCGCGAGCTGCTTCTCCTCGCGGACCTGTCCGGCTACACCGGCTACCTGACGAGCAGCGAACCGGAGGAGGCGCCCATGATCGCGGGCGACCTCGTCGGGACGGTCGTCGAGAGCCTCGTCCCGCCCTTCGAGCTCGTCGGTCTCGAAGGGGACGCGGCGTTCCTGCACGTCGATCCGTCGCGCCTCGACGGCGCCGGGCTCATCGCCACGATCGCGGCCTGCTACGACGCCTTCCGTCGCCGCGTCGAGAGCCTGCGTCTCGGATCGAGCTGCGAGTGCAGCGCCTGCCGCACGGTCCCGCAGCTCGACCTGAAGTTCTTCGCACACGTCGGCACCGTCCTGCCCCAGCGGATCGCCGGACGCGACGAGCTCTCCGGACGTGACGTCATCCTCGTGCATCGGCTCATGAAGGACAGCGCGCCGGCGCAGGCCGGTGCGAAGAGCTACGCCCTGCTCACCGATGCGGTCGTGGAGGCGCTGGACATCGATCCGGTCGCCGCCGGGCTCCAGCCCGCACGCCAGGAGTACGAGCACCTGGGTGCGGTCGACGGCTACGTCCTCGACGCTGACGCCCTCCGCGATGCCGCACGGCGCGACACTGCGCAGGACGTCGAGGGAGTGACCGTCGCCGAGGCGCAGCGGACGATCGCCGCTCCGGCGGAGGTCGTCTGGGACCTGCTGACCACGCCGACCGGCCGCCAGGCATGGGAGGGCATCGAGCTCGTCGAGGAGCTGGCGCCCGACGGTCGGCAGGGCGTCGGCACCATGAGCCGATGCGTCGCCCGACGCCTCACGACGCTGGAGGAGATCGTCGACTGGAGCCCGCCGCGTCGGCTGGCCCGCCGCACCGAGCTCCCCGACGTCGGGCCGGTGATCGTCGCCTATGCGCTCGAGCCGGCCGACGGAGGAACCAGCCTGTCGGCACGCTGGCACGCCATCGGCGCGATGCCTCCGACGCCCGACTCCGGGCCGTTGGCCGCTGCCCTCGATCGACTGGCGGCCGAGGCGGTCACGCGGTAGACACTTCACCGACGGCGGCAGCAGCCGAGCAGCACGGGGCGGAGCCACCGACCATCGGCAGCTCGCTCAACGCGAGATGGCGCTCGAGGGCCGCCAGCCGTGCGTCGAGCAGCTGAAGGCCGTCGATGCGAGCGCGTAGATCGGCGCGCTTGGCGGCGATGAGCGATGGCAGCTCCACGGTCGTCTCGGCACAGTGGCCGGACTGGCACCAGCCGGCCAGCCGGGCCGCCTCGTCAAGCGGCAGCTCGAGACGCCGCAGATCGAGCAGGAGGCGGATCCGCTCGGCGTCGGCCGCCGAGTACTGCCGATAGCTGTTCTCGGTGCGCTCGGGCCGTGGGAGGAACCCACTGCGCTCGTAGAAGCGCAGCGTGTCGGCGCTCACCCCCAGGTCGCGGGCCAGCTCTCCGATGCGCATGGCGCCACGATCCACCCGGGCGGGCGGGCGGTCAAGAGCTGGCGGTGGCGGTCGGCGGGCGAAGGTCGGTGAAGCCGGCGGCACGCTCGTAGGCATCGGCGACGCGCAGCACGGTCGCCTCGTCGAAGGCGCGGCCGATGACCTGCAGGCCGACCGGCAGGCCCCCCGCCAGGCCGGCCGGCACGCTGATCCCTGGCAGCCCCGCGATGTTCACCGGCAGCGTGCACGCGTCGTTGAGGTACATGGCCAGCGGGTCATCCACCTTGGCGCCGATCTTGAACGCGACCGTCGGCGAGGTCGGGGCCAGGATGGCGTCGACGTCGGACAGGACCGCGTCGAACTCGTCCTTGATGAGCGTCCGCACCTGCTGCGCCTTCACGTAGTAGGCGTCGTAGTAGCCGGCGCTCAGGGCGTAGGTGCCGAGCATGATGCGGCGCTTCACCTCGGGCCCGAACCCGGTGCCGCGGGTGTGGGTGTAGTTCTCCCACAGCTCCTCGGCGCCGACCGAGATCCCGTACTTCACCCCGTCGTAGCGCGCCAGGTTCGCCGACGCCTCGGCCGGCGCGATGATGTAGTACGTGGCCAGGCCACGGTCGGTCGACGGGAGGCTGACGTCCACGATGTCCGCCCCGAGGCCGCGCAGCGTGTCGACCGCGGCTCGCACCGCGGTCTCGACGTCCGGCTCCATGCCGGGCACGAAGTACTCGCGCGGCACTCCGAGCCGCAGCCCGCGCACGTCGCCGGTCAGGGCGGCGCTGTAGTCGGGCACCGGGGTGTCGACGCTGGTCGCGTCGCGTGGGTCGTGGCCGGCGATCGCACGGAGGACGAGCGCCACGTCATTCACGGAGCGCGCGAACGGCCCGGCCTGGTCGAGGCTCGAGGCGAAGGCGACCATGCCGAATCGGCTCACCCGTCCGTACGTCGGCTTCATGCCGACCGTCCCGGTCAGCGAGGCGGGCTGCCGGATGCTGCCGCCGGTATCGGTGCCGAGCGCGAAGTACGCCTGCCCGCCGGCGACGGCGGCCGACGACCCGCCGGAGCTGCCGCCCGGGACCGTCGTCTCGTCCCATGGGTTGCGCACCGGTCCGTAGGCCGAATTCTCGTTCGACGAGCCCATCGCGAACTCGTCGCAGTTCGTCTTGCCCAGCAATACGGCGCCGGCGCGGGCCAGGGCCTCCTCCGCCGCGGACGGATACGGGGACCGATAACCCTCGAGGATGCGGCTGCCGGCCGTCGTCGGCAGTCCGCCCGCGAGGGGCTGCCCGGCCTCGTCGAGGGCACGCGTCACGAAGATGTCCTTCAGGGCGTAGGGGATGCCCAGCAGCGGCCGCTCCTGGCCCTCGCCGCGCGCCAGGGCCGCATCGGCATCGTCGGCGGCGCGCCGGGCGGCATCAGCGTCCACGGCGAGGAAGGTGTTGAGGCGCTCGGCGTCGCGCTCGATGCGTTCCAGGCAGGCATCGGTCAGCTCTCGCGAGCTCGTCTCACGGCTCCGCAGAGCGGCGGCGACGGCGGTGATCGTGCGGTCGGCCAGGAGCGGCTCGCTCATCGGCCCTCCTCCAGCACGGTCGGGACACGCAGGAACGGGTCGTCCCGCAGCGGCGCGTTGGCCAGGGCGGCGTCGCGCGCCATCGGCGCGGCGGCGATGTCGTCGCGCATCACGTTCTCGAGCTGGATGACGCTGGCGGTGGGACCCGACGTGCGAGGTGTCGACGTCGCGCAGCGTCTCGATCGCCTCGAGGATGTTCGACAGCTGCGTCTGCATGCGGTCGATCTCCTCGTCGGTCAGGTGAAGGCGGGCGAGGTCGGCGACGTGCTCGACGTCGGCGCGGGAGATGCTGGCCATGATGGGATGGTAGCGGGGCCGTGGCCCGAAGCGCAGCCGGCGCCTCCATCTCCGTCGGCCCGGAGGTGCATCTGGCAGGATGTAGGCGATGACCGTCGAGCGGCACCCGATCGCGGGCGGGACGCTGGAGGCCTACCCGCTGCCCGGGGGACCTGGCGTGCCGCTGGTCGTGCTGGGCGGCGTGGAGACCGGGTTTCGGCCGCTGGCGGGGACGGAGCAGGTCCTGGACCGGCGCTGGACCGGACGAACCGCTGCGCGCTCGGTGACCATCCTCGGCCGTCCCCTGCCCGACGACCCGGCCGATGCCGAACGCATCATGCATCCGCGGGTCATCGCCGATGCGGTCGCCTCCGTGCTCCGCGAGCGTGGCCTCGGCCCGGTGGCCATCGAGGCCGAGTCCGGCGGCGGACGGATCAGCCTGTGGCTCGCGGTCGACCACCCGGCGCTGGTGGAGCGGCTCGTCCTGGCCTCGGTCGCGGCGGAGACGCCGCCGGAATCGCCGATGGCGACGCGCATGGCGCGCTGGGTCGAGCTCGCCGAGTCCGGCGCGTGGGGCGAATTCTTCGCTGCCATGGCGCAACAGATGAAGGCGGCCTCCGAGGTCGAGGCCGGTGCCTTCGGGGCGGCCGCGCGCCTGCAGCCGCGCCCCGCGACGCCCGAGCGGTTCATCGGCGAGCTCAGGGCCACCCTCGATCCGACCTCCTTCGTCACCGATCGGCTGGGCGAGATTGCCGTG
Source organism: uncultured Chloroflexia bacterium (assembly GCA_963806695.1). GTDB lineage: Bacteria > Chloroflexota > Limnocylindria > QHBO01 > QHBO01 > JACDBZ01. Next base: position 21,592 of record CAWDYT010000009.1, on the reverse strand, counting down.
CCGACGCTGGTGCTGGCCGGCGAGCAGGACCAGGTCGTGCCGCTGGCATCCACCCGGCTGGTGGCGGATCGGATTCCCGAGGCCTACCTCGTCACCGACCCGGACTGCGGCCACACCGTGCGCAGCTCGTTTCGCCGCTACGACGAGATGGTCGAGTCCTTTCTGGCGGAGGGCGACTGACCGATGGCTCCCCCGTCCTGGACCCCGCCCCCGGTCGGCGCGACGGCCACCTGGACCCGAACGTTCACCGCCGATGACGTCGAGGCCTTCGCCCGCATCAGCGGCGACCGCAATCCGCTCCATTTCGATGCGGGCTTCGCGGCGCGCACGCGGCTCGGCGCCCTGGTCGTGCAGGGAGGGCTGACGACCGGGCTGTTCAACGCGCTGGTGGCCATGGAGCTCCCGGGGCCGGGCAGCGTGTTCCTGCACCAGGAATGGGACTACCCCGCCCCGGCCTACGTCGGCGACACGGTCACCGCCCACGCCGAGGTCATCGAGGCGCGCGCGGACAAGCCGATCACGCGCCTCCGCTGCGTCGCGCAGCGGCAGGACGGCACGGAGGTCCTGCGCGGGGAGTGCCTCGTCTACACGATGCTCCCCGATGTCCGCTGAGGCGCCGGGTCGCTGGGGCCAGCTCGCCGTCCTCGCCTTCATCCTGCTGCTGGCGCTCGTCCCATGGTTCAGTGCCGCGGCCGTCGCGCCGCTCATCGCGGATGAGTGGGGCATCTCTACGCTGGAGACCGCGTACCTGACGGTCGCCGTCCAGGTCGGCTTTGCGATCGGCGCCCTGGTCATCGCCTTCTCGGGCGCGGCCGACGTGGTGCCGGCCGGCCGGCTGATGGCCTGGGGGGCGCTGCTGGCGGCCGCCGGCAACGCCGCGTTCGCGCTGCTCGCCACCGACCTCGTGACCGCCCTGCCGCTCCGCGCGCTGTCGGGGGCGGGCATCGCGGCGGTCTACCCCGTGGCGATGAAGGTGCTCGCCGGCTGGTTCGCCCGAGAGCGAGGGCTGGCGGTCGGCGTGCTGATCGGGGCGATCACGCTCGGGTCCGCGCTGCCGCACGGGTTGCGGGCCGCCGGCGCGGTGGCCGAGCTCGACTGGCGATTGATCGTGCTTGCCGCGAGCGCCTCTGGCGTCCTGGCCGCGATCCTCGCGTGGCGCGGGGTCCGCGAGGGGCCGCTGAACGTGCCCGCCGCCCGGCTGAGCCTGCGGATGGCGCGCTCGGCGTTGCGGGAGCGATCCGTTCTGCTCGCCAACCTCGGCTACCTCGGGCACATGTGGGAGCTGTACGCCATGTGGACCTGGGTGCCCGTCTTCCTCGCCGCCAGCCTGGCGGCGAGCGGTAGCGCCGGCCCGGCGGCCTCGAGTGCTATCGCCTTCCTGGTCGTGGCCGCCGGCGCCGTGGGCTGCGTGGCCGCCGGCGCGCTTGCCGATCGACTGGGACGGACCACGCTCACCATGGCGGCCATGGCGTTGTCCGGCACCAGTGCCGTGCTGGCGGGGCTCCTGTTCGGCGCTCCGACGTGGCTGCTGCTGGCTGTGGTGGTGGTATGGGGCATCACCGTCGTGGCGGATTCGGCCCAGTTCTCGACGGCCGTCAGCGAGCTCGCGCCGCCGGGAACGTCGGGATCGGCGCTCGCGCTGCAGACCGCGACGGGCTTCCTGCTCACGGCGGTGACGATCATCGGCGTGGGGCTGCTCGAGCCGGGGACCGAGACGTCGTGGGCGGCGGCCTTCGCGCTGCTGGCCATCGGCCCGGTGGTCGGGATCCTGGCGATGTGGACGCTCCGCCGCCTGCCCGAGGCGACCCGCATGGCCGGCGGACGGCGCTGGGGAGCGGGCTCGCTCACGAAGCGGACCATCGGGCGGCCGTAGGCGGTGACCTCGCCGTCGGGTCGCATGCCCGCCTTCGCCATCACCCGCTGCGAGGCTCCGTTCTCCGGGTAGGCGAGCGCCACCACCCGCGGGATGGCGAGCTCGCCGCGGGCCAGCTCGAGCACGGCCCGGGCGGCCTCGGTCGCGTAGCCGCGGCCCCACCGGTCGCGTCGGATGAGATACACGACCTCGACCTCCGGCCCGTGGCCCTCCTCCCACAGCGTGCCGGCGACGCCGACCGTCGGCTCCCCGCCTCGCTCGTCGACGGCCCACAGGCCGAAGCCGTGAAGTCGCTCGTGGCGCATCAGCCAGTCCAGGACGCGACGGCTTGCCTCGAGATCGTCGGTGGGCCGGCCGCGCGCACCGACGTAGCGCATGGTCTCGGCATCGCCGTAGATGGCGTGCAGCCCCGCGAGGTCGTCCTCGGTGAGGGACCGGAGCCGGAGGCGATCGGTCTCGATCGGCAGCGTGGCGGTGGCGTGGCTGCAGCGTCCGCCGCAGCGTGAGGTCGCAATCGGCCGTGGCGCCGCCTCCCACGATGACGAAGCCGTGGCGGTCGTAGAACGCCCGCCCGCGCGCGTTGCGCGAGTGCACATCCAGGACGTAGGCGTCGACACGACTGCCGATGCGCCGATGGAGCTCGTCGAGCAGCGCACCACCGACGCCGGTGCCGTAGGCGGCCGGATGGGCGTAGATGCGAGACAGCTCCGGTCCGCGAGGAGCCTCGCCGAAGCCCAGGTAGCCAACGATCTCGCCGTCACGCTCGGCGACGAGGAATTCGGCCTCGGGGTGCTCTGCGGTCCAGGCCGCCCCCCGGGCAAGCGCCTCGGGCGAGTAGTTCGTGGCAAGGAACTCGTCGATGAAGGCGCGCGCGAAGATGTCGCGGTACGTGTCCCGCCAGCTGGCTTCGGCGACCGCGGCGATGCGCGAGGCATCGTCCGGACGGGCGTCGCGGACGGTGACCGGGGTCAGCCGACGGTGGGTCTGGCCCGCATCGGTCATGGGGAGTCCAGGAGGGCGCGGAATCCGTCCTCGTCCAGGACAGGGACCCCGAGCTGCTCGGCCTTCGCGAGCTTGCTGCCCGCCTTGTCGCCGGCCACGAGGTAGTCCGTCTTGGCCGATACGGACGAGGCCGGGTGCCCGCCGGCGGCGCGGATCGCCTCCTCGGCCTCGCTGCGGCTCAAGTCGGGCAGCGTCCCGGTGACCACCAGCGTCTTTCCAGCTGAGCGGCCCTTCGACCGGCTGGCTGGCGGCACCCACGGCGGGCGCCTCGGCGCTGACGCCCGCATCCAGCAGTCGGTGGAGCGTGTCGGCGGTGTGCTCGTCGTCGAAGAAGCGGCGAATCCCCTCCGCCACCACCCTGCCGATGCCGTAGACGGCGGTCAGCTCCTCGACGGAGGCGCCGCGCAGCCGATCAGCGGCGCGGCGGGTCCACTCGGCGTCCGACTCGCCCTCGGCACGCGGCAGCTCGCTTCCCAGCCAAGCCGCGAGATCGATCGCCGTCTGCTCGCCGACATGCCGGATCCCGAGCGAGTTCAGGATTCGGCTCAGGGGCCGGTGGCGCGCTGCCTCGATGGACGCGGCAAGGTTCTCCGCCGACTTCCGCCCCAGCCGGTCGAGGCCCTCGAGGGTCTCGACGTCGAGCCGGAAGATGTCGGCCGGCTCCTTCACCAGCTCCCGCTCGGCCAGCTGGAGCATGATCTTGAAGCCCAGGCCGTCGACGTCCATCCCGCCGCGCCCGCTGAAGTGGAGCAGGCCACCGATGCGCTGCGCCGGGCAGTACGGGTTCGGGCAGCGCGTGACGACCTCGCCCTCCTCGCGCAGCGCCTCGGTGCCGCACACCGGGCAATGGGTCGGCATCTCCCAGGCCATCTCGCTGCCGTCGCGCGCGTCGACGACCGCGCTCACGACCTCCGGGATGACGTCGCCGGCCCGCTGGAGGACGACGGTGTCCCCGACCCGCAGATCCTTGCGCCGGATCTCGTCGATGTTGTGGAGGGTCGCGTTGCGGACGGTGGTCCCGCCGACGACGACCGGCGTGACGTGGGCGACCGGCGTCATTGCGCCGGTGCGGCCGACGTAGACCTCGATCTCCTCGAGCTTGGTGGTCACCTGCTCGGCGGGGAACTTGTAGGCGGTAGCCCAGCGCGGCGCGCGCGAGACGAAGCCGAGCTGCTGCTGATCGGCCAGGGAGTCGACCTTGATCACGATCCCGTCGGTCTCGTAGTCGAGGTTCTTGCGCGCCTCGCCCCACTCGTCGGTGAAGGCGATGACCTCCTCGATTCCCTGCACCACCCGGGTGATCGGGTTCACCGGGAAGCCCAGCCGCCGCAGCAGCTCCAAGGACTCCGAGTGCGTCTCGAGCCCGTGCGCGCCGACGAGCTGGTAGGTCCACAGCGACAGGCGGCGGCTGGCGGTGACGGCCGGATCCTTCTGGCGCACGGTGCCGGCGGTGGTGTTCCGAGCGTTGGCGTACAGGGGCTTGCCCTCGCGCTCGCAGCTGCTCGTTGAGCGCCGCGAAGGCGCCGCGCGGCATGAACACCTCGCCGCGCACCTCGAGGGTCTCGCCGGGCGGATCCTCGCGCAAGGTCACCGGGATGGCGCGCACCGTCCGCAGGTTGGCGGTCACGTCCTCGCCGGCTGTGCCGTCGCCGCGCGTCGCGCCACGCACGAAGCGCCGACCCTCGTAGCGCAGGCTGATCGCCAGCCCGTCGATCTTCAGCTCGCAGACGTACGGGACCGGCGAATCGTCCGGACCGAGCCCCAGTCCGCGCCGGACGCGTGCGTCGAACTCCCGCAGCTCGTCGGCCCCGAAGGCGTTGCCGAGGCTGAGCATCGGCACCTGGTGCCGAACCGGAGGGAAGCCGCCCTCGACCGGTGCTCCCACGCGCTGGGTCGGTGAGTCCGGCGTGATGAGCTCGGGGTGCGCGGCCTCGAGGTCGACGAGCTCGCGGAACCGCAGGTCGTACTCGCGGTCGCTCATCGTCGGCGCGTCGAGGACGTGGTAGCGGTGGTTCGCCTCCTCCAGCAGCGTGCGCAGCTCCGCCGCTCGGCCGGCCGGTTCGGTGGCTGCCATCGTCAGTCAGGCGTCCGCGTCGTCGCCCGCATCGTCGTCCGCCGTCGTCGTCCGCCCGAACCAGGCGCGGAGGTGAGCCGTGTGCTCGGCGTAGTGGTCGGGACCGTCGTAGCGGATCACGTCCGCGACCGTGTCGCCGTTGCCGAGCCGGTGCTCGAGCAACGCGGGATCGAGGGCGGCCACTCGCTCGCGCAGTCCGGCGAACGCCGCCTCCTCGCGGGCCAGCGCATCGGCCGGCGACACCGAGCGACCGTCCTCCAGGACGCGCGCGTTCATCGCATCGGTCTGGGCGCTGGAGTACGCGAACTCCTCGCCGCGTCCCGCCGTGGCGAGGTCGAGCGCGCCGGCCGCGTGGTCGGCCCAGAAGGCCACGTGCACGACGAGGTCGCGCACGCTCCAGTCGTCCATCACTCCCGGGACCGTGACGAGGTCGGCGTCGACGGCGGCCAGCGCGTCGAGGAAGTCGGCGCGCGCATCGTCCAGTGCCGCCAGCAGCTCCTCACGCACGGGCGGTTCCCTCCAGCGCGTGCAGGAGGTCCTCGGTGTGCTGCCGGTAGTGATCGGGCCCGTCCTCGCGCACCAGCGCCTCGAGCCGAGCGCCGCTTGGCAGCGGATCGTCGAGCAGCGCCGAGTCCATCCGGCGCAGCTCCGTCACCAGCGCCTCGACCGATGCCGCCTCGCGCTTGCGCACCGTGGCGAGATCCGTCTCGCGGGCAACGCGGGCGACCGTCTCGTTCACCTCGTCGACCGGCGGCTGTCCCTCGTACGCCTCCTCCACGCGCCCGTCCTCGAGCGCACGGATGACGTCGACCACGCGCCCGGCCCAGTAGCCGAGGTGGGCGACCACCTCCCGGGCGCCCCACTCGCCGACCAGCCCGGGACTGTCGCGCCGGCCCGGGTCGATGGCGTCGAGCGTCGCGAGAAAGCCGGATCGCGCCGCGGCCAGGTCGTCGATCAGTTCCTGCGTGGGCATCGGCTCACGCCATCCGCTCGAGGCCCGCGTACGCGGCGATCAGCCGCTTCACGCCCTCGCCCACGAACGCCACGGTGACCTCCTCGTCCCCCTTCACGATCCGGCTGCTGACCACGATGCCGTCACCGAAGCGGCGGTGCGAGACGCGGTCACCGGCGCGCCACGACGGCTCCTCCTCGGCGCCCTTCGCGTCACCGGCACCCGGTGCGGAGAAGGTGCCGCTGCCGAGGTCGACCGTCGCGCCCTCGTAGCTTGCCGATGCCACCCGCTCGCGTGCGGCGTCCAGCCTGCCGCCGACCGCCCGCGGTGCCGGGGCCGACAGGTCGGGCAGGGTGATCGGTCGCAGTGGCTCGCTGACCCGGCCCCGGATCGGCGAGCGGTAGCCCGACGGCAGCCAGCCGCCCTCGTCGTCGGTGCCGGCCCAGCGCTCGCCACCGCGCCGGAACGGGGCCGCCGAGCGTTCCGCGGCCAGCAGGTCCTCCGGCAGCTCGGCCAGGAAGCGGGACGGATCGGCCTGGGCGCCGACGCCGTAGGTCGAGCGATGGTGGGCGTGGACCAGGTAGAGCCGGTCCTTGGCGCGCGTCATCCCCACGTAGGCCAGGCGCCGCTCCTCCTCCAGCTCGCGCTCGTCCTCGAGCGCGCGGCGGTGCGGCAGCAGTCCCTCCTCCAGGCCGACGATGAAGACGACCGGGAACTCCAGCCCCTTCGCGGCGTGCAGCGTGATCAGCGTGACCGCGATCGGGCGCCTCGGTCAGCTCGTCCTGGTCGCGAGACCAGCGCGACCTCCTCGAGGAACCGCGCGAGGCCCTCCGGCGGCGCGATCTCGTCGAACTCGGCGGCGTGGCCCCGCAGCTCCAGCACGTTCGCCCAGCGCTCCTCGCCCTCCTCGGTGCCGTCCTGGATCGCCGCCTGGAGCCCGGAGCGCTCGAGCGCCGCGTCGAAGATGGCCGATGGCGGCTCGGTCGCGGCCATCGTCATCAGTCCCTGCATGAGCTCGGCGAAGGCCGCCAGCTGAGCGCGGGCACGCGGAACGAGATTCGGGTTCTGCGCCGGCGTCCACGACCGCCTGCCAGAGGCTGACGCCGCGGCTCTCGGCCCAGGCGTTCAGCTCCTCGACCGTCTTCGCGCCGATCCCCCGCGCGGGCACGTTGATGATCCGCGCCAGCGCGACCCGATCCGCCGCGTTGCGGGCCAGCCGGAGCGTAGGCCAGGGCGTCCTTCACCTCGCGGCGCTCGTAGAAGCGGACGCCGCCGACGAGCTGGTACGGGATGCCGAAGCGCATGAACGACTCCTCGATCACGCGGCTCTGGGCGTTGATCCGATACGTCACGGCGACGTCGCCGTACCGGAGCGAGCCGTCCTCGTCGTCGGCCCGGCTGGTGAGCAGCGCCGTCATCCCGCCGCGCCGTCCTGTCCCGACCAGCTTCTCCACCTGGCGGGCGACGAACTCGGCCTCCTCGTACTCGTTGTACGCGTCGAACAGGGTGATCTGGGACCCCGTTCCGCGATCGGTCCACAGGCGCTTGTCCTTGCGTCCCGCGTTGCGGCTGACGACCGCGTGCGCGGCGTCGAGGATCGTCTGGGTCGAGCGGTAGTTCTGCTCGAGCTTGACGACCTTGCAGTCGGGGTAGTCGGCCTCGAAGTCGAGGATGTTGCGCAGGTCGGCGCCGCGCCACGAGTAGATCGACTGGTCGTCGTCGCCGACCACGGACAGGTTGCGATGCTTCGCCGCCAGGTGACGGCAGATCAGGTACTGGGCGCGGTTCGTGTCCTGGTACTCGTCGACAAGGATCTGCTGCCATCGCGCCTGGTACTTGGCCAGCACCTCGGGGTGCTCCTCGAACAGGTTCACCGTCCGCATGAGCAGGTCGTCGAAGTCGACGGCGTCGTCCTCGGCCAGCTGACGCTGGTACGCCTCGTAGACGCGCGCGGCCGTCTCGTCGTAGTAGTTCGCCGCCTGGCGCAGAGCGGTCGCCACGTCGGCAAGCTCGTCCTTGCGTTGCCCGATCCAGGCCAGCATCCCATTCGGGCTGAAGCGCTTCTCGTCGAGGTCCAGGCGGCGCAGGACGCTCTTCACCAGCGCCACCTGGTCGGCGCGGTCATAGATGGTGAACGAGCGCGTCAGACCGATGTGCTGGCCGTCGCGGCGCAGGACGCGGGCGCAGATCGCGTGGAAGGTGCCGATCGTGGCCTCGCGCGCGGCGTCCTCGCCGATGAGCCCCGCGATGCGCTCGCGCATCTCGCCCGCAGCCTTGTTCGTGAATGTGACGGCCACGATCTGCCACGGCTTGTAGCTGGTGGCGACGAGGTACGCGACGCGGTGCGCCAACACACGCGTCTTGCCGCTCCCGGCGCCTGCCAGGATGAGCAGCGGCCCGGTGAGGTGCGACACCGCCTCACGTTGGGGCGGATTCAGGCGCTCGAGGATCTCCTTCGCCGAGAGACCGGGGCGTGCAGCGGTTGGCGCGGGGGCATCGGGGGGCATGGCCCCGATTCTAGCCCGATCCCCTGCGCTCGCCCGGTGCGGTCAGCGGCGGCGGGAGTGAACCCGGACGACCTCGATCGAGGGCCGTGTGGCCTCCAGTGAGACGCCCACCGCGAGCACGATGAGGGCGACGATCAGTTCCATGCGCTGTGCGTTTGCATCGGGCGTGCCAAGCTGAAGCTCAGTCGCGGACGAACCCAGGCTGGACCTGGACCGTGGCGTTCTGCTGGCTGGTCAGCGAGGGCCAGTCGGAGGCGATCGCGACCGCCTCGTCCATGCTCGCCGCCTCGAGGACGACGAAGCCGCCCAGGATCTCCTTGCTCTCGATATACGGCCCGTCAGTGACCACGACGCCCTCGCCCTGCCGCCCGCGGCGCAGGGTCTTCACCCGCCTCGGGTCGTCGAGCTCCTCCCCGCCGACGATGTGGTTTCGGTGCTTCGCGAACCACTCGAGGTGGCGCTGCACGTCCGCCTCCTGCTGCTCGGGCGTCCAGGATGCCCAGTCAGCAGCGTCCTCGGGGCTCACCCAGTTGAAGAGCACGTAGCGCATCGGTCCATCTCCTGCTCGGCGGCGCCTCCGTGGCGTCGCTCGAACCCTACGACGAACCGATGCGCGTGCGGCTCGACAAATCTCCTACGGCGATGCGACCAGGCGCTTGAGCCTCGTCTCGACCGCCGACGTGAGGGCTGCTGTCCCGCCGAGCATGGTGACCCGGCGCGGCGACAGCCGCAGGACCTCCTGGCCGATGTGGAGCGACACGTCGCCCTTGCCGGACAGCAGCATCGGGAGGTTCTGCCGGCCGGCCACCGCACCACCGGCAAGCGCGTCGGGGAAGTTCACACCGCTCGACACGTAGACGCTCGGCACCTTCGACCAGAAGGCGCGGATGATCGCCGCGGCTGTGGCGTAGCGGTCCGGCCCGGCCAGGCGAGTCACCGGCCCGGTCGTGTACGCGTCGAGCTGCGAGGCGACGGTGCTCCCGATCACCCCCGTCCCACCCAGGATGTAGATCCGCTGCGGGTTCAGGCGGTCGAGCTCGGCCGCCGTGGACGACGGGATGGCGCCGCTCCGCACGAGCAGCAGCGGCGAGTCGCGCATCGCGGCCGCCGGCGTTCCCGCGAGGGCGTCCGCGAAGTTCGTGCCGACCGCCACGAAGGCGGCCGCAACGCCCGGCGCGTACCAGCGCTCGCTGATCTCGGCCGCCGTCGCGTACCGGTCCGCGCCGAAGACGCGGGTCACCTGCCCCGACGACGCGTATGGCACGAGCGCGTTGCGCACCGCGTCGCTGATCACCCCGGTTCCACCGAGCACCCAGATGCGCTGCGGGTTGAGCCGATCCAGCTCGGCGCGCGTCGGGCTGGGTAGCTCGCTGCGGAGCGCGAGCAGGATCGGCATGTTCAGCCGACCGCCCACCGCGCCGCCGGCCAGGGCATCGGGGAAGTCCGCGCCGGTGGCGATGATCACGTCAGTCGCGCCGGATGGATACGCAGAAGCGCTGAGCGCTGCCGCGGTGGCGAAGCGATTCGCTCCCGCGACCCGGCCGACCGAGGTGGCAGCCGGCCGTATCCGAATCACCTTGTCGTTGGAGCCGTTCGAGGTCGTCAGGTACAGCTGCCCGCCCGGTCCGAGCACCGAGGCGCGAATCCGGCCCCAGGCCGCGTTGAAGAGCGTGGCCGGTCCGCCGAGCGAGGTGCCGGCCGAATTGATCGAGAAGCGGCGGACGTCGGACTCCTTCAGCGTGCTCACGAACAGGCTGCCGTTGAAGTCCGCCCACTGCGAGCTGGCCACGAACGTGGCGCCGGAGGTCGCCAGCGTTGGCGCCCCGGAAGACCACAGCGGGTTGCGGTACGACGAGGCCGCCTTGCAGGTGCCGCCGAGGTTGTTGAACGCGTTCCCGGCGCCCGTATAGCACGGCCACCCGTAGTTGCCGCCCGCGACGAGGAGGTTGATCTCGTCGTCGCGATCGGGGCCGTGTTCGACCGCGTACACCTGGTTCGTCCCCGGGCGGATGGCCAGGCCCTGGGGGTTGCGGTGCCCCATCGAGTACACGATGTTGCGCGTGCCACCGATGACCGGGTTGTCGCCGGGGGTTCCGCCGTCCCGGTTCATGCGCAGGATCTTGCCGTTCAGGCTGTTTCGATTCTGCGGGAGCGACTGGTTGCTCGCGTCGCCCATGCTGACCCAGAGCCTGCCGTCGCGCGACATCTCGACAGCGCAGCCGTTATGGATGTTCGCGGCGCGCATGCCGGTCACGAGCACCCTCGCGCCGCCCCACGTGCCGTCGCTTCGAATGCTGTAGCGGATCACCTCGTTGACGGCGGCGGCGGTGCCGTGGCGACGCGAGGCGCAGACGTACACGAAGCGGTTCGAGGCGTAGTCGACGTCGACCGCGATGCCCATCAGGCCGGCCTCGCCGGACTGCCAGACGCTCGGAATGCCGATCGTTCGGACTAGCGGGGCTCCCGGCGAGCCGTGGGCGTAGACACGGACGCGACCGATGCGCTCAGTCACGAGCATCTGCCCGTCGGGCAGGAAGGCGACGTCCCACGGGATGCTCAGCCCGTCCTTGACGATCGCTGCCGACAGGCTCGGTGCTGCAGCCAGCGTCGGCTGCGGGAGCATGCCGGCCAGGAGGCCGAGGGTCAGGGCGGCGGTGAGAGCGAGACTACGACGACGAAGGTGGCCGGGCATAAGTCCTTCCTGCGTGGCATGGTCGCTACGCGACGAGTGTACGACGGCGTCATACGTGCGCGCATGGTCAGATCGTGCTGCCCGGCATGAGCGATTTGGGTGCGAGCAGTTCCCTCGCCGGTGTCCGACGTCAGCGGCGACCGACCACCATCAGCACGACGACCTCGATCAGCGACCACCCGATGAGGGCCGTCACGATGGCCGGGTCGACCCCGGCCCCGAAGCCGGGCGCCTCGGCCCCGAACCGCTCCGCGAGCGCCACGACCGGCGCGGCCAGCGCGTTCGAGGCGGGCTCGATGAAGTCGACGAACGGCATGTCCATCGGCAGCACGCCGAGATCGAGCAGAATCCGAGCGCCAAGGATGGCCTGGATGATCGCGAAGGCGACGACGATCAGCTGCCGGACCGGTCCCATCTGCGCATCCTACGCCGGCCGCACCGGAATCTTGGCGCGTGCGGGTGCGATCATCGCGGCGGGGCGCGGCACAGGACCCCGCGCCGGCGCCGACCGAGCACAAAGGAGTGAGCCATGGCGAACGGCCAGCATCGTGAGCTGAAGGGCATCGGCTACGAGGTCTTCATCCTCCTCCTCTCCGTCATGTCCGCGTTCAACCTGCTCTTCCTGATCTTCGCGAGGATCGTGAGCGGTGAAGGAGGGCCGGCCCAGGACGTGGTCCTGGTCATGGAAGCCATCCTGACCCCGATCTTCGTCTTCGACTTCGCGTATCGCTTCCTCACGGCCAAATCACGGACCGGGTATTTCGTGCGAGGCCAGGGTTGGGCGGACCTGGGTGCCTGCCTCCCGCTGCTCCGATTCCTGCGGGTCTTCCGCATCATCCGGGTCGTGCGCCTCATGCGGGCCTACGGCGGCAGGCGGCTCCTGGGCGACCTGGTCGAGGCGCGGGCATCGGCCACCTTCCTCCTCACGCTCTTCCTGGTCCTGTTCGTGCTCGAGACGGCCGGCGCGTCGATCTACTACGTGGAGGGCGCTGCTGAAGCGGCGAATATCCGCTCCGCCGGGGACGCCCTGTGGTGGGGCATCGTGACCATCACCACGGTCGGATACGGGGATCGCTTCCCGGTGACGGAGGGCGGCCGGGTGATCGGCGTGTTCCTTCTGCTCGCCGGCATCGGCCTGTTCAGTGTGCTCACCGGCTTCATCGCGAACGTGTTCCTGGCGCCACCTCAGAAGCCTCGATTCGAGGCGGCGATCGACGAGCCGCGTGGTGCCATCCTCGCCGTCCGGGCACTGCTCGCCGAGCAGGAGGAGCGAACCGCCGCCATCCGACGGCGACTCGACGACCTGGAGCGGACCATCCGTCCGCCGGCCGCGTCGTGATGAATCCCTACCGCCGCCGATCGACCTCGTTGAGGCTGGATCGCCGATGTGACAGCGCTCGAGCTCGTGTTCGTCCTTGCCGCGTTCATGGTGGTCGACGGCTTCATGACACTGATCGTCGGGCGCGCGGTGCGTGACGGCCTGGAAGACTCCGGAACGGTCACGTGGATCATCGTGCTGACCCTGGCCTTCGTGGGCGTGTCGCTGCGGACGCTCGAGCTGGTCCTGCCCCGGCTGGAGAAGCTTCTGCTATAGGACAAGGCGGACTCCCACGGATGGGAGCCCGCCTTGTCGGAGCGGTTCGACGGTGGCCGACGGTGACGAACACCGACGGGCGCTATCGGACCCTCTAGAAGTCCATCCCGCCGCCAGGCGGCATGCCGGGCATCGCGCCTTGCTTCTCCGGGAGGTCGGTGATGACCGTCTCGGTGGTCAGGAGCAGGGCCGCCACGCTGGCGGCGTTCTCGAGCGCCGAGCGCGTGACCTTGGCCGGGTCGATGATGCCCCAGGCGAACAGGTCGCCGTACTCGCCGCTTGGCGGCGTCGTATCCGCTGCCGGGCTTCATCTTGCGGACGGCGCTCCACCACGACCGAGCCCTCCTGGCCGGCGTTGATCGCGATCTGGCGCAGCGGCTCCTCGAGCGCGCGGCGGAGGATGTTCACGCCGATCGCTTCGTCGCCGAGCACCTCGAGCTTGTCGAGCGACGGCAGTGGCGTGGACGAGGACCGAGCCGCCACCGGCGACCATGCCCTCCTCGACGCCGGCGCGGGCCGCCGACAGCGCGTCCTCGATGCGGTGCTTCTTCTCCTTCAGCTCGACCTCGGTGGCCGCGCCGACCTTGAGCACCGCGACACCGCCCGACAGCTTGGCGAGCCGCTCCTGGAGCTTCTCGCGGTCGAAGTCGGAGGTGGTGTCCTCGATCTGGAGCTTGATCTGGCTGATGCGAGCCTTGATCGCATCCGCGTCGCCCTTGCCCTCGACGATCGTGGTCGCGTCCTTGTTGGCCGTGACGCGACGCGCCTGGCCGAGGTCCTCGAGCTGCACGCTGTCGAGCTTGCGGCCGACCTCCTCGCTGATCACACGAGCACCGGTCAGCGTGGCGATGTCCTCGAGCATCGCCTTGCGGCGATCGCCGAAGCCCGGCGCCTTGACGGCCAGCACGTTGATCGTGCCCTTCAGCTTGTTGACGACCAGGGTCGCGAGCGCCTCGCCGTCGACGTCCTCGGCGATGATCAGGAGCGGGCGGCCGGTCTGGACCGTCTTCTCCAGCGTCGGCAGGATGTCCGCCACCGCGCTGATCTTCTTGTCGGTGACGAGGACGTACGGGGTGTCGAGGGTCGCCTCGAGCTTGCCGCCGTCCGTCGAGGTCGACGAAGTACGGGCTGATGTAGCCGCGGTCGAGCTGCATGCCCTCGACGTACTCCGACGTCGAGCTTCAGGCCCTGCGACTCCTCGACCGTGACGACGCCGTCCTTGCCGACCTTCTCCATCACCTCGGCGATCAGGTTGCCGATCTCGGAGTCCCGGCGCGCTGATGGCGGCGATGTGCGCGATGTCGTCCTTCGTCTCGACCGGCTTGCTGAGGCGCTTGATCTCCTCGACGATGGCCTCGACGCCCTTCTCGATGCCGCGCTTCAGGCCCATCGGGCTCGCGCCGGCGGTGACGTTCTTCAGGCCCTCGGTGATGATGGCCTGGGCCGAGCACGATCGACGGTCGTGGTGCCGTCGCCGGCGACGTCGTTGGTCTTGGTCGCGACCTCCTCGAGCAGCTGAGCACCCATGTTCTCGTACGGGTCCTCGAGCTCGATGTCGCGGGCAATGGTCACACCGTCGTTGGTGATCGTCGGTGCGCCGAACTTCTTGTCGAGGAGAGCGTATGCGGCCCTTCGGCCCAAGCGTGACCTTGACGGCATCGGCCATCTTGTCGACGCCGCGCTTCAGGGAGCGACGCGCCTCTTCCTCGAACAGCAGCTGCTTCGCCACGGTTCTTCGGTTCCTCCTTGGTGGTCGCCGCGCACAGCGCGGCGCATCGGTCGTCTGATGGCGGCCGCTACTCGATGACGGCCAGGATGTCCTTCTGGGACAGGATCAGGAGCTCCTCCTCGTCGAGCTTGAACTCGGTGCCGGCGTACTTCTGGAAGAGGACCTTCTGGCCCTCGCTGACCTCCATCGGCTCGCGCGATGCCGTCGTCGAGCGTGCGACCCGGGCCGACGGCCAGGATCGTGCCCTCCTGCGGGCGCTCCTTGGCGGTGTCCGGCAGGACGATGCCGCTCTTGGTCATCTCCTCGCGCGGCGTGGGCTTGACGACAAGGCGGTCCCCCAGGGGCTTGAGCCCGGTGGCCGTGCCGCTGACCGTGGTGGTCATGAGTGCGTGATGCCTCCTTGCGTGCGCAAACCGATGCGCTCTGGTGCTGATGAACGTTTGCTTCTCGTCAGGAGCGCCGTCGCGGCTGCCTCGACCCCTGGTTTGGATCGGGACCGTCGAACTGGCACTCAACCGTCGAGAGTGCTAACGCCAAAGTAGCACTCGCCATCGCGAGATGTCAACCGATTTCGCGCGCACACGAACGCGGCGCCCGCGCCGAAGCCGGGCGCCGCGTGCTGGCGGTTCGAGTGGTGAGTCAGGCGCGGTTGACGAGGATCCAGCCGCTGGGCGCGACTTCGCCGCCGCCGTCATCGGTGGCCGGCTGGGACTCCCCGCCGGTATCGCCGCCGCCGTTCGTGTCTGTTGCCGGGTCGGTGTCCCCATCGCCTCCATTGAGCACGAGGAAGTACACGAGCGCGGCGATCACGATGATGGCCACGATGATGCCGAGGATGAACCCGGCGCTGCTGCTGCCGGCCGGCTCGCCAGCCGGTTCGGTGCCGCCAGTGTTGACGTTGACCTGGCCCATATGGTGGGACCCTCCTCCTTGTGGACACGTTGTCGATGGCGCTTGCCATCGGCTGCGGTCCAGATGCAACCGGCGTGCCAGCCCCGCCTGCCCCTCGCGCAGGCGCTCGCTCGCCGGGTGACTAGCCGACGAGGGACCCGTACGCGGCCCGAATGGGCGCGACGAGGGCCTCGGGCTCTACGCCGCGCAGCCGGGCGAGCTCGGCGACGACTCGCAGCGCCGTCGTCGGCTCGTTGCGCTGCCTCCCGATCCGGGCCGAGGTACGGCGCGTCGGTCTCGACCACGAAGGTGCTGTCCTCCAGCGTCCGAGCCGCGTCGCGGGGGCCGTGCGCCGACCGGAAGGCGACCGGCAGCGCGAAGCTGATCAGGTATCCCGCCTCGACCAGCCGCGCGGCCATGGCCGCGTCGCCGGAGAACGCATGGAGCACGCCACGCACGGTGCGTCCGGTTCGATCCGATGCCGCGAGGAGCGCCATCACGATGACCTCATGGGCCTCGCGGTCGTGGACGAGCACCGGCTAGGTCCGTGCGCGGCGGCGAGGTCGAGCTGCCGCTCGAGGCGTCGCGCTGGACGTCGGGCGGTGACAGGTTGCGGTGGTGGTCGAGCCCGATCTCGCCGATCGCCCGCGTCCCGGATTCGCCGGCAAGGCGCTCGAGGTGCGCCCAGTCCGGCGCGTCGAGCGCGGCGGCGTGGTGCGGATGAACCCCCACGGCGGCGTCGAGCAGATCCGGATGACGGGCCGCCAGCGCGAGCGCGGCCTCCGACGAGGCGAGGTCCCAGCCCGGGACCAGGATGCGCGCGAGCCCGGCGGCCCGCGCCCGATCGAGCACCGCCTCGCGGTCGGCATCGAAGCGCTCGTGCTGGAGGTGGGCGTGCGAGTCGACGATCCCCGGGCAGGCGCTGGGGGCCGCGCCGACGGCTCAGCCCGCGACCTCCAGCTCCACCCGCGGGAAGATCGGATCGGCGGTGCCGGTCTGCCGGTCCGCGGACGCCGCGCCCCACGCGGCGAGCGACGTCGAGGCCCGGACCGCCGGCCCCACGCTCGTCGTACGGCGGCGGGACGCCGAGCTGCTCGTGGATCCGGCGCGCCGCGCCGGGCGCCGCCGGGCGCGAGCAGGTGGCCGACGATCCGGCACGCCTCGGCCATGACGGCCAGCACCTGGCCGACACGATCGGTCTCCCCCGCCTTGTGGAGCGCCCACGGCGCCTGCGCCTCGGCGTAGCCGTTGGCCGCGCCGACAAGCTCCATCATGGCCGCCAGCGCCTCGTCGAGGTGGAGCGGCTCCATCGCGCTCGACGTAGGCGGCCACCACGCGGGCGGCGACCTCGGCGATCGCCTCATCGGCCGGCATCGGTCGCATCGGCCACCGGGGGCAAGCTGGCCGTCCAGGTATCGCCGGCCATGCTGACCGTCCGGTTCACCAGGTTGCCGAGGTCGTTGGCGAGGTCCGCGTTGTAGCGACGCACGAACGCCTCGGTCGAGACGTCCGCGTCGCGGTCGAACGGCACCTCGCGCAGGACCATGTAGCGGACGCCGTCCACCCCGAAGGTGGCGGCGGTCTCGTCCGGGTCGCGCACGTTGCCGGTCGTCTTGCTCATCTTCTCGCCCGCGGTCGAGCATGAAGCCGTGGGCGAAGACCTGCGTCGGCAGCGGCAGCCCGGCGCTCATCAGCATCGCCGGCCAGTACAGGCAGTGGAAGCGGGTGATGTTCTTGCCGATGACGTGGAGGTCCGCCGGCCACCAGCGTGACAACGCCTCGGCGTCATTCGGGAAGCCCGCCCCGGTGACGTAGTTGGTGAGGGCGTCGAACCAGACGTAGATCCGGTGCTCCGGGTCGCCCGGGAACGGGATGCCCCAGGTCGCGCCGGATCGACTGATGCTGAAGTCCCGCAGGCCCTCCCTGAGCCAGCCGAGGACCTCGTTGCGGAAGTGCTCCGGCTCGCAGAACGACGGGTTGTCCGCATACAGGCGCTCGAGCCGCTCCTGGTAGGCCGACAGGCGGAAGAAGTAGTTCGACTCCTCGAGCCACACCGGCTCCAGCGTCGGGTGATCCGGGCAGCGCCCGTCCACCAGCTGCTGATCGGTCTTGAACTCGTTGCAGCCGGTGCAGAACCAGCCCTCGTACACGCCCTGGTAGACGTCGCCGGTCGCCTGCGCGCGACGGACCATCTCGGCGGCCGCCTCGGCGTGATCGGCGTCGGTGGTGCGGATGAATCGGTCGAAGCTGATCGCGTAGCGCTCGAAGGTGGCCCGCCACTCCGCGGCCCACGGATCGATGAGCGCATGCGGGTCGATTCCCTGGGCACGGGCGTCGCGCTCGACGTTCGCCGAGTGCTCGTCGAGACCGGTGAGGAAGCGCACGTCCTCGCCGAGCAGGCGGCGGTAGCGAGCGATCATGTCCGCGCCGATGGCCTCGAACATCGAGTGCAGCGCCGGCTTGGGCGACGGGTAGAAGATCGCCGTCGTCAGGTAGGAGCGGCCGTCAGCGGTCATGCGGCGGTCAGTGGCTCCTGCCCTTGGGCCAGTACAGCTCCTTCCGCACCTGTTCGGGCGGGAAGCCACGAACCGTCGCGATCTCATCCACGGCGGTGATCATCTCCGGGTTGCCGCACAGGTAGATCGTGGCGGTCTCCGGCGTCAGCTCGTGCTCGTCGAGCTGCGACTCCACGATCGTCTCGACGCGTCCGGTGCAGCCGGTCCAGGTCGGGCTGCCCTGCGGGCGCGACACGGTGGCCACGTAGCGCAACGGGAAGCCGTCGCCCTGCTCGAGGTCGGTCAGCTGCTTGCGCCAGGCCAGGTCGTAGTCGTAGCTCACGCCGTGGAGCAGCACGATGTCGCGCGACTGGCCCCGGGATCGGAGCGTCTCGATCATGCTGATGAACGGTGCGAGCCCGGTCCCCGACGCGACGAACAGGGCGCGGCGGCCGTCGTCCTGGAGAAGGAACTTGCCCTTCGGACCCTTGATGTTGATCGCGTCCCCGACCGATCGCTCCCACAGCAGCGGCGTGAATCCCCCGCCCTCGACGCGGCGGATGAAGAACTCGTACTCACTGAGGTCGTCGGCCGACGACGACACGCTCATCGGACGCTGGACGAGCTTCTCGGTGCCCATCAGGCCGAGGGTGGCGTACTGCCCGGCCGCGAATGGGAACGGATCCTCCAGCGCCTGCACGCCGACGATCGCCAGCCCGGGGGCGACCTCGTCCCAGCGGCTCAGCCGCCCGTTGTACGGGTACTCGTTCGACATGTTCCCTCTGCGCTGCGCGCGGCAGCAGTTGCCGATGGAGCCGCCGCGGGCGGCCAGTATACGCACGCGCGATGGGCCCCTCCCCGGTCCGGCACGTGACCGCTGGATCCCCGTGCAGCCGCGCAGGGAGTCGGCCCTGATCCGGCACGACAGTTGCATTTGCGCACCACTCGAGGGTCACTGCGCCGAGGCCTACCCCGTGCCCTAGGGGGGACAGCGCAGTGCCCCTCGATTCGTTGCCGGTTGGCTAGGGGGCGACCAATGGGCGTGCCTGGCCGGCATCGTCGCCGTCGTCGTGGGCGCAACGCTGGTGTTCTTCAAGTTCCCGCGCAGGGAGGAGGAGCATCGGCTGCTGGGCCAATACCGCCAACAGGACACTGCGGGCTCGGGCGTTCGGCCCTAGGACGGCGAGTCGTCCCCCTGCGTCGTCGCGACGAAGCGATACCCCTGTCCTGGGACGGTCGCGATGTACCGCGGACGGCGCCAGTCGTTCTGCAGCTTTGCGCGCAGCACACGGATGTGGCGGTCGACGATGTTGCTCTCCGCCACGAAGTCCGGACCCCACACCGCGTCGAGGATGTCCTCGCGCGTCAGCACGCGCCCAGCGTTGGCAGCGAGCACGTACAGGAGGCTCTGGTCGATCGCGGTCAGGTGCGGGGTCGAACCTCCCGCACGCACCTGCCGGTTCAGGATGTCGATCTCGATCTCGCCCACCCTCATCGTCGAGACAACCCCGCTGCCGGCGCCATACGCCCGCCTGGTGATCACGACGACGCGGGCCAGCAGCTCCTCGGGTGAGAACGGCACCGTCATGACGTCGTCGACGCCCTGATCGAACGCGTCCAGCTTGTGCTGGAGATCGCCTCGCCGGGTGAGGGCGAGAATCGGGGTGGCCGGGGCGCCGGCCGTTCGCGGCTTCAGCTCGCGCAGGAGACTCGCCCCAAGGTCCATGTCGATGACCGCGACGTCCGGGCGCCATTCGCGGACGATGGCGTTGGCCTCGTCGAGATTCGGCGCGTTTCGGGTCACGAACTCGCCGTGGTTGAGGGTCAGGGCGATAACCTCGACCATGACCGGCTGATCGGCCAGCACCAGCACGCGTCGTGGGGGCGCCTTTCTGCCCGCCATGACAAAACCGTAATGACACACCCGGGTTTCGTCAACACCATGACGGTGGTGGGCGGTCCCTCGTCCGCCGGCAATCGACTGTGGGCGAGACATGGCAAGGCAAGGACACCAGAAGCGCAGCCGACCGCACCCGAGGCCCGTCGGCTCCCGACCAAAGCGCGTGCGGACCCGCCGAAAGGACGTGGAGACCGCGGACAGCCTGCGGCGCTGGCTCGCGGGCGGTACGCGCCAGCGTCGAGCCGGGCGCACGTGACTACAGGAGAGGGGCCGGAGCGAGAGCGAGCGGAGGAGCCGGCCTCGCTCCCCACGGGCCATACGATGGGGACCGATCAGCTCCGCCTCCGTACCATCATGGTCAGCGGCACCAGTGCGCTGATCAAGACCCGCGACCCTCATACGCGGCAGCGCATCCGAGGGCGCATGGTCGCAGTTGCTGGGTGCCCTCGAGGACAGGATCGCGCGCGACGGAGCGGACCCTGAGATGCTGTCTGCGATCCGACGCACGCGGAGCGAGCTCAGACCATAGCGCCGCCGATACGGCTGTTCGCCAGGGGGTGCGAACGAGGCCCGGAGGGCTGCCCTGCGCGTATGACCGCGCAACCTCCGGGCCTCGACTAATTCCAGCCCGTGACCGGATAGGGCGACTCATCGCGTCCGAGCCGTGCCGGGCCGTGCCGCCTAGGAGTGGGGTACCTGGCCGCCCACGGACTCGACCCGCGGTTAGCCCATCCTCATCGGGCGGGATACTCCCGCCGCGCGGACGTTTATGCCGTCGAGGGCGATCCCGATGAGCCACAGCCCGCTGAGACCGCCGATCACGGCGGGCCACCCGCCCAGCGTGTAGGCGATCACCGCTGACGTTGATTGCTACCCAGGGCACGGGGACTATCGGGAACCTCAGAAGAAGGAAGGAAGGAAGGCCCCGGCGATAGGTACGCGCGGACGCCCGGGGCCATGATCAGCAATGGCGCGTATCGCCGAGAGCATGGGGGACCGGCATTCAGCCGCGGTTCGCGCACGTGAAAATCGCACCACAAAGGCGTCGCGGCGGACGAGGCCGCGCGTGTACACGCCAGTGCCGCAAGCGTAGGCTGGGGCGCAGCAGCCGATGCCGCTACGGAGCCCCGCCATGCTGGCCAACAGTCCGATCCGTCCGGTCCTTCTGGCGACCGATCTCGAAGCGGCGCGCGAGTTCTACCACGAGAAGCTCGGCCTTCCCATCCTCCTGGAACGCGAGGGTGCGATCGAGTTCAGCTGCGGCGGCGACACAAGGCTCGCCGTCTCAAAGAGCACTGTTGGAACGGCCGATAGCCAGACCCAGGTGGCGTGGTCGGTACCTGACCTGGACGCCACGCTCGCCGCACTACGGGCCAAGGGTGTCAAGATCGAGGACTACGACCTGCCCGGGCTGAAGACGCAGGACGGGATCGCCGATGTCGGCTTCGGGCGCATGGCGTGGATCATCGACCCCGGCGACAATTGCCTCGGCATCGTGCAGGAGCGCTCCTGAGTGCTGCCGGGCATCCGGATTCGGCGGCTACGGCAGGAAGGATCAGCCACCACTGGAATACGCGCGGGTGCGGCGACTTCCCTCTTTTCGCTGCAACCTGTCCGTGGAACACTGACGACCATGGAATGGCTGTCGGGTGCGCTCGCGACGATGGCGGGGTGGTTCGTTCCCCTTTTGATACTGCTGGCCGCCGCTCGGCATCTTCCGCGGCTGATTCGGGATATCGCAGGCGGTCCACTCCCGGATGTCGCCCCGGCCCCAGACGACGCCGAGCCCATGGCGCTGATCGTGCCGAACGATGATGGCTCTTCACGTGGTCCCTGATCCTCCCCGAGGGAGGATCGTCCCAGAAGGGTTGAGGGCTGCGGGG